>NZ_NOYR01000007.1:0-1178 GCF_002258885.1 Rhodococcus sp. 06-1474-1B | reverse complement strand
ATGATCACCGGCGAATCACGCACCGTCCGCCGCAGCGACGGCGACCAAGTTGTCGCCGGCACGGTAGCCACCGACTCCGGTCTGCGCGTCCAGGTCACCGCAGTAGGGGAGGACACCGCCCTCGCCGGCATCGGCCGCTTGGTCGCCGACGCCCAGAACTCGACCTCGCGCGCTCAGCGCATCGCCGACACGGCCGCCGGTTGGCTGTTCTGGTTCGCTCTCGGTGCCGCGATCATCACCGCCGCTGTGTGGACTCTGGTCGGGATGCCCGACGACGCCGTCATCCGCACCATCACCGTGTTGGTCATCGCCTGCCCGCACGCACTCGGACTGGCGATTCCGCTGGTGGTCTCCATCGCCACCGAACGCGCAGCCCGCGGCGGTGTCCTGGTCAAGGACCGGCTCGCACTCGAAACAATGCGCACGGTGGACACCGTGCTCTTCGACAAGACCGGGACCCTCACCAAGGGTGAACCCACCGTCACCGCAATCGAGGTGACAGACGGGCGCACCGCCGACGAGGTCCTCGCTTTGGCCGCTGCCGCAGAAGCCGACTCAGAACATCCCCTGGCTCGCGCCATCGTTGCGGCCGCACGCGCGCGGAACCTGACCGTCCCGGCTGCAGCAGACTTCCAGTCGTCTCCCGCCGTCGGGGTCTCTGCGGACGTCGACGGCACCCGCGTGCAGGTCGGCGGGCCCGCGCTGCTCGAGCAGGAGCGCGGATCCGAACTTGCTGTCGCCGACCGGTGGCGGGGCGACGGGGCGATCATCCTGCACGTCCTGGCCGACGGTGCTGTGATCGGTGCCCTTGCGCTCGCCGACGAGATCCGGCCCGAATCACGCACTGCGGTAGACGCGTTGCATGCGCGCGGAATCGCGGTGGTGATGATCACCGGTGATGCCGAAGCCGTCGCGAAGTCCGTCGCCACCGAGCTCGGTGTGGACCGCTACTTCGCGGGGGTGAAACCGGAAGACAAGTCCCACAACGTTGCTGAACTTCAACAGGAAGGGCGCACCGTGGCGATGGTCGGTGACGGAGTCAACGACGCACCGGCTCTCGCGCAGGCCGATGTCGGTATCGCTATCGGCGCGGGTACCGACGTTGCTATCGCGTCGGCCGGAGTGATCCTCGCCAGCGACGACCCGAGGTCGGTGTTGTCGGTGATCGAACTCTCGCG
>NZ_NOYR01000022.1:0-513 GCF_002258885.1 Rhodococcus sp. 06-1474-1B | reverse complement strand
GTCGAGGTAGCGTTCGACGAAGCATTCCCCGCGCCCGAATGCGGCGACGGCTTCGCGGGTGGCGGAGTCGAACAGTTCGGGGATTTCCTCGCGGGTGCGGGCCACTTTCATGCCGCGGCCGCCGCCACCGAAGGCGGCTTTGATGGCGATGGGGAGGCCGTGTTCGTCGACGAACGCGAGGATTTCGTCGGCGTCTTTGACCGGTTCGGAGGTACCGGGGACCGAGGGGGCTTTGGCGCGGGCGGCGATGTGGCGGGCGGTGACCTTGTCGCCGAGATCGCGGATGGACTGAGGGGACGGTCCGATCCAGATCAGGCCTGCATCGATGACAGCTTGGGCGAAGTCGGCGTTCTCGGAGAGGAAACCGTAGCCGGGGTGGATGGCGTCGGCTCCGGATTTGGCGGCGGCGTCCAAGATTTTGTCGATGACCAGGTACGACTCCGCGGAGGTTTGTCCGCCGAGTGCGAATGCTTCGTCGGCCAGGCGGACGAACGGTGCATCGGCGTCGGGTTC
>NZ_NOYR01000029.1:0-1471 GCF_002258885.1 Rhodococcus sp. 06-1474-1B | reverse complement strand
GGCGGATTCTAGGGGTCCTCGCAACACCTGATGGTCAGATGCCTGTCAGTAGATCACGTAAACGCTCGGCTGGAGTTTTCCAGCCGAGCGTTTTGCGTGGACGGGAGTTGAGGCGGTGGGCAACGTTCTCGAGGTCGGTGGCGCTGTACACGGACAGGTCCGTGCCTTTGGGGAAGTACTGGCGTAGCAAGCCGTTGGTGTTCTCGTTCGATCCGCGTTGCCATGGTGAGTGTGGATCGCAGAAGTACACCGGCACCCCGGTGGCGACGCTGAACTGCTTGTGCGCTGCCATCTCGCACCCTTGGTCCCACGTCAGTGAACCGCGCAAATGCGTTGGGAGAGAACCGATCAGAGGAACCAGAACGTCCCGGACCTCCTCTGCAGTGTGCCCGCCGGGGAGGTGACCGAGAAGCAGGTACCGGGTAGAACGCTCGACCAATGTCACGATCGCCGACTCCGATCGAGTACCGACGATCAGATCACCCTCCCAGTGCCCGGGCACGGAGCGGTCGGCGACCTCCGCCGGCCGCTCGGAGATCATCACCATCGCATCGACGAATCGTGAGGTGCGCTGCTCGGGTGAGCGGTGCTGTACGCGGCGAGTACGTCCGGTGCGCAATGCGGCAGCAACTTCTCGGCGTAGTCCGCCGCGCGACTGTACGTAGATGGCCTGGTAGATCGTTTCGGTGCTCACACGCATCGCCTTGTCATCGGGGAAGTCGACAACTAGAGCGTGGCAGATTTGCTCGGGCGACCACTGCAGGGCGAGTTTGCCGGCGACGTAGGACCGGAGCGAACCCTGTGCCGCCAGCTTCGCCGGTTTCGGCCGGGCACGCGAGATAGCCCACAGCCGATGTGCCCGGTGCGGGTGGTACTCGTCGGCGATGCCGTAGGTGTCGATCTCGCGTTTGACGGTCGAGGCCGCCCGGCCGAGGCGGCGTCCGATCTCACGCAGCGAACACCCGGCTCGACGCAGGTCGGCGATGTGTTCACGGTCGGTCACCGTCAGATACCGAGGGTGCAGTGTGGACTCGATGCGGGCCAGCGACGGCCTCTGAGCAGCGGTGACGAACGTTGTCATACCGGTTTTGTAGTCGATACGTCGACCACCCGGGTGCAGGCGCGCACCACCGATCTTGCGGATGCCCCCGTCCCAGTCCTGCGCGGTCCGGAGGTGGACCCCGACCTCCCGAGCAGCCTCGCGCCGCGAGATTCCCGACGAGCGGAGTTCCTCGTATCGTCCCCGACCCGAATGCTCGGCCCGGCCGCTCTTTCCGCGCCCTTGCACACCCGCCTGACGAACCCACCCGAAGGCAGTGTTCCGGTTCACCCCGACACAGCGTGCGGCCGCGCTGACATTCCCGTCCTCACGGTCCAACGCCTCGAAAAACCGCACCTTCAACCCAGCACATGCCACGATCCCCGCAACTCCCTCAAATCGAGGGTGTTGCGGGGATCGTTAGAACCCGCC
>NZ_NOYR01000030.1:2546-3804 GCF_002258885.1 Rhodococcus sp. 06-1474-1B | reverse complement strand
ACTTGATTTCTGCGAGGACGGTGCCTTGGGTGATGGCGTCGCCTGCGGTGACGCTCAGGCCGGTGATGGTGCCTGCTTTGTGGGCGGTGACGGGGTTTTCCATTTTCATCGCTTCCAGGACAGCGACGAGGTCCCCGACCTCGACTTCCTGGCCTTCGTCGACGGCGACTTTGACCACAGTGCCCTGCATCGGTGCGGTCACCGAGTCACCGGAGGCTGCGCCTGCTCCGGCACCACCACGGGTGCGGGCCTTGGGCTTACGCCGCACCGCACCGGCATTCCCGCCGCTACCACCGCCGAGGGTGAACTCGCCCGGCAGCGAGACCTCGACGCGTCGGCCCCCGACCTCGACGATGACGGACTGCCGCGGCAGGGCCTCGTCGTCGTCGATCGGTTGCCCGGCGGTGAACGGGGGAACCTGGTTGTCCCATTCGGTTTCGATCCACCGGGTGTGCACGGAGAAGGAGTCACCGTCACCGATGAACGCCGGATCGGAGACCACCGCCGCGTGGAACGGGATCACCGTCGCCAACCCGTCGACGGTGAATTCGGCCAACGCGCGACGCGAACGGGCGAGGGCTTCCTCGCGGGTGGCTCCGGTGACGATCAGTTTGGCGAGCATCGAATCGAACTGGCCCCCGATCACACTGCCGGATTCGACACCGGAATCGACGCGGACACCCGGACCGGAGGGGGCGGTGAAGGTGGTGACCGGTCCGGGGGCGGGCAGGAACCCACGCCCGGCGTCTTCACCGTTGATCCGGAACTCGAACGAATGCCCCCGCGGTTCGGGGTCTTCGGTGATCGTCAGTTCTTCGCCGTTGGCGATGCGGAACTGCTGCAGCACCAGGTCGATGCCGGAGGTTTCCTCGGTGACGGGGTGCTCGACCTGCAGCCGGGTGTTGACCTCCAGGAAGCTGACGAGGCCGTCTTGGCCGACGAGATATTCGACGGTCCCGGCACCGTAGTAGCCGGCTTCGAGGCAGATCGCTTTGGCGCTGGAGTGGATTTCTTTGCGTTGGGCGTCGGTGAGGAACGGGGCGGGGGCTTCTTCGACGAGTTTCTGGAAGCGGCGTTGCAGGGAGCAGTCGCGGGTGCCGGCGACGATGACGTTGCCGTGTTGGTCGGCGATGACCTGGGCTTCGACGTGGCGTGGTTTGTCGAGGTAGCGTTCGACGAAGCATTCCCCGCGCCCGAATGCGGCGACGGCTTCGCGGGTGGCGGAGTCGAACAGTTCGGGGATTTCCTCGCGGGTGCG
>NZ_NOYR01000030.1:0-1651 GCF_002258885.1 Rhodococcus sp. 06-1474-1B | reverse complement strand
CGCTCACTGCGTCATGATTCGCTTCGCCGCTCACTGCGTCATGATTCGCTTCGCTCATAGTGGGATGTTTCCGTGTTTCTTCGGGGGCAGGGTCACTTGTTTGCGTTCGAGCAGCCGCAACGCGGTCACGATCTGTCCGCGGGTGTGACTGGGCGGGATGACCGCATCGAGATACCCGCGTTCGGCAGCGACGTACGGATTGACCAACGTGTCCTCGTACTGCTGCTGCAACGTCAGCCGCAATGCATCGACGTCCTCACCGTTCTTCGCGGCCTCGAGCAACTGCTTGCGGTAGACGAACCCGACCGCACCCGAGGCACCCATCACCGCGATCTGCGCCGTCGGCCACGCCAAATTGACGTCGGCACCCATGTGCTTGGACCCCATCACGTCGTACGCCCCGCCATAGGCTTTGCGGGTGATGACGGTGATCTTCCCGACCGTCGCCTCCCCGTAGGCGTACAACAACTTCGCTCCACGCCGGATGATGCCGTTGTATTCCTGGCCCGTCCCGGGCAGGAACCCCGGCACATCGACCAACGTGATGATCGGAACGTTGAAACAATCACACGTGCGGACGAACCGGGCCGCTTTCTCCGAGGCATCGATATCCAACGTTCCCGCGAACTGGGTCGGCTGATTGGCCACGATCCCCACCGACCGACCGTCGATCCGCCCGAACCCGACGATGATGTTGCGGGCCCGCCCCTCTTGGACTTCGAGGAATTCGTCGTCGTCGAGGATCCGGCGGATCACCTCGTGCATGTCGTACGGAGTGTTCGGCGAATCCGGAATCAACGTGTCGAGTTCGAGATCCTCCGCCGTCAACGAATCCTCGATGGATCCGAGAACAGGATCCGACGCCACCGTGCGCGGGGCATCGGCCCGATTGTTCGACGGCAAATACGACAGAAGGTCGCGGACGTAGTCGAGGGCGTCCTGCTCCCCGGACGCGACGTAATGCGCGACCCCGGACTTCTCCATGTGAGTGTGCGCGCCACCGAGCTCTTCCATCGTCACGTTCTCCCCGGTGACGGTCTTGATCACATCGGGGCCGGTGACGAACATCTGACTGGTGCCATCGACCATGACCACGAAATCGGTCAACGCCGGTGAGTAGACGTGCCCACCGGCGGCGGGGCCCATGATCACCGAGATCTGCGGGATCACCCCGGATGCGCGGACGTTGCGGTGGAAGATCTCCCCGTACAACCCGAGGGAGACCACCCCCTCCTGGATGCGGGCCCCGGCACCTTCGTTGATGCCCACCAACGGCCGCCCGGTCTTGATCGCCAGGTCCATCACCTTGACGATCTTCTCGCCGTAGATCTCCCCCAAACTGCCGCCGAAGACGGTCGCGTCCTGGGAGAACACGCACACATCGCGGCCGTCGACCGTGCCGTAGCCGGTGACGACACCGTCACCGAAGGGGCGATTGTCACCCAACCCGAAATTCTGTGATCGGTGCCGCGCCAACGCATCGAGTTCGACGAACGAGCCCTCGTCGAGCAGGGCGGTGATCCGCTCACGCGCGGTCAACTTGCCCTTCGCGTGGACCCGCTCCACCGCCGCCTCACCCGACGGCATCTCCGCAGCCCCCAGACGTTTACGAAGATCGGCCAATTTACCCGCAGTGGTATGGATATCGGGT
>NZ_NOYR01000034.1:0-570328 GCF_002258885.1 Rhodococcus sp. 06-1474-1B | reverse complement strand
GCCGGGGCCGTAGAAGATGTTGTCGCCGAGCACCAGTGCTGCGGAGTCGGTGCCGATGTGCTCGGCTCCGAGGACGAAGGCTTGGGCGAGGCCGTTGGGTTCGTGTTGGACCTGGTAGGTCAAGGAGATGCCGAATTGGGAGCCGTCGCCGAGCAGGCGTGTGAATTGGTCGGCGTCCTGGGGTGTGGTGATGATGAGGATCTCGCGGATCCCGGCGAGGATCAGGGTCGAGAGGGGGTAGTAGATCATCGGTTTGTCGTAGACCGGGACCAGCTGTTTGCTCACTCCCATCGTGATCGGATGAAGCCGTGAGCCCGTGCCGCCCGCCAGAATGATTCCCCGCACCGTATTCCTTCCGTCGAGAACGCTCAATAATAATCGCCAGGCAATGTTCTGGAGAACCAAACGAAGCAGGTACGCCAACGATGCTAAAGCCCAAGCTCCGCAGCCAAAGCATCTGCCATCTGTGCGGCGTACGTCGCGGTGATGTGATGACGGTCTCGATAAAGCAGAAGGTCGCCTTGAATCGGACTGCAAACTTCACCCGGACAGAACCAATTTTTAGTCGTAATGACGCTAGCTCCTTGCCGAACAAAGAATTTCCTTTCCAGGGCAAGGCGCAGCGAAGATATACCATCGTGATAATTGACGAAGCATGGTTTCACGTCATCCAAGTTCAAAGCCAAACAATCTACGGGCGACGTCGAAAACCGAGGATTGTCTTCTAACGAAAAAACTGTTGACGATGAGGGAAGTCCTGCCAGCAAGCCGCTGACCCCCGCGTCTATTGCCTCACTCAAGCTTGGGGATACTATCTCGTCAAATTGAAAATTGGAGACGACTACGATTTCGGGCGAAATCTTCGAAATATCACGAAGTACATTGTCCCGCCATATATCACATTCCCTATACGGCCTGTTGAGGCTTGCATTCCAAACGTCGACGTCAATAGAAGGGCAAGATGATTTTGTATATGAAAGTACTGATAGGTTTTCGGTGTGCCCAATTCGATCCAGCGCCGGAAACCACTGCGCGGCGTGGGAATCTCCATACAGAACTATAGAACGTGTAGCAAGGGCGTCACCGCCTCGACAGACTTTAGCTGACGTCTCAAGGAAGTCCGCATTGCACTCTTGACTGTAGACAGCAGGTAAATCTCCAGCCGCAGAGAGCAAATCCGGCTTCAGATTAGACGGAACAAATGGCGACAGGACGGCCTGGCCTACGGCGGGCATCGACCACCCGTTCGCAACGATCCCCGAGTCGGTGCGGACCGGCAAAACCAGGATCAATGCCGACAGCGAACCAATCAAGATGCATGCAGTCGCAAATCTAAGCGCAATAAAACCCTGCCGTCGCATGGGCACTCCGTCACCAGATATACGCCTCACAACCCAACGATGCTCCACATAATTGAAAGTGACCAACGCGAGGCCTACCGCAACTGCAAACAATGACAAACGTATGAAAAACGATAAATCTGACCAAACATGAAGACCTGGGACCACGATTATCGGCCAATGCCAAAGATACAGCGAATACGAAATGCGCCCAAAAAACTGAAAAACACCGAGTTGTAGCAGTCGGGAGGCTCCTACGCCTGCGAGATGCGCAGGAACCGCAATTATGGACGCAACCGCGACCGTCGGAACCAGGGCATTCAGACCAGGAAAGTCCGTGGACGAGCTATACACCAAGGCAGTTACAACTATCGACGCCAACGCGCCAAAGACCACAACGTTGCAAGCAAATCGGCATGCAACAGGATTAGCTCGGTCGTAAGCGTTGACACGAGCATTAACAACCGGTCGGTAAACGGCCACCAGCGCACCCAGTCCTAGTTCCCAAGCCCGACTTGGCAGAGAAAAGTAGGCAAATGGCGCGGCTTCACGAACCAAAAGCTCTGACGCAAAAAGCGACAAAACGACCAACAAGAGGGTCCATAGACCAACCCGTCTACGCCAATTCGGGCCAGAACCCAAGCAGCATAGCACAATTAGCGCCGGCCACAGTAAATAAAATTGTTCTTCTACAGCTAACGACCAAAAATGTTGAAAAGGCGAGGGGTTTTGAGTTGACAAATAATCAACCCCACCGAAGGCAAATCGGATGTTCGACAGCCAGGTAACCGAAGCAAGACCGTCAGCGAGCACCGAATGAAAGGACGTGAAGGGCACGAAGAACCGTGTCATCACGAAACAGACTACAACAACCAGCGTTGCTGCCGGCAGGAGCCTTCTTACGCGCCTATTATAGAATTCGCCGAGACGAACCCGCCCGTTTAACTGTTTGGCTTGCAAGAGATTGAGGGTGATCAAATAGCCTGAGATCACAAAAAAGACGTCAACACCGATATAACCGCCACTAAAGCCGAACCCTGAATGGTAGAAGACAACGAGCAAGACCGCGACCGCACGGAGACCCTGTATATCCGGACGGAAGGGCTCACGGACGTACGCAATTGCGTTGATACGGTCCCGGGGGGCTACGTTCTCAGCCATTCGCGTCGTCCCCAGATCGCAAGAATCCGTTATGGCGAGCCGACAACACCGAAAAGTATTCCGCCTCGATAGACTCCGTCATTTGTCCGTGCGAATATTGCTGCAGATTCCGTCTATGGAGGCCATCGCGCAACTCATAAACCCGTTGCGCGGAGTTGAGATGGTATTGAATTGATTTTATCCAATCATCGACACTAGAGGACCCCACCGAAATTACGCCTTCACCTGTCAAATCATCAAGGGCACCTGCTCCGGACGACATAATGGGAGTACCCAACACCAGGGATTCGATGGCAGACAGGCCCATCGTTTCCGGCTGTACCGATGGTACGAGGGTAATTTCCGCCGCCGCAGTCCAGTCAGAGAGTTCCTGCGAATTCAGCTTTCCTAAATAAATCACGTCCGAGCGTGAATCGGCAAATTGTTGCACATGGCCCTTCAGCTCACCATCGCCTGCAACGACCAACGTGACATTTTCTCTGTTATCGACCGCAGTCCAAGCATCGAGAAGAGTGCCAATTCCCTTAGCCTCGTGAAGCCTTGCTCCATATATCCAGAATCTAGAAGAGGGCGGACTATCTAGTTGAACTGGGGCAGGAGGCTTCACCCCCCACGGGATAACGACCACCTGGTCAGCTGCCATGCCACCCTTAATCAGGTGCCCTCGTGAGTATTCTGACGGAACTATAAAGCGAGAAATCGAAGACTGATAGCGAGGCCAATGCACTACCGACTCAACTGCGCAAACAGCCGACGCAACACGACTTCCCTTGACGCAAGAATACCTAACTGCGCTTAATTTGAATTTTTCCGTCACACACTTCGTGCAAACCGCACCATCGCGCACGAGGGTGTAACAAGGGGCCACGAGCTTGAAATCGTGAAGCGTCATCACAGAGGGAACACTGCCAACACCAAGAACCGACGGACTAAGCTGGTGATAGATCGAGTGGTAATGGATTAAGTCCGGTCGAAAAGAGTCCACGACTTTACTCAGCGTCGAACGTGCGCCGGCATTCCACAGCAGATTTCTACCCGAGCGTACCTTATCTACCGGACCGACCGATGAAGCCGAAAATACGCTATGCCCCTCATCAACCACTTGATCCATAGTAAATTGATTGACAATGTGCCCACGACCCACCAAGCCATCCGTTAGATCGGTAATATGCCTTTCAACACCGCCAACAAGATCTGAAAACTTGCTTACCATTAAGATCTTCACAAATTGCCCTCCGCCGTGCGACCATTATGCCGCCTATTCGCGCGCGCAATGAAGATACTCAGAAAGACAACGGTTATCCAGGTCGGTTTTAAACTAATGTAGCTGTAGGCAGATACTACAAAGTACGAGGCGAAATAGCTAAACCAAAGAGCAGACGCAATGGATGGTCGTTGAGTGAACATGCGCTGGAACAGCACTAACATCGAACCCAGCGCTACAGACCCGAATATTACTCCGAGGATGCCCCAATCAAGATAGAGCCCTCCGAACAGCGTGGGCGGAAGTCCTCCCACCGCCGAGACGTCCGCACCGAGCAAACCAGTGACGTATCGGTCTGAAAGATCGTAGCCCAGCCGGAGAAAGCTACCCAAATCACCGGAGAAGAACTTGCCATCCGCACTTGTGTCAAGCCGAAGTAACCGTTCCATCACGCGCGGGCCTGTCTGTAACGAAAGGTCCGCCGATCCAGACCAATTATCGAGACCTCGAGCGCGCAAATATGACGAAGCCGCCTCAGCGCCTGTTGAGTTACCTGCCCTCCACAAGCCATAGATTCCAAGGGAACCAACCCCTAGGGCAACAGCCAGTACAATCGACCAAAGGGGTGGTCGCCGGACTTGAATGTACAAAATTGCACAACTCAACAGCGCGACACCAATAAGTGCGCGACCACCACTTAAGACAAGAATGACCGAACCTGCAGTAATGTAAAACAAGTCAATCTTAGAGAATTTATGGGTAATGTACCGATACATTCCTACAATGAGCGCACTTTGCATTACGGCAATAACTAGGGGCCATAACCTTTCGAGGACACCAAAACTGTCCCCGAATCTTGAGGCATTTACATCGTCCGCAAGGAGTGGAATGACGCCGGTGAAGTAATTTGCCAGAGCGACCGCGATCGCAGTAACGACGGCCACATGGTAAATATTCGGTAAGGTAGCATGCGAAAGGAAGACACCGAGGGGCTTAGCTGGCCCCCTAATCAGGAATGTGAACCCAAGAACCCCAATCAGTAAGGAAACCAGACCGATGGCGATAATATTTGCAGCTTCGGGGCTGGGGTTAATTCCGAAAACAGGGAAGCGGCGTGGGTAAACACCGACTACAAACATGAGGGTTAGAGTAATTAGACACACGCACACCGCACGATTCGGCATTCGTACATCATCCAGCCTGTAACCTACTACGGCAACCAGAATCACTATCATCGCCGCTATGGTCACTGGACCCATGTCAGATGAACCTACGCGAGCGACCGAAATTCCAGCGACTAGCACACAAACCAAAGCAGCTAAAGCTAACAGAGATTTTGAATACACTCTGGAATGACCTGGTCGCGCTTCTGTTAAAACATAATCAGCCATTGTACAACTCAAGGTAGTCGTCTGTAACGGTAAATATGTCGAGCTTTTGTAGGTGCTCACCGCTTATAGGTTCACGGTTTTTGATTGCATCTTGCAAAGCGGCAGCCAGCAGTCGCGAATCTCCAGGTGGAACCAGCAGTCGATAATCCTGCGGGCATATATCCACAATTCCCGGGATCTTTGTAGCGACAGGCGTGCAACCTGCGACCATGGCCTCCGCGAGACTGTTTGGCATACCTTCCCTGTAGCTGGGCAGCGTGAAGATGTCAGCAGCCCAATAATATTGGGGCATCTGTTGGGCCGGCACGTGACCGAACGCCTTGACTGAATAGCCTACGTTCCGCAGGACTTCCATCTCATTATCAACGCTTTCACTTAGCTCTCGGTAGAACCCCGATCCCGGCCCAACCAACCACAGCTCTGCGTTCGGGAATTCATCTTCAACAGCTGGCCACGCGTCCAGCAAATCTAACACCCCTTTATGTGGAGCTAAGTAACCTACAAATAGAACAATTATCGACTCCTGGTGAACTCCGAAAATAGAGCGCGCACTAGTCCTTCGCTGAATGGTTCGGGTCAACTTCTTACTGTCAACACCATTAAACATCCGTGTTGCTTTACCCGCATACCCATAGCCCAATGCGTCTCGAAAACCTGAATCATTCAAGAAAACGATCTTGTTGGCCGAGCGAAAAGCGAGCGCATACAACATCCCTACAGGCAGCCGACCGACGCGCTTTGCGTGAACCGTACGTGGGTCGTCCTCTCCATCCCTCGTCACTTTTACAACTACGCGCTTCCGCAGCATCCGCCCTAGAACTGCAGGGGGAATGGCCCACCAGTATGATCCGTGAATGTGGACGACGTCGGGGCGATCCCTCAGAACAGTCCATGCGGCCGCTAACCCGAGGCCGATCGTGGAAACACCTCGTGCCAAGCGGCCCGCTCTACCGCTCAGGCAACTCACCCTTTTAACTTTAAAGCCACCATCCGTACTGGAGCCTTTAGAAAGCTGGTCAAGCGTCACAACGGTTACCCTCCATCCTTTTCTATGAAGGTGTTCAGCAAGCAGTGAAGCTTGCTGTCCGGCACCGCCATAGACAGGTGGATATTGTGAGCACGCCATCAGTACTTTCAAATTCATTTCCCAGTCATCCCATGCTTTTCGAGTGTGTCACCAAGTAGCACGTTCAAGTAGTTATCAACAGAGAGGTTTGCGAACAATCGGTCTCTAGCATCAACCCAGGCCCCTCCGACCGGGACTGACCAGGCACTACCCACCGCGTCCACCCAGGATTGTGGCCGCGATGGATTCGCTACTTCAACGCATAGCTCGTTCAGCTGATCACCGAGTAGCGCCCGAACGGCAGGCACGTCAGGAACAACCGGGATCACTCCGTTGGCAAGATACACCAGCACCTTGAACGCCGCCTTACGCCTGTTCCACACATCATCTGTAAGCGGCATCAGTCCAATGCTGCATTCCGCCAGCGCCGTTCTCTCGACTTCCGGCGACCACCTGCGAACCCTCACTGGAGCATCAGTAGACGCGTCCGCCACCGCGCCAACTATCCAAAGCAACTCAGGTCCTCCAGATTTGCCAGCCACCCAGGACGAAAGAGCTGGAATAAGCGGCTCGACGTTGGCGATGGTCGAGGGACTTCCCAACCACAATATCCCTGGTTTGCTGGCAAATTCGGCCAACGGCCCTGAGGGCGCAGGACCCGCAAATGGCCATGCCTGCACTCCCGCAATCCTTTGGATATCAGCAGCTATGGTTGGCGTCGTCACCACGACGCGATCAGCGGCTTGGAACAACCGCCTCGACCGGTTCACACTCTGGCTGAGCTTCTGCTCCGAGGCTCCGGGGTAACCAAAATAGACTGCATCGTCAAGCTCTACCCGGAGATCGCGCGCTACCCATCGGATAATTCCTGTCAACCAGATAGGAGGAAGTACTTTCTGAATGACGAGAATGCGTGGTCTTCTAAAAATCAACCAGGCGACCAATGATATTGGCCATAGGCGGTTACCGTGTACTTCTATGACCTTTGTTTTGATGCCACGTGAGCACGCCAAGGCGAGCGGCTCATGCGCTCTTACCCTAGAGGACGCAACCTTTCGCCCCCCAAGGGTAATCGCTAAAACGCCGAGCTTGCTGTTAAAGACGTCGTCCTTAATCATGCTGCATCACTCAATAGTGTTCTTATTCGGTCACGAACTGTGCTGAAGGAAACGCTTAAGATTCCGCTACATACGAAGGTGGCGCCGGATAGTAGAAGCGGTGGCAATGACCCGTTGGAGCTTAGTGAGACGGTGACCCAGACCATCAGGGTCGCAAAAAATATAGCTGGAAAGAGGATCAGGATCTGCAAGTCGTCGTGCAGGATTTCCCTTGTGTGTACCCATACCGGTGACTTGCGGAGGCTCAATGCCACTACTATACAAGTCACCACTGCGCCGGCGCTGCTTGCAATTGGAACCGCCTCGGCTGGAAAGTTTCTTGACAAAGCCAATCCCGTGGTCACCGTCACTACAAGGCCGATGACAGATGCGACGCCGACACGAATGTACGCACGCTCTATGTATAGGTACGATGTCATCGCGCCAGTAAGGGCACACGCCAAGACCCAAGGTAGTTGTAGAAGAATCGTATTTTGAACGGTCAGGGCATCCTCAGATGTGAATTCGCCGCGTACAAACAACACATGTACCGCCAGCAGACTAAAAGGGATAAATGCCGCAGATACAACGCTTGTAGCAATAACCGTAGTAGCAATTGTTCTTTCAAGGATCCGTGCCGCAGACTGGTGGTCGTTATTTGCGAGGTGTTTAGAAATGGTTCCCACGGCCGTCAGAGCAAGACCAAACGCACAGAGAAGCAGTAGTCCCTGAGCGATCTTCTGTCCGAAACCGAGTGCCGCCGTGGCACCCGTCTGCAGGTCGGTCGTCAAAATCCTCTCGAGGACGGGCTGAAACTTAGTGATTAGTGTAAATGCAAACAGTGCAAGAATCGCACGAAGCCCGATCTGGCTGGTCCATCGACTACGCCACATGACACGAGCTACTGGCAAAGCCGCAGCAATGAACTGCGCCAGGTATCCGATTGCGATACCGGTACCCAACGTCAGAGCCGATGTATTGTTCCATCCCGATATGGCCACCCAACTGAACAGTCCGATACCATTCGCGACTCCTCCAGCTGCGGCGAGGGCGAACCTGTGTTGGAGGTATGCGACCGCCTGTGCACCGCATGTCAAAGCGGCCAGGATGTGGCTCGGAGCAGACAGCAGTAGAATAGTTGAAAGGGAACCCGTCAACGTTAAAGCGTAGATCGCCTGTGCTGCAGTCGCGACTATTCCAAGTGCCCAGAAAGCCCGCAGGTCCCCTAAAAACATTATATTTGAGCCATCATGAATACGCGGCACAAGCACCATTGGAACTAGTGCGAAGAACACGGTCGTGCCAAACGTTACTATTGTCCAGCCTAGTTGAAACTGATCCGCCAAACCGCTGAGACCAAGCTTCGATGCGATCAAAGATTGGAATGCAAATCCGACAACGATGTTGGTCAGAGTAAGGAGGGTTGTCACAAATCCTGCGTACCCGGCAGACTTCTTTCGGGTCGTAGTCTCGCTCGTCATATTGGGCTCGGAGCGTCAGCAGGAGAACTCAATGTGCGAATCAGACGCGCTGGGATTCCGCCGACGAGCGTATTTGGAGCCACCGAGTGGGTTACGGTGCTGGAAGCGGCAACAACACTTCCCGCCCCTATTTCTACTCCAGGCAGCACTGTGACGTTCCCGCCTATCCATGATCCGTCACCAACACTGATCGGGAGTGCAATATTTCGCCCGGCTCGCTTCCGCGCTGAGCCAAAATCATGCGTACTCGTGAGGAATGTACATTGGGGTCCAATGGCGACGTCGCTGCCAATCCGGATCCAAGCAGAGGAATTTATGTCCATAAAGCAACGGGGTCCGATATATGTGCCTCTCCCGACGTCTAAGTTGGTCCCGGTCGCGCGAAATCCGCCACCTACATGACAGCCGAGATAAATTCGTAAGCCACCCAGTCGCAACAGTGCTGCGCGCAGTCGTCTGAAGGAGTACTCGGGCAATAGAACGCCGGATACCAGTTGGATGATTGCGAGCTGCCAGGCTCTTACTTCCGACCGGACCCGAAGTGTTTTCGATGGCTTCTTTTTCATCGTAATCTAATCCCCTTGGGGCAACTGATGCAGGACGTGCAGCACTTGTTGCTCCAGACCATACTGTAAGGTTCGCGTCGGCGACCATCCCAATATCCTGTGGGCCTTGGAAAAGTCGGCACCGGTTCGGTCCACATCACCTAGTTGCTTCGCCGTAACCCGCAGCTGAATCTTTCGTCCGGTTAATTCCTCAATCTGTTCGACAAGCTGCGACATGGAGGTTTCGCCCGTGCCGCCAATATTGACAGCGGTGAACCGTTCAGGAAGTACCGCATCAACGGACCTTCTGCACGCATCAACGACGTCCTCGACATACGTAAAGTCTCGCCTCGCAGTACCGTTTCCAAACAAATTGAATGCCCCCCCCGTAAGTGCCGCAGTGATCAGCCTCTGCGTAGCCATGTCTGGACGTTGTCGAGGGCCGTAAACGGTGAAGAACCTGAGCGCGATCACCTCCAACTCAAAGCTAGAACTAAAGGCGCGTAGGAGATACTCACCGCCTAGCTTGGTTACTCCGTACGGACTTCTCGGCAACAAAGTGTCCGTCTCGCGGCACGGGTAGCTAGTTTGATCGCCATAGACGGACGAACTACTGGCAAATACCATTCGAGATACTCCTGCTGCAGAAAGAACCTGCGCCAGGTGCTGGGTAGCCACTAGATTCTGCCGTGTGTAAAGGTCGAATTGGTTCCAAGAGTCACGAACTCCTGGCTGTCCAGCCAAATGAATGCAAACATCTGTCCCACCGATGTGGTCTGGCGTTAGGTCGAGAATGTCTTGTTGAAGGAAGGTGAATTTGTCGTCCTGCTCCGCAGTGGCGAGGTTGCCCAGTTTAGTAGTCGGTGAGTAGTAATTGGTCAAGCTGTCAACCCCAACTACCTCGTGCCCATCTGTCAGCAAGGATTCAGCAAGATGACTGCCTACGAAACCTGCGACTCCTGTGATGAGTACTTTCACCGTTCACCTTCCGCGCTATTCGTATCCGGCTTGACATGGCTCTGGGTAATACTATTTCCACTGTAGGAAGCTACCGACGCAGAACCCTGCTTACTTGTTCCTATTGGGACTCCTATTGCCCTTCTGAGCGATGCTTCGTATTTGTCACATATCAGCGACCACGAGTAATTAGAAGTCGCCCGTCCGTTCGCTAACATACCAAGGGCAGTTTGTTCATCTCGATTGCAGATTAGTTCGTTTATTGATTTGACGATTGCCGCGGGGTCTGGCTCAACAAAGCGGCCGGCGTCGCCGAGGACTTCGCGATTATAGGTCGTGTCTCGTGCGACGATAGGAGCACCAAGCGCCATTGCCTGCACTAATGCCGGATTAGTACCGCCAACGCTATGGCCATGGAAGTACGCGCCACAATGCTGCCACAAGGAGAATAGCTTTTGGTCGTCACTGAGATGTCCTAGCCAGGTTACATTCTCTGAATTTTTTGACAGCTGCAATGCGCGTTGATCAAGATCTCCACCGTATCCGGATGACCCTACGATTACCACTTTGTGTCTTTCGCTGATAACTTCGGCGGCGGCGAGAAATTCTTCTATCGAATTCTCAGGGACGAAGCGCGCGACGTAGAGCACGTAGGACTTTTCTTGTAGATTTTCTACCAATTCGAGATTCGCCGATTCATCGGCTCCGTAAGCTATGAAGTCGCTCGACCTTGCAAATTGCGTTTTCCAACGTCTCTGTATCTCGACTGAATCACAGACAATGATGTCGGCGAACCGCGCTGTCATTCTGGCTCCCATTTTGAACACGATTTTGGCCGCTCGACCCCACTTTGCGCGTTCCCACTCCATGCCGTCGACGTTGACAACTGTTGGAATACCTCTCATTTTAAGTATGGGTAGCCAAAAACCGTTGGCGACGTTAAGGACGAGGGCGGCGTCTGGTCGCTTCCAAGCTGCGTGAAGGCATGCGGATAGTCCGTAAGTCAAAGTGCTGAGTGACTTAGTTTCGAGGCCGGGAGTGGTCACGGAGCGAACGCGGTGATCACGGGAATCGTCGTCCGTCTTTATCGTCCCAGGCCGACCATAGGCGACTACGGACCATCCTTTGTCGGCCAAATAAGGTGCGAGTCGTCGGATGAGGGTTTCGAATCCTCCGTAGTAGCTGGGGTATCCACGTGACCCGATTATTGCAACGGACTTCCTCATATCGAAAGCTCGCCTTTCCACTAGTTCCGATTGGAGAGCTACACGACACGGCACACGTAGAGCGTGGCGGTTAATAGGCCCCGTCGCTCCGAGATACGGCTTTGGCTGTCTTGGCAATGATCAAAAGATCCCCCACCATGGACCAGTTTTCGACGTACGACAGGTCTAGTCGTACTGTCTCTTCCCATGACAAGTCAGATCGTCCGCTGACTTGCCACAGACCCGTGACTCCCGGCTTGACCAACAGTCGCCGTCGAACCTCGCCGTTGTAGGTCTCTACCTCACGCCGCAGCGGAGGCCTCGGACCCACGACGCTCATCTCGCGCCTGAGGACGTTGATGAATTGCGGAAGCTCATCGAGGCTGAAGCGACGCAGGATCTTGCCGACAGGCGTTACCCGCGGATCGTTCCGCATCTTGAACAGCACCCCACCGGCACCCTCGTTCCGGTCGAGCAAATGCGCCACCTGTTGGTCCGCATCGATGGTCATGCTGCGAAACTTGATCATCGAGAACGGTTTGCCGTCGATGCCCAGCCGCTCCGACTTGTAGAACACCGGTCCACGACTGGTGACCTTCACAGCAATCGCTACTGCAAGTAGCACCGGCGAGATCAACACCAGAACCAGCGCCGCAAACGTCAGATCGAAGGCGACCTTGCTGAATCGCGTCGCGCCGTTGTACTGAGGCTTCTCGACGTGAATCAGCGGGAACCCTGCAACAGGACGCATCACCAACCGGGGGCCGGCAACGTCTACGACCCCAGGCGCAACCACGAGGTCGACGTCCTTCTTCTCCAGATCCCAGATCATCTTGCGAATGCCCTTGTGGCCGAGGTGTTCGGTGGCGGTGACTGCAACGGTGTCGGCACCGCACTCGTCGATCGCGGCGAGGACGTCTCGCTCACTACCGAGTACCGGGATGTCGGCACCCTCGACGTGAACGATTCCGTCACTCGGCACCTCGTAGCCGGGCATGCACATTCCCACCACCGCGTAGCCCGAGGACGGCGAACGCTCGAACGACTCTGCCATCGAGACCGCGGCCGAGCGACTCCCGACTATCAGCACCGACGTCTTGTATTTGTCTTCGCTGCGGAGTCGAGTGACCACTTTGCGCCACAGCCAGCGGCTGACAAGTAAGGCCACCAACCCAACGGGAAGGGCGATGGCGAGGTAGAGGCGTGCAAAGTCGATACGGAACAGCAAAGAGATGATGGCGATGACACCGAAGAGCCGGAAGGTGGCCGAGACGATGCGGCGGTACTCCTCGGCACCGTTGCCGATCACGCGCGTCGACCGGGTTCTGAAGATCGCGAGAAACGCGATCCAGACGCTCGCCACTGCGACGGAGACACCGGTGTAGATAATGGAGTTGGTCAGTCCTGTGGTCTCGATTCCCCCGAACCGAACGATCTGGGCCAGAGCGACAGACAAGACCACAGCCAGCACGTCGGTCACCCGAAGGCGGGCGATGTACTGGCGCTCCCACACATGTCGCGACGTGAGCTTGCGAGTCTTCAGCTCCCCGGACCGCGAGGATCCCCAGAGTGAGCGTGGTGCCGCCCCGACAGATGCCACCTGCTCCCCTCCTTCTGCGCTTCTGCGACCACCTCCGGTGGCCGCTGGTCTGACATCCGAACCAATCCGGAATGCGACTGGTATCGAATTGGAATAGTCCCACGTTGCAATACGAAGCACCACGCGAGCGGCGCAGATCACAGATAAATAACAGCGTCCGTTCGGTTTACCACACATACGCTGACTAGGCGAAACGGGTGACTGGGACTTCCAAGGTGTAACCGCCGCGAGGTCCAAAAACGTTACACACGAGCACGATCGACGCACTTTGGTGACCACTCACAGTGTTCAGCGCTGTTTATCGGGTGATTTACCCGTCAATCGCGGCGTCTACCGCTTTCAACCAAACATCAGCACATGTCGACGAGCGTAAAGCAGGACGTTTGCATTTTAAGGCAGTGTGCGTTAATGCGAATTACAGATATCAGCAAGCACAACGGGCCGAACAATTCATTCCATCGAATGAATTGCGAGATCGATGTGCCTGGTCGCGCTCAGGGTCGACCCAGGCCTCGATAGTTCCACCCTGCCGCCCGCCACTGCTCCGGGTCCAGGCAGTTACGGCCATCGATCAGCTTCTTGCTGCGCACCACGCCGTCCAGGTCGCTGGGAACGAGAGCCTTGAACTCTTTCCACTCCGTCAGCACCAGCACCACGTCTGCTCCCTCGCAGGCCTCGAGAGCGGTGTTGTTGTAGGTCAGCGTGGGGAACAGCGCCTTGGAGTTCTCCATGGCCTTCGGGTCGTACACGTTGACCGTTGCACCCTGCAGCTGGATCTGACCGGCCACGTTCAGGGCCGGTGAATCACGAACGTCGTCGGAGTCGGGCTTAAAGGCCGCGCCCAGCACGGCCACCCGCGCACCGAGTAGCGAGCCGCACGCCTCCCGCGCCAACTCGACCATGCGGGTGCGTCGCCGCATGTTGATGTTGTCGACCTCGCGGAGGAACGTCAGCGCTTGATCGGCACCGAGCTCGCCGGCCCTGGCCATGAACGCGCGGATATCCTTGGGCAGGCACCCACCGCCGAAGCCGATGCCGGCGTTGAGGAACTTGCGCCCGATGCGCTCGTCGTGGCCGATCGCGTCGGCGAGGACGGTGACGTCGGCCCCGGCCGCCTCGCACACCTCTGCGATGGCGTTGATGAACGAAATCTTGGTGGCCAGGAACGCATTGGCCGAGGCTTTGACCAGCTCGGCCGTGGCCAAGTCCGTCACCAGGAACGGGATCTGCTCGTCGAGCAGCTGGGCGTAGACCTCGCGGGCCAGTTCCTCCGCACGACCCGGCCGATCTCGATCGACACCCAGCACGAGACGATCCGGGTGCAGCGTGTCTTTGACGGCGTAGCCCTCGCGAAGGAACTCGGGGTTCCAGGCGACCTCGACGCCATCGCCGGCCGGGGCCAGTTCGCGTGCCATGCGGCCGAGCCGCTCGGCGGTACCGACGGGAACTGTGGACTTACCGAAGATCACGGCCGGCTTGGTGAGCAACGGCGCGAGCGTCTCGATGACCGAGTCGACGAACTTCATGTCGGCTGCGAACTCCCCCTTCTTCTGGGGAGTGCCGACACCGAGAAAGTGAACCTCCGCGAAGTCCGCGGCTTCCTGGTACGACGCGGTGAAGCGCAAGCGACCGGCCGCGATGTTGCGCTGCAGCACCTCTTCGAGACCCGGCTCCCAGAACGGAACCTCTCCTGCCTCGAGCTTCGCGAGCTTGGCCGGGTCCACGTCGACGCCCAGTACCTCGTGGCCGAGTTCGGCCATGCAGGCGGCGTGCGTGGCACCGAGGTAGCCGGTACCAAAGACTGTGATTCGCATGCTGTCCGTTCCCCGTCGGTCTTACTGATGCTTTACAAGCGCATAGTAGACACGGATCAGGCCCGCCGATACTCGAGCCGCGGGCTACCTCACTGCGCCCATCGCACTTGGAGACTGCGCCAGTGGTCCAGGCGTTGATGAGCAAATCACCACTCATCTACCGGGTTTCGACGTGCGAGAAGTCGAGTCGAACGCCTTCGTTCGGTGCAGACAAACGTTCGCCTGACAGTCGACATCTAGTAACCATGCTGCGGAACGTGACTTTGCAAAAAGAAGCGAGCGCATCAGCGATGGCCGCCACGTCGACTGCCACTAGATCCATGTGTCTTCGCGTACGAGTCCCGCAGGGCAATACTCCTCACGACAAGGATCAGCTGATGGCCGCCGTGCGTTCGACGCGGTGGTGTTCACGCTCGGCACGCACGGTGCGCGGCTTCAACTCGACCATCGCGCGTCCGTACATGTGAGCGAGATTGCGGCCCAAGTTCTCGAGCGATGCGTTGCGGGCGATCTGGCGGCTCGTCATCGACACATCCTCCCGATAGGCCGGGTCTGCGAAGAACCGTTCGACCGAGGAGGCAACGGCCTCGGATTCGGTGCCTGCAAGCGGATACCCGAGCGACTCCATGCTGGGGATGGTGCGGGCGAGCAACGGACACCCGGCATCCGCTGCCTCCAGCGTGGACAGCGGGCCACCCTCCCATGCAGCCGTGTGGAGGTAGAGGTCGGTGATCTCCAGCGCGTCCCAGACGTCGGCGGAAGGTAGCCATCCGGTGACTTCGACGCCGGCCTCTTCCAGTGCGAGCCGGCCGTCGTCGTCACCGTCGCCGATCCACATGAAACGAAAGCGTTCGGTGCCCAATCGCCTGGCCACGTCCGCGAAGAAGAACGGATCCTTCTGCGCCATGATTCGGCCGACCATCGTGATGATCGGCTTGGAACTGTTGCGATGCGTTTTGGTGAACGGAACAGGCAGCGCCACTGCGACGTTCTCGACAATTTCGGCGTGCATGGACGGCCTCAACGACAGCCCGATCGCGGCTTCTCGAGGTGAGACGGCCATCAACAGCTGCGGGCGCTGTGCGAGCGCCTTCTCGACCATTCTGTACGTCACTGTGCGATAGGCAGACTTTTTCGCCTCCATCACGTAGCAGTGCGGCGTGTAGACAATGCGCACATTTTTGGGGAGAAACGCGCGAAGCACGCCGGCGTAGCTCGAATGCAGGTGCACGATGTCGTAGTCACCCTGGTCGACAGCACGCAATGCTGCCTTGAAGAAATCGATCAGCCCACCTGAAACATATTTCACGTCAACATCTTCGGGCACCTCGACGGTCTCGTGCCCAGCCCGAAGTCGCAGGACCATCGAGTGCTCGAACTCCGGGGTTCCAATGACGTAATTCACCATCGCGGTGCGCACACCACCACCGAACGCCTCGGAGACATGAAGAACTCGGAGTAGTTGAGCGGGCATGATGTCTCCTGCTGGCGGGAGTAGCTCTTAACTTGTTGAACGGTATCGTCGCATCATTACACCAATTGCGCGAGCGTAACGCAGAAATATATTGGAATCCTGATGTCTTTTACTCGCGGCATTCGAGTACTCGTTGCTTGTTTTCGGATGCTGTTGTCGGGCAGGGACACTCCTGCCCCACTGTCCGTTAAGGTGCAGAAGATGCCCACGAAAGGACAGCCATGACGAAGTCCCGGGAAAAGATCGTGTTCGACACCGAAACGACATCGGCCCGCGAGCAGATCGGCGAGCGTCTGTTCAATCTTCTGGTTACGCAGATCCCGTCGCACTGGATTCGGCAGAACTGGTTGCGGGCGTTCGGAACTCGGATCGGCAGCAGCTCGTCGATCATGATGGGCACCCGGGTTCACGGCATCCGCAAACTCGTCATCGGAAACAACTGCTCAATCGGCTTCCGTTGCCTACTCGACGCCCGGGGCGGCCTGACCATCGACAATGACGTGGTACTCGCCAGCGACGTTCATGTCGTCGGTGGCCACCACGACGTGCACTCCGACGACTTCAAAGCCCTATGGTCACCTATCCACATCGAGCACCACGCGTGGGTTGCCAGTCGTGCGACCGTCACCGACGGAGTTCACATCGGCCCCGGTGCCGTGGTTGCCGCCTGCGCACTGGTGCGAAATGACGTCGCCCCCATGGAGATAGTGGGCGGTGTACCCGCCGCGCACCTGGGTGTCCGTAAGTCCGAACTTCACTACCACCCCGACTTTCGGCCTCTTCTGTATTGAGGCCGCGGGTAGGGCGGTCAACCGGATGACTGGCGTCCGCCGTCACAACACCGTCATCTCCCCTTGCCGCCCTTGATCTTCGCCCCGACCAGAACCGCACCCAGGACTGTTACGTCGACCATTCCCATCTTTTCCGTCACCTTCGCCAAGTCGGTCGTTCTGGTCCGCCCACTTCGCGCGAGCAGCACTGCCCCGTCGCAGGCAGCAGCCAGCAACGCCGCGTCGGTGTAGCGGAGGGCGGCCGGGGAGTCGATCAACACGAAGTCGTACAGCCCGGACAGGTCCCTGATCAACTTGCGAAACGTGGGAGTGCTGAGCAGTTCACTGGGGTTGGGGGGAACCACCCCGGCGGGCATCACATGCACGTTCTCATGCGTCGACGTTGCGATCGCCTGGTTCGCGTTGACCTGATGAGTCAATATGCTCGACAGTCCCACATCGGACGTCACCCCCAGGTGACGAGCGAGCTGAGCCTTACGTAGATCGGCGTCGACCAGAATCACCGAGTGCCCGGCCTCGCCCAGTGCGACGCCGAGACCGACCGCGGTGACAGTTTTTCCCGCACCGTCCTCGGCACTGGTGATCACCATCGCACGTGGCGGATTGTCGATACCGAGGAACTGCAGGTTGGTCCTCAGTTCTCGCAGGGCCTCTGACGCCTCGATGTACTTGTCGCCGAACAACACCGGGGTGGCGCTCTTCTTGATCTTGACGAACGGAATCCCGCCGACCACCGGGCACGAGACCGAATCACCGAGTCGCGTCCGGTCGTTGACGGAGACGTCGAGGCGGTCGCGGAGCACCGACACGATCAGACCCAAAAACAGGCCACCGACGAGACCGATCAGGATATTTCGGCCCCACAGGGGCGAGACTGGGCTCGTCGGTACGGCGGCTGACTGGACCACCGTGGCCGCTGCCGGCGACCCTTCACCCTCCGAACCCTCCAATTCGGACACCAACCGACTAGTTTGCTCCGCAACGGAATTGGCCAGGTCCGCCGCTCTGTCGGCATCGGAATCCAGGACCGACAGGTCGAGCAGGACCGAGTCAGGGACCGGAGTAGCCGTCACGCGCTCCATCAGCTCATCGGCACTCATATCCAAGTCGAGGGTGTCGATCGTTCGCTGCGCCACCTGTTTCCCGGCAGCGAGGCTCGCGTAAGAGGTGACGCGTTCCTTGGCGAAAAGATTGTTCTGGTAAGCCTCGCTCGCCGATGCCCCACCCGCGGCACCGACGAACAACTGTGTCGATGCCTGGTACAGAGGCGTGCTGAGAGCGCTGGCAGTGGCAGCCCCGAGCACCGCGACGGCAACGGTAACGCCTATCGAAACCCAGCGCGACCGCCAAATCCTCAGGTACTCACGGATGTCCAACGCGAAGCGCTCCTGCCGAATCCTTCACACGTGACACCGGGCGGTACCACCAAGGTCGAATAGTAGATCTTGTTTCACCCCACGCGCAGAACCAACATCCATTCCGAGGATTATCGACGATGTCGATGACATTCACTTCGTATGCGCTAACTAATTTTCACACCACTGCGTTCACTGCACGCGAACGACGTGTACGTGAAAAGATAAGCCAGCCGTCGGGGCGGATACATCAGGGCGCGAGAGGCGAGCATGAAGAGTGCGTTGATAACCGGAATCACCGGACAGGACGGGCTGTACCTATCAGAGCTCCTCCACTCCAAGGGATACAAGGTCTACGGTTTGGTACAGGGCCAAAACAATCCAAAGCGAACGTTACTGGAGAAATCGCACCCGTTCGTGGAAATCCTCTCCGGCAACCTGCTCGACCTGTCGTCACTGATGCGCGCCTTCAGCGACGCCCAACCCGACGAGGTCTACAACCTCGGCGCAATCTCCTTCGTCGCGTATTCCTGGGAGAACGCGCGTCTCACCACCGACGTCACCGCAGGCGGCGTACTCAACGTGCTCGAGGCACTGCGCTTCTACCAGGACAGCTCCGGCAAACACGTGCGGTTCTACCAGGCATCGAGCAGTGAAATGTTCGGTAAAGTCCAACAGGTACCGCAGAACGAACACACCCTGCTCTGGCCCCGCAGCCCCTACGGCGTAGCCAAGGTCTACGGGCACTACATGACCATCAACTACCGCGAATCCTACGGACTGCACGCCAGCTCGGGCATCCTGTTCAACCACGAATCACCCCGCCGCGGACCGGAATTCGTTACCCGCAAAGTCTCGATGGCCGTCGCCCGCATCTCGATGGGACTACAGGAGAACATCGCCCTGGGCAACCTCGACGCCAAACGCGACTGGGGCTTCGCAGGCGACTACGTCGAAGCCATGTGGCTGATGCTCCAACAAGACCACGCCGACGACTACGTCATCTCCACCGGTGAAACCCACTCCATTCGCGAGCTACTCGACCACGCATTCGCCGCAGTAGGCATCGACGACTGGACAGACAAAGTCCACATCGACCCCGCCTTCATGCGCCCCGCCGAAGTCGACCTTCTGATCGGCGACGCCACCAAAGCACGCAGCGTCCTCGGTTGGAAGCCCACCCTGGATTTCCCGGACCTGGTGGGGCTCATGGTCCGTAGCGATCTGGAACTGCTGCGCGCCGAGCGCGCCGAGGGGCCGGCCCTCCGGTGAGCCCCCGCGCACTCATCACCGGCGTCGCCGGACAGGACGGCAACATTTTGGCCCGGCGACTTACGGAACTCGAATACGAAGTAATCGGCACCGTGCAGCCGGAAACCGACCACTCGGATATAGGCGATATTTGCGGACTTTCCGTCGTCGAAGTCGAACTACGCAACGAAAATGCATGCCGCCGGATTGTTTATGACACCGAACCAGACTTGGTGTTTCATTTCGCCGGAATATCCTCGGTTGCGTATTCATGGAGCCATCCGATCGAGACCACGGCTGTGAACGGACAGTCGATTGTTGCAATCATCGACTCACTACTGGATCTACAGAACACGACCGGCATAGACCGCGTTCTGGTGAACGCGTCGAGCGCAGAAATATTTGCCGGAACCCCGTCCTCTCCCCAGGACGAAAACACAGCTATCGCCCCACTTTCCCCCTATGGAGCAACCAAGGCGTTCAGCCACCACATCGTGCAGATGTATCGCGCCCGGGGTCTGAGGGCCAGCAACGCAATCTTCTACAACCACGAATCCACTCTTCGCCCACATCGTTTCGTGACACGCAAGATCACCGCAGCAGCAGCGGCCATTGCGCACGGCCACCAGTCGACTCTGGAACTGGGAAATCTCGATGCTCGTCGCGACTGGGGGTGGGCCCCCGACTACGTGGATGCGGCGCTGCGTATGGCCGGGCACGAGACCGGTGGTGACTTCGTCATCGCCACCGGCGAAGCCCATTCTGTACGAGAGTTCGTCGCGGCCGCATTCCATGCCGCGGGGATCGAAGACTGGCACTCCTTCGTCACCACCTCCGACGCGTTCGGCAGGCCCGCGGAGTCTGCGGAAATGGTGGGCGACGCAAGCAAAGCCAGGGCAGAGCTGGAGTGGGAGCCCACCAAGCGCTTCGCCGACGTCGTCGCCGCGATGGTGGAACACGACCTGGCGCTGACCGAAGGACGGTCCTGATGACCGATGTCTACCAGAGCCGTCGCACCACTCAGCTGGGCGAGCGAATCTTCAACTGGGCCATCACCCGCATCCCCTCGCATTGGATCAGGCAGTCATTTCTCCGAAAGTTCGGAGCCACGATCGGGACCAACACTTCGATCATGATGGGCACGACGGTGCTGGGTATCGATCGCCTAGTGATCGGAGACAACTGTTCCATCGGATTCGACTGCATGCTCGACGCCCGCGGCGGCCTCACCCTCCAGAACAGTGTGGTGCTGGCGTCCGACGTACACATCATCACCGGCCAACACCTCGTGCACAGTGACGACTTCGCGGTAGAGCTCGGTCCTGTCCGGATCGGCCATCACGCCTGGATCGCCAGCAGGGCCACCGTCCTTCAGGGGTTGACCATCGGCGACGGTGCCGTCGTCGGCGGATGTTCGCTGGTGCGAAAGTCCGTCGCAGATATGGAGATCGTGGCCGGGATCCCCGCCAAGGTTGTCGGAACCCGCACATCGACTCTGGACTACCACCCTGTCTTTCGACCCCTGCTGTACTGACGAGAAGGCAGAAGATCATGGCTCCCCTCGCCGAGACCCGACTCGTCTACATCGCCCCGTCCGCAGGCCGAAGCGGTGTGGGCGACTATGCCGACGACTTCCTCGATTCGGTCCGCGATCACTTCCTCGAAGTGATCGAGTACCGCATCGCCACCGACGGTGCCGAGACCGTCCGCGACGTCCTCACCAACGTCCGTGCAGTGCGTGCCTCGGTGCTCGCGGCCGAGAAGCGCGGCCCCGTAATCGTGCACTTCGAGCAAAGCGCCGGATCGCTCTCGACGTTCTGGGCCTCGTGGCTCCCCCGCCGTATCCCGGTGACCTCCACGGTGCACGACGCCCCCAACCCGGCGTGGTGGCCGTTCAAGACCAAGCTGCTCTATCGATTTCGGCTACTGCATCACGCCGTGCATTACCCCACCCGACCCCTGATCGCGGCACTGCAGCGTCGAGCCACGAGGGGCCGCACCCTGTTCGCGCTCACGAGCATCGGTGCCGACAACGTGGGCATGCAGATGACCGGTTCCACCACGGTGGCCTCGCGTATTTTCGTACCGGCGCGCGGCGAGCTGCCCCCGCTGGCCGAACGACCTGCCGCGGTGGGCATGTTCGGCCACGTCTACAAGGGCAAGGGATTCGAGCTCATCGGCCGGCTGCGCGAGCAACTCGATGATTCGATCGGAATCGTGGTGGCCGGACGCGGCACCGACACGCTGCCCGCCACCGAGGGCGTGCAGGTTCTGGGCGAGGTCAACGACGAGAAAGAAGATGCCTTTTTCGCCTCCTTCCGCTTCTTGATCGTGCCGTACTCCAAGGACAATCCGTACGGAAAGGTATGGGCCGCATCGAGTGCGGTGTCCCGCTCGTTCGCCTACAACACCCCGATCATCTGCATTCTCGACGGCTCGTTGGTGGAGACCTCGTCCGAAGGCGGGGCGATCGGAGTCGAGGGTGGCATCGACGCCATTGCGGCCAAGGCGAATTCGATCATCTGCGACGAGGGCCAGCTCCGTGCCAGTGAGGCCGAAGTCCGCACACTGCGGCATGCCCGCACCATCGACCGGTGCGCGCAACCCTTCCTCGACGCCTGGGCGGACCTGTAGCCATGCCCAGAGTCGTTCCGAACAGCAACATCGTCCGCGCCGGGCTCGCCTCGTTCTGGAGCTACAGCGGACGAGTGTTCGGCCTGCTGTGGACAGCGGCGATGATTCACACTCTCGGTGTCGGCGAATACGGAATCTACGCAATGGGATTCGCCGGTGCAGCACTGCTCAACGCTCCGCTCGACAACGCCTTCTTCGTCCGGTCACTGCGGGTATCCGAGGACGATTTCCAGCGTGAACGATGCCTGCGTGTGCTGTTCGGTACCGCCATCGCGGCCATCGGGATCGCCGTGTACACCCAGTGGTACGTGGCCGGATTCGCGATTGTCGTCGCCGCAGGCGAGCTGCTGTTCAATACCTTCAAGAGCAGCTACCTGCGGGAGAGCAGACCGGATGTCACCATGCGGTTCGACGCCGCACGACAACTCGTCGCCATCGGCCTTGGTGGCTCGTACCTGTACCTGGCACAGGATCCGCAGCTGTACGTTTCGAGCACGCTGTATCTGTTGCCGTACATCGTGATCTGGTGCGCCACGCTGAGGTTCGTACCGGGACGCGCACCCCAGATGTCGGGCAACCGACGCGAGATCACCCTGCTGTCCTCCGAAGCATTCGCCGCCGCGGCATACGCATCGGGAGACGTCCTCATCATCGGGTACGTTGCCGGATCCGATGCGGCAGGTTATTACTCGGTTGCGATCGTCACCGCCCTGGCCATCGCCTCGATCGGACAGAATTATGCGAACACCTTCGTAAATTCGCTGCGCGATGCGCACGGCCACGTCGATTCCGCTCCCCCGGTGAACAACATCGTGAAGGTCTCGCTGACGACGGCAGCGGCGATGGCAGCCGTGGGCGTCGGAGTGCTGCTGTGGGGAGGCTACGACGACGTCGGCTACGTGGCACTTATCCTGTCGCTCTTCGCTTTCGGCCGATCGGTCAACTTCGTGTTCACGATGATCCTGTCGCTGCAACATCGAGATGCACTGAGAGTGCGCGCCACAGCCAGTGTGGCGACGCTGAAGGTGGTCTCGGTGTTCGTTCTGGCGCATTGGCTCGGTGGGTACGGCGCAGCCATCGCGTGCGTGTATTGCGAGTTCGCCATGCTCGTCGTCTACCGTCGCGCGATCTACGTACACCGTCCCGCGGAGGTGAAACCGTCGTGAAGGCGACCTTCCTGCTGGCGAAGGATCCCAGCCACGAATCCACCGGTGATCTGACCATGGCGAGACTGGTGATGGGTATTGCCGCCGAGTCCTACGACGTCCGGGCCATCTGCCTGTCGACTCGGCCCGAGAGCACAGCCGACGGCTGGCGGCGAGTTCCCAAGGCCGACGCAGATATCAAGACCATCGCCCTGCGCAGCGCTCGCTACCGTAAGAGTCTGGTGCACAGCAGGTTCGACATCGACTCCGTCGTCGCCGCCATCGACGACACCGATTCCGACATCTTCGTCGCTGACCACACCTACATGGCCGAGCCGTTCCTCCGCTCCACCAAGGCCGGCACCATCCCCCTTGCCGTCAGCACAGTCGTCTCCGAGACTCTGGTGTGGAAGGCGACCCGGGGCCTGATCGGAAAGCTCGATTCCACGCGCATCCTGCGCGACGAACTGCGCGTCGCCCGCGGGGCGTACACCGTGGGCACCTACGACGAGGACGAGGCCGAGTTCTACCGACGCGCAGGTATCGCCCGTACACACTGGCTGGATCTGACACTCCCTCCCAAGAAGCAAGTGAACATCGCGAACTCCGGCAATCGATTGGTGTTCTTCGGAGATCGCACGTGGCCTCCGAATCAGGAGGCCTACAAGATTCTGCTGGGCTGGTGGCCGCAGATCTGTGCGGGCATCGACGATGCCGAGCTCTGCATCGTCGGCACGCCCCATCCCGACGCGGCCGATCTCGACCTGCCCGACGGGGTCCGTGATCTCGGATTCGTCGACGATCTGGCCGGCTTCCTCGACACCTGCCGCGCGCTCGTGGCACCGATCGCTACTGGGGGCGGCGTCCGCGTGAAGATTCTCGATGCAGCCAGCCGCGGTCTGCCCGTCGTCGGTACTCCCGCGGCGGTCGGCTCCCTGTCTTCCGCTCTGGGCATCGAGGGCATCGCCGATCCGGCGGTCGCCATCGAACGGTGTCGCAAATTCCTACTGGACCGGTCGGCCGCTGTCGCCGCAGGCCGCGAGCTCTACGAGCGAGGCGAGCAACGTTGGCAGAGCCGGGTGCCGCACGACTCGGTGAACGACTGGCTCCGACCGTGCTGAATCGTGCGGCACTCGGGGCCGTGTTCATCACAGTGGCGTTGCCCCTGGTGCTCGGCATCGGGTTGGGCAGCGGCCAGAAGCTCGGTCTGACTCTCGGGGCCGCGCTCATCGCCGGTCTGGCCGCCGTCACTGTCGCTGTGGTGCAACCACGCTGGTCCTACGTGGGCTTGGCGTTCAGCGCGGGATGTGCGCCCTTCGCTGTGCTCCCAGGCGCGGGTCTACCCATCGCGTTGCTGATGGTTGTAATGGTGTGGATTTCTGCGATGACACATCCAATCCAACTCGGCCCCATCGACCCTGTCGAGATCACCGTGCTGATTCTCATCGCGGCATCCTTCGTTTCGCTGATCGCCACGGCGGTAAGGATGCAGGACATCACCGAGTTCACTCGGTGGCTCGTCGCAATGTCGGTAATTTTCCCACTGCTGCGGTTGGCGAAGGATGATCTACGCCGCTTCGGCCGCGTCTTCGTCTATGGCGTCGGCACCGGATCCGTCTTCGCGCTGGCTATGTTCTTTCTCGACAAGTCCGGCTCGTGGATGAACCACCTCGCCCCGTTCGGATACGGAAACACCGGCATCATCGGTACGCACCTGCGCTTCTACCAGGATGGCATGACGCAGGTCGTGCGGTTGACGGGAACCTACATCGATCCCAACGTCGCCGGGATCTTCACCCTCGTGGGACTGACCCTCGCGTGTGCACTGCTACGCGGTCGGCAGCGAATTGTCTATGCCCTCATCATCGGCGGAGCCTTGGTGATCACTCTGAGCAGAAGTGCCATGTTCTCCGTAGTCGTCGCCGCAGTCGCGTTGCTGATGTTCCAGAAGATGCGGGCCGACAAGCGCATCACGATCATTGCCGGCTGCATCGCCGCGGCCGCTTCCACCCTCGCTGTACCCGCTGTTGCCGATCGAATTTTCGATTCCTTCTCAGCTTCCGATACCGGCACCCGCGCCCGCACCGCAGCCCTTTCGGATTTCCCTGCTGCCATGGAGGGAAACTGGCTTTTCGGCAAGGGCTGGGGAATAGACGAATTCACCAACGAGGTGGCGGGGTACAACGCCAACTACGTCGCGAACTCGCCGCTGGTATCGATCTATCGCGGGGGCATCTTCGTCGGCCTTGCCTTCGTCCTCGTCCTCGTCGCAGGAGCCGTCCTCGCGCACCGAAATGCGCGGAAGGAACCCTGGGAAAGCGGGGTGGCCGGGGCCGGCCTCGTGGGCTTTTCACTGGTAGGGCTGCAGCTGGACTTTCCCGTCATCACCAACCCCTCGGTGACGCTCGCATTCGTCGTGTTGCTGACCTTCGTTGCGGCAGATGCTGTGGAACCAACTGACGACTCGAACATTTCAGCGCCACAGCCACTTCCGTTCGTGGATAGACCCGTTGCACCGCCAGCGCCACCGCGAAAGGTGAACAAGCACCATGCCTAAGCACTCACTCGAGCACATGCGTAAGCAGACAGCACCACCTACGCCAGGCTCCGAACCGCCGAAGCAGACATGGCTCAGCGGACTCGAGGGACCTCGTGGGATCGCATGTCTGTCAGTCCTACTGGTGCACGTATCGGCCCACTACGCCCCCAACATCGTCGACACCATTCGCATCGACTTCCTGGGACAAGGACTGACGTTCTTCTTCGTTCTGTCGGGTTTCTTGCTCTACCTGCCATATGTACGAAAGCTGTACGCGGGCAACACACAACCGTCGACTCGGCGCTACTTCATCGCACGCGTGCGGCGCATCTTTCCGGCATACCTGTTCATATTCCTGGTCACCAACTTCATCCTGCAGGCCTCGTATGTGGTCAATCCAGTCAGTGTCGGATGGACCACGTCGGACGCCGGAACGGGCATGATCACCAACCCCTTTCACCTGCTGGCTCAACTCACCCTGACCCAATCCTTCTTCCCGTCGACGTTGCAGACCGGACTGAATCCCTCGTGGTCGTTGACCGTGGAACTGACCTTCTATCTGCTGCTGCCGCTGATGGCGATGGGGACATTCTGGCTCAGCCGCAAGACATCGATATCGACTTTGAGACTGGCGCTGATCGCCCCAGCCGTTCTGATCGTCGTCGGTGCCGTCACCACCTCCGTCGTCATCGCGCTCCAGAATGCCAACCCACAGCTGACACCCCTGGAGCGTTTCTGGGGTCCGAACTGGATCGCCGTTCTATCCCGTAGCTTCCTGGCCCTCGCAGACAACTTCGCCATGGGCATGATCGCGGCCGTCGTGTACGTCGCAATCGGCGGCGGGGCACTCAAGGCGTGGTCGACGATCCGCATCCAAGCCGCCCTCGGGGTTACCGTGCTCGTCTTTCTGGCAACAGCGCTCTGCTGCTTCGTTGTTGCTCCCCGTGTGATGGCCACGCCGTTCGCGATCGCCTCCGCCGCCCTGGTCCTGCTGATCATCACCCCGCTCGCGCGCGGCGAGCACTCTTCGATTGCCGCAGTGACAGATTGGCGGCCGATCAAGTACGTCGGAACCATCTCGCTGTCGATCTACCTGTGGCACTATCCGGTCATGTTGCTCGCCGAGCGAGCAGATATTCCAGTACCCGCCACATACTTCGGCGTGCTCTGGAGCTTCGCGGCTCTCTGCGGCGCCACGATCGCCATCGCGAGCCTCACCTACGTGGTGATCGAAAGACCAGCGATGCGATTGTGGGCGTAGCCATATGAGTAGGTCTGGCCGCCAGGTCGTGTCACGTCGCCTCTTCATCGGAACGGTGGCCGCCGGGTCAGTGGTGGGTGCCCTGGCTATCGCTGGATTCGATTCACCAACACGGACGCTCGGTCCCGCGGAGAACCCACCCGAGACCGCACCCGTTCCAGTCGGGTATTCCACAGGCTCGAGTTTGCTGTTCGGTGCCACCACAGACGTAGATCGAACACTCGACGTCATAGCCGCCTCGCACGGCACTGTCGTACGCATCGACATCATGTGGCATGTCGTACAGCCGAACCCGGCGACATACGACTGGAGCATGGTCGACTACGTGGTCGACGCCGCGCGGGCACGCAACCTGAACATCCTCGGCGTCCTCTGGTCGTGTCCGACGTGGGCGGGTTACGGAACTGCTCCCACAGTGACGACCCGGCCCGCGTCCGCCGCCGCATTCGGTGCCTTCGCCGGTACCGCGGCCGGGCGGTACAACGGCCGAATTTCGGCGTACGAGATATGGAACGAGCCCAACGGGCGGCAGTTCTTCGCACCGACGCCCGATGCCGCCTTCTACACGTCGATGGTTCGCGCCGCCTATCCCAAGATCAAGGCAGCAAGTCCGACTGCCACGGTCGTTGCCGGCGCGATGGGGCCAGCTGACAACAGTGACGGCAAAGTGCATGCGATCGAATTCCTGAACCAGATGTACACCGCGGGACTACACGGCCACTTCGATGCACTCTCGTTTCACCCCTACGACTACGCAGCACCATTGGCGATCGGTGCACTCTACGACAACTCTCCGATGCGTCAAATGGTCGAAATGCACTCGATCATGAGACGCTACGGGGATGGAGACAAGAAGATATGGATTACCGAATATGGCGCTCCGACAACAATATTGACGCCACAGCAGCAGTCCGACCTGATCATGAACACGTTGCTGCAATGGACCGAAGTCTCGTATGCAGGTGCCTTCTACATCTATACCGTACGAGACGCGAACTCGAGCAGCAACGATGACGAGGACCGCTTCGGGGTGGTGAACACCGACTACTCCGGCAAGTCTGCCTTGGCCACGGTCGCCACGCTTCAGCTTGCCGGTCTTCCGGCCCGGCAGGAAGCGATACTGTTCGGGGCCAATCGGGACTCACCGCTCGGAGCGCCGATCACGCCGGTCTACGAGATGGGCGGAGGCTTCGCGCAGGAGCATGTCAACGGCACTCGCTTCCTGACCAACAACGGTTGGTTCAGCTCTCCCGTCCCCGTCGGCTCGATTGCGCGCCGTTGGCAGTTGGTGCCCGTTGCACCTTTCGCCAACGGAACGCAGGACTTCGACAACCCCGCCGGCTTCCGCGTCTTCAGTCACGCCACTTACGGAACCCACGCCGTCCATGGGGCAATTCTCGCGGCCTGGACAACAGCACACGGTTTCCCCACCACGGACGAGTACCCCTATGCAGACGGCGTTGCCATCGACTTTGTGAACGGGCGAATCGCGTGGTCACCGACGACGGGGACCACTTCTTCCTAGGTCAGCGGCACATGACACAAATAGAACCACCAGGCAGAGGGCAAATGCACCCGGCGCGATCAGTACGCGCCTTCGCTCTTGGCGACCGCAACAGCGGTCTTCGCGATGATAAGCAAATCGCCTGTCATGGACCAGTTCTCGACGTACGAGAGATCCAGACGCACGCTTTCTTCCCACGACAGATCAGATCGGCCACTCACCTGCCATAGCCCGGTGATGCCCGGCTTGACCAGCAATCGTCGCCGCACTTCGCCGTCGTAGGTTTCGACTTCTCTGCGCAGCGGCGGGCGCGGACCCACCACACTCATCTCGCGGGTGAGGACGTTGACGAACTGCGGAAGCTCGTCGAGGCTGTATTTGCGCATCACCTTGCCGACGGATGTGACGCGGGGGTCGTCGCGCATCTTGAACAGCACGCCCGCACCCTCGTTGAGGGCAGCGAGATCCTGCACCCGCTTGTCTGCGTCCTGCACCATGCTGCGGAACTTGATCATCTGGAACGGCTTGCCGTCCATACCCATTCGCTCGGACTTGTAGAAGATCGAGCCCTTGCTGGTGAGCTTGATGATCACGGCGAGGGTGAGCAGAATCGGCGAGATCACCAGCAACACCGACGCGGCGAAGACGAGGTCGAAGGCCGTCTTCCCGAATTTCTTTGCCCCGTTGTACTGCGGCTTCTCGACGTGGATGAGCGGGAAGTCCGAGACCGGCCGCATCACCAGTCGCGGGCCGGCGACGTCCATGACGCCGGGAGAGACGACAAGATCGACTTTCTTCTTCTCGAGGTCCCACACCATCTTTCGCAGGCCGTGATGGCCGATGTGCTCGGTTGCCGTCACCGCGACAGTGTCTGCGCCGGAGACCTCGATGGCCTCGACGACGCTGTGCTCGTCCCCCAGCACCGGAATGTCGATGCCGTCGATCGTGAAGGACGCGGCGCTGCTGGGCTCGTAGTTGGGCAAGCAGATGCCGACCACGCTGTAACCCGCTCCGGGCGAACGCTCGAACGACCGCGCCATCGACAACGCCGAACTCTTACTTCCGACGATGAGCACCGCCGTCTGATACTCACCACGCGCGCGCTTGCGCGCGACCACCTTGCGCCATCCCCATCGACTCAGCAGCAACCCGATCAGGCCTACGGGAAATGCGATGGCGAGATACAGACGCGCGATGTCGAAGCGAAACAGCAGAGACAGAATTGCCACCGTGCCGAAAAGCCGGAACGTGGCCGAAATGATGCGTCGATACTCTTCTGAGCCATTGCCGATGACCCGAGGGGAACGAGTGCGGAAGATGGCGAGGAACGTCGGCCACACTAAAGCGAGGGCACCCGATACGCCGATGTAGCCGGCAATCGACCATGGATTGCGAAAGTCGATCTCACCGAAACGGATGATCTGCGCAACCGTCACGGCGAGGAGGACCACCAGCGTGTCGGTGATGCGCAGTCCATCGATGTAGTGCGACTCCCACTCACGACGCGAGGTCACCTTGCGCAACCGCCGAGCGTCGCGTCGAGACACGACCGATCCCAGCGCGCCCGAGCCGCTGATCGCCAACTGATTCCCCTATGCATCCGCTGTATCGCGCCCTGCGCGATCGACACGACTGCGTGCCACCCCACGGAGCAGACTAGCTGGTCCTACTTGCTTTGTCCTGATGAAGATCGGCAGGTAGACGCAGGTCGTTACATGTTTTTGCGGGATTGCCTCGACGTGTCCGCTACGTTGCACACGGCTCTCAGAACTCCCCCTCGGGAGGTTCCCGCCCATTCATTAGCTCCGAATCGTCGAATCGAAGTCAAGGGTTGTCGGTCGAACGTCGGACCGATACCGAGGTGCTAGCGTGTGGCGACTTCGGGGGGAGCGTTGTGAGTCTGAAAATGCGTCTACTGCGCGTCGCGGCGTTACTGGGACTGTTCTTGGCGGTCGGCTACCTGCTGCCCAAGCTCGGCCCACAAGCACCGAACTCGTACCAGGGCGTCACCGCGCCGACGTCGGAGGCAGCCACAACGCTGCCGCCGAAGGGAACCACGACTGCCTCGAAGCCTCCGCCAGGATTTCCGTCCATGGAACTTGCTCCCCCGGAGAACGACGTTCCCGACGGCGACCCGATCCCCATCGACACCAAATACGGCATCCGCTACACAGTGCCGGGAGACTGGCAATTTCAGCGGGGTGGGGTCATGGGGTGGGAGAACGACGAGGAGTCACTGCGCTTCGGCGACTTCGCGGAGGTCGAATACGACTACTGCCCCGAGTTTCGGGACGGAGTCTCGAAGGCAAGCACCGGAATCACCGGCCGTAGCGGAGTGGACGTGCAGACTGCGGCGTTGGAAGTGAGTCGTCGAACTGACATCATTTTTCGGCGGGCCCCCGACGACGACGCCGTTATTCAGTACTCGGAGCCCATCAACCTGCAGATCAATGACGCACCGGCGGTTCGGTACACCGTCACTGCATCGAACCTCCTGCAAGAGTACGACTGCGATCCACCAGCGGCATCCATCGACATTGTTGCAATGCAGGGCTTTTCGAATGCAACCGTCGCCGTGTTCATGGTCTTGGCCGAACAACAGACAGACCGGTCGATCTCGCGCGACACGATCGACGACATCATTGCCAGCCTTAGTCGAACGCCAGGGGATTGAGGATTCGCATAGACGCCGGTGATGTTCCTGCGGCAGATGTACGCCGCCGGGGCAGCCGGATTCATGGGGAGCCTGAACAAGGCGTCGACCCTGCCCTACATCGGTCCGGTCTTCGTGCATTCGTTACGTGACGCCGGAACCGACTCCGACTCCGACTCCGACTCCGAGCAGAACTTTGGACTGCTGCGGGCGGACTTCACCCGCCAGCCGGCATTCGACGTGGTGCGGGGTCGAAGCGCTGCAATTCCCGCTCCACTCTGGGGCCTGTGTCGCGGAATCCCCGCTGCTGAACCGTCGAGTGGAGCGTTCTGTGCAATCGAAGCGGTGGCAGTGGGTCCAGAAGATGCACTCCACACGTCGCGGTGAGAAATTAGGCTGTCTCCGAACTCTTTTCTGCCGAATCGACGAACGGATATCCCTATGGCCGACAATCCGCAGAAGCCGAATGCCGGTACGTACGTGCTGTACGGAGTAGTCGCGGGCATGTTGGCAGGTGTCATCGTCGGCGTTCTGATCGACAACCTCAGCATTGGGATCGGCGGAGGCATGTTTCTCGGCGCTCTCGTGTCGTCGGTCTTCATTGCCCGCATGAACCGACCTCCAGGCTCGGGCCGCTGAACGAAGGGAGCGCTACCTATGGAGTCCGTGTGGGACTACACGCGCGCCGACAGTCTCGTCTGGCAGCTCCCGATGTACTCGACCACTGTTGTACCGCAGAACAATCCGGGTTTCGATCCACCCGCAGCATGGGTACGTGCGCTCGACGCCGTGGCGCGCGACCTGGAGTGCCTGCGGGTCGGCCGCCAAGTGAGCATGCACAGCCTCGTGTGGGAATTCGAGATCAACCCGGATTACTGCGTGATCATCGGATGGAGCGGCGGCGGCTTTTACGGATTCGGGCGAGGCGACGGCATGTCGATGGACGCGGACTATCCCGACGCTGTCGAATGGGTAGCGGAGACCGTGCAAACGGAGTTGGCGGGGTACGAATTCGTTCAGTGGCCGAGCCGCGGCAAGCACCTACTTCATCCGCGCGGTACGCAATGGGTCGATCCGCACGACAACACTGTTGTCACCGATATCGGGTCCCTCTGCAGCACTTGACTTTACGGTGAGATGCCCGCCTGGAGAAACTCGCTTTTCCGCACGGAGACGCCCGCCAGCCCACTCTCGAGCCCTCGCTGGCGACGCATGCACTGGCAATGCCCTGACCTTTCGGGACGTGCTTGCACTGAGTCTCTGGATCGAGAACGCTACCGCCACCGGCATTTAGACCTGGAACACCGTTCCAGTTGTGGCAGGATTTGCGCATGCCCGAGAAGAAGCCGACACCCGCGCGACGTTCCGATGCCCTGTCCAAAGGGCGCATCGTGCAGGCAGCGATCGAGATGCTCGACGAGGGTGGCACCGATGCTCTGACGTTTCGCACCCTCGCTGCACACCTGTCCACAGGTGCCGGGGCGCTCTATCACCACGTCAGCAACAGGGAAGATCTGCTCGCGGCAGCGGCCAAAGCCGTCATGGCGTCGGTATTGGAATCCTCGCCCGAGAACGAACCGACAGAGCAGGGCGTTCGCGGCGTGATGATGAGGGTGTTCGACATGATCACCACGCGGCCATGGGTGGCGACGCAACTCGCCGGCGCGCCGTGGCAGCCGGCCGTCATGCATCTGTTCGACCGCATCGGAACCGAACTGGACGTACGCGGAGTTCCAGAAAATGCGCAGTTCGACGCCGCGTCCGTGCTCATGTACCACGCTCTCGGGGCTGCGAGTCAGCGCGATGCCGGGAGGCAACTTGCCGCCACGGTGACGGACCGCGCGACATTTCTCGACTCCACACGCTCGGCGGTGACGGATACCGGCGACTATCCGTTCCTCACCCGAATCGCGTCGCAATTCGCCGAACATGACGACAGAGAACAATTCCAGGCCGGTGTCGACATCATCCTGGCCGGTATCGACCGCGGTTGAACCGACCGCCAGCCGACACCCCCGCTTGACAGCCTTGGAACAGTGTTCCAACAACGAGCGGAGACAGTCATGGGTTCATCCATTTCGATCATCGGTGCAGGACTCGGCGGCCTGGTGCTGGCACGGGTACTGCACGTGCACGGAATCGCCGCCACGGTGTACGAGGCCGACGCCACGCCTGACGTGCGCACCCAGGGCGGGCAGCTCGACATCCACGAGGAGGACGGGCAGGTCGCCCTCGCCGCGGCCGGGCTGACCGAACAGTTCCGCGCCATCATTCACGAGGGAGGCGAAGCGACTCGCGTCCTGCGTCCGAACGGTGAGGCCCTGCTCGACGAAGCCGACGACGGCACCGGAGGTCGACCGGAGGTACTGCGCGGCGACCTGCGACGCATTCTGCTCGACTCACTGCCGGCCGACACCGTTCAGTTGGGGCACAAGCTCACCTCCGTCCGGCCACTGGGCAATGGGCAACACGCACTCGAGTTCGCGAACGGAACCACGACGGTCACCGATCTGCTCGTCGGTGCCGACGGCGCGTGGTCACGAGTCCGATCCCTACTCTCCGCAGCCCAACCCGATTACGTGGGTACCGTCTTCGTCGAGACCTACCTGCACGACGTCGACGCACGTCACCCCGCGACGGCACGCGCAGTCGGCGGCGGTGCGATGTTCGCCCTCACCCCGGGTAAGGGAATCTCCGTGCACCGCGAGGCCGGCGACATCCTGCACACGTACGTTCAGCTCAATCGCAGCGTCGACTGGATCGACGCGATCGACTTCACCGACGCCGCCTCGGCCAAAGCGACGGTCGCAGCCGAATTCGATGGGTGGGCACCGGAATTGACTGCGTTGATCACCGATGGCGAGACCGCGCTAGTTCCCCGAAAGATTTTCACGCTCCCCAACGACCACCGCTGGGATCCCGCGCCGGGAGTGACCCTCGTGGGCGATGCCGCACACCTGATGCCTCCCTCCGGAGACGGCGCGAATCTCTCGATGTTCGACGGTGCCGAACTTGCTCGCGCCATTGCCGATCACCGCGACAACATCGACGAAGCGCTGTCCGTCTACGAGAAGTCCCTGTTCACCCGCAGTGAGGCAGTGACCATCCAGTCACACGAAACGCTCGACCTGTGTCTCGGGGAACGATCCCCGTTCGGGATGATCGATTTGATCACCGGCGTCACCCCTGCGAGCTCGGGTGATCGTCTCTCGCAGTAAACGATTCACTGCCCGACGCCGTATCGAGCGCGAGGGCTGCAAGCAGCCGCAGGCCGTCCTCGCTGGCACTGCCGGCCGCGGCGCTCAGGACGATCATCTCCATTCCCGGCTCACCCGGCAGAGCGAAGTTCTCCTGATGAAGCTCCAACAAACCCACCAGCGGGTGACGGTAGGCCTTGCGCCCGTGCGTTCGAGCGCACACATCAGCGCGTGCCCACAGTCGACGGAATCGGTCACTCCCCATGGACAATTCACCGATCAGCGACGCCAACTGAGGGTCGTCGGGATACTGTCCCGCAGCTAGCCGAAGATGACCGACGACATCCATGGTGCAGGTGTTCCAGTCGTCGTACAGCCCCCGCTCGGTTTCCTCGAGAAAGATGTGCCGCGCGGTGTTCAACCCCGGGACGGGTTGGCCGTAGAGCACACGTGCAAGTCGGTTGGCCGCAAGCACATTCATGCGGTGGTCCATGATGAACGCAGGTGCCCCCTGGACCAGATCGAGGACGTGTAGAAGTTCCGGTCGCACGCGCCCCTTCGGGGTCTTTGCGGGCCGACGACGTCGGCGGGCGAGCCGATCCAGGTGCGCCCGTTCGGTGTCGTCCAGAGCGAACACCCGCGCCAGAGCGTCGAGAATCTGCTCGGACGGCTGTGTGGCGCGGCCCTGTTCGAGACGAACGTAGTAATCGATGCTGACGCCCGACAGGTGGGCGACCTCCTCGCGCCGTAGCCCGTCGACGCGGCGATATCGGTCGACGGGGATTCCGACCGACGCCGGATCGACACGGGACCGCCGAATTCTCAAGAAGTTCGCCAAATCGTCCACAACTGAAGTATCCCCCGGATTCGTCGGTCGAGAGTGGTACCGCCGATACCAGGAACACCGACCACAGGACATCGCGCCCCTGAACGAGACGGGCAGAACGAGACAGGGTGAAGGCGTCACTCGAACACAACTCGACAACAGGGAGCACCCGTGAAGACGCTCATCGTCTACGCCCACCCAGAACCGCAGTCGCTCAACCACTCGCTCAAGGATCTGGCCGTCGCCACGTTGGAAGCCGCCGGTCACGACGTGCAGGTGACCGATCTCTACGGATCGAATTGGAAGGCTGCATTGGACGCGTCGGACTACGGGCCCGCCGCCTCATCGCCACTGCGGGTGGCTGCCGATTCCGGCCGCGCCTTCGACACCGGCACCCTCAAGTCCGACGTCCGCGCCGAGCAGGAGAAGTTGCTGTGGGCCGACACCATCATCTTCCAATTCCCCCTGTGGTGGTACTCGATGCCCGCGATCCTGAAGGGATGGGTGGACCGAGTGTTCACCTACCACTTCGCCTATGGCGTCGGCGAACACAGCGACACCAAGTACGGTGAGCGCTTCGGCGAGGGAACCCTCGCCGGCAAAAGAGCACTGCTGTCGGTGACCGTGGGCGGCCCTGAAGCCCACTACTCGGATCGGGGCATCAACGGCCCGATCGACGACCTGTTGTTCCCCATCCACCACGGCATCCTCTACTACCCGGGGATCGACGTTCTGCCTCCGTTCGTCGTCCACGGATCCGATCGATTGACGGCCGAGGAGTACGCAGTTGCCGCAAAGAACTGGGAACGGCGACTACTCGAACTCGAGACAACCGAACCGATAGCGTTCAGGAAATAGAACTTCGGCGACTACGAAATGCCGTCACTCCGCCTCAAAGACGGCCTCGAACAACCCGGGCAGTCGAGTTTCGCCTTGCACGTGCGGTCGCCGGTCACGCCCGGCGAAGAACGTCGCGTGTGAGCTCGAGCTGGCCGAGGTGTTGGGACAGCTCACGCACCAAGTGTGTCAACACCCATTCCGGGGTGGCGGTTGCCAGCTCTGGACGCGTGGAACCCATGACGGTCCGATCGCGAATCCCTTCGCGCAATGCCATATCCACCCACTCGGGCAGACGCGCACGTACATCGTCGACCCGTGTGATCAGATCATCGACCACGCCGGTGGCAGTGAATTCGGCGGCGCGGTCCCGCGGGATTTTCAGGCCGGCGATCACCGAGCCTCCCCAGTGCTCGATCATTGCAACGCAGTGGAACACGATTGCGTACGGACTGTTGGCCCCCGGCAGATCCGGTCTCGTATTGGCGAACTCGTCGCCCAGGCCCCTGAGGATCTCTGCCATCGACGACAGACTCTCGCCGGTGACCACGAGAGTGGCGTCGGCTACGCGTCTTTCGATGTCGTCCTGCATCACCGGACCGTACACCCGGCCCGGCCAGCCGACGCCCTCTGCCGCGCTGGACGGCACCGGCCACAGAACGTAGGACAGCACAATCGAGCGAAGGTGGTTTAGATTAGGGCATCCAAACTACGCTTGAAGGAGACTCGATGAATCCCGTGGTGAATCGGCGGACTGCGTTGTCGATGACGTTCGTGTCGGTCGCCGGTCTCGTTGTTGCCGGCTGCACCAACGGCTCGGCGGAACGTTCGGATGACTCCAGTTCGGCGGCGAACGTCGAGAGCGGCGCGTTCCCCGTGACGATCGAGCACAAGCTCGGTTCCACGACCATCAACTCCGCTCCCACCCGTATCGCCGCGGTGGGCATCGGCGACTCCGACGTGCTGCTGTCGTTGGGTCTGACGCCCGTACTGGTGCCGGTATGGAAGGGCTCGACCGACGACGGAATCGGCATCTGGGCCGAACCGACCGTCAAGGGTGACGAACCGATAGCACTGGCGAACGCGACGACCGAGTTCGATGTGGAGACCATTGCGGCCGCCGCCCCCGATCTGATCATCGCCGTCAACAACGCCATCGACGACAACGTCTACGCGCAGCTCAGTGCGATTGCGCCGACGGTGCTGCACGCTGCGGGTCAGACCGATTGGGTGCTGCCGTGGCAGGAGGTGACCACCAGAATCGGGCGTGCGGTGGGTTTGCCGAGCGCCGCTCAGGCCGAGGTCGACCGCGTCGAAGCCCTTGTGGCGCAGGCTCGAACCGACAATCCGCAGTTCGTCGGCAAGACGGCTGCATTGGTCATCCGGTGGAGTGACGGCAAGCTACGGGCGTTCAGTCCCGACTCGGCGCGGGCCCAGCTGTTGACCGCACTCGGCTTCGAGGCACCCGCCGCATTGGCGTCCCAATTCGAAGGCAAGCTGAACACTGAACTCTCGGCCGAGAGCTACAGCTTGCTCGAATGCGACTACCTCTTCTTCGACAATTACGAACTCCACCGCGAGTCCATGGAATCGCAGGAGACCTTCACCAATCTGGGCGTCGTGCGCAACGGCGGATTGATCGCGCTGGATCCGATTGTCTCCGACGCAGTGTCGATGCCGAATCCGCTGACCATCCCCTTTGTGCTGTCTGCGTTCATCGACGACATCAAGGCTGTCGACGCGGCCAGATAGCGTCGGACATCGACGACCACACACCGAGCACGACGGCAGGCGCGGCGATGCAGCCGGCGACCACCAACCATGGGGTCGCCGCTGCAACGCTGCCGTCGTCGAGGCGATCGTAGAGATACCCGACGCCGATCGTGCCGATCAACGACAGACATCCACCGATGGTGTTGAGTAGTCCGAAATGCGCTCCCAGATAACGCTCTCGGGCAATTCGAGCGAGCGTGTCTCGCATCGAAGGCACCATCAACATCTGCCCCAGATGCAGTAGCGCAATCCACGCTGCAATCTGCACGTACGGCCACACCGAGTCGGTGACGGTGCCTGGTCCTACCGCCGGAATCACGAACGACGCCGCCATGACAGCCAGGCCGATGGTTGTTGCGGCGCGCGATCCCATCCGTGCGGCAACCGCCACCATTGGTCGTTGACCGACGATCACCAATACCGCTGCCCCCACGTAGAACCAGCCGAGTAAATCCAGCGAGCCGATGCGTAGTGAGAGTTGCTCGGGCAGCATCAAATACAGCTGAGCGAGCGCGACGAACTGTGCGCTGCACAGCGTGGCCAGGACGACGTAGCGTCGATTGCCCAACACCACACGCCAGACCCGGGTGATGGAAGTACCGACGACACTGCCGGTTTCGATTGTTCTGGGGAACAGGAAGTAGAACCCGATCCACATGCCGACGAACAGCATTGCGGCTACAGCAGCCGATGCCGAGAACGGAAAGATCAGGAGCACCGCCCCCAACGCCGGCCCGAGCACGGTGCCGAGCCGACTGCTCATCTGCTCGTAACCGAACAGTTCGGTGCGCTTGATGACGCCCGCGTCTTCGAGCTGACGACCGATATCGGCGTTGGCGGATTCCACCGCAGGCGCGAACAGTGCTGCGGCGAAACCGATCAGCAGAATCCCGACGATCACAGCGGGGAGGCTGCTCGCAAGCGCCAGCACAACGAACCCGACGATGCGTATTGCTATGCCCCACAGAATGACCGGCCGACGCCCGAATCGATCGGCGATGCTGCCGCCGAGAAAGAACATGCCCTGCTGACTGAACGTGCGCAGCCCCAACACGAGCCCGACGATCCAACTCGCGAATCCGAGTTCCTCGGACAGATGCACCGCGAGAAACGGAACCACCAGATAGAAGCCGACATTGAACAACACCATCGATGCCAACACCAGCTTGACCACCGACGGAAGGTCTCGTAGCCGACCTCGCGCCGACGCACCACCGACTCCAGGGTTGATCGTCACGAACGTCGACACTACTGGCGCCGGTCTCCTCAGTTAGGAGACAAAGTTGATCCCGGGATCAGCGGGCCCAGAGGCGCAGACTGTTCGGGGCGCGGTCGGCAGGTGTCACTCGCAGCAATCGCAGCGGTGCTCGCCCGATTCGGTACGGACGGGTATCGGCGCGCAGCAGGTGTCTCCTCTCCACGCGTTCATCCCCTCCTTCGTGGCAAGGCCGGCAATGACGAGGGCTGCTACTGGGTCGGCCCACGAAAAACCGGAGAGACTGTTAAGGATCAATCCGATCAAAAGAACTGCGGAGAGGTAGGTGCACAGCAAGGTCTGTTTGGAGTCGGCGACGGCGGTGGCCGAACCCAGCTCGCGCCCGGCCCGGCGCTGAGCCCACGAGAGCGCGGGCATGATCACCAGACTGAATGCAGCGAGGGCAATTCCGACTGCGGTGTGCTCGGCGGCTGTGAACCCGAACAGCGCACGCACGGCGTCGATAGTGACGTACGCTGCCAGCCCGAAGAACGAGAACGCGATCATCCGGAGAGCGACCTTCTCTCTCGTTTCGGGATCCTTGGCCGAGAACTGCCATGCCACAGCCGCTGCCGACGAAACCTCGATGATCGAATCCAGGCCGAACCCGACCAACGCGGTGGACGAGACCCGAGCACCCTCTGCGATTGCGATGACCGCTTCGATCACGTTGTAGACAATCGTCACCGCGACGAACCCGCGAATGCGCGTGGACAGAATGGCGCGCCGCTCGACCGAGAGCCAGTCCGGCGGCGATGGCATGCCCGGTTCGGCGGGCATCAGCAGCACTCTTCGGTGGTCGACGCCGAGCAGCAGGTCGGGTCGACCGCAAGAACAACTTTCAGCAAGTCTTCCAGCGCCAAACCGATTCTGTTGTCGGCCAGCTCGTATCGGGTTCTGCGTCCGTCCGGTACGGCAACGACCAAGCCGCAGCCACGCAGGCATGCAAGGTGATTCGACAACTTCTGCCGCGTCACACCCAATGCGTCGGCAAGTTCGGCCGGGTACCTCGGCGCATCTTTCAGCGCTAGCAGCACTTGCGTGCGGGTTTCGTCGGACAGCGCGTGGCCGAATCGTGACAGCACCGAAACGTGAGTCAGCAGGTCCATGCCGCAACGGTACATCGGATTCTGTATTCAGGGAAGAGTGAACTGCCCCGATCATCCGCGATCGTCGAAACCGGACCCGCCGACAACGCGGAGAATTCTTTCCGAAACTGGCCCCGCCGACCGATAGGAACGCTGGAACGGTCACACCGTCGATGATGTCCTCCAGACAGGTCGATGACCGTGCGAAATCTCAGGTGCGCGTGCGGGACTACTGGGTGTCAAGAGCGAACTGATCACCGCTGTTAGGGTTTGCCGACATGAGGCGGTCGATAATCGCGATTGCGGCAGCAGTAGCCGCATCCGCTTGCGGTGTCCCTGCTGAGGCCCCACCCAGCACAACGCCACCGACCGCTGAGCGTTATTACACGACCGCTCCTACCAACGCCCCCGTCGACCAAACCGCTGTATGCACCGACTCCGACCAGCCGAACATCACCGAGGACGATTACGTCACCTATTGGCAGACGGTGTTCGACGACCAGCGTGCCGCCTACCCGGATCAATCGTTCCCATCACCTGCACAACTCGCCGAGGACAAGCGCACGGAGTGGCAGCTAGGGCCGAACGACGAAGTTCCGAGCGGCGGAGATGCAGCCTTCTCACGTGCAGTGTGCGGTCTGCCCATCAACGACGGGCAGCTGCACTCGGGGGTCGAGTTCCGCGCCCTCCGAGGCCAGGTTGCACAGCATGGACGCGCAGCGTGCAACTCGGTCGCAGGTTCCGGAGTCCGCCAGATGTGGGAGCAACTGCATCCCACCGACCGGGCGGCCCCGTCGATTGCTGGTGATCAGGCAGCACAGTTCGATCTTCTTGTCTATTCGGCACTGGCATATGTATGTCCGCAACTGGCCGACTACCAGGGTCTGCCCGTCATGAAAGATTGTGCCGACTTCACGCCCGACCCCTCGGCAGATCCCGAAGCGCGGGTTTTCTGTCGCGGTGAACGCTGAGCTCGGGATGTCGTCGTCTGGCACGCACTCCGTCATGATGTACCGGTGCCATCTGTCGATCCGTTCCACGCCCTCGTTCTGATGAACGCCGTATTTGCCTCAGCAGCATGGTCTCTGGCCAGGCCGTCGTGGCCCGCGGCGATATCGCTGAGTGCCGTCTCGGTGTTGTGGCTGTTCTTCAACGCCCCCATCGAAGGCAGGACGTTGTACGTGGTCGACGCAGAGAGAGGTCTCACCGAGTCCGACTTCCTCACACTCGCTGGGCTGGTGCTGGCCGCAGTGACGATTGTCAGGGTCCGGCGCAGGCGGCCCGATCACGCACCGAACAGCAGGAACAATCCGCCGAATGTGTAGAGCACCATCACGACCATCATGGCGAGTTGACCGGTAGCCGCGTGTTCTTTCGGCAGAGTTCGCAGCGACGCGTCATGGGCGAGGGTGATACCCACCAGGTGCCCCACCACGACCGCCAGGACGGCGATGCCGGCGACGACCGACGGGTGGTTGGACAGGACGTAGGAGACCGATGCATCCCGCAGCCCCAATACATTCGCGCCGTTGCCGAGTGGATCCGACAGCGAAATGATTGTCTGCTGCCCCTTTTCGACGAAGTACGTGAGGTAGTGAGCCGTCATGTAACCCACCACGATCGGAATCAGGGAATGGGCCAGGAGCCCTGGAAGCGCGGCACGGCGAACACGCGACACTCCCCCGGTGGCACGGGCCGCAGACCAGAACGCCGCTCCGACAACGCAGATGACGGCAATCAACCCGAGGGTTCTGGTCGGCACCGATCCGAGAGCGGATTCGTCGACCAACGAACGCCATGCCGGTATCTGCCCGATACTGTCGAAGGCGGTGGACCCGAGCAGAACGGCAAGCACGGCCACTGATCCCCGCTGCACCGGCAGGCTCACCGCACCGTCGAGCGGATACCGCAGCGCCAGCAGGCCGGACGCGGCATCTCGGGTGAGTGGAGACAACCGAGATACCGTGTCGCTGTACACCTCGAAAGGATCTGCACGAAAGAACCATTCGTCGCCGAAGATCGCCGCACCCACCGCCATCACTACGACGTACACCGCGCACCACAGACGAACAGCCGGTACCGAGCCCGAGTCGGGCGAGGCCAGTTCGAGCCAGACGAACGCGAAGAGACCGACAACTGCTGGTACGCAGCCCCATTCGCGACGGTAGGCGACTATCGCCGACGACGTCGGACGACGCAACAGGCCGCACACGACGCGGTGTACTGCCCGCATCGGAGACACGATTCGCCAGAACGGCCCGAACAGCAGCGACGCCGGAACGATGCCCACCCACACCAGAACGTAGAAGGTGCCGAGCAACGCGTTGCTGGAATCCTGTGGCCCCCACACCGATGCTGCGGAGACAGTGCCCGCCAGCAGCACCGACAAGGTCCAGATGAGACCCCGGACGATCGCCGAATCAGCCACCACCGTCGTCCGCGGCAACGCCACGACGACACGCGTGGCGTCGAGCCTGGGGCGACGCCACGCGAACAACAACAGCACGAACGACGCCGCCAGCGCCCACGCCCCTCCGATCAGGGCGTAGGTGACCGGGATCGGCAGATCGGTCGACCCGCCGAGGCCGTGGGCGAGAATCACGGACGAACGACAAGCGTGGCGACAGTGCGATCGCTGTGGTGCAGTTCGATATCCACCTGTCCGGGTACGTCGACGGTGAACGTGAACAGCTGATCTTTGCCCGGCTCGATCTCGAAGGTGTGCTCGGGAACCGAATGCACATGCAGTTCGTCCGTTATATCACTGCTGATCGACATCGAAATCAATTGCCCCACAGAGACGTCGAGGCGTTGATTGGTCGGTTCGACCGTCCCGCCATTGATCGACAGATTCATCCGCAGGGTATCGGGCTGCGCGGACACCGACGCGGTGGAGTCGGTGCTGGGCACCGGTTCTGCCGCGGTGGGCGAGGTAACGTCGGACGACGATCCACAACCGGCCACCAACGCCACCGCTGCACATCCGATGATCGCTGCCCGCACTGGCGACAGTCCCATGTCAGTGCTCTCCTTCTTGTTCGAGTTTCTCTGCGCGCTCCGCCCGGCGGTCCTTCCTGACGACGTACAGCACCGCGGCCACGATGATCAACGCAGGCGCGACCGCCGGAATGGCCAGCACCACAGAGTGATCGGCGAGATAGACGACGTCGGATGCTGCCGTCATACGGAGCTCGAATCCAGCGTCCTGCGTGACACCGATGCTCCCGGGGTCTCGGTACTGATGCGCACTGCGCCCCACGACAGAGCCCAGATCAATGCCAGAGTGCAGACGAGCACAACCAGTGATGCGGCACCGAACAGCCACGCCGGGTGATCGAAGCTCCGCTCACGCTGCAGCAGCGCAGTCTCGCTCTGCAACTGCCGCGTGAACTGGGCGTCGGCCGAGACCTCGGATGCGCCGATGCCGGGATCGGCCGCCATGAAGATCGGTGTTCCCGTCAACGTTCGACCGTCCTGGATTCGCAGGAACGTCTTCCACGTTCCGTGCGCCGGTACCGGACGGGTCGACTGATACATGCCGGGCCCGGTCCGTTCGAGACGATCGACGACCAGACCACGCAGAGTGTCACCGGCTCCCTGCCATGCCAGGATCGCCACCCACTCGGGGTCGTCGGACACCAGATCGGCCGGATCGAGACGGACCGTCGCCGTCACCATGCGGCCACCGTCCTGCGGCGCGGCATCGGCGAGAGTGACCGTCGCCGTTGCGTTTTCCGGTACGTCGATCATCAATCCGTTGGCTGTCGCGCCGCCGAGGACGAGTACCAACGCGACGACGATCGTGCGCCGGACGGCAGGTGCCGGCAGCCCGTCACCGCTGAGCAGTTGCGCGAACAGTCCCGCCGTCAGCCCACACATGACGCCGACGGGTACTGCCATCGCGAGTGCCTCGACCCACATCGACGTCGGCCACGGGTAGACGAATACCGCCTCTATCCACAACGATTCGAGCCACAGGCCCACGGTGGCGGCAGCGAATCCCGCGAGCATTCCGAATGGAAGTCTGTGCAACACGAGCGGAGTGAGACCGACGAGTTCGACCACCACCGCGATCCCGAGGAACAGCGCAAAGACGTTGTGCGGTTCACCCAGAACGGGACCGACGACAAATGCCGTCAGCTCACGAATGACGGCGGCAAATGCGACGACGAACAGAGTCGCGCCCCGTCCCACGACCAGTCGTGCGGCGACGAGTGCGAACGCGCCGGCACCGACGATGAGCATCGGTTGGAACACCAACCGGAACTGCTCGACTCCGAAGTCGAATTCGATCTGGAACACCGACAGTCCGATGAGGAGGCCACCGAAGGCGCTGGCTTTGAGAATCCAGGACAACACCGAGCGTCTAGGCCCCTGCGCAGTTTCGTCCACCTCGTCGGGGGACGTCTGCCGTGCTGCGGCGAGCGCCAGTCTGCCTTCGTGCTCGAGCAGCAGGACGCCGATCAGAGACAGTCCGGCACCGCCGATCAGCATCAGGTGCGTCGGCCCCCACAGCGTGACGTCCTGGCCGAAGATGCGGTGCCAGATGTCATCCAACGGAAAACCGATGAGCGCATACAGTCCACTGCCCGCGATCAGCAGACCGCCCGTGGGCGCGTACCAGGTGCGGGTGATCTTGACGGCCGCACGACCGGGCTTCTCGTCGAGCGGAAGGATGATCGCAAGCGCGCCCGCGATGAACAGGAAGAACAAGCCGACCAGGATGAAGTAGTGGGCCGGGTTGGCCAGTGGTCCCTCGTCGCGCCCTCGTCCGATGTGCAGGCTGACGTCCCAGATGAACCCGAAGAATGCCGTCAGGATCGTCGAGACGAACAGGACCAGCGGAAGCGCAGCCCAGCCGGGCAAGTTCAGTTTCGATCCCGCGTAGTCCGCCAGCCTCGCCAGCCACGTGATGCGGCGAGTGCGGTGCATGAATGCCAGGTACAGCAGAAACAACGACACGACGGCCGCGGCTGCCGTCATACCGAAGACCTGGTCCAGCGCCGCGCCTCCGCTTTCCGACTGAGCAATGACGTTACCCGTCGTCACACTTACATTGACCATAGCGAGAGTATGGACCACAGGCCGCCGTTTCGGTGAAGTTCGGGACAATCGGTGGCTCACTGCTCCTCGATCCAGTCCTACAGAGGGATGTGCGCCCGAGCTCTCGGTGATTGACTCTCGTGCGGAAAGGAGCCATCCGATGAGTAAGTCCATCCCACGCGGCCGCTGGTCGATCGTTCTGTTGGCATGTGCTGGGGCATTGTTAGTAGCCGCGTTCGTTCTCGGACCGGCCGCTCTGCTGCGCGGAAGTTATCCCCAGTTCCAGGATCAGTCCGCCATGAGTGAGCTGCTCGGCCGTGTATTGGTCGAGTACTGGGGCAGCGGTGTTCGCACCTTTCCGCCCGGGTTGGCGGAGATGGTGGACTACTGGTTCGCGTGGCACGCCATCAAGATCGTCATCTCGGTACTGCTGACCGCAGTTCTGGGCCTGCTGGCGGCGACGCTGTGGAGGCGATCTCTGACTGCCGGCATGGGTTACGTGATCGCTGCGAGTACTTCGACCGTGCTGTCTCTGTTTTCGGTGTTCGTCGCCGTGATCAACATCCAGTCGACGGTCGCTCCCGTCGTCGCCCTGCTTCCGATGCTCTCCGACGACACCGCGGACGGGAAGACGGCGCAGTCACTGATCGAAAGCGGTGTGCGGAGCGGAGATACGAGGCCGCCTCTGCTCGAGCTGCTCACGCAGGTCGAGCACTACAACTGGGCGGTGGTCCTCGCGACGGGTGTGGTGATCGCCGTTGTCGGTCCCGCAACCGTGATCGCGTTCCGTCGGTACGCGGCGACGGACACGACAGCCGCTGCTCACCGTCGAATGTTCGTCACCCTCGGTTCACTCGGCGCGGTGATGACGATCGGGATGGCGCTGCTCTTCGTCGCTGCCGTCGTGGCGGTCGTCGATCCGGGAGACGCGCTCCTCGGATCAGTCGGCGTGTAACTACTGCCGGCTGCGGTCGCGGGCACGCGCGCGGAATTGGCCGATCGCGAGGATGGTCAACGCGACCCCCAACAGGGTGAGGGGGATTTGGGCGCGGGGCGCGTCGATATCGAGTACGAGGATCTGCCACACCACCCACCCGATGGTCACCAACCCCACGAACACGACACACGTCGGAGCGTCGTATGCATCGACGAGCACAGCAGCAACCGAGATCAACGATCCGAGTCCGAGAAAAATCAGCACGAACAGCCCGGAGATGCGGTAGTCCCAGGTATGCCACGCAGGGAGCATGTCGACATCCAAGCCCAGTGACCGCCCGGTGGGGTCGGAGGTCAACGACATTCCGTTGAACGTTCCGGCTGCACCCAGCAGGATCAGCAGTGCCACCGTCGATAGCTTGTTCACGGTGACGTCATGTGTTCGTCGTCCTTCGGTTGCGGGAGCAGCGTCGACCCGAGTTGTGACGGGCCCGCACGCATGATCGTTGATTCTGCCAGAATCGGGCCGATCGGTCTTGTTCTTCTGCAGCAGCTCAGGGCGACCGAGTACGTTGTTCGACGCATCGCCGTTGCGAAGGTTGTCGCTGCCGGATTGCCACTGGGTTTGTATCAACGTAGATTGCAGGAAACGGCCGAGCCCGCGCCGCGTATCGCTGTGTGTCACCGCCTTCGGTGGCGTCGGTCTACGGAAGTGAGTGGTGCGTGATGACAACCGAACCGGTAGAGCGAGGCAGCAGCGCCGAGCCCGCGTCCACATCCGCAGCCGCCGTCTCGTCCGAAGTCGCAGGGTACGCACAGGCGCTCGAGAATTTGAGATCGAAGTTGGTGGCCCGGATGGATCTGTCCGTGATCCTGCAAGCCACATGCACAGAGGTGGTTCAGGCATTGACCACCGCGGATCTGGCAGGCATCACACTCCTCGACGAGGACGGCGAGCAGCCGGAGACAGTGGCATCCACTGATCCCCGCGTCAACGACGTCGACGCCGATCAATACCGAAGCAACGAGGGACCGTGCCTGGAGTCGGCCCGCACCCAACAGATGGTCCGGCTGCTGGTCAGCGATGTCGAAGACCGCTGGCCACGATTCGCGAACAATGTGTCCGGTCTCGGCGTCGAGAGCTATCTGTCGGCCCCTCTGACGGTCGACGACCGCCACCTCGGGGCTCTGAACATCTACAGCTACGACCAGCACGGCTTCAGCGATATAGACGAGGCCCTGGTGGGGCTGTTCGTCAGCTCGATCGAAACCGCGGTGATGGTATCTCGACGGGCTCGAACTGCAGAAGAGGAAGTCGACGGGCTTCTGACCGCGATGAAGACCCGTGCACAGATCGAACAGGCCAAAGGAATCATCATGGCGATGCGCGGTATCGGCGCGGATGAAGCCTTCGCATTCCTCTCCGAACAATCCCAGAACCGCAACATCAAAGTCACCGACATCGCCGCCACATTGATCGCCTCGATCAATACCGAAACGCGCTGACTCCATTCGGCACCCCTCGACCGGCAGCCTCGCCGCAACACTCACCGAGCACCTAGAAGAAGACATGACGACTCGATCCGCTGCAATTACGACGCTGGCTGCCGGACTGCTCGCTGCCACAGGCATTCTCACGCCCATCGCCGGCGCGGCACCGGCAACGTCCATCGATGTACTTCCCCGGCTGATCGACGGTGCCGCCGCGGGCTACTCACTGTCCTACACAACCACCGACGAGCACGGCCGTCCCGCGATTGCCCACGGACAGGTCTACTTCCCCTCCGGCACACCACCACCGGGAGGATGGCCGGTCGTGTCGTGGGCCAAAGGGACCGTCGGCGTGGGTGATTTATGCGCCATGAGCACAGCACTCGACGACGGTGCTGCCGAGGACCCCATGGCCGTCGAGCTGTCCAAGCCCCTGCTCACCCAGCTGCTACGAAGCGGCACGGCCGTTGTCTCGACGGACTACATCGGGCTCGGAACCGCCGACGCCCACCACTACCTGAACAGCATCTCGGAGGCCAACGCCGTCACTGACATCGTCAGCGCTGCCGCAGACGAACTACCCGAGCTGTCCCGCACCTGGGTTGCCGCCGGACACTCGCAGGGCGGCGCAGCCGCACTCACCACCGGGGCTCGCGCGGATGCCTACGGGGCGGACACGGACTTTCGAGGGATGATGTCGTTCGCACCGTCGTCGAACCTCGAAGCCGTCCTTCCGCTGCTCTCTCCCACCACTCCTCGCATCGCACCACTCGACAACATCACGGCCACTCTGATCTACGTCCTGTACGGGCTCAGGGACTCTCGGCCGGATCTCGACGTGAACAGCTATCTCAGCGAAGTGGGGCGCGACTACCTGGCGCATGCAGAGGACAATTGCATCAGCGACCTACGACAGAAGGCCAGTGGCGTTGCACCACAACAGCTCCTCGCTCGATCGCTCTCCGACCCCACCATGACCTCGGCTATCCGCGACTACCTATCCGTGCCGACCACCGGTTACACACGGCCGGTGACCATCGAGCAGGGGCTTGCCGATACCGTCGTGCCGCCGGCTCTGACGACCGCCCTCGCTGCGGAACTGGCGGCACAGGGCATCCGCGACGTGACCCACCTGCCCGTGCCCGGTGCCACTCATTACGACGTCATTGCCGCAACCGTCGACGACGCCCTGCCCCGCATACTCGACATGTTGCGCTGATCAGCCACCGACATGCGGTGGACGACGATCACTGCCGAGCACGTAGTCCCGCTGGGTCGCCGAGCCGGCGGCACGAAGGACTGCGTCGAGGGTGGAGGACAGAACGGAGCGATCGATCCCTGCCGCCCATCGAGGCCCAGTGGCAGTGCGATATTCGAGCATCGACACCGCATCACTGTCGTTGCCGGCTCGCACACTCGTCTGCGTCAGACCGAGGATGTCCACGTGCCTGCCATGAGCAGACAACGCGTCGACGAGCGCCTCGACGGGTCCGACTCCCGTGTGTGAAGTCTCGAAGGACGTGCCGTCGATCTTCAACGTGATGCAGGTGTCGGCGGACCCGTCGTCGTCGTGAGAGTCGAAACCGATCAGGGTCACGTCGGGTTCGTCGACACCGATGTACACCTCCTGGAAGACGTCCCAGAGTTGCTCGGCCGACAGTTCGGTACCGATCGAATCCGTGCGGGCCTGCACGTGCCGGGCGAGGTCGATCTGCAGGCGACGCGGAAGTTCGATGCCGTAGTGGGTTTCGAGGAGATACGCGATTCCTCCCTTGCCCGATTGCGAATTCACGCGAATGACCGCGTCGTACGAGCGACCGATGTCGTCGGGGTCGATCGGCAGGTACGGCACCCGCCATTCGATGTCCCGCTCGGAACGGCCTTCGCTCAGCGCCCGAGTGCGATGCTCGACGAAACCCTTCTTGATGGCGTCCTGGTGCGTACCGCTGAAGGCGGTGTGTACGAGGTCGCCGACATACGGATGCCGCGGGTGAATCTCGAGCTGGTTGCAGTATTCGACGGTACGTCGAATCTGATCGATGTCGGAGAAGTCGATCATCGGATCGACACCCTGAGCGTGCAAATTCAATGCGAGAGTGGCGATGTCGACGTTTCCGGTGCGCTCGCCGTTGCCGAATACGCAGCCCTCCACCCGCTGCGCTCCGGCCAGGACGGCCAGCTCGGCGCAGGCAATGCCGGTCCCGCGGTCGTTGTGTGGATGCACCGACAGGATTACGCTGTCTCGTCGCGCAAGGTTGTCGTTCATGTACTCGATCTGGTCCGCATAGACATTCGGCGTCGCGACCTCCACTGTGGCAGGCAAATTCAGGATGACCGGCCGCTGCTGCGTCGCGTCCCACAGAGTCGTCACCGCATCGCAGACATCGAGGACGTAGTCGGGTTCGGTGAGATTGAAGACCTCGGGTGAGAACTCGAATCGCACGTTGGGCAGGTCGCCGGCAAGTTCGAGAACGTCGGCTGCGCCCGAAAGTATCAGTGAGCGAAGCTCGTTGGCCTCCCGGCCGAGCACGACCTCGCGCCACGTCGGAGCCGTGGCGGTGTACATGTGGATCACGACGTCGTTGGTGATTCCGCGGATCGACTCCACGGTTCGCTCGATCAGGTCGCGTCGCGCCGGGGTGAAGACGACCACGGTGACGTCGTCGGGTGCCAGATCGGTGTGTGCCAGCAGCCGCACGAAATCGAAATCGGTCTGCGATGCCGATGGATACCCGACTTCGATTTCCTTGTAGCCCATCGCAACCATCAACTCGAAGAACTGCTTCTTGCGGGCAGGATCCATCGGCTCCGGCAACGCTTGGTTGCCGTCACGCAGATCGACCGGCACCCACAGCGGTGCCTCGGTCAACCGTCGCTCCGGCCAGAGACGGTTGGTCAGCAGAATGTCGACCTTGGCGTAGACGTCACGGTAGCGATGCGACGGCATCTGGGAGTGCCGCTGCCGATTCCAGGTGGGCGCGCCGGCGGGAACGGGTCCGGCGGGAGTGGACAGAGTGGGGAAATCTGTGCGCATACGAGCAATGTAGCACCACTCCTCAGACAAGCTGAGGAGTACTGTTCCACTGTGACCGCGATACGCCGAACCTCGTTGGCCGATCAGGCCGCCGAACTGTTGCATGCCAAGATTCAGTCCGGTGAGTGGCCGGTCGGCACCAAACTGCCAGGTGAAACGACCCTTGCCCCCATGTTCGACGTCGGCCGATCGACGATGCGCGAAGCCATCAGACAACTGGCGGGGCGCGGAATCCTCGTCACCCGGCAGGGATCAGGAGTCTTTGTCGAATCGATCGACGAGGCGCGGACGGACTGGGACAAAGTTCTCCAGCGCGCGCACATCACCGCCGTCCTCGAGGCCCGCCTCGCCATCGAAGGTGAGGCAGCAGCTCTCGCCGCAGCCCGACGCACTCCCGCCGACCTCGACGCGATCCGTCGCTCACTCGAGCTACGCAACACCGCCCGCGCCGACGCGGTCGATCTGGTGGAGGCGGACATGGCTTTTCACCGCTCCATCGTGGTCGCGTCGCACAACGACATCCTGCTCGAACTCTTCGACTCCATGGCTCCGCGGCTACGGACCGCCATGATCGACATGCTGAAGATCAAGGGCGTGTTCGGAGAGGACACAGACCACGACGCCCACACGCACGTCGTCGAGGCAATCGCCGCACGCGACGAGCACCGCGCACACACGCTCACCCGCACACATCTGCGGGAGTTGTCGACGACCATCGCCCCTCCGACGTGAGCACCGGCCGGTCAAGGCTTGTCAGCTACTAACACCGTCCGAGTACAGAATCCGGTGCAGCTGACCGCGCTCACCGCGGTCAGCTGCACCGGATTTTCACCGTTGCGTGGTTGTCCTCGTGGTGTCCGCCAGCGCGCCGACCCTGCTGTCGATCGGTGCCCTCATCGTCGTTGCCGTCGTCCTGCACAACTCGCTGGGTCTCGCGGTGGGTTACGGAATCGGTAGGGCATGCGGACTCGATGTCGCCAGCCGCCGTGCGATCAGCATCGAAGTCGGCATGCAGAACTCCGGCTTGGCAGCGGCGCTCGCCTCGGTTCACTTCTCGCCCGCTGCAGCACTTCCCGCCGCGATCTTCTCGGTGTGGCACAACGTATCCGGATCGCTGCTGGCCAGCTACTGGTCCAGACGGTCGACGGATGCCGATCACCGCCAGGACAGTACCGTCACACGGGACTGAGTCTTGGACGCAGCAAACAGAATTCGTTGCCTTCGGGATCCGCCAGCACGTGCCACGATTCCTGGCCGGTCTGGCCGATATCCACTCGTCTGGCACCGAGGGTGAGCAGTCGTTCGAGCTCGGCGTCCTGATCTCGATCGGTTGCATTGACATCGATGTGCAGTCGAGGTTTCGCCGGCTCGGGATTCTCGCTAGGGATGAAGATTATGGTCGGCTGCGAGCCGCCGAAACCGTCGCGCGCGCCGATTTCGACGGAACCGTCACCCTCCCTGTCCAATACGACGAAGTCCAACACCTCACACCAGAACGTCGCCAAGGCCTCGGGATCGCGACCTTCGAGTACCAATTCACTGATTCGGCATGCCATGAGCGCGAATTTACACCTGCCACGGCGTCGGACATGCCGTGTTCACGGCCTCTTCGCGCGGGAGATGAATCCCCGTCGGCCGAAGGCCCGCAGGCGGTCCCACGCAGTACGCGCGCGCAGGGACGTGGTGGACGCACCCGCGTTGTCGCGCATACCCTGAATGACCTCTCGGGCCACGTCCGGACCATCGATTCGCGGAGTCCAGTCCAGGTCCCGTCGAGCGCGGTCGGTGTTCAACATCGGGGTGGCGAACGCGAGATCGACCCAACCGTGATGGACTGCGGACACGTGGGTCTCGAAGCCGAGGCGCGCAGCAGCGGACAACACCCGAGAGGGCACGGGCACGATGCGCGCACCGAACGCGTCGGCCACGTCGTGGGCTCGCACGGGTGTCGGGCCGCCGAGGTTGTAGGGCCCGGTTGCACGCCTATCCAGCACTCGCACGATGGCATCGGCGACATCGTCGCTGTGTGCGGCCGGAACAGCGAACGACCTGTCGATGGGCAGGATCGGAAGATGATCGACGATTGCCGACGGCACGAGATCGGGCAGGGCGTAACGCAGCAGCGCACTTCCGAACTCGTACTGCCCGATCAGGCCCGGCCTGATTCGAGCGACCGCGACGTCGGGATGTGCGGCCTCGAACTCGTCGAGCACATCCTCGGCGGCGGCCTTGTCCATGCTGTACGTCGACGAAGACACCCCCGTTCTCGGCCACGACTCGTCGACCTTCTCGCCGTACGCCCCTGGTGCGTATACCCCGCCGGAAGACATGTGCACCAGATGAGGAACTCCTGCGTCCGCACAGGCCGTTGCCACCGTGCGCACTGCGTCGACATTGACTGCCCGCAGATAAGCGCGTTCACGCATCGGCTGGAAGGCGATGGCCAGATGAACCACTGCGTCTGCGCCGCGGCACAACGCGCGTAGCTCGTACGGTGCGTGTTCGCCGGTGAGATCCAGCGGAACCCAGTCGACCTGCTCGGCAAAAGGATTGAGGCTCGGCGGACGCCTCGCTACGGCGACAATGGAGTTGCCCGGATGCTCGTCGGTGAGCCTTCGCAGCAGGGCGGTGCCGACATTGCCGGTCGCGCCGATCACTACAGTTCGCATCTCTGCCTCCGAAAATCGACCACAGTCGAAGTGCCCCCTGCACTTCGATCGAAACCACACCGGCTCAGGAGTTTGAGCCGCCATTCTCCCGGGCATCGAATCACCATGAGTGAAAACAACGAACCGACCCTCGACGACGTCATGATCCCCACCGAGGAAGCTCACCCCGACCACAAAGAGCACGCCAAGACGCCGAAGCATCTCGACGACGGCGACCTCGACGCGCGTACCGAGCACGAGCGCAACGAAGTGAACTGACGGCCGAATCGAACGGCCGTCATGGCGGTCGCATTTCCCGGTTTCCACCGAAAAACCCCGGGTATGCGATCGCCATGGCCGATTCAGCAGCATCACCCGCACCCACCGAGGCAGATCCGGACGATCCGCGCAAAGCGGATTCACCCGCCGATCTGACCAAGCCGTCGTGGATCTATGTACTGAAGAAAACCGCCCGTGAGTTCTCCCGGGATCAGTGCACCGACCTTGCAGCTGCTTTGACCTACTACGCCGTGCTCTCGCTCTTCCCCGCCATCCTGGCCATCGTGTCGTTGCTGGGTGTGTTCGGCCAGGGACAGGCCACGGTCGACGGCGTGCTGCAGATCGTCGGCGATCTCGGCCCGCAATCCGCTGTCGACACGTTGCGTCCCACCATCGAACAGCTGGTCCAAGCGCCCACTGCCGGATTCGCGTTGATCATCGGTATCGCAGGCGCACTGTGGTCTGCATCCGGCTACGTCGGCGCATTCGGCCGCGCGATGAACCGCATGTACGAGGTGGACGAGGGACGGCCCATCTGGAAGCTGCGCCCCGTGATGCTTCTGGTCACGCTCATCGCCCTGACCCTGATTGCGCTCGCCGCCGTCATGCTGGCCATCAGTGGCCCCGTGGCCAAAGCTGTGGGCGACGCCGTCGGACTGGGCGACACCGCACTGACGATCTGGAACATCGCACGATGGCCGCTCGTCCTGATCGTGGTGGTACTCGCGGTCGCGATTCTGTACTACGCAACACCGAATGTGCAGCAGCCCAAGTTCAAATGGATCAGTTCCGGTGCCGCGGTCGGCATCATCGTATGGATTCTCGCCACCGTCGCATTCGGCTTCTACGTCGCCAACTTCTCCAGCTACAACAAGACCTACGGCTCCCTCGCCGGAGCCATCGTGTTCCTGCTGTGGCTGTGGATCACCAACTTGGCCTTGCTGTTCGGTGCCGAACTGGACTCCGAACTCGAACGCGGCCGCCAACTCCAGGCCGGCATCGTCGCCGAAGAGCGTCTGCAACTGCCGCCCCGAGACACCCGGGTATCGGACAAGAACGACGAAAAGGATGCGCAGGCTGTCGAGGAGGGTCGCAAATTGCGGGAGGAACACAACCGGACTCCGTGAACATCCCGGACGCCACCGACCGATCGATGAAACAGTTCCGCGTGGTGCGCTGATTCGGTGTGGCGGTTCGAATGACACAGAGAGGCAAGGCAACGTGGCCGAGGAAGAAAATACGGAAGAGTCCCGACGCGCCCACGCCCCGGACTCCGATAGCTTCAGCGCATCGATGTACGGACACCATCTGGAGGGGGTTGCACGAGTCAGCAAGAGGTGTGTGACCGACGCCGGTGTGGACGGAGCCGCGGTCGCCATCCTCACCGACGATGCCGATGCTCGGGATCTGCTGTACGCCACGAATTCCGAAGCTGCCCGCATCGACGAGCTCCAATTCACCACCGGCGAGGGCCCCTGTATCGATGCCTTCGTCACCGGGGTGCCGCAACTGCACCCGGACATCGGTAATCGGCCCGATACCACGGGATGGCCATCGTTCGCGTCGGAAGTTCTTCAGGAGCTCGGCGTGCACGGGGTGTATGCGTTCCCATTGTTCAGTGGCGGTGCTCGACTCGGGGTCCTCGAGCTCTACACCCAGAAGTCCGGAACTATGACGGCACAACAGATCACTGCTGCCCAGGCCGCAGCCTCGACCCTCGGTGACATCGTCGTCAGTGAAGTCGCAGCCCGACCGGACTTCTTCGACGAGTCGACACTTCGCCCACCCGACGGCCCATTCCGCTTCGCTCGGTCCGACATCAACATCGCAGTCGGTGTGTTGGCCGAACGTCTGCATGTGTCGCTCGACGAGGCAACCGCGCGGCTGCGTGCCCGTGCCTACGCCGACGCCCGCTCGATCTCCGCCCTCGCGTTCGACATCGTCCGCGGGGACGGCTTGTTCTACGACGACCCGGGGAGCGCGTGACATCGAAGCCCACCGTCCATCGACCACGAACGTCCGAGTTGACAGCTCCAACAACGAAAGAAGGCCGAACATGCCACCCATCCCTCGCCCGGATCAATCGTCGCCGGCACCCAACGGCCCGACCGGAGCTCGCGATACGAGAGCCCAAACCGGGGATTTCCTGACCACTGCGCAAGGCGTACGTCTACCCGACACCGATCATTCGCTCAAGGCGGGCGATCGAGGCCCGACGTTGCTCGAGGACTTCCATCTTCGCGAGAAGATCACCCACTTCGACCACGAGCGAATTCCGGAGCGCGTCGTGCACGCACGCGGTGCCGCCGCACATGGAACGTTCGAGTCCTACGGGTCGGCGAAGACCGTGACCAAGGCAGGATTTCTCGCCCAGAAGGGTAAGCGGACACCGGTTTTCGTGCGGTTCTCGACCGTTCTCGGATCGCGTGGTTCCGCCGACACCGTCCGCGACACCCGCGGTTTCGCGGTCAAGTTCTACACCGACGAAGGAACCTTCGACCTGGTCGGGAACAACATGCCCGTCTTCTTCATCCAGGACGGCATCAAGTTCCCCGACATCATTCACGCCGGCAAACCGCAGCCCGATATCGAACTGCCGCAAGCGCAGTCGGCACACGACTCGTTCTGGGACTTCGTCTCGCTGCACACCGAGGCAACTCACCACGTCATGTGGAACATGAGCGATCGAGGTATTCCGCGGTCGTATCGCACGATGGAAGGCTTCGGCGTCCACACGTTCCGCCTCGTCGCCGAGAACGGCGAGACCAGGCTCGTGAAATTTCATTGGAAGCCACTCGCCGGAGTGCATTCACTGGTGTGGGAGGAAGCCCAGATCGCCGCGGGCGTCGATCCGGACTTCCACCGACGCGACATGTCCGACGGCATCAAGGCCGGTGCCCCACTGGAATACGAATTCGGAATCCAGGTCATGCCCGACGACGGCACCGAGACCTACGAGGGCATCGATCTGCTCGATCCCACGAAAATCGTTCCCGAAGAACTGGTTCCGGTGCAACCCATCGGCAAGCTCACCCTCGACGCGAACCCCACGAACTACTTCGCCGAAACCGAGCAGGTCGCGTTCCACACGGGCCACCTGGTGCCGGGCATCGAAGTCACCAACGACCCGCTGATGCAGGCGCGTCTGTTCTCTTACCTGGACACCCAGATCACGCGTCTCGGCGGCCCCAATTTCTCGCAACTGCCGATCAACCGACCGCATGCACCTGTCAACGACATGCTGCGAGACGGTATGCACCAGACCGCCGTTCACACCGGCCTTGCCCCATACCTCAGCAACTCCGTCGACGACGGAGAACCAGCGGTAGCAGGTGAGAAGGACCACGGTTACGTGCAAACCGAACGCCTCATCGAGGGACGCGCAGTACGAGCGAACCCCGCATCCTTCGACGACCACTTCACCCAGCCCACCATGTTCTATCGCAGCCTCAGTGCGGTCGAGCAGGATCACCTCGTCGAGGCATTCACGTTCGAGCTGGGCAAAGTGTTCGAGCAATCGATCAAAGAACGTGAACTCGAGGTTCTCTCGAACGTCGATGCCGACCTGTGCGAGCGCGTCGCCGCCGGCCTCGGCCTACCCGCACCCGTCGGCACACCCGCTGAGGACGTATTGCTCTCCCCCGCACTGTCTCAGATCGTCGAGGCTCCGGGACCGATTGCCGGACGCAAGATCGGCGTCATCGCCGACGCCGGATCGGACCTGTCCGGAATCGGCAAGCTACGGACGGCAGCCGCGCGCCGCGGTGCCACAGTGCACGTCATCGCTGCGGCCGGCGGCATCCTCGGTAAAGGCATGCGCACTCAGGTGGTCGAACGAACATTCCTCACAGTTCGTTCGATCGAGTTCGACGCCTTCGTCGTCGCGGGCGGAACAACACCGACCAACGACATCAAGCTGATCCTGCTGCTGCAGGAAGCATTCCGTCATTGCAAAGCGATGGGTGCCTGGGGCGACGGTACGGCACTGCTCGAGCAGGCCGGAATCGGTGCCGACGACGCAGGCGTCGTCATCGGCGAGACAGCGGTGAAAGCGTTCAACGACGCGTTGCTCGCTGCGGTCGGATTGCACCGGGCCTGGGATCGTGCCCCCGCGGTGATGGCGTCGAACATCCCGCCTGCAGTCCCCGACAAGCCTGCTCGTAAGCGGGCAGCCAAGGCCAAGGCAAGGAAGTAGGGCTACCCCGACTGGGGCTCGGTCAGCATCGCTGCAATGTCGTCCAACTCGAAGTACTGGGCGATTGCGTGCGCCGATCGAGCCCCGGCTGCGGGGTCCGCGCCTGCCTTCAGCAACATCCTCACAATGGGCGTCGACCGACGAAACACCGCGGCCGCCAACGCTGTTTGACCGTTGTCGTTCACGCGATCCACCGCAGCCCCCAGCGTCAGAAGCATGCTCACCGCACCTGGTTGTACGTGATACGCCGCCAGAATCAACAGTGTGTCGCCCTTGTCGTTGGTCAGGTCGACGGACCCTCCGGCCTCGAAAAACGACTGCAACCACGAGGCATCACCGCTGCGCGCGCAGTCGAATGCATGCCGAAACACAGCCAGAACATCGTCGTCCAGAACATCGCCGTCGTCCACCAACACATGATTCCCCGAGCGACGAGATTCAACCGAGGCATCGTCCGATCCAAGTCGACGGTGAACGGCACGCATCGTGGTCACCGGTCCAAAGTGAAGTACATCAGCGTGATGCGTTGCCGCATGACAGTGAGGTACATCGCGGCAATGAACACCCCGGGCCCCATCGCAGCTGCTTCGCCGGTGATGAGCCGAACCGGCCGAGGGTTCGTACGCTGGTCGTAGTCCAGTGCTGCGTGGTGCCCGTCCTGGGCGGTCGTGATCGCGAAGTCACCGAATGTGCGGGGTCGTCGGCGACCGATCCACAGGTTGGTTCCAGTGTTGCCGTCGAATCTCTTGCCGCGCCATATCGGGCGCGCGAGCATCGCGACGATGGAGGTGATCGGAGTGCGCAGCATGCCCGGAAGTCGTTGCAGAGCAATCAAAGACACTATTCTTCCGGTGTAGTCGCCGGCAAGGACGACGGGTGACGGCGAGGCGTTCATCAGCGACGCCAGATCGGCGAAGCCGAGACCGTCACGAGATGTCGGTATCGGAGCAGTGGCGTCGACGAGGCTGTGCAAGCGAATTGTGTTGTCTTTCATCGGATTCTCCTGACAGGTGTTCTAGAGCCCAGAGGTTTCTGGGCATCGGTGGATCTGGTGGCTGATGCGTTCGGCCATTGCGGCGATGGTCATGGCGGGCGGAATGCCCGGCGCGGACGGCAGTATCGACCCGTCGGCGACGAAAAGTCCGGGATAGTTGTGAACCTGCCCGGAGGTGTCGACCACGCCGTTCGTCGGCGACTCGGCCATCGGTACTCCACCGAGTGGGTGGACCGAAGCCAGACGCGTGCTGCCGCGACCGAAAGGCGCATTGACGATCGTGCGTTTCGCCCGGTAGCCCGACGCGATCGCCGTGGCGTGCTCGGCGAGTCTCTCGAACAATTCGGAATCGTCGTCGCGGTTGGTGCCGAGGTGAAGATTGCGCCCGTCGTAGGTGGCCTCCGACGCGATACGGTCCGCGCCCATACCGATCAGCAGGGCAGTTCGTGGCAGCAATCTCGCCACCGCGGCGGACGGGGCCATGTGGTGCAGGCGAAGCCCCACCTCGGCAGTGAGGAAATCACGTCGGCCCTCCGCGGTCAGATACGCAGTGATCGGCGGTCCTGCAACGGAATCGACTCGCTGCGCGGTCCGATGAACCACGGTCACCATGTCCCCGTTGGGGGTGAAGCCACGTCCCAGGGCGGAGCTGACAAGGGGCAGCGTTCCGAGCCGGTCGCGAGCGTCGAACAGGAGCCGCATCGTTCCCAGCGTTCCCGCCGACAGGATCAATCGAGGTGCAGATTCGACATAGCTGCGACCGCGTTCGTGGTCTCGGTACCGCACCTGCCATCCGCCGTCGGGTGTCTGCGACATGGCGACGACCTCACTCATGGCCCGCAACTCGGCTCCGCGACGCAGCGCCATCGGCAGATAGGTCGTTCCCATCGTCGCCCTACTCGGTTTGCCATGGGGATGGCTCGTGAGAGCCAGATCGGGAAAATGCACCGGGCCCAGTCCCGCTGCGGTCACGGCGCGGTCGAATGCGCGCGCCTTCTGCGGAATCGGCGCAACCGGACGTGGGGCGAGCATTGTTCGGACCGCGTCGATATGTGGCCGCATCTCGGCTGCGTCGATGCAGTCGGGGAAAGCGTCGAGGTAGGCGTCCGGTGGTGGCACCTGCATGTCGGTGTAGACGAGAGATCCGCCGCCGACCCCGCTGGACACCACACAGGTCAACCGGTCGAACTGATGTAGCTCGTACAGTCCGTGACGGCGGACTCCGACAGACATACTGCGTGACCGAGTGGAATATCGGATCCCTCGCACCATATGCAATGGGCCCGTCCGACCCGATGCGGGAACCCGGTCGCCATCCCACCATGCCCCACGTTCGAGAATCAGAACCCGGTGGCCGCCTTCTGCCAGTCGTGCTGCAGTGACCGCACCGCCGAATCCAGACCCGACGACTATGGCGTCCCACGTGGGCTTCGTCATGAACCCACACGACCGTTCACGCTGCCCTGCGCGGTGAGAGCACGACCGTCGAATCGATCGAACTCGTGCCACATCTTCTTCGGGGACACCCGACGTCGCAGTGCCAACGACAACGCCGAGACAACGGCCCCGACCAAGTAGGTTCCCCCGACAATCAGTTCGTCGACCACGCGACTTCCCGGTACCGAATGCCCGCGCATCCGGCGAATCAGCGCTTCTGCGGTATTGCCGGATACGTTCAGCAGCGTCATGACTCGAACGACGGTATCGAGGTCACGGATTCGCTGTGGGCTGTACCGGTTTTCCATCCGACGTTCGAGGGCCTCGTCAGCACGACCGAGACCGTTCGCCGCTCGGCTCTGCGCCCACACCACCGCGATCAAGACATCGTCGGTCGCGTCGGCCGGATCCAAGCCGACCAGCCGCGCCAATCCGTCGCGGTCCGCGCCGGAGGTGATCGCGGCATCGTCGTGCATGAAAGCGCAGAACTTGCAGTCGTTGACCATCGCAACGGCGAACATGACCTGCTCACGCAGCAGCGGGTCGACGCCAGTCGGTGTCCAGACGGTGACAAGGCTGCGTCCGCGCCTGAGAAGAGTGCCGACATCACGCGTCATGGCGGCCGCAGTGAACGTGCGTTTACGGAAAGGGGGCACTACGTCGGTGTGCCGACCGGGTTGAGCTGCCATGTTCGCCACTTCCTTCGATCGATGCGAAGCGCAATGTAATCACCGATAACATTTCGATCGGTGATCGCACAGTAGGCGCTGTCTGCCTAGACTGTCAACGGGGCACGGGAAGACAGGATCGGGAGGAGTGGTCACAGTGGGCGGAGCAGCTGCACCATCGCGTCGAGAAGCTCGACGTAAGGAGACCGTCGACGAGATCAAGACGCGGGCTCGTGCGCATCTGGCCGAACACGGGCCGGGCGGGTTGTCCTTGCGTGCTGTCGCACGGGAAATGGGAATGTCCTCGGCGGCGATCTACCGGTACTTCGACAACCAATCGGCCTTGATCGGAGCGCTCTGCATCGACGCATACACCGCGCTCGGCGACTCCATCGACGCTGCTCGAACCGACGCGGACCCACATGATCTGCAGGCCCAGTGGTGGGCCATGGGCCACGCAATCAGACAGTGGACGCTCGCCCACCCCCACGATTTCGCGCTGATCTTCGGAACCCCCATCGCCGGCTTTCACGCCGACGCCGCAGTGACCGGCCCGGCAGCAAGCCGCGCACTACTTTCACCGATGGTGGTCTATCTCGCTGCGGTCGAGAACGGATCGGCAGACCTGACTCGGTGCCAGATCCCCGAACTGCTCGAGCCCGGCGATCTCGGGACCTATTTGCTCGATCTGCAGGAGACTGCTCTCGCGAAAAGTATCGACCGCCAACACCTTCTGCGCATAGCGGCGGTAGGACTCAACGCCTGGGCGTCGATCTTGGGTTTTCTCGTCTCCGAACAGTTCGGCAATTTGCCACGCCTGGTCTCGAGTGTGGACGCGCTCTACGACTCACACCTCCGGACGGTGTTGTGCGGGATGGGGTTCGACGTGCTACCAGCGACTGCGTGAGTGCCGTGCACGGAGCGAGACCTCGCGTACGGACCCAACGACGTGGGAGAATCGTGTGGTCCACGGACATGCAGCGTCTGTCGCGTCCGACAAGGTTGGGGGGAGCATCATGACCGGTCCGGTTGCTCAAGGTAGTGCGATGAAGCGGCGAAACCCCGTTGTCGTGTGGATCCTGTTGCCGCTCATCACTCTCGGCATCTACCACTTCGTCTGGTACTACCTCATCCACCGTGAGATGGCGGACTTCGACCGACGCAAGGTCGACCCGCCGGTCGTCGGACCACTGCTGGTTCTGCTCCTCCTCGGCTGGACCATCATCGCGCCGTTGATCAGCTACTACAACACAGGAAACCGCATCGCCGACGCCCAACGCGCGGCCGGCCTTCAGCCGACGTGCAGCTCGGTCGTCGGACTTCTGCTCACGTTCGTCTTCGGCCTGCAGTCCCTGTACTACCAGCTGGAACTGAACAAGATCACGGCCCGATACAACGACGTACCGCCGGGAACCGTTGTGCCGCTCGCGGTGTGAATCGCGAAACCGAAACCACGAAAAGGACCCGATGACCACCCTCCATCACGCACCGCTCTCACGCGTCGATCCGAGCACTCTGTACCGCATCTTGGCCCTTCGAGTCGCGGTATTCGTACACGAACAGAAGATCGTCGACGAGGCCGAACTCGATGGCGCGGACCTACTTCCGACGACCGAACTGTTCTGGATCCAGGACGAGAACAGCGAGGTGTTGGCCACTCTCCGAGTGCTCGTCGACGACACGGTCCACATCGGCCGCGTCGCGACCGCGACTGCCGGCCGTGGCCGCGGATATGCCGGACAGCTCGTCGAGGCCGCCCTCGAGGCATACCCCGGGGTGGTCGAGATGTCCGCGCAAGCTCACCTCGAAAAATGGTACGGGCGATTCGGATTCACTCGAGTGGGAGAGCAATACCTGGAAGCGGGAATCCCGCACGTGAAGATGTCCACCCATCCCAGCTGAATCAGCCCAGTATCGGTGCGTGTGCAACTTGCGCTCCACTCTGTGCCCCAAGTCGGGGAATCCTCGCGACCGAGGCGTCGAGTGGAGCGTCAATTGCTCAGGGTCGGCTCCGTGGGTGCGAGGCCGCGACGATCGATCCCCCGAGCACCAGTGCATTGCCGAGCAGAATGCCCGTCACCCCGAACGGGCCGGCGAGTGCGCCGACCGTCAGTGGGATGAGGATCTGGGCCGATCTGTTGGCCGACATCCGCAATCCCAACGCCTCTCCCTGCGTGGATTTCGGCACGATCGACACCACCCACGACATGGTCAGTGGCTGCGGAATACCCAACGCGATGCCGAGTGCAATCATGACTCCGATGGCTCCGACGGCCTGTACGAATGGCAGCACGGCGAGAGCGGTCGCGCCCGCCGCCAGCGAAACATTCAGCAGCACAGTGCGACCGAACTTCGCGTCGAGTCTGCCCAGCCCCACTCGGCTGACCACCGACACCCCGGCACGCAACGCCAGCAGCCACCCCACCGTCGTCACCGACACCCCACGCTCGACGGCCCACGCGGGCACGAAGGCATAGAGCAGATCGACCGTCACGAGCACCGCGCCGCTGACCGTCAACGATTGCCACATACCCGGCAGCTTCAGCAATTTCAGCCCCGACGCTTCCCCTTCGGCAGGCTTCTCGGCACGAATGTGGTTGCGGCCGAGCATCAAGAACAGTGCGGTGGGGAGCGCGACCGCGGTGAAGGCACCGGCAGTGAGGATGCCTGCCGTCGTGTTCGGGCTCTCGATGCTCGCGCCGCCGAATCTCGACGCGACGGCCGTCACGGCGAGCGGCCCCACCAACTGACCCATCGACGCGGCGGCAGTCAGTGCGCCGAAGGCACTTTCGTTCTTGCCGTCGACGTGGACGTGTGCAACGAACGCCTGCTGCCCGATCATGATGAGCAGATTGCCCAGTCCGAACGCAGCCGTGCACACGAGCAACGCCCACATTGCCGAAAACGTGACGAGTACACCGGTTGCGATCGAGCACAACACGATTCCCGAAACGATCACCACCGGCCCGCCGAACCTGTCGGCGATGCGCCCGATCGGCAGGGCCGCCAATACTGCGGGCGCAGCGAAGAGTGCCGCAATCACCGCAAGCGTTCGAGTGTCGGCACCCTCGGCGATCGCCCGATAGCCGATCATCAACCGCACCCCGACCCACCCGGCCTGCGCAGTCGTCGCCTGAACGGTCAGAGCAATGGAGTCACGAGAAGGCATCAGCGCAAGGGAATTTCGTCGGTGCCTCCGACCAACCTCGACACGTCGTTGATGTCGTCGCGCACCGCCCCGTACCGATCGGGATCGAGGTGGAAGATCGCCAACTGCAGTGCGTACGCAATGGCGATGGGAATGATGAGAGTGTTGTACTCGGAATCGTCTCCCCGTTGCGCGACGAGGAGATGCGTCGGCGCGGGCCTGAAGTGATATCCCGGCGCGTCGCTGATCAGGATCGACGTGCCGCCGCGTCGTTCCGCTTCACGGACCAACGCGGGCAGCTGAGACGGTGCCTCGCGCAGTGCGAATGCGATAAGAACGGAGCCCTCGGTGAAGCTGACGAACCGCTCGGCGAGGTCCTTCCCTCCGAGACCGAGCTCGACGACCACCAGGCCGAGTCTGCGGAGCCGTCGTGCCAGCATGTCCAACGCGGGCCGCTCGTCGGCCTTGGAAAACAGGTAGACCACCCGCGAACGGTGAATGGCTGTAGCCACCTCCACCAACTGCTCCTGTGGGATGAAACTCGACAATCGTTCGAGAGCACGCGCTTCGTCGCGAGCGAACACGGCAAGCTCGTGACCGGTGTCGCTCCTCATCAGTGCCGATGCCGCAACCGGTTCGAGGCTGTCGCGCTCCAGGTCGGCACGAAGGTCGGGGAAGCCGCTGTAACCGAGCTTCTGCGCAAGACGCACTACCGTCGACTCATGCGTCTGCGCACGGGCTGCGACCGGGGCCGCCCGCAGACTCGACGGTTCGGGCTCACCGAGAAGTACTGCGATGACACGTTTTTCGGATGCGCTGAGCGATTTCCCGCTGCTGGCAACCACTGTTCGGAAGCTCATACCCTCCACTTTCCACTGTGTCTGTTGACACACTCAACCACAATCCTGTAAACCTGTGCAAGATTGCAAGTGACGTGAAGCACAGCAATCCGGCCGACCCCTCCAGGCCACATCCGAACATATCGTCAGAAAGGCAGCCGGCCGTGAAGATACTGCTCGGCACACAACACACGATCGAATGGATCGTGCTCGGCGCGACGCTGGTCGTCGGCTTGGCGACCGTCACCATGGCAACCGGGTACGGCATCGCCGCCGAACCCGGCGTCGGCGCGGGCTTCCTGCCCCTGGTGGGCGGCCTCGGAATGATCCTCGGCGGCGCGATGTGGGCGATACAGCTCGTCCGAGCGCCGCGGGTGACGGCACCCGAACCGGAACTCGAACTCGAACCCGCCACCTCTGCGGCCGTCGCGTTCCTCTCCAGCGACAACGAGGAAGACGCCGACGAGACCGAACTCCCCGACCTCGCAGGCTGGATCAGAATCGGAGTGGTCGTCGCCGCGATTGCCGGCGCGGCACTGGTCCTCCCCACCCTCGGCTACACGCTCTCGATGGCGGTGATGCTCGCCGTCGTGTTGACGTTCGTCGGGAAGCGCACCCCAGTGGTTGCCATCGGCGTCGCAGTGGCCACCACACTCGCCACCCGACTGGTGTTCGACGTCTGGCTCGGCACCGCACTGCCGGCTTCCTCCATTCCGTTCCTCGCCGATTGGGGGTTGTGAGTCATGGGATTTCCCGATCTGATGGCAGGTTTCGTCAACGTCCTCACTCCGACGCATCTGCTCTTCGCACTCCTCGGCTGCGTACTGGGCATGCTCGTCGGCGTCCTCCCTGGGTTCGGCCCCGCCGCTGCGGTGTCGCTGCTGATCCCGATCACCTTCGGCCTCGACGCCACCACGGCGCTGATCATGCTCGCCGCCATCCTCTACGGCGCAGCATTCGGCGGCACTGTCACCGCGGTCCTACTGCGCATTCCCGGTGAGGCGTCTTCCATCGCAACGACACTCGACGGCTACGAGATGGCCAAGAGCGGACGCGGCGGTCCCGCCCTCGTCGTTGCCGCACTCGCGTCGTTCGTCGGCGGACTGGTCGGCGTCGTCGGATTCGTCGTCGTCGCCCCGTTCAGCCGATTCGCACTTGAATTCGGTGCTCCCGAACTGTTTCTCGTCGCACTACTCGGCATGGCCCTGATCACCAGTTTCTCGGGCAACAACCCCGCGAAAGCGCTGATCAGTGTGGGGCTCGGCCTGGCCATCGCGTCGGTGGGCATCGACTCCGGCCAAGGCATCCAGCGGTTCACGTTCGGCATGCCGGAACTGTTCGACGGCGTCGCACTCGTGGCCGTTGTGATGGGCTGCTTCGGTCTCACCGAAATTCTCATCCAAGCCCGCTCGGCGGGCGGTGCCGGCCGACGACCACTCGCCGTCGGAAAGCTGCTGCCCACCAAGACGGACATCACCAGGTCTGCAGGCCCCACGATGCGCGGCTCCGTCATCGGCTTCTTCATGGGCCTGCTCCCCGGATCTCCGGGTGCTGCAACCTCATTGGCGTCCTATGCGATGGAGAAGAAGCTCACCAAGCGTCCCGGGCAATTCGGTAAGGGTGCCGTCGAGGGTGTCGCCGGACCGGAATCGGCCAACAACGCACTCGCACTGTCGTCGATGATTCCGCTCTTCACCCTCGGCATCCCCACCTCCGCGACCGTAGCCATCATGGCCAGCGCCTTCACCATCAACGGTCTGATCCCCGGCCCACTGTTGTTCCGCGACAACCCTGAAGTGGCCTGGACCATCATCGCCAGCTTCCTCGTCGGCAACATCATTCTGCTGATTCTCAACGTGCCACTGGTTCGCCTGTGGATTGCCGTACTGAAGATCCCGTTCCACTACCTGATGGCGATGATCCTGGCCTTCATGTTCCTGGGCGTCTACAGCATCAACGGCAGCGTCTTCGACATCTTCATCATGCTCGGCGCAGGCGTCATCGGATACCTGTTCCACCTCACCAAGATTCCTCTGACTCCACTGGTGCTGGCCCTGATCCTCGGGCCTCTGCTCGAGGAGAACTTTCAGCGTTCACTTTCGCTCTCTCGCGGGGACTACGGCGTCTTCGTCGAAGGTCCCATCAACAAGGTTCTCCTGCTCGTCTTCATCGCAGCCGTTCTGTTCGGAATGCTGCGCCCCGTCCTCGCTCGCATCCTCTCCCGCCGCGCCACCCAAACCCAGCCCATCGAGGAGCCCGTCTCATGAGAACACTGCCCACCCTGGTCGCGGCCATCTCCGCCGCCGCCCTGATTGCCGGATGCGGCTCGAGCACAGCCGATTCCGGAGCATCGTTCCCACGGAACGGTGCCACCGTCGAATGGGTCGTCCCGTCTGCCGCAGGCGCAGGCAACGACATCCTGGCCCGAATCATGGCCCCCGCCATGGAGACCGAACTGGGTGTACCGGTCAAGGTCGTCAACAAGGAGGGCGGCAGCCAGGTCGTCGGACTGAACTACCTGGCCAACGCCAAGCCGGACGGTGAGACCATCGGCTTCACCAACATCCCGTCGATCCTCGGGCGATACCTCGACCCGAGCAAGAAAGCCGGGTTCGATCGCGAAAGCTTCTCGCCCATCGGTTCGTTCGCTTCCAACGACATCGTGATCGGGGTCAACAAGTCCAGCCCGTACAAAAACATTGCCGAGCTCTTCGACGCCGTCAAGGCCAACCCGGGGTCCATCACCGTGGGCACCGATTCCAGGGCCGGCGACGACCACGTCAACCTCCGCACCCTCGAAGACACCCTCGGCCTGGACTTCAACATCGTCCACTACAACAGCGGAGCCGACAAGATCTCGGCATTGGTCTCCGGCGAAACCGACTTCGCCCTCGGCGGAGTCTCGAGCTTTTACGGCCAGTTCGCCTCGGGTGAGGTGAACATCCTCTCGGTTCTCACCGAAGAGCAGAACAAGCTCATCCCCGAGGTACCGACGCTGGCAAGCGAGGGATACGACGCGCCGTTCATGACCAACAACTTCGCCATCAGTGCCCCCGCCGGCACCCCGGACGCGACGATGACCACGCTGCAGAACGCCCTCGAGACTGCACTGGCCGACCCGGCAGTCGCCGAGAAGCTGACCGGCGCTGCGACGCAGCCCGATTGGGTGTCCGGTGCCGACGTCGCGACCCTGTGGGAACAGCGTGAAACCGAGATCGAACCGATCATCGCCGAACTGCTCGCCGACCAGCAATAAGTCACCCGAAAGGCATTGATCTCATGAGTACCGAAACCTATTCCGCCACTGCCGTATCCGACGACATGATCGAACGCTTCTCTCGAGTGCCCGCAGCCAACGTAGGCGATGCCCAGGAGCGCTTCGGCATCATCGCCGGACTGCGGCCCATCTGGGCCGGAGCAGCAGTCACCGGCCGGGCGTACACCGTCTGGACTCGATCGGGCGACAACCTTTACATTCACAAGGCTCTCGACGACGCCCGCCCCGGCGACGTCATCGTGGTCAACGGCTCAGGTGACGACACACGCGCCCTCATCGGCGATCTCATCGGTATTCGCGCCAAATCGCTCGGCATCGCCGGCTTCGTCATCGACGGTGCCGTGCGCGATGCCGACGCCTTGGCCGAGTTGGGTCTGCCCGTATTCGCACGCGGTGTCACACCGGCGGGTCCCTACAAGAACGGGCCGGGCCGACTGAACGAGCCGGTCGCGCTCGGAGGAGTCGTCGTCTCACCCGGTGACCTCATCGTCGCCGACGCCGACGGAGTGGTCGTCGTCAAGAGTGCCGATGTGGACGACGTCATCGTCGCGGCCGAGGAAGTGGTGGCGCGCGAGGCCTCGAAGCGAGCGAGCTTCTCGTCGTAGATGCGCTAGTCGGGTCCTCCACGGTGTGAGCAATGTCTGCTCCACTCCTGGGCCCCGGTGGCGGAATTCCCGCAGCCGGGGCCCGAGTGGAGCAAACCTCCCGTCAGCGAACCGAGATCACTTCTTCTTCGGATCGTGGCCCCAGTTCATCAGTGAGTAGCGCCATTTGGTGTCGGTGATGTCCCCGTCGGGCCGCTGAGCAAGGTGTCGTTTGCAGTAACCGACGACCTTTCGCATGTGCTCGTAGTCGTCGTCGGACAGGTCCGCCTTCTTCGTCTTCAGGATTTCGACGATGCGGCGGCCGCTCTCGTGGCCCGTCGACTCGCCGCCCTCCTTCTTTTGCCCGACGTCCTTCGAGTCGTCGGTGCCGAGAAACTCGTCGAGTTCCTTCGCCGTCATGTTGACGAGGTCATCGAACTCCGTCTTGATGTCACTGTCGTCATCGGCCATCAGTCCGTCTCCTTCGATTCACCCTCGGTGGTGGTGCCGCGTGTCTCCCGTTCGACCGCATCGGCCTTCGGAACTCGTCTCGTTCCTAGTCCGCCGCATACCCACAGTTGGGCCGTACTCAACCTGCTGGTCAGATCTGATTACACCGCCGCAGGGCGGCCCACTCGAAAGCCCTGCAGCAGGTCGGCCCCGATCGACGTGGCCGCTTCGAGGTCGTCGTCGGTCTCGATGCCCTCGAACACGCACCTGGCCTCGGTTTTTCGCGCGAACTCGAGCACCAGTTCGGCCAAGGCCGACTTCACGCGATTGCCTTTCATGCCGTGAACGACGAACGCGTCGAGTTTGACGATCTGCGGCTCGAGCACGACGAGCTGCCGCATACCTGCGTACCCGGATCCCACATCGTCCACTGCGACAGCGACGCCGCCGCGTCGAAGTTCGGCCAACACTGCGATCACCGCATCCTCGTCGTCCTGGGCGGCATGTTCGGTGAGCTCGATTACCAGTGACCGTCGTCGGCCGAAGTCGAGCAGCACATCCACGAGGGCGGCATCGACCAGTAGCGTTGCAGCACTGAGGTTCACCGCAACGAAGCAACCATCCGGCAGACGCGCTGATTCGCCCAATGCCTTGATAGCCGCAGATCTGTCCAGAGCAGGACCGAGGCCGCACTGCGCTGCATCCGCGAACCACGCCTCGGTGTCACCGCCGCCCGCCGGGAAACGCGACAGGGCCTCGTATCCCTCGATCACGCCATCGCGTGCACGGACGATCGGCTGAAAGACAATGTCCGGACCACCGCCGGCAATGACAACCTCCACCCGACGCCGCGACCGCAGCAGTGTCGAGCGCAGCGGTGTCGACGCGGCCCTAGCCAACGGCACGATTCCACACCCGAACCACCGGGTGGAGCCGAACAGGAGCCGCAACCGGGCGCATCGTGGCAAGGACTGCATCCGGATCCCGGTCGCCGAAACTGGTCAGCAGTGCCCTGGCACGCTGTCCATCCGGCGGCCAGCACAGCCCGAACGCGTCTGCTATCGCCACATAGTCATGGGCACGCTGCTCGACGGTCGAGGCTGCGGGACAACGATTTCGCAGTACAAATTCTCGCACCGGCCGCCAGCGCCTGCGGCCGCCGATCAACCCATGGAGCATGGTGCCATGGGGACGTCGGCGAACCGATCCATCAGGAACGCTGCAGCGGCGCCGCCGTACCCGTCGATCAGCTGTGGCCCGAAGTGGTTGGGCAACACCGCACCCTGCAGGATCGGCGGCAACGGGTTGGTTCGGAACTCGACCGTGGCACCTCGCCCACACCAATCCTGAGCCAACTGCCGGGCCTGACCGTACGGCACGGTGTCGTCGTTGAGTCCGCTGGTGATCATCACCGGTGCGTTCGGAGTACTGCGACCTATCCGCTGAGCCCCGAGGATGCGACCCGCCTGCGGAATGGTGCCCAAGTTCTCGAGCATCGACTTGCCGTCCGCGGTCAACGATTCGGTTCGCAGGAACGGGTACTTCAGAATGGTGTCGCCGATGCACTGCGTCGACAGATCGTTCAGCACTGCCTTGCCGTGATCGGTGAGTCGCTCTTCGACGAGCGGCAGCAAGCTCGGATCCCGCTCTACGAACCCGTTGAGGGCATAGCCGATCACCCCTCCGATCAGCGTCCCGTCGACGGTCTTCAACACCTCGAGCAAGTCCGCTGTGGGAGCTCCGGCCCACGTACCCTTCACATTCAGACCTGGTGCGTACTCCGAGGCGAGTTCGGCCGCCGCGGCTGCCGCCCCACCGCCCTGGGAGTACCCCCAGATACCAACGGGTGCATCGGTATCACCGAGAAGCTCGTTCGCGGCACGAGCACCGTCGAGCACCGCATGAGCCTGCTCGACACGATTGACATAGGTGTGCACACCGGGCGTTCCCAACCCGATGTAGTCGGTCACGAACACGTTGGCACCCATCGATCCCCACAGAGTGGAAGACAACAACTCCTGATTGAACGAGATCGACAATGGTCGTGTCACAGCGTTGACAGTCGTCGGAAACGCACGAGAAGGAGCGCACTGATCGGCTTGACCCACCGTGCCGGGCGCGACGACGATGGTCGGCCGCGGGCCTGCACCACGCCAGGGCACCTCGGTCTCGATGAACGTGCCCGACACGCCCACCGGCGTATCGTCCTGCGTCCGTGACGTGTACAGCACCCGCTGCGCTTGAACGGGGTAGGCACCGTCCGCACCGGGCAGAGCCGCGAACAGTGACATCGGCTGCGTCCGCAACACGGCCCCCGGGTCGTCGACGACCTGAGCCGGAGGGACGTAGAAGTCGTCGACGGGGTCGGCATTCGCTGCCGAGCCTCCAAGCACGGTCAGGGAAGACGCGAGCACGGCGGTGACTGCGACGCCGATCATGTTGCGGTACAGATGCATCGGTCTCTTTCTGGTGGGGGTCAGATAACGGTGCCGATGTCGTCGGCAACGATGTTGTCCAGCGCACGTTCGGCCAGTGCGGCGATGGTCATGGATGGGTTGCACGCTGCGGTGGTGCCGGGCATGAGTGCCCCGTCGAGGACATACAGTCCTCGCTGGCCGTGGACACGACCGTCAAGATCACATACTGCGCCCATGTTGGCCCCACCCAACGGATGCCAGGTGGACGGGAACAGTGCATTGGTATCGGTGAGAACACTGCCCGATCCGGCGATACGACGCACCGTCGGATCGATCGAACCGTCCTGAATCAGGCTGTCGCCGTTGGCCGGCCAATGTAGTCGCACCTGGTCCATGGAGGAGTCGTAGCCGAAATGGCCGCGGCCGCTGCTGACTCCGTACCCGACGAGCATCGTGCTGTGGGCATCGAACGACAACGGCGGTATCGAGGCCTGGATGACGGTGTGCGCAGTGTTCGGGTCGTCCCAGTTCAGACTGCCGAACACCACCGGACCGCCCTGGGGCGCACCGAAAGTATGCTCGATGCTCGACCACACGTAGATGCGATCGGCATTGGTGCCCCAACCCTGTCCGAGCTGGTCCGGCAAGTCCGAGATCGCTCCGGTGGCACCGGCACGCACGAGCAGCTTCGTGGTGTTCAGGCTGCCCGCCGCCATGATCAATGCGCCGGCAGTGAGTACCTTGTTCTCCAATACCGTTCCGTCGGAGTCGATTCGATCGACATACACCGTCCAACGGCCGTCGGCACGCCGCTCGACACTGGTGACGTGGTGATGTGTCGCAACCGTGGCCAGCCCCGTCGCCTCGGCGGCCGCGATGTAGGTGACGTCCACGGAGTGCTTGCCGCCGTTGTTGACTCCGAATGCACCGGACCCATCGGTGTACGACGGTGCCATCACCCCGCGTGTCTCGTCGAGGGCGAAGTTCCAGTCGATCGGCATCGGGATCTTGGACACCGGCAGACCCGCTCGACGAGCATTGGCCGCAAACACCCGCGCCGCTTGATAATTGGGCGTACCGATCAACTCGTCGGGAGCCTGCTGGAGCTGCAACATCCGCGCCACGCGTGGGTAGTGCACCCGATTCAGAGTCGGCCAATCCAGACCGGCCGGAAAGTGCTCCTCGAACACCGGCTGCGATGGCTGCAGTGTCATTCCCTGGTAGATCAGGGATCCGCCTCCGACACCGGCCGCGCACAGCGCAGTCATGTTGTCTCCGGGCACCGCCTCGAGGAGGCCGACGTACGGATCGAACGGAAAAGGCCTACCGAACAGGTTGGGACTCGAACCGTGCCACAGCATCCGCTTGTCCGGTGACGTGGCATCGGGAAACGTGTCTGCGTTCGGGCCTGTGTTCCAACGTCTTCCGCGCTCGAGCACCAGAACCGGCACCCCGGCTTCGGCCAGGCGCAATGCGGCGACGCCACCGCCGAACCCCGATCCGATGATCGCCACACGATGGTCCTCGCGGGTCAGCGGGATCTGGACGCGTCGCCCGCCCGCTGCTCGCGCCACTCCCGCGCCCGATAGTGCGGCCAATCCCGCAACCGCAGTCGCGCCGAGAAACGACCGGCGATTCAAATTCGACACGTACCCCCCAATGGTGTGCAGCAGCGCGCATCGAGACCTGTGTCACGTGCACGTGCGAAGCAAAACTAGACAGATGTGGCTTATGGTGTCAAGTTTTTGGGGGTCCGTCAGAACAGGAGCGGAATCAGCCAGCGCCGCAGGTATGACCGCAAACCGTCGTCGTCGTGGATCTGCGCGTCGTCGAACAAGATGACGGACAGCCCGTTACGCACAAGCACCGAATCGATACCGTCGAACCGCGTCGCATCGAATCCGGGATTGCGTTCGATGTAACCGTCGAGGAACTGACGCACCACCGGTTCGGCTCGATCCATCATGTCCGGATCGAACAACGGGTTGGCGTTGCCTGAACGCATCAGAGAATTGAGCACCGGTTCTCGTCGAATGAGGTTGCGTGCAGCCACAATAGTCTCTACGACGAACTCGGACGGCGTCTCGGCCTGATCGGCCTTTGCCCGGATGCCACCGATCACGTCGACGACAAGACCGACCATCGCCTCCGAGATCATGTCCTCGCGCGTGCTGAAGATCGAATACACCGTCTGGCGCGTCACGCCTGCCGCCCGCGCAGCCGCCGCAATGGTGACATCCTCGAACCCACCCTCGGCAATGAGCCCGAGGGTGGCGTCGAGAATCTTCTGCTTCGAACGCATGGTTCGAGTATGACGGCAATCCCGGCTCGGCGAGTCATCCGATGAGAGGCCGCCGATTCTTCGTCAATTTTTCGAGCTCGGCCTGCATCGCCCCGTGCACCCGCCCCGCGAACTCCTCCGCCGTCTCGTCGGCGTCGGCGTGCATGGGCGCGAGCACCGAGGTCTCGAGTTTGGTGGGAAGCGGCAGGTACGGAAGAAGCCCAACCAGACCGAGATTGACGCCCCACGGAATGGACACCGACAACGGAAACGTTTTGAGCCGCAGCACCTTGTCCAACCTCAGCACCTTCGCCAACCGCTTACCACTGCTGAGTACCAGCAGGGACTCCCCCGCTCCTGCTGTGACGACGGGGACGACCGGCACCCCCGCCTCGATTGCCAAACGGGCGAACCCGGTCCGACCCGAGAACATTATGTCGTTGCGATGCCGCCACGACTTCAAAGCATCGACGTCACCGCCCGGGAAGACCAGGACACTGCTGCCCTCCGCAAAAGCGTCCAGGGCCGTTTGTCGCCCGGCGGGCCTGGCACCGAACGGTTCGATCAGTTTCTCTGCATGCAGAGTCCACGCGATCTGGTGGGTCAGCGTGATCAACTCGCGGTCGATACCGAGCTCGTCGTATGCGGCCGCGAATGCGAACACATTGAGATCGATGACTCCGCCGAACCCGTGGTTGGCGACGAACAGCACCGGGGTATCCGGAACCGGTTGCGCTACGGTCACTTCCAATCGGTTGTAGAGGCGAACAGCACTGATGCTCGCCGCGCGAACGACTCGAGCGATGTTGTCCACCGCCGACTACCGGTCCAGTTGCAGGTCTGCCAGCGCGCCGGCGATCACGAAACCTCCGGCGATTGCACAGCCGGCCGTTCTCGTTCGTTGCGGCAGGTGAGCGGTGAGCGCGAACGCCGCGGTGTCCCAGACGTCGACGGCCACACCTGCTCGCAGCAGAGTGCGCACGGCCTTCGGCGCGTACCGAGTTGCCGCATACAGGCCGCCGCCGATGTATATTTCACGAATTCCGAAGGTGCGAGCCGCAGCTCGCGTCGTCGCCACCGCCGCGTCGGGCCCGGCGAGGAGTTCGTTGGCGCGAGTGGGCGCAACCATGTGGGCGATGCCGATCGCTGCCCGGGCGAGCCCGACCGCCTCGGGAAGACGACGAACCAGACCGGACGCAGAGCCGATAGCCATGAAATTCCTTACGTAGTGGGAACAGCGGATTCGCGAGCAAGCCGTCGGAGCAGGCCGACAGCCTTCTTCATGCCGTAGGCAACGATGGTCGTGCGGCCGTCCTCGTGGTTCCACTGCAGCAGCGCCGATCCGTCGTCGACGGAACCCTCTAGCACGGTCGGATTACCCAGTAGCGGAAGAGGACCGACGACCTTGATGGACAGTCCCAGAATCTCGGTCCAGAAGTAGTCGTCGGTGGGCGCACACGTGGGTTCGAGGCCGAGTGCGGAGGCCGCTGCGACCTTGCCCTGCGCGACGGCATTGGACCAGAACGGGGCTCGACCGGAACCAGCACGTGAATACGCGACGTCGCCTGCGGCGAACACTTCGGGAAGCGTAGTGGTGCAACGATCGTCGATCGCAACACCGCGATCATCGGCGATACCGGTACCGTTCAACCACTCGGTCTCGGGCACATCACCGGCGCAGGTGACCACCACATCGGCGTCGAGGGTGCGGCCCGCGAGCTCGATCCCGGTAACGGGGTTGCCCGTCAACGTAACCAGGCTGTCCGCGCGGAGAAACTCGACCGACGCTGCCTCGGCCCGGGCGGAAATCGCGTCGGACAGGTAAGTACCCAGTAGGCGTTTCAACGGAGGGTCGACGTCCACGACAGTGACTGCGATTCCGCGCGAGACGCACGCACTGGCGACCTCCATGCCGAGGAATCCGGCACCGACGACGATCGCCGTCTGCGCCGCATCGAGTTTCGGACGTAGTGCCCGAACATCGTCGAAGGTCCGCAGCACCGTCTCGCCCCTTTGCCCGGGAGCCGCAATGCGACGTGCAGCCGCTCCGGTGGCGACGATCAACCGATCGTACGGAACATCGGTACCGGCGGCGGTCGTGACTGTGTGGGCCTCGGCATTCACCGATACGGCCCGATCACCGATTGCCTCGATCTCGAGGCCCGACAGATCCCACGTTTCCGCCTCGGCTGCTTCGCCTTTGAGCACGTGCTTGGACAACGGCGGCCGCGCGTAGCAACCGTCGGCATCGGCCCCGATCATCGTCAGTGGACCTTCGTGTCCGCGGGCCCTCAGTTCGCGGACAGCGGTGCACGCGGCTATGGAGTCTCCGACGACGACGATCCTGCTCTCGAGAGAGCTCACGCCTGTTCTCGCAGTGCCGCCACCGGACACACGCCGACCGCAGACCGGGCCGAGACCGCGAGGTCGTCGGGAATGTCGTTGCCATCGAAGGCGTAGTGCAGTTCGCCCTCGTCATCGAGGCTGAACACCTCGGGTGCCTGTTCGGCACAGATGCCGTGGCCCTCGCACCGATCCCAGTCGACGTCGACTCTCATTGCTGTGTCCCTTCTGCCGCCACCAATTCCAGTGGCAGCGTCTCGTATCGATGAATGACGTTGTTGACAGCTCGTACGGGTGTTCCTGCGGGAACGAACTTCTCGACCCGCTGCGCCAGCACCCGGAGCATGGTCTGGGCTTCCAGACGGGCAAGCCCCTGGCCGGCGCACCCGTGCACGCCGGAACCGAAGCCGAGCTGACGCGCCGCGTCACGGGTGATGTCGAACGCGTCGGGGTTGTCCCATTCACGCTCGTCGCGGTTCGCCGACGCGTAGACCACCAGTACGCGAGCACCTCTCGGGATTCGCGATCCGTCGATCTCGATGTCACGGATCGCTCGGCGCGAGAACGCTCTGATCGGTGACTCGTAACGGACGACCTCGTTGATTGCATTGGGAATCAGGTCGGGGTCCTGCCGGATTGCCTGCCACTGCTCGGGGTGCCGGGCGAACAGATCGAGAGCACCGGAAATCGCTCCGATGGTGGTGTCGAGCGACGGACCGAGGTAGTCGATCATCAGGGCAGGACAGGCCGACTTCTCGATCTTGTTCTCGTCGGCGGCCTTCAGAACGTCGTCGCCCATGCTTCCCGGAATCACCGATCGATCTCGCACCACGCGCCGCGAGAAGGCAAGCATCTCTGAGGCACCCTTGACGGCGGTGATCGAGTGTCGATTCACGGGGCCGAGGGAATCGAATGTCGCACCGGCCCAGCGGAGTAGATCCTCGCGGCCGTCCTCCGGCCACCCGACGAGATCGGGCACGATCGACATCGGCAGCGCTGTCGCGAGATCGTCCACGCCGTCGACGAATTGTTTCTTCAGTGCCGCGTCGACGATGCTCTCGGCCTTCTCCTGCACCGCCGCTTTCATCTTGCGGACGGCCTTCGGAGTGAGTCGATGCGCCAGCACCGATCGCTTGGTTGCATGCTCGTCGCCGTCACTGTTCAGTGTCGTTCCGCGGCCGAGCCGATTGGCGACGGAATTGAGTGCCACCCCGTCCCCCGAGATGAAGGTCTCGTCGTCGAGCAGCACCGCCTTGCAGTCCGCGTAGCGCGAGACGGCGAACACCTGCTGGCGCGGCAGCCACACCACCGGGCCGAGGGCGCGTAGCCGAACGTAGTGGGGGTACGGATCGAGAATCGCATCGGTGGAGTACAGATCGTTGCGGTACTGCGGGATCGTCGCGTTCGTCGTCATGAGGTCCTTCGGTGCCGCCGGAAGTCGATACCCCTGCCTTCGCAAGGTGTTGACGATATCGTCACTCACGGCACGGCCGTACGTCAAGGGTTTTTGACGAATTCGTCATCATTGATTCGCGATAGGCTGCATCGACACCGCAGAGCAGGAGCAGATCGTGACCGAAGGCAACCGCGTCGAGCGCCGCAAGGCACGCACCAGAGCCGCGCTGATCCAGGCCGCGCAAGGGTTACTCGCCAACGGGAACACCAACGCACCCGTGCTCGAAATAACGCAGGCCGCCGACGTCAGCAACGGATCGTTCTACAACTACTTCGAGAGCAAAGAAGAACTGTGGCAGGCCGCCATCGACGCCGCTCTCGAGTCCGTCGGCGACTACCTCGATTCGCTCACCGTCGGTTTCGAGGATCCGGTCGAGAAGTTCACCCAATCGTTCAGACTGTCCGGACGCCTGTTCCGCCTCGAACCGCAACTGAGCCGTGTCCTGCTCAACTCCGAGGCCGCCGCGTTCGCCGCGGCCGGTGGCCTGGCACCACGGTCGCGTCGCGATATCGAATCGGCCGCAGCGCAGGGGAGATTCGACGTCGACGACCCGGATCTCGCCCTCGCGATCGTCGCCGGTTCACTGCTTTCCATGGGCCGTCTGCTCCTCGCACAGCCCGACCGCGACGAAGCGGCGACGGTCGACGGCACCACCGAGCGAGTGCTCCGCGCACTCGGAATTTCGACCGACGAGGCACGCACACTGTGCAGCAGTCCACTACCGGCGTCCTACAGCGGCGACGTCCACGCGGCCGTCGTCCCCACTGCGTCGCACTGAGCCCCCCTGGGTTTGCCGTCAGCCCCTCTGATGTCGGGGTGGGCCGTGCACGGCTACCGGGGCCGGAACGGCCCGAGCTACCGGCTCGATCTTCCGACTCCCCCCGCCGGTGTCGATGTCGAGAAAATGCTGGAGTTCGTCGTAAATCGGAGTGTCCGTCATGGGCCTTGACCTTCTCGACCTTCGGAGATGCAGATCGTTCGGCTTCGCTGAACCATTGATGGTGCTCGGTGGACCGTGTGACCCCGACACTACGGCCCTTCGGCATCCTGCCATCGGCCGACGGAATCGACCATCCGAGCCGCCAACACGGCAACTCGCGTGTTCTCTCGCTGCGATTGCTGAACCAACGCGGCGAACGCGGCCCCAGGAGTCATAGATTGCGTTGCCATCAGGATGCCCTTGGCCTGCTCGATGGTGGCCCTGGTCGCCATCGCCGCACGAAGACCGACGACTTCCTGCTTCGCCTCAGCCGTGTGCCGGGAATTCCATACTGCCGCTTCGACCGACGTGACGAACATCTTCACCACCACTTCGTCGATATCGTTGAAGCCACCGGCATCGAAGCCGTAGATGTTGAGCGAGCCTGCATGCTCGGAATCGACTGCCAGCGGTGCCGACAGGTAACTCTGCACTCCGATGTCTGCTGCTGCGGCTGCGAATGCAGGCCAGCGAGTGGTGATCTCGTCGACTCGGACGCACACCAACCGATCGTGGCGCGCAGCTTCGAGACACGGCCCCTCGTCCGCTCGGTACTGATCGGCATCGATGTCCACCACACGAGCGTCCGAGAATGCAGCGGTGGCAGGATTCTCCGAATCATGATGCAGCAGGGTCACTCCCGCCATATCCGCCCCGGGAATTGCCACGACGGCCTGCTCGCACAGGCCCTGCAGCACAGTCTCGAATCGGCTGTGCTCGAGCAATATTCCGCGGAACACATCGAGCGCCTCGAAGGTGTCTTCCGCGAAATACGTCGTCGCACCCGGCACGTGTGATCGCCTCGGGAGTGCCGCCGCGATCTGCTCGTCGAACGCGGCTGCGGCCGCTCTCTCGGCAGCCGAATCGTCCGGCGTTTCCTCGGATGTCCGATCGGTCACGTGGTCCCGCCCCCATACGATGCGGCCATCACACCCTTCGCCGTGAACGAGCAACCTACGGCGTTGGCCCTCGCCGAATGTTACAACCGTACGCCCACTGCCAATCGGAACTGAATGATCCGGACACCGTATTGATCTATTGACTTTCGATAGATTCCTGTCGATACTCGCTAAATGCTGAGTGGATATCGAGTGGTAGTCCTGTTGCTTCGCCTGTTTCTCGCCGCGTTGTTCGCGGTGCTGGTGCTGATGCAAGTCATGTCGTTGCCCGGGCAGTTCGCCCACATGGCCCAGGAATCTCCCGAATCCGCGTACCTGCGATGGCCGCTGACCATCGTGTCGATCTTCTGGGTGCTGTGTATTCAGGTGGTCGTGGTCGCGACATGGAAGCTAATGACGATGGTGAACCGCAACGCCATCTTCACCCGCGCTTCGTTGGTGTGGGTAGACACGATCACGTGGTCGATCGCCGCGGCCTGGGTGGTGCTGGTCGGCGTCTTTCTCTACGTCGGATTCGGAGCCGACGACCCGGGCCTGCCGCTACTGCTCTTCCTGCTCGTCGTCGTCGTCGCCGTCGCCGCAATGTTGATGGTCGTCATGAGGACCCTGCTCAGTCAGGCCACGGAACTGCGCAGCGACATGGACGCGGTCATCTGATGGCCATCGTGGTGCGCATCGATGTTCAGTTGGCCAAGCAAAAGATGAGCGTCGGCGAGTTTGCCGAACGCGTGGGGCTGACGCCCGCCAACATCGCAGTCCTCAAGAACGGACGGGCCAAAGCCGTGCGCCTGAGCACCCTCGACGCCATGTGCCGGGTGCTGCACTGCCAACCCGGAGACCTCTTGGAATGGGTGGACGAATGAGCACCCGCGGCACTACTGACCGGTGACATCCAGAGCGGCACCGACGATCGAATCGGTGTCGATGTGATGATGCTTGTACACCTCGTCCAGCGAGCCCACCTGACCGAAGTTGCTGACGCCCAACGACGTCGACGCAACGCGGTTCACGTTCGCAAGGAACGCCAGCGTGTGCGGATGGCCGTCGAGGACGGTCACCATCGGTGTCGCCCGATCGGCCGGCAACAGCTGATCGAGAATCCACGACTCCGCGTTTCCGTGTCCCTGTCGAGCCTGGACGGCTCGATAGAGTTGACCCGGACTCGTGATGCACAGGACGTCCGCAAGAATGCCGATGCGCTCCAAACGTGCTGCGGCGTCGAGAGCTTCGGGCATGAGCGCACCCATCGCCGCGATCGTGACGGTGGCTCCGTCTCGTCGCACGAGCGGGTAGCCGCCGGCCACCACCTGTTTGCGCCTGCGTTCGCGGGCCGCCGGATCGGTGGGCACGTCGGCCAGCGTCTGATCGACCGGCCGGGTAGACAGGCGCAGGTACGCCGAGGTGCCGTCGGGGCGACCCAACTTGGCGATACTGGCGAGCAACGTCCACTCGACGTCGATGGCGAAAGCCGGCTCGTACGAGATGCACCCGGGCTGCTCCAGACCGATCGATGGAGTCTTGATCGACTGGTGCGCACCACCTTCCGCAGCCAACGTGACACCCGACGGCGTACCGACCAGAATCGACTGACCGCCCGCGTAGATGCCGTACGACCACGGTTCGAGAGCGCGTTCGACGAACGGGTCGTACATCACCCCGATGGGGAACAATGGCTCTCCCCACCGACTCCACGTTGCACCCAGCTCGCCCATCAATCCGACCAGATTGGTCTCTGCGATACCGAGTTCCATGTGTTGACCGGTGGGACCCTCACGCCAGTGCATGATGGTTTCGGCATCGTCACCGAACCAGTCGTGCCGCTCCGACGACGACCAGACACCGACCTTGTTGACCCAACCGCCGAGATTGGTGGTGGAGCTGACGTCGGGACTGACCGTCACGACGCGTCGAGCCGCATCCGGGGCCTCACGCGTCAGGTCGATGAGGGTGCGGCCGAGCGCGGCCTGCGTCGTGGCCGTGCCCTTGGGAGTACGGCCGATGTCGGTGGGAACTGCAGGCGGTGCCGAGACGGGCACCGGCTCGCGGCGCAGCCGTTCGGCGACATCGGCGCACAACTGCCCGGCAGCTGTGGCGTCGTCGAAGCGGCCCCAGGGCGAGTCTGCATCCGTGCCGAGAGTCTCTGCGAGTGAGGCATATTCCTCGATCGTCAACAGGGAGGAATGGTTCTGCGGGTGCCCTTGTGTAGGGAGCCCGAAGCCTTTGACCGTGTAGGCGATGATGACCGTGGGCCGGGTGTCGTCGATCTGCGCATAGGCCTCGCGCAGCGCGTCGAGATCATGGCCGCCGAGATTGCGAATCGACTCGGTGAGAATCAGATCGTCGAGGTCACCGATGAGCGCAGTGATCGCCGCGGCATCGGAACCGTTGCCGGGCAGTCGATCACGCAATTCGGACGCCGAGCACCGCAACAGCCGCTGATACTCGGGATTGGGCATGTCGAGGATGCGGCGCCGCAAGGCGTCGCCCCCGGTACGCGCGAACAGGTTCTCGAGCAGCCGACCGAACCGCACGGTGATGACCTGCCAGCCTGCCGCGTCGAACATCTTCTCGAGGCGACGCGCCGCGATGTTCGGCACCACTCGGTCGAGGGACTGCCGGTTGAGGTCGACGATCCAGACGATCTCGCCCAACTCACCGATGCCCGGATCGATGACGGCTTCCCACACGGCACCCTCGTCGAGCTCGGCATCTCCGACGAGCGAATACTGCCGTCCGCGAAACCCACTCGGGGTGTCTGCGGAAAATGCGGAGTCGACGAAGCGGCGCGACATTGCGCCCCAAATAGGTGCCGTCGCACCGATACCCACCGATCCCGTCGAGTAGTCGACGGTATCGGGATCCTTGGCGCGCGACGGGTAGGACTGCAGCCCACCGTACGAGCGCAGCGTCGTCAAATACTTCTCGTCCAGCTCACCGAGAAGGTAGTTGATGGCGTGCAGCACCGGCGACGCGTGCGGCTTGACCGACACTCTGTCGCCCGCTTCGAGCTGCTCGAACCACAGCGAAGTCATGATGGTGACCATCGACGCACACGACGCCTGATGACCGCCCACCTTGAGACCCGTCGGATTGGGCCGGATTCGGTTGGCGTGGTGGATCATCGATGTCGACAACCACAGCACCCGCTCGGAAATGTCGTGCAGGGTTTCGCGCCCCCCGGTGACCGCGTCTCCGTCGGTCGAATTGCCGGTGGTCGAGCTGAGGCTGGTCATGGCGAGCACTCCTGAAATAGGCGACGAAAGATTGCATCGAGTGGATGTGGCGGGACCGGATGGGTCCCGTCACTCCATGAGGCAAGCGTTCGGATTGCGAAGCGCCGAGTCAGTCGCGTCTGTGATGCAACCGGCGTCAGTCGACCAGAACCTGGCGGGCTGCGCAATAGAAGTCTTCGGTATTGAGCAGTCTGCGCAATTTTCGGAATCAGCCGTGGCATTTTCTGGTCGACCTGATCACCGCGACCCGGCACCTCGACGGGTCGCAGAATCGACCACGGCCTCGAATGCGTCGACGATCAGCGCGACCGACTCGTCCAGATCGAGATCCGCCGACTCGAAGAAGGCGTCGGCGGTTCGATCGAGAAAGCCTGTCCACCCTGAAATCGCAACAGCGACCAGCGGCGGCAACGGATCCGGAAGTTCGGCCAGGGCCGCGACCTGACGCTCACCCTCGGCGCGAGCCTGCCGGAGGGCGCTCTCGACGCCTGCCTCACCGAACTCCTCCTCCCGCACCACGCGCAAGTAGAGCGCTCGGTGATCCCGCAGAAACTCGATGTGCCGTCGGACGAATCCTTCCAGCCGCGCTCGGACGGTCCGCTCTTCGGACTGCGGCCCCTGCGCGTCGGACAACTTGCCCAGAACGTCGGCCAGCGCAGCCTGCACCAGGCCCTGCTTGTCGGTGAAGTAGTAGAAGAGCAACCCGTGCGCCACACCCGCTCTGCGCGAGATCGCCGCCGCACTGATGTCTGCGCTGGCACCTTCGGAGATCATCTCGATCGCGGCGTCGATCAACGCCTGACGGCGATCGCGACGTGGGCGGGCACGCCGCGACTGCTCTGCATCGTCGACGTCGTTCGAGGGCACCGTCCGAGACTAATGCAGATCGAGCCGGCATTTGCGTCGACCTCTTGCGTTATTTGCGGCTCATCTGCAATATATGCAACCGAGCCGGAGTTGCCGCGCTCACCCTCGAGGAGGTCCGATGATCACAGTGACCAGTGCCGCAGGCGGGATCGGACGGTTGCTCGTCCGGCAACTGACCGCGCAGAAGATGCCCGTCCGCGCTGTCGTGAAGAACGACAGCCAGGCTGCGACCAGCCGTCGAGACGGGGCAGCCGAGGTCGTCGTGGGCGATCTGCGGTCGCCCGACACGCTCGACAGAGCCCTGGCCGGAGCCGACGTGCTCTATCACGCGGCACCGACCCAGGTCATCGACGAGAGACCGATCATCGAGCACCTGATCGCGACGACTCCGGCAAGTGGATTGCAGCACATCGTGTTTCACTCGGTCATCCATCCGGACCTGCATCAGCTGACACACCATCACCAGAAGGACATCGCCGAGGGTCTGCTCCGCAACAGCGGGATCCCCACCACGGTGCTCAGGCCGTCGCACTACATGCAGAACTACCTGGAAGTGTGGGAGTTCCTGCAGGCGGGCGTCATGCCGTACCCGGTGTCGCCGGACAGTGTGATGGGTGTCGTCGATCTCGCCGACGTCGCCGAGGCCGCGGCGAACGTACTGATCGACCCGTCGCCGCACACCGGCCGCACCTACGACCTGTCCACGGTCGAACTCACCCGACACCAGATGGCCGAGATCTGGTCACGCGTGCTGGGGCATCCGGTGACCGCCATCCGAATCCCGCCCTCGTCGCTGACCAACTCGCTCGACGTGCTGCCTACACTCCCCACTGTCATCGGTCATGCCGTGCGATCGACGAAGCTGCGTTCGCTCGGACATATCGTTCGCGGCGCGCAGGCCGCGTCGAATCCCCGCGATATGAAGAACTGGCCGGAAGATGCACGTCAGGCGTACCGCACGATGATGACCCACTACGACGGCCATGGCCTACCCGCAGGTGACCTGACGGTTCTTCCGACTCTGCTCGGACGCACACCCACCTCGTACGAACAGTTCGCCCGGCGCTCGGCCGCTGAACTCGGACGCACGGAACGATGAGCCGCAGGGCTTTTCGCTACAGTCCAGGCCGCTCATTGGTCACCGGGGCGAGTTCCGGAATCGGCGCCGAATTCGCTCGAGCGCTCGCCGCCCGCGGCTCCGATCTCATACTCGTCGCCCGACGGGAAGATCGCCTGACGGCGCTGGCAGGCGAGCTCGAATCGAACTACGGTGTGCTCTGCCGAACAGTGCCCTGGGACTTGTCGGAGGAGGCCAGTGGTCGCCGGCTCCGCGCCATCGTTCCCGAGCGCATCGACCTCATCGTCAACAACGCAGGATTCGCGGTCCAGGGACCGTTCGTCGACGGCGACGCCGACGATTTCGAGCGGCTCGTCGCCGTCGACATACGCGCGGTCGTGGACATCTGCTCGGCGTTCCTGCCGGACATGATCGCCTGCACAGCAGGCACCATCGTCAATGTGGCCAGCACGACGGCATTCCAACCTGTCCCGACTCTTGCCGTGTATGCGGCCGCCAAAGCCTTCGTGCTGAGCTTCAGCCAGTCGCTGTGGTACGAAGCAGCGCAACACGGAGTCAGAGTGTTCGCACTCAACCCCGGCCCCACCCACACCGAATTCTTCGACGTCATAGGCGATTCGGCCACAGCCACCGGTACCTACCAGACACCGGCCGACGTCGTCGCCACCGCCATGAAGGAACTCGACGCCAAACGGTCACGGCCACATGTTATTTCGGGTCGCCGCAATGCTCTGCAGGCGGCGATGGCGGGTATCGTCCCCGCACGAGTTCTACTCCCGGCCCTGTCACGAATGCTGCACTAGACTGTCACGATCATGGCCAGGGTCTCGAGATTCACACTCGCCGATCGCCGAGAGGCGGTGGCACGGGCATTCGGGGGTTCCGAAAGCCCGACAGCCGTGGCCACGGACTTGGGCATCCACACCACCACGCTGTACCGCTGGGCCGGGTCGTCGACCACTGACGAACCCGGGCCCGCACCGACACGCCTCATCGAGGCCACCCAGGAGCTGCTTCGGCACGCCGACTATGCAGACATCACGATCGAAAGTGTCGCTGCGCAATGCGGTCTGGCCCCCAGAACTGCTTTCCACCACTTCCCCAACAAACGCCAACTCTTTCAAGCCGCCGTCGACGACGCCGCCACCGTTCTGATCGAACGCATCCGTGAACGGTCCGCGGACGCCGGCTGGCCGGACACCCCACTCGAGCAGCTGCAGACATTTCTGCAAATCGCTGCCGAGAGCATCTACGAGACCCCGCGCACGCACGTGCTGTTCCGCAATCTCGGAGTCCCGAAATCCGAAGGCACAGCGGAGCGTTGGCACGACAGCTTCGTCGATGCCATCACCGAACTACTCCGCGCCGCTGCCGAAGCAGGGCAGATCGACAACGCCACGGACCTCCCTGCCTCAGCCCGACTGCTCACCGGTGCCATGCGCGGCATCCACACCGCGGTGTTCGACGGTGCCGACGCCGACACGGCATTGGCCCTCGTCGGCCGCGTTCACCTTCTGATCCCGCCTGCGCGGCGCGACGCGACCGACTACGACGTCACTGTCGGCCCTGACGCAGCGCAGCGGTGACCGACGCGAACATGGTCGTCTTGATGGCTCCGATGGTGGCTTTGTCCTTACCGGAAATTGCCGAGAGCCGCTCCAGCGCAGCATCGATCACCGAGTCCTCGGCCGCTACGCCGTCGACGAGACCTGCAGTGAGGGCCTCCGCGCTCCCGTACCGATGTCCCGTGGTCATTGCGACCATGGCCGTCTGCGGAGAGAGCTTCGCCTGAATCAGAGCGGACATGCCGGGAGTGAAAGGGATGTTGATATCCGCTTCCGGAAAGCAGTAGTAGCCACGATCCTCGCGCATGAAGCGGTAGTCATGGGCAATGGCGAACATCGCTCCGGCACCGAAACTGTGCCCGTTGACCGCCGCGGCGGTGGGTATCGAAAACGTGAGTATTCGGGCGAACAGCGTCTGCACTCGATCGACGTACCAATCGGCGCGATCACCATGGGCCATCAGCCAGTCGAGGTCCAGTCCGTTGGAGTAGAACTTGCCCGCTCCTACTGTGATCAGCCCGCGCGCCGACCGCTCTATCTGGTCCAAGTGGGCGTCGACCGCATCGAGCCAGTCCGGTGAGAATCGATTCTCGTCCGAGCCGAGCGTCAAAATCGCTATGTCACTGCGAATTTCTAGCGTAGGAGTCATCGTGAGCTACCTTTCGAGGGTGCCGAGGCTATGAAGACTTCGGCGGTGGAGGGGGCGGAGGAAGAGTGAGGACGCCGCGCACGGCGGCAGCGAGTCGTTCGCGCACCGATGCGTCTGGCGCACGGCGACCCCGCAGGAGCAACGCGGCAGGGAGCTCGACGGTGCAATCCTTGATCACGGCTACGGCCGTGCGATCCGCTCGGTTCCACATCTCGGTCGACAACCGCACGAACAACTCGACGAGCGTCGAATCGAGCATACGAAGGTCGTCGGCAAGCGCGTCCGGAATATCGTTCGAGCCCAACAACTCTCGACGCGACACAATCATGAGAAACTGTCCGGCCGTTGGATGATCGAGTAGAAAGCGCGCCGGCGCATCCGCAGCAGCCACTATTGCGTCCACCGCGGTGCCCGTCGCCAATGCGTCGTCCACGGACCCTCGCTGCACTGTGAGCATGCGCTGCGCGCCGCGCAACCACACTCGGCCGAGGAGTCCGGCCCGCGACCCGAACGCGTGGTAGATCGCCCCGTTGGACACCGAGGTCAGCTCAGACAACGCGCGAATGGTGACCGCGGCCGGGCCCGACTCGACGGCCAACGCCTCGGCCACATTCAGTAGGTGGTCGAGATCGTGCACGCGTGGGCGGGGCATAACGTGACCGTAACAGAGCAAATGCTCTGTTACAACGACACGCTCGGCACCGCACCCATTCCGGATTTTCGACTGACCATCAGTCAAATTATTGACTGACAGTCAAACTGCACTTAATCTGGATCACACTCCGATCGCGACGAAAGGTCGATTCATGAGGGCAACGCACGATGCACCGACGATCGAGACGCAACGGGTCGCGCCCGACTACATCGCGCATTGGGTCGTCAAATCTGCGCGAACCGAGGAGATGGTGCGCTGGTACGGCACGGTGTTCGGGGCCGAGATCGCCTACCAGGACGACGAGATCACGTTCTTGACCTGGGACGACGAGTCGCATCGACTCGCGATCATCGCAGTACCCAAGCCGGTGAAGTTCTTGTTCCCCTTCGCCAAGCTGCGGCGCAAGGCCTACGGCATCGATCACATCGCCCTGACATTCCGATCTCTGGAACGACTGCTGGAGAACTATGTGCGGCTCAAGCGCCAGGGGATCCTTCCCGTGTGGTCCATCAATCACGGACCCACGATCTCGCTGTACTACGAGGACCCCGACGGCATTCGGCTCGAGTTCCAAGTGGAGAATTTCGATCCCGACCACACCGCGGCCTTCTTCTTCACCGAGGAATTCGCGCGCAATCCCATCGGCGTCAACATCGACCCCGACTACCTCCTCAGCCGACTCCGCAACGGAGCGACCCACGAGAAACTGCGGCAGCGTGAGGCCGGAACCAGGCCCGGCCGGCCGGTGATCGCCAACAAGAAGACCATCACACCGAAAACTCTGTGACCGATTGCTAGGGGGGATCGAAAGCTATGCCCATCAACATCATTCGAACCACGGACGGCTGGTGGCGACTCGACGGCGACCAAGCCGTCAGGATCGACACCACTGCGCAGACCACCCATCAGCTACTGGCCGACCCGTCGGCCATCGACGCCGCATCGGGGACAGGCACGAATGTCGCCGAGCTCGAACTCCTCTCACCTATCACCGCACCGTGCCGAGTGGTGGCGCAGTTGCTCAATTACCGATCCCATGCGATCGACGCCGGCTCGGACCCGAAGACTCTGCAGCCGACGTTCTTTCGTAAGTCGTCCGCGTCTATCAGCGGACCGAACGATCCCATTCGGCAACCGCCGGAGGTAGCCCTGCTCGACTACGAGATCGAGCTGGGCGTGGTGGTCGGTGCCGATATCCCCATCGGGACAACCGTCACCGACGACAACCTCGCGTCCTACGTGGCGGGCTTCGTCGTGGCCAACGACGTGTCGGCTCGGGAGATCCAGTTGACGAAAGTGCAGGTGTACGAGAGCAAGTCGTATCCCACCTTCACTCCACTCGGCCCTCGGCTGGTGCTGCTCGACAACGATGAGCTGCGACGACTGCCCGAGCTACGCATGACACTGGCGGTCAACGGGGAGATCCGTCAGGACCAGACCATCGGCGACGACCTCATCACGCCGCCCGCCGAGGCCTTCACCAGACTGGCCCGTTTTCAGAACATGACCGCAGGCGACGTCCTGTTGACCGGAACTCCGATCGGCACGGCAATCTCCGCGCCGCCCAAAGCGATCCAGAAGATCGGTGAACTCATCCCGCCTGCGCTGAAGTGGAAGTTCTTCTTCGCACGCCAAGCCAAGAACCCCAAATACCTCTCGGTCGACGACGTCGTCACTGCCACCATTCGCACTCCGGACGGGTCGATCGACCTGGGGACCCAGGAAACCGTCGTCCGATGAGCACTCCTGTCGTCATCATCGGTGCCGGGCCGGCGGGTACCACTGCAGCGCTTCTGCTGGCGCGCAGGGGTATTCGAACGGTATTGCTCGAGCGTCGAACCAGTCCCCTGTTCCATCCGGCGGCTCACGTCATCAATGCTCGGACGCTGGAGATATGGAACGAGTACAGCCCCGAACTGGCCAAGTCCATAGCGGCGATGTCGCCTCCGCACGAACAGGTCAATCTGATCAGCTGGTACGGCGACCTGGCAGGAGACGCGATCGGGTCGATCGATCTGCTGTCCGATCCCGAACGCAAAGCCATCGTGGAAAGCCAGAGCCCGTACATGGTGTCGCACATCGGCCAGCACATTCTGATGCCCGTGCTGTGGGACGCCGTGGACGCCGAACCGCTGATCGAATTTCGCCGCGGAGTCTCCGTCGAATCGGTCGAATCGAACTCCGGTGACGCGCGCGTCGCCTTCCGCACCGTGACGGGTGACGCCGCCGAAGTACGTGCGCCGTACGTCCTCGCCTGCGACGGTGCCAACAGCGCGACCCGCGACGCAGCCGGGATACCGTTGACCGGACCGGTACTCGCCAACATGGGCAGTGCGTTCTTCACGTCGAACACACTGTTTCCCGACGACGCGCGTCCGCTGTTGAGTTGGATCTACACCCCGGACCTGTGCGGAGTGCTCATCTCACACGCGGACCACCGCTACATCCTGATGACGGCCTATCTGCACCCCGCGCAGGAGATCGCCAGGAACGGCCGCCGATTCTGGGAGAAGACGCTACCGAAGGCGTTGGGTACGAACGACTTCGAGCTCGAATCGACGGGCACGTGGGTGATGACGTCTCAGACGGCCGACGCCTTTCGCCACGATCGGCTGCTGTTGCTGGGCGATGCCGCTCACCGCTTCCCGCATACCGGCGGCTTCGGGCTCAATTCAGGAGTGCAGGATGCCCACAACCTCGCGTGGAAGCTCGATGCCGTGCTCTCTGGTGCGGCAGGCCCGGAGCTGCTGGACACTTACGACACCGAGCGCCGCCCGGTGGTGGAGAAATTCGCCGAACAGAGCGTGGCCAACCACTTCCGCATGGACGACATCGGCAAGCGCGTCGGGATCACCAACGCCATGCTGGCCAAGGCAACTCAGGCGATGGGGCGGGCACCACTGAACAAGATCCCGGGCCGACTGATCGCGCCCATCGCAGCCGCAGCAACCCGCAAACAGATGAGTCGGTCACGAAGCCTGCGCCCGGACGTCCCCGGGTCGGCGGAACTGCGTGCCCAAATCGCGGCGGCGATTCCACTGCAGTTGGAGCATTTCGTCTCCACCGGCCTCCAATTCGGCTACCTCTACGACAGTCCACTGATCGCCCAGGACGCGTCGACGAAGCCCGTGGAAGACGTCGTCGATTACGTGCCCACCACGTACCCCGGTGCGCGATTGCCGCATGCGCTCGTCTCGGTCGACGGGCAACTCGTCTCGCCGCACGACGTGTTGGACCCGAACATGTTGACGCTGTTCACGTTCGACGGTTCAGCGTGGACAGCAGTGGTGGAGGGACTCAGTTCTTCCAGGCCCGGAATCGCGCTGGTCGTGCTGGACGCACCCGTCGGCGTCGATCGCAACGAGCTGATGTCACTGTTCGAGGTGGGTGAGACGGGAGCCGTCCTCGTCCGACCCGACGGCCATGTTGCCTGGCGCGCCGCCGATTCGACTGTGGGAGCGCAGGCCTCGCTGTCGACGTTTCTGAGCACGCAGTGGGGAAGCTACTACGTCGGAACCGTTTGACGGCAGGGGGTTGTCGCGGCGGCTCCCGCGTGACACGGTAACCAGTGGAAGCGTCGAAAAGGAGCCTGGTGTCGAACTCGGAATCGGTGAGGATTCTCGGTGACAGAGGACCGGTCGTCGTCCTGTTACCGGGCGGAGCCGAGCCCGTCGAAGGGTTCTTTCCCGGTCTCGTGGAGGGACTTCGCGCCGACCCCGGATGCCGGGTGGTGTTTGTACGACCGCCCCGGCACCGGCGCGAACACGACACGCGGGTCTCTGGCCGGAGCGAGTACCGCGCTGCACACGATGCTGGACTAGCACCGACTGGCACCCGCGATCGTCGTCGGGCAGAGTCTCGGAGGCGCTGCGGCGCTGCTTCTCGCCCGAGACCACCCCGAAGACGTGGCGGGTCTGATTCTCCTCGATCCATCCGCCGTCAACGACGTGAAACTGGCGAAGGCCACCGAGCTGATGGCGCCACTGGCCGGCCTAGCATGGCGAGTTCCCCTGTTGCGAAGGGCGATTGCCTCGGGGCTGCGAACACAGGCAGAGAAATTGGCCGACCGACATGCGATGCGACCGGAGTGTCGGTCTGCCCTTGTTCGGACCGCAGGAGTCGACATTCCGCGGCTCCGTGATGCCTCCGACGGATTGGCCGACCTGGCGAAGAGCTTCCGCGAGTGCGACCTCCCACGCGTGCCGTCCGTCGTTGTCACTGCCGACCGGAAACCGAATTCACGAATGACCCCGGCGCACGCGCGTTTGGCCGATGCGCTGGGCGCGAGGGTCGAACAATGGCCCGAAGCCGATCATTCGGTGCACTTGACCCACCCCGAAGAAGTTCTCGATGTATGTCGGAGAATCATCAACGCAGTTTGATTGCCACCGTCACCACAGCGACGATCGCTGCGGCAACTACTGCCGTCCATCCGACTGTGGCGTTCGTCAGCTCGCCGCCGAGACGCCCCTGTGCCAGCCATCCCAGACCCCACACGATCGCGAGCATCGGAGCAATGGCCCCGTTCGAGTAGCGCGCGAGAGTCACCCCGACCAGCGCCGCGACAGCGAGTACGACAATTGCCCAGAACGTTGCGCCGCCGGTCACTCCGAGATCGACCAGCCACGCCGAGATGTTGGCGATCGTCGCGACGCACACCCACCCGAGATAGAGGCCCATCGTGCCGTCGGTGATCAACGCGTCGGCCACGGATTCCGGGCGCTGCTGTTGCAGGAGTACGAACACGCGCACGAGAGCGGCCAACAGCGCGACGATGACCACCACGCTGAGCCACACCTGCCCGAACTGAATCGCGAGAATCCACGCCGGATTGAGCAACATCGACGCGATGGCCGGTGCCCGTAAGGCGTCGTGACGTGCAGTTCGGCCGGGTAGGAACTGCCAGACGGCATAGACGATGAGACCGGTGTAGATCAGCGACCAGATCGAGAACGCGGGACCAGCGGGAGCCACCAGCGTCGACGTGGCACTGAGCGCACCGCCGGCCGCCTCGGCAATGGGCGTCCCTACCCACGCGCCGGAGCCGAGAAACGACACCACAACCGCAACGACCGCACTGACAACGACGCCAATCCTCATGGCTGCGATAGTCCCCGAAAAACAGAAGCGACAAACCCTGAACTGCAATGCCGCTACGTTGTGCTGATGACATGGCGATGGACGGTGGCGGTGATGCTCGTCGCCATCACCGCAGTCACCTGTGCGTCGCCGGCGTCGCTGAGTCCCCACCGGGTCGTGGCTCAAATCGGATCAGCAGAAGCATTTCAGTGCGACCGAGGGCCCCAGATAGACGAGCCGCGGCCGAGATTCCCTCGGCTGACCCCCGGGACGGTGCCTGACGATTTCGTTCCAGTAGCCGCAATCGTCTGCGACCAAATCGACGAGGGGGTCGCCCCCGACACCGTGCCGTACCGCGAGCACAGATACGAAGGCGACCTCACCGAGGTGATCCGCCTACTGAACGCGCCGTCCGAAAGCATGCTGATCCGCGGCTATTGCCCGACATACAGCGTCGTCGAGCCGCCGCAGATATGGCTCGTCGACAACCGAGGGCGCGCAATGGAACCGACTCTCCCTACTGGGGAATGCGGGCTCCTGAATCACAGCGCCATCGCCGAAATTCGGACACTCGATGTGGTTACCGAATTCGAGCACGACGTATCGGTGATCAGCTACGACCGGCAACGAGTCTCGAGCTGCTCCCCTCACTACTCCGAGGTTCTCCTCGGCAGTGAGCGCGCAGCGGGTCTGACCATCGGTTTTATGTACTGCTTGTTCTCCGGCACCGAATTCACCGGAGTCACCGGCGAGATCGGGATATCGATCGAAGACTTGGCACCCGCCGGGCCCTGCTCGATGTCTGCGACGCGGACGGCGGTGACGACATATGTTGCTGGATGGCCGTCGAACATTCGTAATCTCACCATCGAACTCGACGGATGCCGTCGCGTCATTCCCGATGGTTATGCCCCGCTGCAGGCGACCGAGGAGTTGTTGGCCGCCTTCTGGTAGACACGCGGCATGCCCGCATCCATTGCCCTGCCGTCTCGCCGAGTCTTCGCAGCTGCGTGTGGGCTCACGCTGGTGACGGCCGTCGGATGCAGTTCGTCGCCCGCTGCGCCCGAGTCACCCGCGCCCGCAACGACGTCCGCAGCACAGTCGCAGTACGAGCTCACGGGCACTGCGGGGACGCTGCTCGAATCGGAGGATTTCGGGTCCCGCTCGGCCAGGCTCACTGCGACGGGTGCGACCGTCTATCGCTTCGTGTACGAGTCGACATCCGGTGTCGATGATTCTGCGACTGCGGTCTCCGGTGTCGCCGCTGTTCCACCCGGTACACCTCCAGCAGGTGGATGGCCCATCGTCGTCTACGGCCACGGCACCACCGGCGTACAGGCCGACTGCGGGCCCTCCCTCTACCCCGACCTACTCGGATTGGACTCCACGGTCGAGGCTTTTACCGAACTCGGCTACGTCACGGTGTTGCCCGACTACCAAGGACTCGGCAGCGGAGACGGCACCCACCCGTACCTGGAGCCGCGCACTGCGGGGCACAACATGATCGACGCGGCTCGCGCCGTCCACAACGCCCTGCCCGAGACCTCTGCTCGGTGGGCGGCCGTCGGACTGTCACAGGGCGGGCAAGCCGCCTGGGCCGCAAACGAATTGAACTCCAGCTACGGGCAGGGGCTGGAACTGATCGCCTCGGTCTCACTGTCCCCGCCCACGGATCTGGCACCGCTGGCGCGTGCCGCCAGGGACGGCACCCTGACCACACCGCAGAAAGGGCTGCTGCCGTACCTGCTCTACGGGGCGCAACAGGTCGATCCCACCCTCGACCCTCGGGACTACAGCGGCACGGTGGCCCAGACCAACACAGAACTACTACTCGCGTGTCAGGGCACGAACACCGCAACCAAGGAGCGCGCGGTCAGCGAGATGGCACCGACGGAGTTCGCACCGAGATCCCCGGCGGCAGAACAGAAGCTGTTCGATCTGATCGGCCGCTATACCCTCCCGCAGGTACGAACCACCGTGCCGATGTTCGTCGCCTACGGTGCGCGCGACGACATCGTGCTACCGCAGTGGACGGCCGACGCCGTCCGCGCAGCGTGTGCGCTCGGCGATCTGGTTGTCGCTCAGGAACAACCAGAGCAGGGACACAACGTGAGCGACGACGCGGCCATGCAATTCCTCGCCGCCGAATTCGCCGGTGCATCGGTTCCCAGCACGTGCTGACCAACGAAAGGATTCTTCGGTGAGCGGGAGGATCGCACGCTACACCCATGACGGACTCGAGTTCGACGTCCTCGACCAGGGACCTCTGGACGGACCGATTGTGTTGCTGCTGCACGGCTTTCCCGAACGTGCCGCGTCGTGGTCCGCAGTGATGGACCAGCTGAACGAGGCGGGGTTCCGAACAGTCGCGCCCGATCAGCGCGGGTACTCGCCGGGTGCCCGACCCAAACGCCGACGCGACTATCGTATCGGTGCGCTCGTCGACGACGTCGTGGCCCTCATCGACACGATCGGAGCCCCGGTGCATCTGGTCGGCCACGACTGGGGAGCGAACATCGCGTGGGTCACCGCGGGTCGGCGGCCGGATCTGATGTTGTCGCTGACCGCGTTCTCCGTCCCGCATCCGGGGTCGTTCATCACGGCTCTGCTCACCTCACGACAAATTCTGCACTCCTGGTACTTCGCATTCTTCCAACTGCCGGTGCTCCCCGAGAAATGGATGACACGACCTGGCCAGAGGGCCGAAAAGTGGTATGAGAAAAGCGGTATGAATGCGGACGACCTGGAGCGCACCCGCACGGACATCGTCGACTACGGCGCACTTCCTTTCGCTGTCACTTGGTATCGCGGACTGCCGTTCTCGATCCCGGGCGTCGGTCGACTGCGAATCACGGTCCCGACGTCGATGGTGTGGAGTGACGGCGACACCTTCATCGGCCGCTCGGCCATCGAACGCGCACAACAGTACGTCGATGCCCGCTACACCCTGACTGTGCTTGCCGGAGTGACGCATTGGATCCCGACTCAGGCACCGACCAAGGCCGCGCAGGCAATCATCGCCAACGCCTCGTAGATGCCTTCGGCAGTGGTGCGGCTATGTGCCTTCTGCGGCGCTCTGCCGCACCACTGCCGCAGGCACCACGGGCATACTGGAGTCATGGATTCCGTCGGACTTCTCACCGAACTGGTCACCCAGCCCACTGTGTCGGGTGATCCCCGTCCCCAGCGCTCGTCGATGGACGAAATCGTGTCCGTGCTCAGGGCCCGCGTCGGTGACCTTGCCATCGACGGCGATCCGGATGGTCCCCACCCATGGCTGTTGATCACCAATCCCTCCCCGCCGACGTCGAAGCGGTTGATGTTCGCGTGCCACGTGGACACCGTGCCGGCGGGTGATCTGTCGAATTGGCAGTTCGATCCCTTCGCTGCAGATATCGAACACGGTGTTCTCCGTGGCCGCGGCACCTCGGACATGAAGGCCGGGCTTGTTGCCGCCACCGCTGCGGTGATGGACGCCTTCGACAACGGGGTTCCTGCCGCCCTGTTGCTCACCAGCGACGAAGAGATCGGGTCACTCGGTGCGCGTGCCGCTCGCCACGCCGTCGCCGAGTGCGCCGTAGGAGCGGTCGTGGTTCCCGAGGCAACGGGAAATCGCGTCCATCTGGGGCATCGAGGTGCGTTGTGGGTCGACGTAACCACCAAAGGCATTGCAGCACACGGAAGTACTCCGCATCGGGGTGAGAGTGCAATCATGAAACTGGTCGACGTGTTGACACGAGCCCGCACCGAGCTCCCGCTGTCTACGGATCAGTTCCTCGGTGCCGAAACGTTCAACGTGGGATTGATCGACGGCGGCTCGGCACCCAACATCGTTCCCGACACCGCACACGTCGTCGTCGACCATCGCACCGTCGGGGACGGCTCGGCACTGCTGTCCTGGTGGCGTGATCAACCCGAGGTCGATCACGCCGACGCTCGCATCGATCTGCCAGGAGTTCGCACACCCCAAGGCGACCGATGGGTGGATGGCCTTCCGCATACCGTTGCTACAGAACCGGTCACGTACTTCACCGACGCGTCCATCATCGGATCCGCTGCCCCCGGTGCCCCTATTGTCGTGTGGGGGCCGGGGACGCCGGCACTGATGCACGCCGCCGACGAAACCGTCACGCTCGACGAACTCGATGCGGCGATCGTGGCCTACACCGCGGCGACGCGTGCGTGGCCGACCGTCGACTGACGGACCACCAACTCCGGCTGCAACGCGATGTGCGCAGTGCCGGTGTGATCGCTGTTCATGGCCTGATCCAGTAGGCGAGTGGCCTCTTCAGCGATTCGTTCCTGCGGTTGCCGGATGGTGGTCAGCGGCGGATTGCTCAATGCAGAGAACGGAATGTCGTCGAACCCGGTGACCATCACATCGCCCGGAACCGACAACCCGAGAGCCTGACAACTCTGCAGCACCCCGAGGGCGATCAGGTCGTCCGCGCCCACCACCGCATCGGGCCGCGTGGAGGCAGCGAGGATCGAGCGCGACGCCTCACGCCCCCAGTCGATCGAATAATCACCCAACAACGTCCACTCGTCCCGCGTCCGAATCCCCACGCGCTCGGCATGGCGGAAGAAGCCCGCCCGCCGCAACTCCGTCGACGAATTGGTCAGCTCGGAACTGATGAATGCGGCACTCCGAACCCCCTGTGCAGCAAGGTGATCCATGATCAGACCCTGAGCGGCATCATCGTCGACGCCGACCCAATCGGTATGAGTATCGAGAGCGAAGCGGTCGAGCTGAACCACAGGGATCGCACGGGCCGACGCACGAACGGCCTCGGCGGAACGTTCTCCATGGCACGGGCTGATGATGATGCCGTCGACCTGACGCGAGACCAGACTACGTAGCCGTTGCGCCTCTACTTCAGGATCCGATCGCGAATCGCACAGGAACAGCTGCAGTCCACGCTGCGAGAGAACGTGTTCGACGTTGACGACGAGCGAGGTGAAGAACGGGTTGGCAATACTGGGCACCACCATCCCGACCGTGTCCGTGCGGTTGCGGCGCAGAGAGCTGGCGATGATGTTGCCCGAATAGCCGAGTTCGGCCGCCGCCTGCCGAATACTCGCGGCAACGTCGCCCGACACCGGACGTGACCCCGAGAGCGCCCGAGACACCGTGGCTGTCGAGACGCCCGCGCGCTCCGCGACGTCACGAATGGTTGCTTTGCGCATCCAACTCCTACTCTCGCGTGTGAACCGAGGCTAGCGAACCGCACGGTCGCTTGCGATGCTGTTTACACAGTAGAGGTAATCGTTTACATAAACGACTCAAGAATTCCTTGACACGACCCGGTGCCGATCGCCTACGGTGCATACATACGAGGCAATCGATTACATCGCCTTGGTCGACGCCCACACCAGAGGAGCTCCTTACGTGAGTACGTCCCCGTCGGATCCGAACCCCTCAGCTTCGCTGGGGGTATTTCCGACAAAGCCGTCGGCGCTGGCCGAGATGTTCACCTCCGCACCCGCACTCATCGGCGCGATCCACCTACCCGCACTGCCGGGCAGCCCGCACTACAAGGGCCAGCCCGTCTCCGAGATCGCAGGCTTCGCCGTAGAGGAGGCGCACGCGTACATCGACAACGGATTCGATGGCGTCATCGTCGAAAATCATTGGGACATACCCTTCCTCAAGCCCGGAGAGCACGGATACGAAACAGCGGCCAGCATGGGCGTCGTCACCGCCTCCGTCGTCGGTGAGTTCGGCAGCAGAGTCGGAGTATCCATCCTGTCCAACGCGGGCGAATGCGGCGTGGCCGCAGCGTGGGCCGCCGGAGCGAGCTTCGTGCGGGTCAACCAGTGGGCAAACGCCTACATCGCCAACGAGGGATTCATCGAAGGCCAGGCAGCCAAGACCACCCGCTTTCGCCACCGCATCGGTGCCGACCCGGTCAAGATCTTCGCCGACGTTCACGTCAAGCACGGTGCCCACGCCATCGTTGCCGATCGCACCATCGCCGAACAGACCGAGGACGCAGAATTCTTCGACGCAGACGTGCTCATCGCAACCGGCTCGAGAACCGGTGACGCCGCCTCGGTCGACGAGGTGTCGGTCATCAAGAACAACACGGTCCTCCCCGTCATCATCGGATCGGGAATCACGGCGGCCAACGTCGCCGACCTGATGAACGAATGCGACGGTGCCATCATCGCTTCTTCGGTGAAGGAGAATGCACGCTGGTGGGGCCGGGTCTCCGGCGAGAAGGTTCGCGACGTGTCCCGCGCAGCCGGGAAGTAGACGATGATCGTATTTTTCGGCTACGCCAACAACGATGTCACGGTTCATGTTCCGCATGTTCCGACCCTCGGAGAGAGGGTGCAGGCCACGACGATCGAGTCGATCGACGGCGGCATGAATGCCAACGCCGCAGTGTCGGCAGCCCGCATGGGAGCCTGCGTCGCGTTCGCCGGCGCGGTGGGCCCGGACATTCGATCCTCCGAATTCCTCGCGGCCCTCGAACGCGACGGAGTCGACACCAGCTGGGCACCGCGCGACGCATTCCTCTCCACCGCAGTGGTTCTCATCGCCGACGGCGGGGACCGATCGATCATCAGCCAGGACGACGCCAACGACGCAGGCAGACTACGCACGGTCCTCGACAAGCTCTCGATCGACGGTGGACGCGTGTTCCTCGACGGCTACCGCGCATCGATGCTCCCACCCACGCTCCCCGGCAACGTCGGCCTCGCCATCGACCTCGACGGCTGCGACGACGTCGACGCCGCACTGCACGCATTTGCCCTTGCCGACCACGTCATCGTCGGACGCAGTCTGTGGCAGAACAGCTTCGGCATCCCAGCCGAACGGTGGCCGATACTGACCGCCGAGCACGACACCCACCTCGTCGTCACCGACGGCGAACGCGGGTGGACTCTGGTCACACCCTCGGGTGAGACCCTGACAGAACCGGCAGTATCGGTCGACGTCATAGATGCCGTCGGAGCCGGAGACTGCTTCTGCGGCACCTACATCGCCTTCATCGACGCGGGCGAACCCCCTATCCACGCAGCCCGAATGGCGGGAATCTCGGCAGCACTCGCCTGCGCTACAGCCGGACCACGCGGATGCCCCACTCCAACCGAACTCGCCGACTTCACCTCCACCCTCGCCACTGTCGATCTCCAGGAGACCCGATGATCAAACGCGCACTCCCCCTCGTTCTCGGTGCCGCACTTGCGCTCACCCTCACCTCGTGCGACTCCGCATCCAGCAGCGACACCGCGGGCGGAACCGACGCAGCCGCGTCGAGCATCCCGGATCCGAGCCGCGTCGCCGATTCGTGCGACGGCAAGAACGGCACCCTCAAGGTCGGTCTCGTCACCATCAACCTGCAGGCCCTGTTCTTCAACCAGATCAACAACGCAGCCCAAAAGATCGCCGACCAGACCGGCGTCGAACTGCAGATCATCAGCGGCAACGACGACTCGGTCAGCCAGGCCAACGCATTCGACAACCTCATCGCCTCGGGCGTCGACGCGATCATCGTCGATGCCATCGACACGGACGGCATCAAGCCCTCTATCGTCAAGGCCGATGCTGCGGGCATCCCGGTCGTCGCCGTCGACGCCACCGTCGACGATCCTGCCGTGGACACGCAGGTCGGCACCGCCAACGCCGAAGGCGGCGTTCAGATCGGCGACACCCTCACTGCGTTGGCGAACAACACCGGCACCGTGGGAATCGTCGGCGCACTCAACAGCACCATCCAGCTCGAACGTCAGAAAGGCTTCACCGATACCGTCTCGGCGGCCGGGATGACCGTCGGCACCGTGGTCGACGGCCGCAACATCCAGGAGAACGCGCAAACCGCGGCCGAGAACCTGCTCACCGGCAACCCGGACATGCAGTACGTGTACGCCACCGGGGAGCCTGCTCTGATCGGGTTGGTCGCCGCCGTGAACAGTCAGAACGCGCAGGACCGAATTCAGGCCGTCGGCTGGGATCTGTCCGATCAGGCCGTCTCCGCTCTCAACGCAGGGTGGCTGAAAGGCGTCGTGCAGCAGAACACCTTCGAGTTCGGCTACGAGGCCATGAATGCCGCCATCGACCTCGGCTGCGGACGGACCGCACCCGCTGACATCCCGGTACCGACCCAGATCGTCACTCCGGAGAACGTCGGCGACTACATGTACTACCTGGAGAAGTAGCCCTATGGCACAACAAGACCTGACGGTCGCGCCACTGATCGAACTCTCGGGAATCACCAAATCGTACGGCCCGGTGAAATCGCTTCGCGGAGTCGACCTTCGACTCGGTCGCGGCGAAGTACTCGGGGTCGTCGGAGACAACGGCGCCGGCAAGTCGACGCTCATGAAAATCCTTGCCGGCGCCGTCCAACACGACGGTGGAGAGATGCGGGTGAACGGGGAACCGGTGCGCTTCTCGACACCGCTGGACGCGCAACAGAAAAAAATCGGCATCGTCTACCAAGACCTCGCCCTGTGCGACACCTTGGACGTCGCAAGCAATCTGTTCCTCGGCCGCGAGCCACGCAAGGGGCCGTTCCTCGATCGCCACGGGATGCACGAACGTTCCGCCAAGATTCTGGCGGACCTGCACGTGAAGGTGAAGTCGACCTACCAGGAGATCGGGCAACTCTCCGGTGGGCAACGCCAGACGGTGGCCATCGCACGCGCGGTCTCGTTTCGACCGGACGTGTTGATTCTGGACGAACCCACCGCCGCTCTTGCTGTGGCAGAGGTCGAATCGGTCCTCAAACTCATCACCGACGTCGCAGCCCAAGGCGTCGGAGTCATCCTGGTGACGCACCGCCTACAGGACCTGTTCCGGGTCTGCGACCGCATCACCGTCATGTACGAGGGACAGAGCGTCGACGATGTTCCGATCGGCGATCTGAACATCGAGTCGCTCGTCGGATTGATCACGCGCACGCCGGTTCCCCAGCGTTCACCCTCCTCGCCGGAAGGCCGCCCATGATCACCGTGGACAAGAAAGCCCAGCCGACCGTGGAGAAACTCGCGGCTCGCCCGACTCTGTGGCAGCAGACCAACAAACCGACCCTGGCCATGCTGGCGGTCACCGTCGCAGTGGCCCTGGTGTTCTCGGTGACGACGTCCTCGTTCTTGACCTTCACCAACATCTCGAATCTCGCGACGCAGATTGCTCCGGTTCTCATCATCGCCGTTGCCATGACGTTCGTGATCACCACCGGTCAGATCGACCTGTCGGTCGGAGCAACGGTTGCCTTCGTCGCCGCGATGAGCGCCGAACTCATCCAAGCCGGCGTCGACTCCTCGGTGGTGTTCGTCGCGGCACCACTGATGGGCGCAGCATGGGGCCTGGTCAACGGCTGGCTCGCTGCATACCAGGGCATTCCGCCGTTCATCGTCACCCTGGCAACCCTGTCCATCATCCGCGGCATCGCGTTGTACAGGACCGAGGGCTTCTCGGTGCCGATCACTCCCGGTACCGCCTTCGCGAAACTGGGTACGGCGTCGTGGCTGGGCTTTTCGGCAAGCGCATGGATTGCTCTGGCCGTAGTGATCGTCGGCGCTGTTGCGCTCAACCGCACACGATTCGGCCGCTACGTCACCGGAATCGGCTCGAACGTCGAATCCGTCCGACGCTCCGGCGTCAACACCCGTCGCGTGCTGATGATGACCCTGGTGTTCACCGGGCTCGCCGCGGGCATCGCGGGCCTATTGATCGCTGCACGACTCGGTTCGGGATCGGCCAACTCCGCCAATGGTTTCGAGCTCACCGTCATCACCGCAGTGGTGTTGGGAGGCACCAACCTGTTCGGCGGCCGGGGAACGGTCATCGGCACCGTCATAGGTGCAGTGTTGACCGGCATCATCGCCAACGGCCTGACGCTACTCGGTGTGAGCCCGTTCCTGACACCGATCATCACCGGTGTTGTTCTGCTCGTTGCCATCTGGATCAACATGCGCGGGCACTCTCTGGCTTCGCTGTTCAAGCACCTGCAGAGCGCACCGGGTAAGCAATGATCGTCCAGACCGTCACCGGGCCGATCGACTCCAGCGAACTGGGACTGGTGCTACCGCACGAGCATCTGCACAACGACGCCTCGACCGCGTATTCCGAAGCTGCCGACCCGGCTCTGGCGCAGTTGCTGTCCGGTCCGGTATCGGCGGACCGCGCCTGGCTGCTGCACGACAACCCGTACCACAGCGCAGACAACTGCCGAGTGGACGACGCGGCGGCCGTACTCGACGACCTGAAAGTGTTCGCGGACAACGGCGGTACCACGGTCGTCGACCTCACGCCGCCGGGCATCGGGCGGCGACCCGAGATCCTCGAGCACTACTCACGCGAGTCCGGAGTACGCGTCGTCATGGGTTCGGGCTGGTATCTCGAACCCACGCACCCGCCCGAGGTCACCGCGCTCGGTATCGACAACCTCGCGGCCCGGCTCATCGCCGAATTCACCGGCGACGGGCCGCGGCCGGGGGTGATCGGTGAGATCGGCGTTTCGCCGTCCTTCACCGACGCCGAGGCCAAAGCACTGAGAGCCGCCTGCATCGCCCAAAGAGAAACCTACGTCCCCTTGTTCGTCCATCTCCCGGGCTGGCAACGCAGAGGACATCAAGTCCTCGACATCGTCGTGGACGAGATGGGTGTCGACCCGGCAGCTGTGGTGCTCTGCCACATGGACCCCTCGGGCGACGACCCCGACTATCAGTGCGCCCTCGCCGATCGCGGAGTCTTCCTCGAGTTCGACATGATCGGCATGCCCTTCGAGTTCGCAGGCGAGGGCCAGTCGCCGTCGCCCGCCGATACCGCGTTCGCGATCTGCGGCCTCGTCGGCGGCGGCTATCGATCCCAGTTGCTGCTCAGCCACGATCTGTTTCTCAAGTCGATGCTCCGCAAGTTCGGTGGCAACGGATTGGCCTACGTTCCAGTCTCTTTCGCAGCGCGGCTGGTCCGCAGCGGAATGGACGCACACCACGTCTCCTCGCTCATGCAGGACAACCCCAGGTCGCTCTTCGAGAGCGCCGGAAAAGGATAGAGAACCACCATGGGTAAGAAAGTTCTGATCGCCGGCGAAAGCTGGATGACCTCGTCCACCCACGTCAAAGGCGTCGACGAATTCACCGTCCATTCCTACGTCGAAGGGGTCGGACCCCTGCGTGACGCACTCACCTCGCGCGGGCACGAAGTGGTTCACATGCCCGCGCACCTCGTTCCCACACAATTCCCCGGCACGGCCGAGGCCCTGTCCGAGTTCGACGTCATTGTGCTCTCGGATATCGGAGCCAATTCGATTCAGCTCGCGCCCAACGTGTTCGACCGCTTCCAGGCCGGCGACGACAGGCTTGCCGCACTGCGTGAGTGGGTGAGCAGCGGAGGAGGACTGATCATGATCGGCGGGTACCTGTCGTTCTCCGGTTTCCAAGCGCGCGCCGCGTATCGGCAGACTGTGCTCGCCGACGTATTGCCGGTGACACTGCTGGCCGAAGACGACCGAGTCGAGGCTCCCGGCGGAATGGTTCCCGATGTCGTCGACAGCACGCACGCCGCACTGGGTGCCAGCGGAACACAGTGGCCCGCCTTGCTCGGTTACAACCGAGTGGTACCGAAGGAGGGCGCTGCCGTGCCCGCCACCATCAATGGAGATCCGCTCGTCGCGGTCGGCGAATACGGCTCGGGCCGATCCGCGGTCTTCACCTCCGATTGCTCGCCGCACTGGGCCCCGCCCGAGTTCTGCGAACAATGGCCCGGTTACACCGACCTGTTCGACGGCTTGATCACGTGGGTTGCCGGCGCGTGACACGCTCGCAGCAACTCGTCGAGCGTCAACAGCCCAACCTCGCTGCTGCTCAGCAAGTTCGGTTCATCGTGCAATCGACAGACGGATCACTCTCCGATGAGGACTTTCGAAGGTACCTGGTGATCGAGGAGGCGTTCGTACTCACTGCGGTCCGCATTCTGGGGCTGGTCGTCGCGGAGTCGACGTCATTGGACGACGCGTCGGATCATGTGATGTCGATGTCGAACCTCGTCGGAGAACAGCGAGCGTACTTCGCCGGTCTCCGCGAGAAGTTTCCGTTCGACGGCAATACCGAAGAGTTGGTCGCGAGTTCCTCGGCGCTGTCGGACTATGCCCTCGGACTCGCGCAGCGAGAAGGTAGAAGTGCCGCTCTGGTAGCGATGTTCGCCGCCGAGACCCTGTACCTATCGTGGTGCCGAACAGCGATGAAGTCCTCCGCCGAACGCGAACCGGCACTTCAAGAATGGATTGCCATGCACACCCGGTCGACCTTCGTCGCTCAGGTCGACGCACTGGCCCATGAAGTCGACCGCATGGACGCCGTGGACGACGAGACGCTCGACAGGTGGTTCGAGGGGATGCTGGCCGCCGAAAACGAATTCCACGACGCAGTGTGAGTGCCTGCGGCAGTGGTGCGGCTATGTGCCCTGGGCGGCGCTTTGCCGCACCACTGCGCGAAGCGCACTCAGCTCTTCTGCGGCTCGATGGTCTTCTGCGTGTTGTCGTGGGCGATCTCGATCTTGCGCGGCTTCGCCCGCTCCGCCAGCGGGATGGTGACCGTCAGGACGCCGTTGTCGTAGGAGGCAGAGATCTTCTCCGCGTCGACGCCGTCTCCCAGGGAGAGTTGCCGACGGTACGTTCCGGCGAACCGCTCCGACGAAAGCCACTGCACACCATCACTACTCGGAGCGGTGCGATGCGCCGTCAGAGTGAGTGTGCCGCGGTCGATGTCGACGTCGATGGAGCCGGGATCGACGCCGGGTAGGTCGGCGTTGAGTACGTAATGGTCGTCGAGCTTGTACAGATCCATCGGCATGAATCTGGGCGCACGGTCCGAACCACTGGTCGCGCCGAGCATGCCGGCGGCAATCGAGTCGAGGTCACGGAACGGATCGAAGCGAAGCACAGCAACCACCTCCTGTACGACGAAGCGTCCGCCCCTGTGGCGGGCCGCCCTTCACTGTGCAGAACCCAAATTAGCACTCTCCACCGGAGAGTGCCAATAGGGTACTTCGATTTTTTTGCGTTCAATTCTGTTGCAGTGGTGCAGCTATGGGCTCAGCTACACCACTGCGGACATCTCAGGCTGCGTCGGCCAGTCTGACGAGATCGCGCCCCTTGGTTTCCGGTGCCAGGTAGGCCGACACCAGCGTGATCGCGGAGTAGATCACGAGCATCGCCGCGATGGGCCACCAGCTACCGGTCCATGCGGTGAGGCTGGCCGCGAGCAGCGGTCCGATGGCAGTGGCGAGGATGCCGCCGATCTCCTTGGACAGCGCGAGCTGCGTGAAGCGGGTACGTGCGCCGAACAGCTCCGCCATCGTCACGCTTTCGAGCGAGAACAGGCCCAGCACACCGAGGTTCAGAGCAAGAACCATTGCGACGACGAGGGCTATGGTGTTGCCGCTGGTGACCATCAGCATCAGCGGGAACGCGAGAATCATGGTGAGCGCACTGAGCACCATGTACATCGGACGACGGCCGAACTTGTCGCCCAGGATGCCGATGATCGGAATGGTCGCGAAACCGATGAGCGAGCCGTAGACGATCGCGCTGGTGGCGATGGAACGATCGATCAGCAGCGTCGACGCGATGTAACCGACCAGGAACGTCTGAATCAGTCCGGAGTTGCCCGCCTGACCGAAACGCAGACCCAGCGCGATGAAGAACGCGCGCCCCTTCTTCTGCTTGAGACCGGACTCGAGAACGCTGACCTTCACGTCCTCGTCGGTCTTCTCGATCTCGTCGCGCGAGAGAGCCACACCGTCGACCACATCGGCACGCTCCTCGAAGACCGGGCTCTCCTTCAGGTTCGAGCGCAACCACACCGCGAAGATCATCAGGAAGAAGCTCGCGAGGAACGGCACTCGCCAGCCCCAGCTGAGCAACTGATCCTCGGACAGGACAGCGAGCAGCAGGGCCCAGATAGCCGAGGCCGCAAGGGTTCCGGAGTTGGTTCCCAGGGAGACCAGCGATGCGATGAGGCCTCGACGCTTGTCCGGTGCGTATTCGACCAACATGACCGTCGCCCCGGCGATTTCGGCTCCGGCACCGAAGCCCTGGATCAGGCGGAGGGCAACGAGCAGGATCGGCGCCATGATGCCGATCGCGTCGTAAGTCGGCAGTGCGCCGATGAGGGTGGTGGATGCGCCCATCATCGCAATGGTGATGAACAGGACCTTCTTTCGACCGATCCGATCGCCCATCCGGCCGAAGTAGATGGCACCGACCAGGCGGGCCACGTAGCCGACTCCGTAAGTGGCCATGGCGGCGATCAAGCCGATCGCCGGGCTCACGTCGGGGAAGAAGATGCGATTGAAAACGATCGCGGCGGCGAGCGAATACAGCTGGAAGTCCATGAACTCCATTGCCGTACCCAGCCAACCGGACATCGCCGCCTTGGTGAGGTCTTTAGTGCTGCGAGTCGGGACGGCGGTGTTACCGCGATCGTCCGTCGACTCGTTGGTGTCCTGTGACATCCGAAGCTCCATTGCTGGTGATGATCGATGAGTTCATGATGCGAGTTCGCCGCGGTCTCCGCGAGACCTGTGCCTCATCGAGGAGGGTTGGTGGCGCTCGCCACAGTGATATACAAGCACTGTTATACCAATACGTCAATGACCCTTCGCGAACCGAACTACGCGGTGCCGAGCGCACTCGCAGAACGGGCCAGTTCCTCTATCGCGGCCCAGTCCCCCGCCTGCACCAGTGAGCGCGGCGTGAGCCAGCTACCGCCGACGCACACCACATTCGGCAATGCCAGGTAGTCGACAGCGTTCTGCGGAGTGATCCCGCCGGTGGGGCAGAACGTCAAGTGCGGCAACGGGCCTGCCAGCGCGCCCAGTGCCGCTGCGCCACCCGAGAACTCGGCCGGGAAGAACTTCATCTCGGTCGATCCGGCCTCGGCAACGGTCATCGCCTCGGTCGCAGTCGACACGCCCGACAGAACAGGCACCGGTAGCGTGCGTACCGCGTCGAGCAGACCCTTCGACGATCCGGGTGAGACCAGGAACCTCGAGCCGGCATCCACCGATCTCATGGCATCGTCGCGGTTCAGCACAGTTCCCGCGCCGATGACCACTTCCGGCACGTCCGCAGCGATCGCCGCAATGGCACCGAGCCCGGCCTCGGACCGCAATGTCATCTCGATGATGCCGATGCCGCCCGCATAGAGTGCACGCGCCAGCGGCACTGCATCCTCCACCCGATCGATCACGACGACGGGAATCACCGGACTCACGCGTAATACATCTCGGGCAGTGAGGTTTTCGAGCAATGTTTCGTGTTCGGAGGTCATACCAGCACTCGTTTCCACTCGCTCAGCGAGTTGGTCCGTAGGAAGTCGGTCCACGCAACGACCTGCGTGCCGAACGGTGACGTGGGCCCGAGATCGGACCCGAAGATGGACTCGACAGCGAGAAGGTCCGACGCCGACCCGGCCCGAGCCAACTGCGCCGACAACGGATCGTCCAGTGCACGTCCGGCTCCCGTCTCGGCGAGAACGAAGGCGCACCAGGCTGCGACGGCAAGGGCGAGCATGTCCGTCGAACCACCGGCGTCTGTGGCGTCCCGCACGGTTCCGAGAAGGCGCGGTCCGAGCTTCTGCGATCCGTCCATCGCCACCTGCCGGGTGGTGTGTTTCAGCGCCGGATTGGCGAATCGTGCGCGGACCTCGTTGCCGTAGCCGACAGCGTCCATTCCGCCGGTTGTCGTCGGTGCCACGTCTCGGAGAACCATGGCCCGGCAGATCTCGTCGAGCTCCGAATCCTGGACCGCCTCGGCGATGGTGTTGTGTCCACGCAGAATTCCGAGGTAGGCCAACACCGAGTGAGTGGCATTGAGGACGCGCAACTTCATGGTCTCCCACGGCTCCACGTCGTCGACGAACTGCACGCCCACTCGTTCCCAGGCCGGACGCGGACCAGCGAAATTGTCCTCGATCACCCACTGCCGAAAGGGTTCGCACACCACCAGGGCGTCGTCGCGCAGTCCCGTTCGTCGTTCGTTGTCCGCCCTGTCCTCATCGGTGGTAGCCGGCACGATTCGATCGACCATGCTGCTGGGGAATGCGACTCGACGCGAGATCCATTCGGCCAGAGCGTCGTTCATGCCGCGTGCCTCTACGAAAACACGGACGAGTTCGGAGAGTATGTGCCCGTTGGACGGTAGGTTGTCGCAACACAACACCGTGAGGGGCGCATCGCCTGCCATGCGTCGAGCCAGGCCCGCCACCAACTGTCCGGCGACGGTGCGCGGCGGCCTGCCTGCCAGATCCGCCGCGATCTCCGGATCGTCCAGGCGCAGTCGACCCGACGCGGGGTCGAGTCGATACCCCTTCTCGGTGACCGTCAGCGTGACGATGTGCGTTGCGGGATCGGCGATGGCCTCGACCACCGCGCCGGGGTCAGCGGCCGCGTTCCGTACGTCGAGCATCGAACCGACGACGGTCGCCGTCGTCTCCTCGGTTCCCTTCTGCACCAGGGTGAACAACCCGTCCTGTGGGGCAAGCTGTTCCACCACGGTGTTACTGCGCTGGGTGAAACCGGTGATGCCCCAATTGGTCTCACCGGTCAGCAGCGCCGCCTCGTAGGTGAACGCGGCCTGATGCGCCCGATGGAATGCCCCGACGCCGAGATGCACGATTCCGCTGGCGGTGGGACGAACGACCTCGGCGGTCGCATCGGACAATCGCGTGGCCACCGTCATGTCGTCACTCGTTCTCTGTGACGTCGGATTTCGGACAGCGGTGCGATGAGACCGGTGCCGCCCCGCCCGCCGACGCTCAGCGATGCCGCAGCAGCTGCCATGGCCGCCGCCTCGCGAAGATCGTCGCCGAGAGCGAGACGCGCCGTCAGGGTGCCGGCGAACACATCACCGGCACCGGTCTGATCGATGACCTCGAGCGCGGGGATCACCGGCTGGTGCGACGTCCCCGCAGCGGTGAAGATGCTGGACCCTTCGGACCCTCGCGTGACCACCACGGAACGTGCACCCCAGCCCATCAGGAAAGCTGCAGCAGCCTCCGGTTCGGTTGTGCCCAGGAGCAATTCGATCTCGCTCGGTGCCGATGGCACCATCACCTCGGTACAGGGAGCAACGCTCTGCAGGAATGCGCGGGCCTCGTCGGCCGTGGTCAACCTGGGGCGAAAGTTGGGGTCGTAGACGAATCTGCCCGAGCGCTGCGCCGCGTGCAGCATCGTGCGGGCGAGCGTTGGCGACAGTGCCGCAGCGATTCCGCCGCCCAGCACGGCACCCGCCTGCTCGATCACACCCTCGGGCAGGTCTGCCACATCGAGCTGACTGCCCACCGATCCGGCTCGGGCATAGGAGAACTGGCGATTCCCCTCCGGATCGATGTGCAGGAAATAGACACCCTGCTGTCCGGGAACTCGCCGAATGTAGGTGTCGTCGATACCGAGTTCACGAATTCGCCGACAGACGGCGTCGCCGAGCTCGTCGTCGGATACCCGCGCGATCAGCGCGACCGAGGCACCCGCGGCCGCGGCAGCGGCACCTGCGTTGACGACATCTCCCGACACCCCGAGCACCCCGTGCGCTCCGTGTCGGAAGGCCTCGGTGGTCGAGACCTCGACGAGGGGCTCGCCGAGCAGGACGACATCGAATTGCGTTGTGGTCATGTGGCGCTTCACCAATCGTGCATGCTGCCGTCGAGACGGCGATTGACGGGCAGATACTTGGGGTTGTACGGGTACTTCGCGGCGGCCTCTTCGTTCACCTCGACGCCGATGCCCGGCTTGTTTCCCGGGTGCATGAAACCGTCGGTGAAGGTGTAGCTGGTCTGGAACACATCGCCGGTCGGGTCGACGTGACCCATGTACTCCTGCACGCCGAAGTTCGGGATCGACAGATCGACATGCAATGCGGCTGCGAGGGAGACGGGCGAAAGATCGCCCGCACCATGAGATCCGGACCGAACGCCGTAGAGATCCGCCAACGAGAAGATTCTGCGCAGATGGGTGATGCCGCCGGCGTGTGAGACCGACGCTCGGATGTAGTCGATCCACCGGTTGGTGATCAGATCCTGGCAGTCCCAGATCGAGTTGAAGATCTCGCCGACGGCGATGGGGGTGGTCGTGTGTTGGCGAATGGTGGCGAAGGCACTCTGATCCTCGGCTGGAGTGGGATCCTCGATCCAGAACATCCGCATCTCTTCGAGGTCGCGACCCAGGCGTCCGGCCTCGATCGGACTCAGACGGTGATGCACGTCGTGCAGGAGATGGAAGTCGAACCCGTGACGTTCGCGCACGGCACCGAGCATCTGCGGTGCGAACCGCATGTACGGGGCGGTATCCCACGAATCTTCCTGCGGCGCAGCGCCGGATGCGGGTTCGTAGAAGCCGTCGACCGGAATTCCGTAGGTCTTCTTGAGACCGGGAATGGCCGACTGGGCACGAATTGCTTTGTAGCCCTTGTCGAGATGCGCTTGGACGTCGTCGAGCATCTCTTCGATGCTACCGCCGCTGGCGTGCCCGTAGACCATGATCCCGTCTCGTGCAGCACCACCGAGGAGCTGGTAGACCGGCATATCGGCGGCCTTGCCCTTGATGTCCCACAGTGCGACGTCGACGGCTGCGATGGCCGTCATGGTCACCGGCCCACGTCGCCAGTAGGCACCCTTGTACAGGTACTGCCAGATGTCTTCGATCCGATGGGGATCGCGTCCGATCAGGAGTGGCGCAATGTGGTCCTTCAAGTACGACTCGACTGCGAGCTCGCGTCCGTTCAGCGTCGCATCACCCCACCCGACGATGCCCTCGTCGGTGGTGATCTTGAGCGTGACGTAGTTGCGGCCCGGAGCCGTCACGATGACGGTGGCGTCGATGATTTTCATTGCGGTCCTTGCGAAGTGGTGTCGATGACGATCTTGAGCTGGGTGGGGTCGGTGAGCGCGGCCTCGAGCGCTGCGGCAGATTCGGCCAACGGGTACGTCGATGTGACGAGTGCCGCGAGGTCCACTCGCGCCGATCCGGCGAGTGCGATCGCGTCGGCGAATGCCGAAGGGCCGTAACGGAAGCACCCGCGGATGTCGAGCTCCCAGCGTTGCACTGCTCCGATGGGGAATTCGGCAGACGCGCGTCCGGGCACGCCGACAAGCGCCAGAATGCCTGCCGGGCCGAGTGAGCGTGCCGCGTCGGCAATGGCTCCGGGATGTCCCGAGCAGTCGAAGGCAATGTCGAAAGCGCCTTCCGGCAGTGCGTCTTCGCCGGAACGCATTGTCGTGGTGGCACCCAGCGCTGCCGCGACCTCGAGTCGAGCTGGTGCGACGTCGGTGATGGTCGTCTCCGACGCGCCCAGGGCGATGACCGTCTGCAGAACCAACAGACCGATGGGCCCGGCACCGGTGATCGCGATGCGCTTGCCCAGCACCGACCCGACCCGTGCGGCAGCCCACGCTGCGACGGCCAGGGGCTCGATCAGCGCAGCGACGTCATCGCCGATCGAATCAGGGAGGGGGTGCGCGAATTCGGCTGCGAGAACGACGGATTGCCGCAGCAGTCCGTGGTTCGGTGGGGATCCGAAACAGACAACGCTGGGACAGACGTTGTAGTGACCACTCAGGCTCAGCGGTGAGGTGCCGTTCGGAATCGCGGGTTCGATGGCCACTCGCTGGCCGATCCGGTCCTGGGACACGCCCGCGCCGACCTCGGTGACGACCCCGAATCCCTCGTGGCCCAAGACGGTGGGCTGCGTCAGCGAATTGGAGCCGTTGCGGCCGTCGGCGTAGTAGTGCAGGTCCGAGCCACACAGGCTCACGCCGTGCACCTCCACCCTGACCTGGCCGTCGCCGACCTGCATACGGTCGATCTTCTCGATCCGCAGGTCACGTGGACCGTGTAGGACGGCTGCCTCGTCGTTGCCGCTGATCACTGCCATCGCTGTAGAGCCTCCGCCGTAGTGCCTTGAATATCAGTACTACCATACTAGTGACGGGCAGCACTTCGTCAAGGCTTCGGCCCTGTGGGTCACCCACGAGGTCACGTTAGTCTTGACCGGTGAGCACACAGAGCAGCAGGAAAGTCACCGCACGAGAGCGGGCGTACCGAGAATTGCGCCTACGCATCGTGTCGCTGACGCTCCCCCCGGGTAGCCCGCTGTCGGAGAACGACCTCGCCGAGCAAATGTCCGTGAGCCGCACACCCGTCCGCGAAAGCCTGATCCTGCTGGCCGAAGAGGGTCTGGTTCAGGTCTTCCCACAACTCGGCACCTTCGTCTCGCGGGTCGACACCGACCGTGTTGCCGATGCCCAATTCGTCCGGGAGGCAATCGAAACCGCGTCATTGAAAGACGCAGTCACGTCTCGCTCGGACCAGGACCTCTCTGCGTTGCGCGCCAATCTGGCAGCGCAGGCCGAGCCTGGAATCGACATGGACCAATTCTTCGAGTTGGACGAGCAATTCCACCAGCTACTCCTCGCAGCCGGAGGACATTCCGCCGCATGGCGATCCGTCGAATCCGCGAAAGCTCATCTGGACCGAGCCCGACGACTCGGTCTGCGCGACACCCGTCCCATCCCCGACCTCATCGAACAGCACACCGCAATAGTCGACGGCCTCGAAGCCCGAGACTTCGAGGCCGCGGCCCAGTCGATGCGCCAGCACCTGCGCGCCGTGTTCGCCGACGTCGAATACATCAAGAGCAAAAGCCCACACCTGTTCTCCAACAGCAACGAACGCCCGACGCGCAAGGTTGTCTCCAGCTGGGAATGAGTGCGGCGCTGCCGCTCCGGCGGGTAGCTTGACCACCATGGACGATGAATCGAGCATCGAACCTCAGGACGACCCGCGGGCACAGTGGCGACAACTACCGGAGCCGGTGGAACCCACCCATGAGGGCCAGACCCTCGAGTCCGACACCTCCATTTGGGACCACAAACCCAAGAACGACCCGAGCATGGACATCGTTCGCTGATTTGCGCAAGTGCCTTCTTCGGGTCACACCGCTTCGACGGCGTGGCTCAGCCGACACATTTACGCCCCCAGCAGCAATCCACGCCGCCCACACGGGGCGTAAATTCCGAATAGGGGCGTAGATTGCAACCCCCACCCACACATCCGCGCCCCCACCGACACATCAGCTCCCCACATTCGGAAACCCGACGCCGATCGGAGTCAGAAATCCGAAACTGAGGAGCCGATACGCGGCAACAAGCGCAGCCGACACATCTACGCCCCCAGCAGCAATCCACACCCCCCACACGGGGCGTAAATTCCGAACAGGGGCGTAGATTGCAACCCCCACCCACACATCCACGCCCCCACCGACACATCAGCTCCCCACCTCGGAAACCCGACGCCGATCGGAGTCAGAAATCCGAAACTGAGGAGCCGATACGCGGCAACAGGCTCAGCCCAATTGCACTGTCGCAGTAGCGCGGTGGCCGAAGATTCGCTTGCCCTCGAAGGTCGCGCCGATCGAGATGACGGCCGTACGGGACTCCTCGTCCTTCGACTTGATCTTGCCGCCGAAGACGATTTCGGCCGGCTTGTGTGTGTCCACCGGGATCGGGGTGGTGAATCGAACGGTGTAGTCCTTCACCGCGCCTGGATCGCCGAGCCACTCGCTGATGAAACCGCCGCCGACACCCATGGTGAGCATGCCGTGCGCCAGGACGTTCTCGAGATCGATCATCTTGGCGAACTTCTCGTCCCAGTGAATCGGGTTCGCGTCACCGGCGACGCCGGCGTAGTTCACCAGATCTCCTCGAGTCAAACGCACAGTGCGCGAGGGCAACTCGTCGCCGACATTCACCTCGTCGAACTTCCGAGTGGGCTGACCCCGGTACTCCTCGACGATGAGCGGCTCGTGTTCCTGCGGAGTGGACAGGGTGTCGTGCTCACTCGCCTCGGCACTGCTGGTGTCGGTCGTCGCACCGAACATCACGATGTTGCGAGCCGCCTCGGAGATGGCCGGATCGATCTCGCCGGATCGCCCGACGAGCAGCGTGGTGTACGTGGTCTGCACCAGTTCGTTCTTCTGGTTGGACACGACGTTCTTGGTGATCATCATGTCTCGACCCATGACCGTCTTGAACGCGTCGAGGGAGACATCGCAGGTCAACTGGTCACCGGCCAGAATCGGCTTCTGGAACACCAGCACCTGATCGGTCTGCAGAATCTGGCTGAGGTCGTAGCCCTCGGCGATGGACTGCAACAGCTTCTTCTGCGCCAGAGTGCCGACCAACGACATGAACGTCAGCGGGGCCACCAGAGCGCTGTGGCCCAGCGCTGCCGCGGCATCGCCGTCCCAGTGGGCGGGGTGGAAATCCTGAACGGCACGGGCGTACTCGCGAACCTTCTCGCGGCCCACCTCGTAGTAGTCCTCGGTGCGGTAGTGATACCCGACCATGCTGCGCGCGTGCTCCGCCGGGTCGAATGCTCCCGCATCGGATGCTGCTGCGCCGGACTCCGCTACCTGCTCTGCCACTGTTGCCCCACCGTCTCGTCCCTACTGTTCATCATTACCCGAGCAACCTACCCAACGACGACGCACGTTGGCCAGGAAGGGGCTCAGGCAGAACGGTGCCGCGGGGCGTCCCGGTACCCCACCATGCCCACCATCGCGGCCGGCTCAGTCAGCACCGACGCACTGCTCATCGCGCCGCGCGGACGGTGTTGGCGCGACGCGACCGCATCGATCGCCATCAGGGCCGCCCCGTGCGCAGTGAGGGACTCGGGATTGGCAGGCGCGACGACGGGCAACATCAGATCGCGGCGAAACATCCGACGAAGCGACGGCAGGTTGGCGCATCCGCCCACCATCACCAACGCATTCACGGCGCAGGGTGCGTCGACGATGATGCTGGCCACCCAATCTTCCAGCGATCGGATACTGCGCTCGAGAACATCGTCGAACGTGTTGCGCCACAACCGGACCTGTCCGCCGACGAACGGCCCGGCGACCTCGGCCACCCGCAGGCGTGACAGCTGTTCGCGTGCCGTGCGAACGGACACCAGCAACTCCGCGCGCGCCCGTTCCGAGGCCAATTCGTCTGCCCCGTAGACGGACAGAAGGTAACGCGAGATCTGGGCGTCACACCCGATCCCGCCGAACAACGTGGTGCGGACCGAACTGTGCACCGCTCCCGTGGCGGGGTCGGCAATGGACACGGTGGTTCCCGACGCCCCGATGTCGCACACGGCCACGGTGCGCGCACCCTCGAGCATCCCCGTGCCGCGTAGATACCGAAGTTGCGCCCCGAGCTCCGACGCCACCAGCAGACGATCGGCCTCGTACGTGGAATACGCCGACGTGCGTCCGCGCGCACCGGGATCGTCCGGAACGGCGAGAACGATGTCCGGTCGATCCACCATCTGATCCCGCGACATCGAATCCAACAGATCGAGCGCGACCTGCAGATGGTCGTCGGGATCGAACGATCGCACGACGTGCGCAGAACGTACCGACTCGTCCGACGCATCCAGGGCTACACCCCGGGCAATGGCTGAACCCACCGAGACACCAAGGACAGATCTCATGTTCCCTCGACTCGCCTAGCTACTCCGACCTGGCGATCGTAGCGCCTCGAACCGTCGAGGAGTCGGTAAATGCCCTGTTCTATTCAACTTTCGGTTTGTTTTGGGATTCGTTACAACCACTCGGGCGACGAGTTGGGTCAGGCGACGTGCCCGAATCCGTCCCGACGGTCGGCGAGCAACGAGCCCCACTCTTCCTGCGCCGACGACATCGCGGCACAGCCCACGCCGTTGTCGGAGTCCATTCCTCGTGCCGCAGTGACGATGGATCGAGCCGACTGCACGAGAGAAACATCGAAACGGAAACTGTGCGCTGCCAATTCGGCGAACGCCTCATCCGGACTGCAGCCGCGCAAGGCAATGAGGACACCCACAGCCCTGTCGATGGTCGTGCGCGTCACCGGTTCTACTGCGGATTTGTCGGTCATCGAGAACTCACCGTCTACTGGTCGATCACCCGATGGTAGCCAGGCTCGAGCAGAAGTTCAGGTGTCCGAGTCGAATTCACACACCTGTCACACCACGGACTTTTCGAAGTAGCGAACCCGCTCGCTCACAACGGATTATCGATGAAATCGTCACTCTGCCGGATCGGTGACAGGTGGTTCCTCCGTCCGAGGCGCGGGCTCGGGATCCGTCGGCCCCGAAGGCTCCGCGGGCTCCACGGGCTCGGTCGGCCCCGTCGGCTCCGCGGGCTCCGTCGGCTCCGTGGGTTCGGTCGGACCCGGTTCTGTGGGATCTGGGACGTTCGTATCGGTGGGAGCTGTGGTTTCGTCGTCGGTCGGCGGAGTCTCGGTCTCGGGCTTCGAGATCTCTGTTTTCGTATCCCGACCACCGGGGGCGGAATTGCCGCCACCCGAGTTCTCCCGTCCCGTCGACGACGAGCTCGGTGCGTTCGACGTCGCACTCGGGGCCGCCGCCGGGAACGCGTCGATCCAGATGCCTCCCGACCCGGAGCCGGCGGTCGATACATCCAGAACACCCGCGCCGATCGGTGGAACCGCGGACGGCCCAGCCACAGGAACAACCGGCCCGGCGCTCGACGCCGGCCGACCGGGCACCGATGGGGCGATGCTGGAATCTGCGGTATCGAGTACTGCGTCCTGAGTCGGCGCGGGTGAGGAGAACGCCCACACGGTTGCGCCACTCAGAGCAGCCAGCACGGCCACACCCAATCCGACCATGGTCCATCGAGATCCCCGCGACGCAGCATCGAATTCTCCGGCCCGATCGTCCAAGCCGGGTTGCCCCGCAGCGATCTCGTCACCCGGCGGACGGCCCGTCCTGGACGCGGCACCGACGACGGCGGCGGCCACGTCCAACGGGTACTCGTCGGGCAACCGCGGATCGTCCATCGCCAAGACCTCGACGACGCGGTGGTCGGCCAGCGCGGCCCGCACGATCTCGCCGTGCAGAAGGTTGTCGCAGACCACGGCGGCACCGTCGACGATCAGGTCTCGTTGAGCTGCCTGTACACGCATGATTCCGAGAACCGTCGCAACGGCGTCACCGATTCCGCCGGGGGCAGCGGCGATCGACACGGGTCGCGAGGTGACCGGGCCCAGACCCGGCAGATCGGTTTCGACCAAGACGGCCGAGATCTCGTCGGTTCCGACGTGAACGCCCAACGCAACGGACATACCCGTCGACCCCCCCAACTCGATTCGGCCTCACAGTACACTTCGAGGGCCTAAACGGGGAAAACGACGGTTTGTGTGCCGGGGTCAGAACTCCAGCTTGCTCGCCTCGTCACGAGCCAGTTCGGCTGCACGGCGCTCACGCTCGAAGAGCAGTCCGAACGTGAACCCGTTCTCGCCGGAGGTGGTTCCCGCTCGAGCCCCGAGGGTGCGCAGAATCTCCGCCGCGATGACGGCATCCTGATGCTCGCCCAGAACTTCTTGAATCTGCTTGTATCTCTTGATATTCGACTTGGACACCTTCTTGTCCATGACGGGTGCCACCAACTCGGCCGCATACCGAGCCCGCTTCGAGGCCTTCCTCGCGCGGTGCAGTTGCTCGTCGTCGGTGCCTCGCACAGCCTTCTCGGTGCGGTCTACGGCCTTCTTACCGGCCTTGCGCGCCAGCTTGATCAGCAACCGCTCGCTCACCTCGCCGTCGATCGGCAATCTCCTCGACCAGGCAGCCACGGTCGTGAGCAACTCTCGATACCGTTCGCCGTCGAGCTCCGCCATCGCAGCTTCGCGGTGGCGGATCTGCTCGGCCAGCAGGTCGTTCTCGATGCGCGACGCCACCGGGCCCAGAACCAGTTCCGACGGAAGGTCTCGCAGCGCCGCTGCAAACCGCGCCCGCTGCACCTGCCGATCTCGCACCTCGCCGAGCAGGCTTGCATACCAGGACAATTCGGCTTCGAGTGCGGCCGCGGGCTCGTCCTCGAACACGCTGCCGAAGACGCGAAGCGTACTGCGATAGCGCCTGATGGCCACCCGCGTGGAGTGAATCGGATCCAGTCCGCGGCGCAGATACACGTCGCCGGCCACGATGGCCTGCGCTTGCTCGTCGAGATAATCGACGAGCAACCGAAGCCCGTCGTGCGCCGGCTCCTCCCGAACCACCGACAGCGCACGATTCAACTTGGACGGATGTGCCGACGGCGTCGCACCCGACGCGCGAAGCACCTTGCTCGCCTTCTTCAGGAACGATTCCGAGCCGGCGGGCCCGAGCTCGACCTCCACCTCACGCCACTGCGGCCCGGTCGCGCCGCCGATCAGGACGACCGACACCGCGTCGTCGGCGAATTCGGCCACGACGGCTCCGGATGCATCGGTGACGGTACGAATCTTCCGACGCGTCGTCAGGGTGGCGACAGCCGACAACTGCTTGCCCATGACTGCCCCGCGCAGTACGTCGGCCAGCTCGTCGGGCACGACCTGCGGGTCGCCGTGGCCGAGCGGAAGCCTGATCTCGGTTCGCGCCTTCTCCGCAGGAACCTTTGCGTGCCAACCGTTGTCGGAGTCTCCGGTGCGTCGCCGAAGGGTGATTCCCCGACGCAGCAGATCGTGACCGGTGGTGTCGAAATACTCGCTGACCAGTTCGGTGTCGGTCTCCACCGCCGCGCCGTCGGCAGGAACGAGCGAGGTGAGGGAGGGAAACTCGAAGTCTGCATCGACATCGAACTTGTCTTCGCGCTCGGTCTGTAACTCCATACCGACCATCCTGCCTCGAGGATGCTGCCCCGTGGCGGTCGAAACCGTAGATCTATTGCCGCCACGGCGAAACGAACGGCGGTGTCTACGGTCGCCGAGGCGTGGTTATCGTGGGTTTCGTCGGGGTCGAGGCGCGAGTGGTGGTGTGCGGCAACGTTGTTGCGGCCGGCGCAGTGCTTGTCGGCGAAGTGGTGGTCGGCGCAGTGGTGGTCGTCGCAGTGGTGGTCGTGGGGTGAGTCGGAGCCGTCGTGGTGGTCGGAGCCGTGGTCGTCGTCGGAACTCGAGTGCCCTCACGCGCGGGCCGAAGGACAGTGACGTCAGGAATCGTGCGGGTTGGAGGCGGTGACCCGGCACTGTTCGGCGAGGTGGGTGCAGGAGAGGACGTCGAGACTCCGGATGTCGGAGACGTCGAGGACGACGCGGCCACGTCCGTGGCCGGCACCGAGGGCGGCGTCGACACGGACGGTGAGCCGTCCACCGCCGGCATCACAGCCTGCGATCGGGCGGAGGGCGACGCGTTCTGGGAGGTCGCGATCGACGGTTCGGGGGTGTCGTCGGTGGTCCGGGCCGCTGCCGCGACCACGGTTCCGGCCGCGCACACCGCAACGAGCGCGGCGAGTGCGCCCCCGACGCGGCGGGACTTCGCTGCCCTGGCCATTCGCCTCGACGGGCTGCCGCTGTGCCGCGGACGACGGGAGGGCACGGCGGTCACGGCGGTCACGGCAGGGGCCGGTGCAGGCCTGGCTCCCACGGTCCGCGCGATCCCGGCTGCCCCACGGGCGGCCAACAATTCCGGTCGTTCCGGAACGTAGACGGGCACCGACACGGCGTCGAACAGTGTCTGCCGAACGATCTGCATGTTGGCACCGCCGCCGACTGCGACGATCGCCTCCACGTGAACGCCGCTCGCGGCGACGGACTCGATCACGTCGACGGCTGTGAAGACTGCCGCACGAACGGCGTCGCCGATGAGCTCGTCGAGGTCGTGTCGCCACAACGAGGCGCGACCGCCGACGAACGGCCCGACGACAGAGACGCTGCGCAGGATCGACAGCTGGTGTTTGCCGTCTCGCACGTCGTGCACGAGCTGTCGACGAGCTGCCACCGTCAACGCCTCCGCCGCGCCGAACGTCTCGATCAGGTGGTCGCTGAGCACACGGTCGCAGTCGTCGCCGCGGAGTTCTTCGGTGCGATGCGAGGCCAGAACGCGACCGGACTCGACGTCGACTACCGACACGCTGGTGCCGGATGCGCCGACGTCGAACAGCGCGACGCAACGCTCTCCGGCGAGCACTCCGGTTTCTCGTAACGCGCCCAGCTGCGCACCCAGTTCGGATACGAGCACGATGCCGTCGGAGAAGTCCTCGCGGAAGGCCGTGTCGGGATCGCTCTCACGAAGGGCGAGCACCGGGTAGTGGCGAGCGGACGCGTATTCGTCTGCCGTGCTGTGCACCGATGCGACAACGGCATCCCAGGGATCCGGGGCGAGACCGTTGGGCGCAGGCCCGGTGGCAACCGGTTCGAGGACGTGGAGCACCGTGTCGACACCCGAGCTGTCGCTGATCACACTGCGGACGCCACTCGACCCCAGGGAAGCGCCGAGCACGGTCGGATCGGGTACCGCGGACACGAGAAACCTCATTCTGGTAGGCCCCAACCCACGTTCGAGCACCAGAATACCGCTACAACCGGGAACTCACCAGGTTTCGTCCAAGAAAACAGACCGAACGTTGGTCTATGTCACGTCCGACTGGATGAAGTTCAGATACGCCTTCGACGGAGTGGGACCACGCTGCCCCTGATACTTGGAGCCGACCGCGGCGCTGCCGTACGGATTCTCCGAGGGTGACGACAGCCGGAACAGGCACAGCTGCCCGATCTTCATTCCCGGCCACAGCGTGATCGGCAGGTTGGCGACGTTGGACAACTCCAACGTGATGTGACCGCTGAATCCCGGGTCGATGAATCCTGCCGTCGAGTGGGTGAGCAGTCCCAGCCGGCCCAGAGAGCTCTTCCCCTCCAGTCGACCCGCCAGATAATCCGGCAACGTCGTCAGTTCGAGAGTGGAACCGAGGACGAATTCCCCCGGATGAAGAACGAACGGCTCACCCGCTCGTGGCTCCACCAACGTCGTCAGCTCGTCCTGCTGCTGGGACGGATCGATGTGGGTGTACCGGGTGTTGTTGAACACCCGGAACAGCTTGTCGAGTCGCACATCGACGCTCGACGGCTGCACCATCGACGGATCGAAGGGATCGATCGCCAGGTTGCCCAGGGTCACTTCGGCACGAATGTCACGGTCGGAGAGCAGCACCACTGCAGGCTACTGGTCCTCACGGGCCTAACGCGAAGCACCCGAGTGACCACTTCCACAGGTACGGGCAGACCGAACAGTCGGACAATCGATCGGTCACACCTCTCACATTCGGTGACACTCCCTCAGGAAGAGCCCCTATGTACATTCGACCCAAGCGCATTCGAATCGACGTTCCTTCGTACTTCGACCACCCCTCCCAGTGCCACATTCTGGCCACGACTCCCACCCGAAGTCCCGCTTTGTGGACGCAATTTCTCGACGGTGCCGAAGAAAGCTATCGACGCCACGACGTGACACCAGCGCTCGAGATATCGGCAATTCGCGACGGCGGGACCACCGCATTGTTCTTCGCCGCTCTCGACCGAACCGGAACGATCCTCGGCGGAGTTCGCGTTCAAGGGCCGTATTCTTCGGCCGATCAATCACACGCACTCGTCGAATTCGCCGCGCATCCCGAGGGCCGACATCGCGTTCGCGCGATGCTCGACAGCCGCATCGAGGACGGGGTCGTCGAGATCAAGTCGGCGTGGGTTGCCCCGGGAGCACCCCGAGGCCGCGCCGTCACCACCATGATCGCGCAGTCACCGGCGTACAGCACAGCACTGCTGGGCGCTCGTTACGCGCTGGCCACTGCCGCCTCCCACGTCCGCGCCGCGTGGCTGCGCACCGGAGCAGCGATCGCAACGCACATCGAACCGGTGCCCTACCCCGACGACCGATACCGAACCGAGGTGTTCTGGTGGGACCGAACGACTCTCGCGTTCGATGCCGAACTCGAGACGTGGCGGCGCATGAAACGCAACACGGTCTCGCTGCTCGCACAGCACGGCACGTCGAAGAACCTGCACTCGGCGGTGGCGTCGTGACGATTCCCATCACTGCCGAATACAGCTGGCAGCCTGTGATATTCGACGAGACGGTCGCCACACAGCGGGCCGCCCTGGACGAGCTACGGGGTGACACCTCGATCACCGTTCTCGACGAACGCGCCACCCAGCGAGCCGGACTGCATGCATTGTTGCCGAGCCCTGAGCAGAGCCTTCTCGACGAAAGCGACAGGTGGGTCTATTTCCCGTGGCGCAATACCGTCGTCGCCGTTCTCGGTCCGAATTCGTATCGGCACCTCCGACTGGACCGAAACAGAAACAAGATAACCCTCGAGGAACAGCAGAAATTGGGAGATCTCACGATCGGCGTCATCGGATTGAGCGTCGGACACGCCATTGCGCACACTCTCGCACTCGAGGGAATCTGCGGAACTCTTCGCCTCGCGGATTTCGACGAGATAGAACTGTCGAACCTCAACAGGATTCCGGCGTCGATCATCGATCTGGGTGTCAACAAAGCGATCGTCGCCGCCCGGCGAATCGCCGAAATAGATCCGTACCTGACGGTGGAGGTCTTTCGGAACGGGATCGACGAGACCACGATCGACGAGTTCTTCGACGGACTCGAACTGCTCGTCGAGGAATGCGACTCCCTCGACATCAAGGTCCGCGCACGAGAGGCGGCCAGGTCGCGTCGAATCCCCGTACTGATGGAGACCTCCGATCGAGGTCTGCTGGACGTCGAGCGATTCGACCTCGAACCACAGCGGCCGGTGTTTCATGGCGTACTCGGCGACATCGAGTCCGCCGGTCTGCACGGACTCGGAACCCGCGACAAGATTCCCATCGTGCTCGATCAGCTCGACGCCTCCCTGCTCTCGGCTCGGATGGCGGCCTCGATGGTGGAGGTGGGCGAAACGATCGAGACGTGGCCCCAGCTGGGCGGCGACGTCCAACTCGGGGGTGCCACCATCGCCGCGGCGGTCCGACGCTTCGGGACCGGTGCGCACCTACCGTCCGGACGTATCCGCATCGATCTCGAGGTGCACCTCGACGGGCTGAACACGCCGGCCCCCACCCGCAGACAGGTCTCGGGTGATGCGGCCGGTCCGCAGAGCGTGGATTCCCGAGACTCGATACTCGAAGCGGCACGACGAGCGCCTTCCGGCGGAAACAGTCAGCCGTGGACCTTCTTCTCGAACGGCCGGACCTTCCGGGTCGACGTCGATCGATCCCGAACGTCCACCCTCGATATCGCGTACCGCGGCAGCTTCGTCGCTGTGGGCGCAGCCGGATTCAACGCGCGCGTGGCCGCCACCGCACAGGGCATGCTCGCCGGCATCGAGATCACCGACGAGGCGGTCGAGCTGTCGTTGCGCGACGGTACCGCCGGACCGATCACCGATCGACGCCTCCTCGACGCCGTGCTCACCCGATCCACGGACCGCGAGCTCGGGTCACCGTCGACGCTGGACGATGCGGTGGTCACCGATCTCGTTGCGGCCGCAGCCGCCGAAGGCGGACGTGCCGTGCTGTTGACGACGCGCGAGTCCATCACCGCGGCAGCGGACATTCTCGCGGCCGCCGACCGGATTCGGTATCTCACGCCGCATCTGCACCGCGAGATGTTCTCCGAACTGCGCTGGGCAGGCGATCCGGACCCGGATCGGGGCATCGACGTTGCCAGCCTCGGCATCGACGCCGCAGACCTGTCCACGCTCGACATCATCGGGCGGCCCGACGTCATGGCGCTCGTGGCTGCCTGGAACGCAGGCGCTGCCCTGGCCACCGACATGCGCGATCGCGTATCGGCGAGCTCCGCGCTCGCAGTGATCGTGGTGCCCGGATCGACTCCGGCGCATTACATCCGGGGCGGATTTGCCACGGAGAACGTTTGGGTGACTTCACATCTGCACGCACTGGCAGTTCAACCCGTCTCGCCACCGTTCCTCTACGCGCGCACGATGGACGAGCACCGAGAACTGTCTCCGGTCCACGCAGAGACGTTGCAGCAGTTGAACTTCGAGCTGCGGTCGTTGGCGGAACTGGACGAGGCCGAGTCGATCGCTCTGGTGTTGCGGCTCGGCACTGCGCCACGCGGCGCGATATACAGTCGCAGAGTCGCGGTTTCGGCGTCCTTACCGGGGTAGAGTCCGGCAGAGACCAGGGGGAACAGTCCTGCACTGCGTCTACAGGAGCGGTTCACGAGACCGCGTCGACGAGAGGCGGGAGTAGGGCCCTGGAGAACAGTCGGACACTCGAGGTCCTCGTCACCGGCGTCGCCACCGAACTCATGGGCGTCGACGCGGCGACGGTGCGAAAAGCATACCTTTCGGTACTGCGTCAGCTCGTGGACTACCTCGGCATCGATTTCAGCTTTCTCCGGCACCACGATTTCGATGCCCGGGCAACCAGACTCACCGCGGAATGGCCACCGCGCCTGAGCGTGCCTGATCCCGACCCCCTGGCCGTCGTGTACTTCGACGAGGCCGACTCGGTCTTCGCGATGGCCGAAACACTGTCCGAACCGGCAGTGTTTCGGCCAGACCCGGAGCAGGAGGACTATCGCCGACGCGTCGAGACCGCCTCGGGATTGAGCGCCACCTCGATGGCCGTCGTGCCGCTGCTGCACTCCGAACGCACCACCGGAATTCTGGGCTTCATCAAAGTGGGAGACCGAAGTTGGTCCGAGGCAGAACTGAACGCCCTCAAAGCAATTGCTGCTCTGCTCTCGCAATTGCAGGCGCGAGTCAGCGCCGAGGAACAAATCATGTTCTCGGCCTTGCACGACGGTCTCACCTCACTCCCGAACCGCACCGCACTGACGCAGCACCTCCGTGACCGACTCGATCCGTCGATGCCCGGTCCGGTGGCGGTGTTGCACATCGACCTGGACCGCACCAAGGCGCTGAACGACTTTCTCGGACACCTCGCCGGCGACCAGTATCTCCAGGCTGTCGCCGACCGTCTGCAGGCGTTCGTCGACGAATCGGCGAGTCTCGCGGCCCGCCTGAGCGGCGACGAGTTCGTCGTGGTCCTGGCGGGCCCGTGCTCGCACCGCGTCGCCACCGACCGTGCCCGCACGATCGCCGAGTCGATACAGGCACCGGTCACTCTCGATGTCGAGAGAATCGGTCGCAGCGCCAGCATCGGAATCGCCTTCGGCGTGCCCGGCACCCACACCGCCGACTCTCTGCTCCGGCAAGCAGGGCAAGCCGCTCTGGTGGCCAAGCGTGCTGGTGGACATCACATCTCGCTGTTCACCGACGAGATGCACGCGCAATCCGAACTCCGCAACGACGTCGAGATCCATCTGCGTGACGCCATTGCAGGCGACTCGCTGACGTTGCACTTCCAACCCGAGGTCGACCTCGTCACCGGGCGCATCACTGCGGTGGAGGCACTGGTTCGGTGGCGTCACCCCACCCGCGGGCTGCTTCCACCGTCCGCCTTCATTCCAGTGGCGGAGGAGACGAACCTCGCCGGCGAGCTCGGTCGGTGGGTTCTCGACCACGCGTGCCGGACCTTGGCGGCGTGGCAACGGGACATCCCCGGCCTCGACATCGTGATGCGCGTGAACATCTCGCCCGTACAGCTGGTCACCACCGGCTTTGCGGCCACCGTGGCGAACGCCCTCGACGAATTCGCGATCACGGGCTGCAACCTGTGCCTGGAGGTCACCGAAGTGGCCGTCGTACAGGATCTTTCGCGTACTCGAGTGACGCTCCGAGAACTGCGGGACCTCGGTGTTCAGGTGGCGATCGACGACTTCGGTACCGGATACAGCTCGCTGTCACACCTCAAGGAACTGCCCGTCGACGCGCTCAAGATCGACCGCGCGTTCGTCACCGACCTCGGATCGGGAGCGACCGACGACCTCGCGATCGTCCAGTCGATCATCGGGCTCGCGCACGCCTTCGGCCTGAGCATCATCGCCGAGGGCGTCGAAACCGAGAGTGCCAGGAGCACATTGGTGGCCTTGGGCTGCACCCGCGCTCAGGGCTACCTCTTCTCCGAACCGGTGCCGGCCGAGGACGCCCAGGCGCTGCTGCACGGTGTACGCATCGACGTCGGGCCACCCTGCTAATCTGGACGCCGCACCACACGCCGGTGTAGTTCATTGGTAGAACGCGACCTTCCCAAGGTTGAGAGGCGGGTTCGATTCCCGTCACCGGCTCCACGTTCCCCTTGTCGGCGGTAAACCCGTCTTTCGATCGATCCCTACGTCTGCACCCTCGCCGTCACCGGTAGCTCGGTCGGCAATCGGCATGCGACACAATAATCGCTACAGAACTATTGTTGTGACTTTTATGCGTTCATGTCCGAATTCGTAGGGACATTTCACAACTGCAGGAATACCGTGTGATCATGCGCGGACCACGCCGAAGTCTGATTCTTCTCGTCGTCGCACTCACCGCTGCACTGTCGGTCTTGTCGACCCAAGCGGCACCACTCGCACATGCCGGCCCACTCATGCCCATCGCCGCTGCACCGCCTCAACCCGACCACGCCGATGCCATTCGGTACGCGTCGACCAACCGCGACGCCGCCCCGCCCGGGGCCAACGACATGAGCTGCGTGCCCTCTGCCGAGCACCCCAATCCTGTCGTTCTCGTCCACGGCACCGACGCCACCGCCTACTCCGATTGGGCCGGCTTCTCCCCCATCCTGCGCGCCGCAGGCTTCTGTGTCTTCGCCATCAACTACGGCGCGTCGCCGGACGGTAAGTCCAACGGCTACGGCGTCATCGAAGACAGTGCAGCACAATTGAAATCGATGACGGCGACCATCCTCGACGCGACCGGCGCCGCGGCGGTGGACGTGGTGGGCTACTCGCAGGGTGCTGCCGTCGCCCGATACTTCGTCAACAGGCTCGGCGGGGCCGATGTCGTCGACCGATGGGTGGGAATCGCGTCACCGTCATACGGCGGCACCATGTACGGAGTCGCCCCCGTCGTCCAGGCCGTGCCCGGCGCGACCGGTCTGGTAGCCGACGAATTCGGCCCTGGCCTCGCCCAGTTGATGGCCGGATCGGACTTTCTCGAAAACCTCAACGCCGGCGGCGACACCGTCCCCGGCGTCGACTACACCTCGATCGCCACCAAGGTCGACGAGGTCATTCAGCCGTATACCAATGCGCTGCTGCGAGATCCGGGAGCGCACAACATCGTGATCCAGGACGTGTGCCCCGACACCGAGGTCGCCCACTTCACCTTCACCTACGACCCGACCGCGCTGCGTCTGGCGCTCAACGCACTCGACCCCGCGAATGCACGTCAGCCGTCCTGCGTTCCGGTACCGCTGGGAACGGGAATCCTCGACGTCGTGCTGGCCAGCCACTGACCCGTCAGGTCAGTAGCTGATGGGCTCGAAGCCCGACATAGAGTTCGGCGGCCTGCACGGGATCACGGAAGTCTCGACCGGTGAGTTCGGCGATACGCCGCAATCGGTACAACACCGTATTGCGGTGGTAGTGCAGCTGTTCCGCGGCATCCTTGGTGGAGCCACCGCACGAGAACCACGCATCGAGAGTGGCGAGCAGACTCGTCCGCTCGGCGCGGGGCAACGCCAACAGATCGCCGAGGATCTGACGAGCCGCGATACGGCCGGATTTCGGGTCGCGCGCGAGCAGTAACGGCACCGGTACCGAGTCGTAGCGCACCGGCGTCGACGGCACAGAATCGGGAAAGCTGCACGACCGGGCCAGACGGGCCTGCCCCACGGCGTCACCGATTCCCGACGGCGACCGGAACACCGAACTGACGCCGATCCGCCCCGGGCACAGTTCTCCGAAAGTGGCCAGTGCCGTATCGATGTCGGAGTCCCGAGCGGCACAGAACAATCCGATGCTGCCGTCCACCTCGGCATCCCACACCGACTCGGTTCCCGCGGCCCGCAACCGAGCGACGACGCCTTCGATACCGAGTCCCGTCGACGAGGGTTCCTGGGAAACCACAGCAAAAAATCCGCGATCCGGAATTCGGAACGCACGCAGGGCATCCGCCGCCGCGGCCGGATTCGCGGCGTGATCGGCGAACAGCACCCGAATCAGCCGGCCGCGGGCTTCGGCGCTCTCGCGGGCTCGCATATCGGCGCTCTCTCGATACGCCTCGGCCGCCTCGTCGGAATACACGTCGACCAATGCCCACACCTGCGCCGCCATGTCCAGCAGCGCGTGGCTGGCCCTACCGTGCGAACGCACCATCAACTCGTCCCAGACCAGCCGACCACCGAGCCGGAACGCGTGCAGCAATGCCGCCAGCGGTACACCTTGCTCGGCCTTCAGCCTGCCCGCCTGCTGCGCCGACTCGAGCCGAACCGGTGCACGCCCGGACAGCTTGCCCAACATCGACGCCAGATTGCTGCGAGACGCTTCGTGGAGTTGATCCGCGGTGAGCAGCGTCGCCTCCAGATACGCGTGCTCGGCTCCCAGGATGCGCCGGACCAGTTCGCTCGCCAGCTCGTCGACGTCGTCGAGCATCGCCGCCGCCAGCTCGGTCGGTGACGGATGCAGAGCGGACTCGGTGGTGGTCATGACTGAACCATAGCCCGGCCGATGTAAGCCACACCACACCCAAACTGTGCGACGGCACAATCCGCTGCGCTCGATTGACAGCGGCGGCCCATAGCCTGCCGCCCCGAATGCGACCAGAATCACACTCGAAGCCGTGTATCCGAACGACGAGTGGAGACGAAAAGTTGACCAGCGAAGTCACCCCGCATCTGCAGCCTGTACCGACGAACGGACCGGACGCCACCCTGGCGGTCGATACCGCTCTTGCCGACCTCGACGCAGGCGAGCAGACCTGGGGCAGGCTCGGCCTGGCCGACCGCCGGGCACTGCTCGAGCGCATGCACGCCCTCGCCACGACGCACGCGCAGGAATGGGTCACCGCCGCCGCGTCGGTCAAAGGCCTCGACCCCTCGTCCAACCTGCTCGGTGAGGAATGGCTCTCCGGCCCGTACTCGCTTCTCGGCGGTCTCGGCACGCTCGCGCACACCCTCTCGGCGCTCGAGGCAGGCGGTAGCCCGCTGGCCGGAGCGAAGTTCGGAACAGCTCCGGGCGGACGAACGACCGTATCGGTGTTGCCCCTCAACAACTTCGAGAAACTACTGCTCAACGGATTCAGTGCCGAGGTGTGGCTCCGGCCGGGAATCGACCGTGCCACGGCACAGCGCACCGCAGGCCTCGCCCAACTCGACCCGACGCGCACCGCGGGCGTCGGCGTCGTCCTGGGCGCGGGCAACATCACCTCGATCGCCCCACTCGACGCCCTGTACGAACTGATCGCCTTCAACCGCGTCGTCGCGCTGAAGCTCAACCCCATCATGGACCCACTGCTGCCGGTCTTCGAGAAGATCCTCGCCCCACTGGTGGACATCGGCGCACTGCGTCTGCTCACCGGCGGAGCCGACGTCGGCACCTACCTGGTCAACCACGATCGCGTCGACCACGTCCACATGACGGGCAGCGCAATCACCCACGACGCCATCGTCTTCGGCCCGGGACCCGACGGTGCCGCCCGTAAGGCGGCGAACCGGCCGATCCTGACCAAGGAGATCTCCAGTGAACTCGGTGGCGTCTCACCCACCATCGTGTTGCCGGGCGAGTGGAGTCGCGCAGACATCGAGTTCCAAGCCGAACACGTAGCCACCCAGCGACTGCACAACAGCGGATACAACTGTGTCGCTTCGCAGGTCGTCGTGCTGTCCTCGGAATGGAAGCAGCGCGACGAGTTCATCGCAGCCCTGCGCGCCGCACTCGACCGGGCACCGGCCCGCGCCCCCTACTACCCGGGCAGCGACAGACGGGTGTCCGACGCCACCGCCACGTACCCGTCGGCCGAACGGCTCGGCGACGGCGGTGGCCGGGTGCTCATCACCGACCTCGATCCCGGCGAGTACGCACCGCTCCTGCAGACCGAGTACTTCGCACCCGTGATGGGCGTCATCGAGTTGCCCTACAGCGGAGCAGCATTCGCCGCCAAGGCCGTCCAGACGGCCAACGAGGAATTCACCGGCACCCTCGGCATCAACATCATCGGCACGCCGAGCACCATCAAGGAACTCGGTGAGAAGTTCGACTCCATGCTTGCAGACCTGCGGTACGGCACTATTGCCGTCAATGCCTGGACCGCCCTCGGATTCCTCACCGCATCGGCCACCTGGGGCGCGTTCCCCGGCCACACCGTCGACGATGTGCAGAGCGGAATCGGCATCGTGCACAACGCATTACTGATCGACGGTGCCGAACGAACCGTGGTACGCGGACCCTTCCGCCCAATGTCGAGGTCGCTGATCAGCGGAGAGATGTCCATCTCCCCCAAGCCGCCGTGGTTCGTCACCAACAAAACCGCAGCATCGACCGGGAAACTGCTCACCGCGTTCGCCGGAGCACCGTCCTGGACCAAACTCCCGGCAATATTCGCCTCCGCCCTGCGCGGCTGAGCAGCGTCCAACGACAGCTGCCGACGAACCCTGAGGACAATCATGAGCACACAGAACACAACCGCCGACTACATCGTCGTGGGCGCGGGCTCGGCCGGCGCAGTGGTGGCCAACCGGCTCAGCGCCGATCCCCGCAACAGCGTGATCCTGCTCGAGGCAGGCCCGGAAGACAAGAACAAGTTCGCCCACATCCCCGCCGCGTTCTCCAAACTCTTTCGTACCGAGGTCGATTGGGACTACCTCACCGAACCGCAGCCGGGGCTACGCGACCGCAGCATCTACTGGCCGCGCGGCAAGATGCTCGGCGGCTCGTCGTCGATGAACGCCATGATGTGGGTACGCGGATTCGCCGCCGACTACGACGAGTGGGCGGCCAACTCCGACGACTCGTGGTCGTTCCGCAACCTCGTCGGATACTTCCGCAAGATCGAGAACATCGAGGGCACAACAGAACTGGACGCCGGAACCGGCGGGCCGCTGATCGTCTCCCACCAGCGCAGCTCACGCCCGCTCACCTCGTCCTTCCTCTCCGCCGTCGAGGAAGCCGGCTACTCGGTCGAAACCCCCAACCTGCCCGAACCCACGGGCTTCAGCCGCACCATGGTCAACCAGAAACGCGGTGCCCGCTGGAGCACCGCCGACGCCTACCTTCGCCCGGCGAAGAAGCGCACCAACCTCACCGTCCTCACCGAGGCACAGGCCACCCGGGTTCTTTTCGAGGGCAGCGCCGCCGTCGGCGTCGAATACACCTCCGACGGCGTCACCCATACGGTGCGCGCACACAAGGAAGTCGTTCTGTCCGGCGGAGCCATCAACACACCGCAGCTGCTGATGCTCTCCGGCATCGGAGACAAGGAGCAGCTCGCAGCCCACGGCATCACCGTCCGGCACCACTCGCCGGACGTCGGGCAGAACCTCCTCGACCACCTGGCCGCCCTCATCGGATGGAAGACCGAGAAGGACTCCCTCTTCCATGCCGAGAAGATTCCCGAACTCATCAACTATCTCGCGCGCCGACGCGGCATGCTCACCTCCAACGTCGCGGAGGCATACGGCTTCATCCGGAGTCGCGAAGATCTGCCGCTGCCGGACCTCGAACTCATCTTCGGACCGGCCCCGTTCTTCGACGAAGGCCTGATCGCCGCCGACGCACACGCCGCGGTCATCGGCACCGTCCTGCTGCAACCCAAGAGCAGAGGCGAGATCACGCTCCGGTCCGCCGACCCCCTGGCCAAGCCCATCGTCGAGCCGCGTTACCTCAGCGACCCCGACGGCATGGACCGCAGGGCCATGATCGAGGGACTGCGCGTATGCGTCGCGCTGTCGGAAACCCCGTCCCTGAAGGGCCAGCTCGGGGACGTCGTACGCCCCAGGGTGGCGTCGAACATCTCCCCGGCGGATCTGCTCACCGAGGCCCTGGAGCAGAACGCGCACACTCTGTACCACCCGGTGGGCACCGCGCGGATGGGCAACGATGCCGGCAGCGTCGTCGACGCTGCGCTGCGGGTTCGGGGCGTCGACCGACTCCGGGTCGCCGACGCATCGATCATGCCCAGCATCATCCGCGGCCACACCCATGCACCGTCGGTGATCATCGGCGAACGAGCCGCGGATCTGATCCTGGGCTGAGCCGAACGTGAACATGTCTGGTTTGACCGTTCACACCGTGGGGTAACAGGTCGGCACCGCTTCAATGCAGGCATCGCGATGAAGACCCATCCGATCGGCAAGCAGCGCCGAATAACCCACAACGCTCGAGAGACGAGCACGGAAGGTTGACCGACATGTTCACTGTTCGTAAAGCTTTGGCCGCCACCGCAATCGGTGCACTCACCATCGTCCCGCTCGCCGCGTGCTCCAGCGACGACGCATCCAGCACCACCGACGCAGCCACCTCCTCGGAATCGTCGGCTATGGAGACCACCGAGAGCACCCCCGAGCCCGCAGCCGAGGTCGCCGACCTCAGCAACGGCGTCGACACCGCAGTTGCTCTCGACCCCGGCTTCCTGGGCGCACTGACCACCCTCGGCCTCACGCCGGGCGTAGTCGGAACCGCAACTCTCGCAGACGGTTCCATTCGCTTCCCGATCACCGGTGGCGACGTCAAGTACTGGGAGCCCGGCACGGTCGACCCCTACGTGCAGGGCGAGATCAACCACGACGGCAGCGGATTGTCGCTGACCGCAGGCGAGACCGTGGTCGAGCTGACCAACTTCGACATCGACCCGGGCACGTCGCTGCTCACCGGTGACGTCACGGTCAACGGCGAAGAGGCTGCTGCCGACGCCGTGCTGTTCGACCTCGACGGCCGCACCCTGCAGCCGTTGGCAACCGGCCCCGAGAACACCGCCATCCTGCAGGGCACGCAGGTGAAGATCTCGGAGACCGCAGCCGGACTGCTCAACGACACGTTCAAGACCGACGCTGTCACCCCGGGACTGCTCGTCGGCGTTGCGACCATCACGGTCAAGACCGCCGCATAATCAGCTCCTGAACCCGTGCGCGGGCAGTCACCGACGACGTCGGTACTGCTCGCGCTCTGGTGCTTTCACAGACGTTTCGTAAAACGCGACAGGGGACCGACATGAGAGCCTTCCGACGGATATACGGTGGGCACCCTCTGCATGGCGTTGGCCTGCTGCTCCCTTTCGCTCTGGTCGGCTACGTCGTTCACATCGCCGGGCCGAAAACGTTGTGGAACAGCGACATCTGGTGGCATTCCATCGCCGTCTGGTTCTTCGGATCGGTACTGCTGCACGACGCGGTCCTGTTCCCGCTGTACTCGGCGGCCGATCGCCTTCTCACCGGGCTCGGACGACTGCAGCTGACCGTCTCGCCCGTCAACTACATTCGCGTCCCGGCCCTCGGCACAGCGCTGACGTTCTTGATGTTCTTCCCCGGAATACTGTCCCAGGGCGCGGAGACCTATCGTGCGGCAACAGGTTTGACCCAAGACCCCTTCTTGGAACGATGGCTGGTTCTGACAACGGTGTTGTTCGCCGCCAGCGCCGTCGTCTACTTCATTCGCCTCACCGTGGTACGGAGCCGAACATGAGCGTCACCGCAGACACCCTTTTCCACCGCGCCGCCGCTGGATTGCCTTGCTGGATCGGCGATTCCGACGGCTCGAGAGAACGTCTGCCCACGGGCCGATGGATGGGCGGAAGCGCATCCTCGGAAGAGGATCGCCGAGCCGACCACGCCATGATCAGCCGATGTACCGGGTCCACCATCGATCTCGGATGCGGACCCGGCCGGCTGACCGAAGCTCTTGCCCGCCGAGGACTCTCGGCGCTCGGCGTCGACACGTCCAAGGCTGCCGTCGACCTGACCATCGGCCGCGGCGGAAACGCCGTTCTCCGTGACCTGTTCGAGCCTCTGCCCGGCACCGGCACGTGGTCGTGTGTGCTGCTCGCCGACGGCAACATCGGCATCGGCGGGGATCCGGTGCGCCTGCTACAGCGAGCCGCCGATCTGCTGGCACCGCACGGAGCCATCATCGCCGAGGTGGACGAACCGAGTGACTCCGGCATTCGGCACCGCACCGTCCGCTGGGAAACCGACACCATGGTCGGCGATTGGTTCGCCTGGTCGAGTGTCAGCGCCGACGCCACCGCCGACCTCGCCCGCGCGGCCGGCTTGCAGATGGTGGACGTGGCTCCGATCGACGGCCGCTGGTTCGCGCAGATGACTCCGGCTCCGCTCACCAATTCGTGAACAGCAGATGATTGACGGCCAAGGCCCCGATCACCTGCAGCGCCAACCAGAATCGATGTGTTCGACGCGGCAGCACCGCCGGGGCGATCAACATCCACATCGCGAACGGCAGCCAGATTCGCTCCGTCTCCGCTTTGCTCAGCTGACTCAGATCGGCCATCACCACCGCCGCGAGGCCGCCGAGCACCAACAGGTTGATCGGCTGCACCCGCGCGGCGATGCGTGGGAAGGCCGCGGGCACAGCGACGCCGAGCGCGCAGAACAGTGCAGCGAAGTTCGCCCAGCCCCAGTACTCGAACGGACGATCCTTGGCGATGCCCTGGTAGTACCGCTCCTGCACCAGCTCGTACCCGTCGTACCACCAGAATCCGTACGCCGTGAAGATCCCCGCAACGAGCAAGGCTCCGATCACCGCGCCGAGGAACGGCAGAACCTTTCGGCCCGCTATCAGCACCGCGACCGCGGGCAGACCCATCAACACCAGGCCGTAATTCAGATAGATTCCGAACCCGAGAAGCACTCCCGCACCGATGGATGCGGGCCACAGCCAGCGCTTCGTCGAGACCGCCAGCAGCGCGATACCCCACGCTGCAACCCCGGCATAGAACGCGTCGGCGGAGACGGCGATCCAGATCGCTGCCGGTGCGATCGCCACGAACGGTGCTGCGCGCCTGGCCATGTCCTCGTCGCCCAGAACACCCAGCGTGAGAACCACGGCAACTGCGGCACTGGTTCCCACCAACACGCACAGCGTTGCCGCCCAAGCCCCACCGCTCAAACCGAGACGGTCGAGCCAGACGAACGTCAGCAGCGCACCGGGCGGATGGCCCGAGACGTGAGTGGTCCACGAATCCGCCTGGTAATCCAGAATGCGCTCGGAGAATCCGCGCAGTGTCGCGGGGATGTCGGTGATGCCGGGCACCTCGTGCAGGTACTCGTCCGTCGAGGCCAACCGGTCGACGAACCCACGCTTCCAACCGTCGACCATCGCCAGCGCCATCGTCCACGCCGCCGACGCACCCCAGACGACGAACAACAGCCGCGTCCAGGACAGGCGTCGAGCCACGGTCGGTCCCCACAGCACGGTCGCCACCGCGATGAGGACGGCGAACGGCGATCCCCATCCGACATGAACCTCACGAAAACCGAACAGCGGTGCGGCGTCGGCGAAATCGCGCACCTGCTGCGGTGTTCTGTTGATGATCGGGGTGACGATCTCGTTGCCCAGATACGGAACGACGAACGCGACGGCAACGAGCACGACGGCCAGCGCACCGGCGACGGCTTCTCTCCAGTAACGGATAGTGTTTTCTCCCTGCGGACTTGAAGACGAACACGGTTTCGGACCAGCATATCGACCGACGGTGATGGAGGATGGGTAGATGAACACGCACGCGGGGTTACAGGCCGAGATCGCGGTGATCGGCGGCAGTGGCTTCTACTCGTTCTTCGCCGACGACGCCGAAGAGATCGAGCTGGACACGCCCTACGGATCACCGAGCGCACCGATCACCGTCGGCGAGGTGGAAGGACGACGAGTTGCCTTTCTTCCTCGACACGGCCGCGCTCACGAATACTCGCCGCACACCCTGCCGTATCGGGCCAACATGTGGGCGCTACGCATGCTCGGTGTCAGTCGCGTGTTCGCCCCGTGCGCCGTGGGATCGTTGGTGGCCGAATACGGTCCGGGAACCGTCGTGATTCCGGATCAACTCGTCGATCGGACGTCCGGCCGCACCCAGACCTACTTCGACAACGGCGGCATCCACGTCGAATTCGCCGATCCCTACTGCGGGGAGCTGCGCAGCGCGGCCGTCCAGGGGTCCGCGGTCGACGGCGGTGTCATGGTGGTCGTCGAGGGTCCCCGGTTCTCCACTCGCGCCGAGAGCCAATGGTTCGCGCGCCAAGGTTGGACACTGGTGAACATGACCGGTCATCCTGAAGCCGTCCTGGCCCGCGAACTCGAACTCTGTTACGCGCCGATAGCGTTGGTGACCGACCTCGACGCCGGGATCGAATCCGGTCAGGGAGTCAAAGCAGTGGACGTGTTCGCCGAATTCCAGAAGAACATCGAACCGCTCAAGGCGCTCGTCCGATCCGCAGTGCGCGACGCGCCGACGGGCGAGTGCCCCCACTGCCGGGTGCACGCCGGAGTCACACTGCCGGTCGAGCTGCCATGACTCGCGTACTGCTCACCGGCGCAGCCGGATTCATCGGGGGCCACATTCTCGACGCAGCGCGCGACACCGATCTCGAGATGGTCGCCGTCGACGCCATGTTGGGTTCGGCCCACGGACCCGGCGCGACAGCCGAGGGCATCACCGATCTGGATGTGCGAGACAAGGATTCACTCGTCGAAGCGCTACGCGGTGTGGATGTCGTGTGCCATCAGGCTGCTGTCGTCGGCGCAGGCGTCGACGCCGCGGACGCGCCGGCATACGCCAGTCACAACGACTTCGGAACCGCAGTCCTGCTCGCGGCGATGTACGAGGCAGGGTGTTCCCGCCTGGTACTGGCATCGTCGATGGTGGTCTACGGCGAAGGGCGCTACCTCAATTCCTCCGGCGAGACCGTCGTCCCGCGACCGCGTACCCGAGCCGATCTGGACGCCGGGCTGTTCGACAACCGAGACCCAGCGTCCGGCGAGCCACTCGATTGGCTACTGGTCGAGGAAGATTCACCGCTGCAACCGCGCAGCACCTACGCAGCGAGCAAACTGGCGCAGGAGAACTACGCCTCCGCGTGGGCACTGTCGACCGGTGGTTCCGTCGTCGCGCTGCGCTACCACAACGTGTACGGCCCGCACATGCCGCGCAACACCCCGTATTCCGGTGTGGCGGCAATGTTCCGGTCCTCGCTCGAACTCGGGAAGCCGCCCACGGTCTACGAGGACGGCAAGCAGGCCCGCGATTTCGTCCACGTGCACGACGTGGCAGCAGCGAACATCGCGTCCATCTCCGCCGAACTGGACGGCTTCACCGCGCTCAACGTGTGCTCGGGTCATCCGATCACCATCGGAGAGGTGGCGTCCGTTCTCGCCGACGCGAGGGGTGGGCCAGCTCCCGAAATCACCGGCCAGTACCGAGCCGGGGACGTACGGCACATCGTCGCCAGTCCACAGCGGGCAGAAGAGGTTCTGGGATTTCGCGCGCAGATCCTGCCGCAGGACGGTCTCACCGCGTTCGCCGACGCACCGTTGCGCGACGCCGAGGGAACGGGCCCACCCCGTGTCTGAGCCCGGATCTGTCACCGTCGTCATTCCCTGCATGAACGAAGCCGAATCGCTTCCGGCCGTGCTGGATTCGATCCCGCCGGGATATCGAACGATCGTCGTGGACAACAACTCGACCGACGCCACCGCCGCGGTGGCAGCCGCCCACGGCGCTGCAGTGGTAGCGGAAGCCGTCCCCGGATACGGAGCCGCCGTGCACGCGGGCGTCCTCGCCGCCGACACCGATATTGTCTGCGTGCTCGACGGAGACGGCTCGATGGACCCGCGCGACCTACCCACCCTGGTTGCTGCACTGGACAGCGCAGACCTGGCCGTCGGCCGTCGCCGGCCCGCCAAGGGAAGTTCCCCGCTGCACGCAAAAATCGGCAATGCCGTTCTGTCTCTTCGGCTTCGGACCAAGTACAAGTTGCCCGTACACGACCTCGGTGCCATCCGAGCGGTCCGCCGGCAAGCACTACTCGACCTCGATGTCACCGACCGACGCTCCGGCTACCCGCTGCAGCTGCTCGTGCTCGCGGCCGAGGCCGGCTGGACCGTCGTCGAACACGACGTGGACTACCGACCACGAACCGCAGGCACGTCCAAGGTCTCGGGCTCGGTCCGCGGCACCATCGTGGCCGTGCGCGACTTCTGGAAGGTGCTCTCGTGACCGTCACCGCCCTCGTCGTGGCCAAAGCGCCCGTTCCAGGACTTGCCAAGACCCGTCTCGCCGCCACGATCGGCGACGCGGCCGCCGCCGAGGTGGCAGCCGCCGCACTGCTGGACACCCTCGACGCCGTCGCGGCAGCGAACGTCGACCACCGCGTCGTGGCCCTCACCGGCCATCTTCACGACGCGGCCCGCGCCGAGGAACTCACCCGAGCCCTCGCGTCGTTCACCGTGATCCCGCAGCGCGGCGACGGACTGGGCGAACGGCTGGCGAATGCGCACGCCGATGCCGCGCCCGCGGGTGCGGTACTTCAGATCGGAATGGACACCCCTCAGGTCACTGGGCGACTGCTCAGCGACGCAGCCGCGCTGCTGGCCGACACCGATCTACTCGGTACCGCCGAGGACGGCGGTTGGTGGATCCTGGGTCTACGGAATCCTGCTCAGGCCCAAGCATTGCTGGACGTACCGATGTCTGCACCGTCGACGGGCGACGACACCCGGGTGGCACTGACCGCTGCGGGTGCCGAGGTGACCATGGTGTCGCAATTGCGAGATGTGGATTTCGAGTCCGATCTCGATGTGGTGTCGAATATGTGCACACCGAGCAGTCGCTTTCGCCGAGTCGTCGAACAATTACGCAACACTCATTGATTTCTGTTCTCGAAAAGGCCGCGAAACGATCCATCGGGTCTCTACATCTGTTGGGGAACAAGAAGCTTCACTTTGTCGCATTTGCCGGACCGCACGCGATGTATATCGAACAGCAACACTTCATAACCACCGTTTCACGGCGATTTCTCAGACATCAGTGCTACAAAGTGTCCATGACCGGGTTGCTGATAGGCGTAGTCGTCTGGATGGTGTGCGCTGCAATAGTCGCCACCGTCCTCGGCCGCGTCGCGCACCGAGGAGATTCCGAGGAACTCGGATCCACCATCGAGTGGAATATCGACGGTCTCGATCGCGAAGTTCAACACGAGAACTGACGGTCTCAGTCGACTCGATCGACCAATTCGATCAGGATTGCCGACGCTGCGGCCAACGTTTCCCGCTGCCGAGCCGACAACTCGTCCAGCTGTTCGGCAAGAGCGATTTCGCGAGACGCCACTTCGTCGCGAGCAGTCGCGACGCCCGCCTCGGTCAACTGCAGCACCACCTGCCGGCCGTCGGTCGGGTGCGGCTCACGGACAATCAGGCCGGCCTCGACCAACTGATGCGACGACCGCGACACCGACGGCGGCTTGATTCGTTCCCGAGAAGCCAGTTCACCGGTCGTCATCGGGCCCTCACGAAGCAACGTCGTCAGAATCGACAACTGAGCCACCGGCAACCGGTCGCTCGAATGCCGCAGACGCAGTCTCCGATTCAGCCGCATCGCACTGACGGACAGATCCCGCGCCAGCTGGGAATCGGGTAGATCACTCACGTGTCCAGATTACGACACCGAGGGGCATTCGCCCGATTCGCGAAACAGGCTACGAGTTGATTGAACTTGCCCATAACAAACCGCTGCCATGGTTCCGAGGTGTTATCGGGGAAACACCATGAAACGGGGCAGTTTTGACACGCGTGGGATCCAGACTCTTGACAGTCGCAGCACTGACGGTGACGGCATCGATGCTGGTCACAGGCCCAACGGCCCTAGCCGACCCCAACGCAATCAACCCAATCGCCGGTCTGAACGGAACATTCGGATTACCGCAACTGCACGGCCGCGCACAGGCCGTCGCCCAGGTGACCGGAATGTCGAGCCCGTACATGACCCAGAACGTCAACATGATCGGCACCGACCTCGGCATCATGTGGGACAACGGCCGAGGCGAGGTCCTGACCGCCTTCGGCGACACCGCAGGCGTCGGCGTCCCCAACCTCCTGCAAGGCGGCCTCTGGTCCTGGCGCAGCAACGCCATCGTCCGCAGCAACGACCGAAACCTCGCCGACGGCATGAACTTCGACAGTGTCGTCAAGGACGCCGTCGGACAAACCAAAGAAGTCGTCCCCAGCCCCAAGATCCCCTTCGTCGAAATCAGCCGAATCCCCACCGCCGGAGTCGCCGTGGGCGACACCCAGTACCTCAACCTCATGTCGGTCAAGAACTGGGGGCCCGCAGGTACCTGGGACACCAACTTCTCCGGCCTCGCCGCCTCGACCGACAACGGAGAAAACTGGGCCGCACTACCCGAGACCCACAGGCCGAGCGCCGGCGGAGATCGAAACTTCCAGCAAAGCGCCTACCTGAAGGACAACGGATACGTCTACCAGTACGGCACACCGCCGGGTCGCTCCACACTCGGCCACGTCGCTCGCGTCAGAGATGCGGACATCACGAGGCTCGGCGAATACGAATATTGGACGGGTAAGGATTGGAAGAAGGGCGATCCCGCAGCGGCCGCCCCCATCGTCGACGGCGTCGGCGACTGTCGGTTGCATACAACGCCGCGGTGGGCCAGTACCTGATGATGACCACCGACAACGCCAATTCCATTGTGCTGCGGCGTTCTTCATCGCCCGTCGGACCGTGGAGCCCGCCCGAGGTACTGGTCGACACTCGCGAGATCAGCTCGATCTACGCCCCGTACATCCACCCGTTCTCGACGGGCCGCGACCTCTACTTCTTGGCGACGGTGTTCCAGAACTACAACGTGCTGTTGCTGCGGGCCACGCTGTAGCAGTTCCCATTAGGCTTCCGGCGTGGACGCTGCCGAATGGGATCGCAAGTACGAACGCCGAGAACTCGTCTACGGCGAGGCTCCGAATGCCACCTTGGTCGAAGTCGCGACGACAATCCCGCGCGGTCGAGCCCTCGATTTGGCAGCCGGCCAAGGCCGCAACGCCATCTGGCTCGCGACGCGCGGCTGGATCGTGGACGCCGTCGACTTCTCGTCGGTGGCATTGACGCGGGCCAGTCGAGTGGCCGAGTCGGCCCCGCGGTCGGTGCGCGAGCGCCTGACCTGGATACACGCCGATGTGACGAAGCTGGCAACCGAGCCCAACTATGACCTGGTGCTCATGTTCTACCTCCATTTGCCTCCGGACGAGCGACGCCGAGCCGTATCGGCTGCGGTGTCGGCGTTGAAACCTGATGGAATCCTCATGATTCTCGGCCATCACTCGTCGAACATCACCGATGGCGTCGGCGGTCCACAGGAGCCCGAGATCCTGTACACACCAGAGGATTTGGTGACAGACATCGGGGACCGACTCACCGTCACCACGGCCGAGAACCGGTATCGAGACGTGACCGGCGGCACAGCGATCGACGCTCTATTACTGGCGAGTAGGTCCGCCCTTGGCAGCGGAACCGATCGGGGGTAATATCCGTTAAGTTACCGACGAGTAGCTAACTTGGGCGGTACTCACGAGACCGCACCACCGACTGGAGAGCGAACGAGCAATGGGCCATTACAAGAGCAACCTCCGGGACCTCGAATTCAATCTCTTCGAGCTGTTCGGACTCGACGAGACCCTCGAGGGCGACAACTTCGGCGACATGGACGGTGAAGTAGCCCGTGACATGCTGCGCGAGGTAGTACGCCTGGCCGAGGGCCCCCTGGCGGAATCCTTCGCGGACGCCGACCGCAACCCCCCGGTCTTCGATCCCGAGACCCACAGCCTGAAGCTGCCCGAATCCTTCAAGAAGTCCTACAAGGCCCTCGCCGACGGTGAGTGGTGGCGCGTCGGCCTCGACGAAGAGGTCGGCGGCATGGCAGCGCCTCGCAACCTCCTGTGGGGCATCAACGAGATGCTCCTCGGCTCGCAGCCCGCCGCCTTCATGTACTCCGCAGGCCCCGGCTTCGCAAACATCTTGTACCACAACGGAACCGAAGAGCAGAAGGAATGGGCCAAGGTCGCCGTCGAGCGCCAGTGGGGTGCCACCATGGTCCTCACCGAGCCCGACGCCGGATCCGACGTCGGCGCAGGACGCACCAAGGCGATCAAGCAGGACGACGGCTCCTGGCACATCGAGGGCGTCAAGCGCTTCATCACCTCGGCCGTCTCCGACGACCTCTTCGAGAACATCTTCCACCTCGTGCTCGCGCGCCCCGAAGGTGCCGGACCGGGAACCAAGGGCCTGAGCCTGTTCTTCGTTCCGTCCATCCTCTTCGACTTCGAGAAGGGTGAACTGGGAGAGCGCAACGGTGCCTTCGTCACCGGCGTCGAGCACAAGATGGGCCTCAAGGCCTCCGCCACCTGTGAGCTCACCTTCGGTGGCCACGGCGTCCCCGCCAAGGGCTGGCTCGTCGGCGAGGTCCACAAGGGCATCGCGCAGATGTTCGACGTCATCGAGCACGCTCGAATGATGGTGGGCACCAAGGCAATCGGCACCCTCTCCACCGGCTACCTCAACGCACTCGAGTACGCCAAGGAACGCGTCCAGGGCGCAGACCTGACGCAGATGACCGACAAGACCGCACCGCGCGTCACCATCACGCACCACCCCGACGTGCGCCGCAGCCTCATGATGCAGAAGGCGTACTCCGAGGGCCTGCGCGCGGTGTACCTCTACACCGCCGCACACCAGGACCCGATCACCGCCAAGCAGGTCTCGGACGCCGACGAAGACATCGCCTACCGCGTCAACGATCTGCTGCTGCCCATCGTCAAGGGCGTCGGCTCGGAGATCGCCTACCAGGTGCTCGCCGAATCGCTGCAGACCTTCGGTGGCTCCGGCTTCCTGCAGGACTACCCCGTCGAGCAGTACATCCGCGACGCCAAGATCGACTCGCTGTACGAGGGCACCACCGCCATCCAGGCGCAGGACTTCTTCTTCCGCAAGATCGCCCGCGACCGCGGCGTAGCCCTGGCTCACGTTGCCGGACAGATCAAGTCGTTCATCGACAGCGAAGCAGGCAACGGACGCCTCAAGGCCGAGCGCGCACTGCTCGCCACCGCCCTCGAGGACGTCCAGGCCATCGTCACCTCGATGACCCAGCACCTCATGGGCGCACAGGACCAGCCCACCGAGCTGTACAAGGTCGGCCTGGCATCGGTGCGTTTCCTCATGGGCTTCGGCGACCTGCTCATCGGCTGGCTGCTGCTGCGTCAGTCCGAAATCGCCATCGCTGCACTGGACAACGGCGCAGAGGGCAAGGACAAGGCGTTCTACGAGGGCAAAATCGCAGTGGCCTCGTTCTTCGCCAAGAACATCCTGCCGCAGCTCACCGCCACGCGCGCCATCCTCACCAACATCGACAACGACATCATGGAACTGGACGAAGCAGCATTCTGATTCCCTGAAACCTCGACGGCCGCACCTGTTCAATGGTGCGGCCGTTGTTGTTCGTGCGCCGTCGGTCTCGCCTCGGTTGACGGCCTGCGTAGCGGCGCAAACGCGCGCGCGTTTGTCAGATGCGCGCGGATTCTGCCGAATAGTTAGGCGATTTCGCGCGCGTTCGGCAAATGCGTGCGCGTTTGCGACCTAGCCGGGGCCGATGGACTTCACGCGTCACAGTCACCGAACCCGACCCACGTAGACGCTCCCCCGTAGACGCTTCCCCCTAGCCCTGGCGACGCTTCCCCCAGCCCTGGCGACGCTTCCCCCGGCCCCGGCGCAAACGCGCGCGCGTTTGTCAGATGCGCGCGAATTCTGCCGAATACTTAGGCGATTTCGCGCGCGTTCGGCAAATGCGCGCGCGTTTGCTCGCCACTCGATGTAATTCGCACGCTCCCTCGCGGTGGCGGCAAGGCAGCGGCCCGTTCTACAGCTCGGGCAACGCGCGCCACCAACTCTGCTGGATTCGCCAGGTCCGCCCAGGTCCAGCGCACCACCGGATATCCGAGATCGCGCACCGCGTCCTCCCGTACCTTCTCCCTGAACACCACGTCGCCGGGGTTCTCATCCTGTCGCAAGTACTTGGTGTACTTGGCTTTACCGTCGAACTCGCATACGACGAGGCCATTGACCATCCAATCGATCCGTGCAACCGATCGCCCACTTGGATCCAGGATCTCCACCTGAGACTCGACGTCGAATCCAGCCTCGCGCAGTATGATTCGACTCTGCGATTCCCCCGGGTTCTCGCTGCGCCCGTCCATGAGGTTCACGGCTCGTCGCGCCTGCGCCACACCTTTCCAGCCCCGAGCCCGCTGCAACTCCGCGTCGAGCTCACTCTCGTCACAGCACTTCAAAGCCACGTCACCTGCGATTACCGCAGACAGCAGGGTCTCGGTTCGAGCAAGGTCGACCACTGTCCGAGCCAGCGAGGTCACCGAAACTCCGTCGACCGTCACGCTCGATAAGGACGGTGCACAGTGCACGGTCACAGCCGTATTCGCACGACCGCCGCCGCGGCGGTGTCGGGTGATGTGAACCTTGTCCAATCCGCCAGTGGGTAAAGGTAATCCGTGCAGTATTGCAGCCGAACGGTGACTGACGACGTAACCACCGGACAAGATCGGCAAAACCGCATCGATCAACAGTCTGTGCCGCTCCTGTTCTGTCAGCCCGGCCAATCTCGACGACGGAACGTAGACGCCATTCACAAAACGCTCCCAGCCACCCCGCTCATACATTGCGCGCAACTCGTGATCGGCGCTCCCGTCTGCCAGCGCCTCGGAGCGTCGAATCATTCGGTCGTCCTTCATGCTCCGAGTCTCGGCCATGCGTCGACGGAGTCGAGCTCGAAAGCTGACGACTGTGCACAACTCCGGGCTTGTGGATGAATACAGGTACCGGCGTACCAGTTCGCCTAGCTGTCAGTCCCGCAAACGCGCGCGCATTTGTCAGATGCGCGCAGAATTGTCGACTATTCGGCCACTTTTTCGCGCGCGTTCAGCACGTGCGCGCGCGTTTGCGAAGCAGACGGAGCCGAAACAGGTGGACGAGCAAACGAGGCCGCACCGAGCGAAGCGCAGCTGCACCACCAGGAGAACCGGCTCGGCAAAGCGTCGCCGGCCGACTTCACGAGACCGATCCGACAAACGCGCGCGCATTTGTCAGATGCGCGCAGAATTGCCCGTGATTGGGCTACTATTTCGCGCGCGTTCAGCAAGTGCGCGCGCGTTTGCGAAAACCGGAGGGCGAACCGAACAGGCCGAAGGTGGGCGGACAGGGCCGAACCGGTGGGCGGGCCGAACAGGCCGAAGGTGGGCGGACAGGGCCGAACCCGTGGGCGGGCCGAACAGGCTGAAGGGGGCCGAACCAAGTCGAACAGCGGTTACTGCTGAAGTTTGCGGAACTTGCTGCCGTGGAAGACGATTGGATTGACTTCACTCTGCACTTCGAGGGAATGGATGCGTAGCAACACTATTGCGTGATCGCCCGCTGGGATTTGTTGCTCGACGGTGGTGTCGAGCCAGGCGGTGGCACCGACGATGAAGGCCGCGCCTCCGTCGGTGACGGTGAGGTCGAGACCGGCGAAGCGGTCACCGGTCTTCGCGGCCAAAGTGCGGACGGCATCGTTGTGTGCTTCCCCGAGCACGCTGACGCCGATGTTCGGCGCAACTTCCAGCTTCGGCCACGTGGTCGACGTGTTCTGGATGCACACCGCTACCAACGGCGGATCGATCGACACCGACACGAAGCTACTGGCCGCCAAGCCCACCAGGACACCGTCGATTTTCGCAGCGATCGCCACGACGCCACTGGGGAACTGCGCGTACGCCTCACGAAGTGTCTGTTGATCGAGGACGGTGCGTGTGAGCGTCATGGAGGATGCTCCCTTTCGATCGTGCGGTGCCGAGCGCACCTCTACTGTTGCAACCTCGTCGCGGCGGCATTCGTTCCGGGCATACGTCTACATCCAGCAAACACCCGATCGAGCGTCGACGCCACAGTCCGAATCCGCGTGATTCGAAGTGACACGTCGAGCACAGGGCATCACTCGTCGTCGTTCGGGCGCGGGGGGTCGTCGGGTTCGGGGGCCGGAGCCGGACGATCGGGCTGGACGCATTTGACGATCGGGATGGGGTCGTATTTCACGGTTCTGGTGTTGCGCGAGATCTCCCTGCCCGACGCGGCGTCGCTGATCACCCGGGTGTCACTGGCGGTGAATCCCGGTCCCCCGCCGGACGCGACGCAGCCGGCACCGGCCGGCAATGTCACGGTGTTAGGCGAGGTGGGCCGCGTCCGGGGCCCGGTGATCGATTCGACGTCGACGGTTTTGGTGCCCCACAGCCGGACGGTGACGCTGGACGAATCCGCGAACGACTCGATCACCACGCCGGTGTCGTTGGGGTTGGTGAACTTCAGGTCGATGGCACCTTCGAAAACCGTCGCTTCCCGGGCCTCGGGGTATCGACTGATGTAGTAGCTGTGCTCGGTGTGATCGGTGTCTTCCATGCCCGCGAAGTACGACGCGTTGTACAGCGTCGTCGCGAACTGACTGATGCCGCCGCCGACGGCACGATCGGGTCGACCGTTGTCGATGATTCCCGATTCGACGAAGCCCTGAGCGGTCCCGCGCGGACCGGTGTACCCGTTGAGCGAGAACGTCTCCTTCGGCTTGACCAGCGCGCCGTTGACGATCTGCGCGGTGAGCCCGATGTTCACGCCCGACGCGTACTCGAAACCTCCGGTCGTGTACTCCGCGACCACCTCTCGCACGCCGAGATTCTCAGCCGCTTCGGTGGTGAGGGCAGGCGGCGCCGGTTCGTAGACGGCCTCGGTCGAGCGCGGACCGTCCGCAGCCAGCAGGGCGGGAAGCTGCTCGAGGGTCTTGTTCCACTCGACCAGCTCACCCATCACCCCGGGAACAACAGTGGGAGCTCCGCCGGAGAACGTGAACGACGCATCCTTGGGCGGAACTTCGGTGCGGACCAGTTGCGGAGCAAGAATGCCGGTGGCGATACCGGTGTCGTAGATCGGCGTGAGACCGCCCTGCCCGTCCGGGTCGAAGCGCAACACCTCACCCACACGGTCCACCGGCAACGTCGCATCGACGTTCTGTCGGCCTTCGATGACCACCGGCTCCGACACTGCGGGGACCGCGACGTTCGACAGAGCCTGATCGACCGCATCCTGCGTCACGGTGACAGGCGTGGATTCGTAAACGACCTCGGTCGCACCCGTCGACCACTCGGTCTGCAGATTTCGACGCGTCCCGTCGGCGTCCAGAACTCGCCCGGCCAGCGGTTCGACGGCTACCGGGGTGGCACCTTCGAAGACGACGTCGCCTTCGACGGGCGCACGGTCCGTCTCCGCTCGCAGGCCGTCGATGGCGACCGAGAGTGCCTGCTCGTCGGTGGTCGAGACGACGCCGATCTCCCGGCTTCCGAACAGCGACGTCAGACGCGTGATCGGGTTGATGGGCTGCGTCCCCGCGCGATCGAGCGTCGCGTTCCAATCGACTCCCAGCCCGGCCGCGGCAGGCAACACCTCGACCTGCCGGTCGTCGATGCCCACCTGAATCGGCTCCTCCGCCCGAGGTCCCAATTCGGCACGCAGTACGGCCTCGGCGTCGGAATGACTCTTGCCGCCTACCTCGATACCGGCAACGGTCACACCGCGCGGAACCCGATCGCTGGAAGCAATCCAGTCCGCCGCGTACAGCAACCCGAGGACGGCAACCACCGCGCCGGTACCGATGGCAATCTTCTTCCACGGCGGCGTGGACCCGGATCCGTCGTGCTCCGCCGAACCGTTCTCAGGGGGAGTAGAGGGAGGTTCGGCCGGTGGCTGAGGTTGCCCGGCGTCAGAAGCGGACGGCAGAACAACGGGCTGCGCCACCGTCGGCGATTCGTCCGCCACCGGTGCGGGCTGCGCGTCCGCGCCGGGTGCAGCAGACTCGCCTTTTTCGAACTGGTCGACGTCCGGATCACCGGCGGTATCGAGGTCGGCAACCGGCTCTGATTGCTGCTCGACCTCGGCGGTGCCATCGGCTTCGGTTCCCTGGGCCAGCGTCGGCTCCGCATCGTTCGCGTCGGCTTCGTTCGCGTCAGATTCCGTGGCGTCCTGGCCCTCGGAGACCGGCTGCTCTGCGTGCTTCGGCGCCTCGGCGTCGTCGCGGATGGCCCCGAACACCTCGGTCGGCGTGTCGTACGGCGGTACGTCGGGGCGGGGCTCGGCACCCTTCGGCGCGTCACTCGACCTACTGTTGCCCTCGCTCACATTCGACCCTTCCAGGACCGTCGATTCATATTCCGGCCTGCTGCGCGGCGTACCCCGCGGACGAGCTTACGCAAACCGCACAGCACCGCTCGTTCTGAGACCCTCGCACGCGCCGCACGCAAAAGGCCCCGCACTGCTGCCGGGTCGGGGGTCAGGCAGCAGTACGGAGCCACACGGAATATATGCAGACTTCAACCACTCGTTACAGCGAGTTCGGAATTGCCATCGTCATTTCATTCGATTGAATGAACCGTGGGTCGTCGAACCGTCGTCCTGCTCCACGGCCCGCGCCCAATGTCCCGTCCTGACCAGCGCAAGAGTGAGCAGAAGCCGGTCGCGTGCATCGGTCAAGTCACGCCCGGTCAACTCCTCGATTCGACGCACCCTGTAGATGACGGTGTTGCGATGGCAGTAGAGCGCCTTCGCAGCGTTGGTGGGCGAACCGTCCGAAGCGAGCATGTGCGCCAACGTGTCGAGCAACGTTTCTCGGTGCGGCTCCGGATGCGTGAACAGAGCGCCGAGCGCATGGCGAACCAACAGTTCCGACGACTGATCGTCGGCGGCCATGATCACCCTCGGCAGTCGGTCCGTCGCCAACGCGACGCCACTGTCTTCGGTGATGGTCTCTGCCGTCAGTGCCGCCAGGCGATATGCCGCCGCGAACGACGCCACGCCCTCGGGCGAATGCGCGACACCCACGGGGCCGACCGCCCGCGCGGCTAGGGCGTCGATGACCGATCTCCACGATCCGGTCCCGAGTGCCACGAGCGCGAATTGGTGCCCGTCGCGAGTGTTCCAGTGAGACACTGCGCCGATCTGGTCCATCGCGTCCTCGGGCGCGGGGAGCGGAGGCGACCCCTGATCGTCGAGCGGGCCGACCACGCAGGCGATCTGCTGTGAGGCCGAAAGGCCGAGGGTCGCGCGGGCCTCGATCACGAAAGCCGGATCACCGCCTCGGCCCGACCGGAGACCGTCCAAGATCACCAGCACATTGGCGAGATCACGCTGCTGCATACGCGCGCTCTCCTGGCGGTACGCCTCGACGAGAGTTTCGTACTGACTGTCCAGCGCTCTCCACAGCTGCTGGCCGGCGACGAGCAGGAGATGCTCGTCGATCACGGATCTGCATTGTTCACGCTCGAGCATCAACTCTTCCCACAGCGTCCGACTCCCGAGCGTGTACGCCTTCAGCACCAACTCCATCGGAATGCCTTGGCGCGCACGCTCTCTCCCGGTGCGACGCCATACCTCTCGGGCGTTGTCGCCCGCGGCCGCAAGACCGGACAGCGTGCGTAGGCCCTGGCTGATATGCGCGCGAGTACTGCGACGAATTTCGCCGGCGATGTCAGGAGTGGTGCTTGCCAGGTACGCGGGTTCCTGCTCTATCAGCGCCAGCGTGATCGAGTCGGCAATCGCGTCCGCCCGCGGCAACAGCGCGGCCCACGCACCGCGAATCTTCTCCTGGTCGGAGGGCTTCACAGCGCCGCGCGCAGCGGATCGCGACGTCGCGCGACGCACCCCGGGAGAAGCCATCCGCCCATTTTTGCGCACAGAGCCCACATCACAGGGTGATTTGACCGTTACTGGTGCCCAGACACCCAAACATTCTGTGCGGAGCGCCCATACCGCGCGTTGTGCTGGACGCCCCATAGTGGACCCAACAGATTGTGAGGTGCATCACTTGAACTCTCTCGACACGATGGATCCGGTCCTCACCATGACGGACGTCGACGTGTCCTTCGGCGGCATCGTCGCGCTCTCCGGAGTGACCATCGAGGTGCGACCCGGCGAAGTCCTCGGCGTCATCGGACCCAATGGGGCAGGCAAAACCACACTGTTCAACGTTGCGTGCGGTCTCGTTCGACCTCAATCGGGAACCCTGGGCCGACACGGCGAAACCTTGAGCCGCCTGCGCCCACACGACCTGCCCCGGCTCGGCATGAGCCGAACGCTGCAGGGACTGGGCCTGTTCGATCGAATGACCGTGCTGGACAACGTCATGGTCGGGGCCGACCGAACGGCACGCACCGGAATCCTCAGCGGCCTCCTGGGCCTTCCCTCGAGCGCGGCCGACGACGCGGCGGTCCGCTCGACCGCGATGAACACCCTGGAACGACTGCGCATCGACGGCTACGCGCACCGGCTGCCACCGAGCCTGCCCTACGCGGTGCGCAAGCGCGTGGCCCTCGCGCGCGCGCTGGTGAGCGAACCGTCGTTGATCCTGCTCGACGAACCAGCCTCGGGCCTGTCCAACGACGAAATGAGCGAACTCGGTGACGAGATCCGCTCTCTCACATCAGCAAACAAGGATTCCCAGCCGGACCGACCGGCAACATCGGTCATGCTCGTCGAACACCACATGGACCTCGTCATGACCGTGTGCGACCGGATCTACGTCCTCGACTTCGGCAAGGTCATCGCCCAAGGCACACCGGATCGGATTCGGGAGGATCCGGCCGTACTGGCCGCATATCTCGGAAACGAGGTGGCACATGACAACTGACGCGACACACCTGAAAATCACCGACCTCACCGTGCACTACGGGCCGGTCACCGCCCTCGATTCGGTGTCGATGACCGTCACCGCGGGCACGATCACCGCCGTACTCGGAGCGAACGGTGCCGGAAAGACCACGCTGCTGCGCACTGTCTCCGGACTCCTGAAACCGACGTCGGGACGTATCGAGCTCGCCGGCGTCGACATCGTCGGCATACCTCCGGATCGCATGTCCCGCAAAGGGCTTGCACACGTGCCCGAAGGCCGGGGCGTGATAGCCGAATTGACCGTCGACGAGAACCTTCGCCTCGGTGCGTTGGGACGCAACAGAAGTCACGACGCCGTGACCCTCGATCGGATCTACGACATGTTCCCGCCGCTGACCGGACGCCGAACCTCGTCGGCGCACACGCTGTCGGGCGGAGAACGGCAGATGCTGGTGATCGGTCGAGCACTGATGGCAACGCCGTCGGTTCTTCTCCTCGACGAACCGTCGCTCGGGTTGGCACCGAAAGTCGCCGCTCAGATCTTCGAAACGCTGCGCGCACTCGTCGATTCTGAATCGATGACGGTCGTGCTCGTCGAACAGAACGCACGAAGTGCACTGTCCATCGCCGAACACGCCGTCGTCCTCGATCTGGGCAAGGTCGCGGTGGAAGGCCCGGCCGACACCTTGGCCGGGGACGACGCCCTCCGACACGCCTATCTCGGGTTCTAGAGCAAGCCGAAAGGACGCCAGCCACAGTGCAACAACTGCTCACCATCCTCATCAACGGCGTGACGACAGGCATGGTCTATGCCGCGTTCGCCCTCGCTCTCGTCCTCATCTGGCGATCGACCCGCATCGTCAACTTCGCCCAGGCACCGATGGCCATGATCACCACGTACGTCGCATTGGTCGTCATCGACGCCGGTTACTCGTACTGGTTGGGCTTCGGAGTCGCGCTGCTCAGCGGACTGCTGTTGGGAGCGTTGATCGAACGACTCGTCATTCGGTTCGTCGACAGCTCCTCGCACATCAACCCGGTGATTCTGACGCTCGGGTTGTTCATCATCATCCACGCGGTTGCGGCCATCATCTTCGGGAACCAATTTCGTTCGTTCCCAGCACCGTTCGGTCTCACCGGCCAGAAGGTCGGGGAGATCAACGTGGCCCTGACCGGATACGACGTGTTCAAGATCGTCGCCGTTCTCGTGGTCCTGGGCTTGCTGATTCTGCTGTTCCGGTTCACCGATCTGGGACTGAAGATGCGCGCCAGCGCATTCGAGCAGGAGGTGGCCAAGCTGCTCGGAGTCCGGGTGAGTCGAATGCTCACGCTCGGTTGGGCTTTGGCCGCAGTCGTCGGATCGCTGGCCGGGCTGCTCATTGCCGGTGGCTCGCTGGTGCACCCCGGGTACATGGACTCGATCGTCGTCTTCGGTTTCGTCGCAGCCGTTCTCGGCGGTCTCGACAGCCCGGCAGGCGCAGTGGTCGGAGGCCTGCTGATGGGAGTCGGGCTCAGTTTCGTCAGCGGCTACCTCGGCCAGGACCTCGTGTCGAGCGCGGCGTTGATCATTCTGATCGTCGTTCTCCTCGTCCGCCCGAGCGGGTTGTTCGCCAGCGCAGCAGCCAGGAGGGTATGACGTGAACGCAACTCTCACTCGAATCACGGCCACCCCGGTACGACGCCACTTCCTCTGCGCTGTCATCGGACTCGTCGTCATCGTGTTGGCGCTCGAATCACTGAGCACCTTCCGTCAGAGTCAGCTGACCTCGGTCGCGTACCTGGCGATCGCAGCCGGCGGATTGACCGTGCTGACCGGTCTGAGCGGGCAGCTCTCACTCGGGCACGGTGCGTTCATGGCCGTCGGTGCGTACACCGCGGCATTGATGCTGCGGGCCAACGATTCCGGATGGTCGGTGCCCCTCGTACTGCTGGCCGCCACCGTGATCTCTGCCCTGGTGGGCGTGGTCGTGGGAGTGGCCGCCGCCCGACTGCACGGCCCGTACCTGGCCGGCGCGACGCTGGCGCTGGCCGTCGCCGTACCGGGACTGGCCCTGTACTTCTCGGACTACCTCGGCGGTGAACAGGGTCTCGTCGTCCCGGCTCCGAAAGTGCCGGACCTGATCGACGACATGATGTTCTTCGTCACCGGAAACGAGCTCAGCGGAACCAAATTCGTCGCCTACGTCAGCTGGGTGCTGCTCGTCGTCGTGTTCTTCCTGCTGGCGAACGTCTCGTCGAGCCGGATCGGCCGTCGCTGGCGGGCCGTTCGGGACGACGAAGTAGCCGCCGAGCTGTCCGGGATCGACCTCGGGCGGGCACGCATCCTGGCGTTCGTCGTCAGCGCCGCATGTGCGGGTGCCGGAGGTGCCGTCCTCGCGATGTCGGCGCGGATCGCGGCCCCGAGCGGGTTCACGCTGACGCTCTCCCTGACATTGCTCTCCGCCGTCGTCATCGGCGGGCTCGGCACTCTGTCCGGGGCACTGATCGGGGCGCTGCTGCTCACCTACATCCCACCGGTGGTCACCAACCTCGGACTCGATCTGGGGCTGAGCAGTCTGCAATCCGCCGAACTCGCACCACTGGTGACCGGCATCTTCACCGTCCTGGTCATCCTGTTCGCCCCACTGGGTCTGGTGGGCACGTTTCGAAGGTTGCGTTCAACCAGAAAAGAGATGAAATGAAGAAGTTCGGATCGGTGGCGGTCAGAACGACCGCACTCGTCGCCGTCGTCTCGTTGGCCGCAGCGTGCGGTGCAGGCGGTAGAGACGAGGCAACAGAATCCTCGGAAGGCTCGACGATCGGCATCACCGACACCTCGGTGAAGATCGGAGCCCACTTCCCCCTGACCGGGGTCGCCGCACCCGGGTACAGCGAAATACCCACGGGCGCACAGGCTTACTTCGACTACGTCAATGCCGCGGGCGGCGTCAACGGCAGGCAGATCGAGTACGTCGTTCGTGACGACTCCTACGATCCGACGACCACCACCCAGGTCGTCAACGAACTCGTCCTCCAGGACGAAGTGTTCGCCGTCGTCGGTGGACTCGGCACGGCGACGCACAGCGCAGTCATCGACTTCCTGAACGAGGAGGGTGTGCCGGATCTTTTCGTCTCCTCCGGCGCGATCATGTGGGGCAACGACCCGGAGAAGTACCCGAATACCTTCGGCTGGCAGCCCGACTACCAGGTCGAGGGCAAGATCATCGGCGACTGGGTGACGAAGAACCGGCCCGACGCCAAGGTCGGGCTGTTCCTCCAGGACGACGATCTCGGCAGGGACAGCGAAGCCGCGGTACGCCAATACCTGGACGACCAGATCGTCGAGGTCGTGCGCTATACCTCCGGTAACACCGATGTCGCACCACAGATCGCCGCCCTGCAGGGTGCCGGAGCCGACCTCGTGCTCGGCTTCAACGTCCCGTCGTACACCGCACTGAGCCAACTGACCGCGATGCGGCTCAACTACGATCCCGAGTGGTTCTACAGTTCGATCGGCTCCGACGTCGACCTGGTCGGCTCTCTGCTCGGACGCTTCTCCCAGGGCGCGGTCACCAACGGTGCTCAGTCCCTCGAAGGCATGATTTCGCTCGAATACATCCCCGGCGTCGACTCCCCCGAGAATCCGTGGACGCAACTGTGGCAGAAGGTCTGGGCTCAGAACGGAACAGGCGACCCACTGACCAACTACCGCATCTACGGACTCAGCCAGGCGTACGCGTTCGTGCAGGCTCTTCAGGCGGCCGGCGAGAATCCCACCCGTGAGGGCATCGTCTCCGCGATCCAGGACGGCGGAATGGACTTCCAGGGCCCGCAGCTGGCACCGTTCCGATACTCCGAAGAAAGTCACCTCGGAATCTCCGGAGCCAGTGTCTTCCAGATCCGCGGAGGTGTACCCGAGTACCTGACTCCCGTGTTGCAGACCGACATCGGAGACTCGGCAGTGGAGGAATACACCGGGGACGAATCGACTCCGCCGGAGAGCGGCATACCCGGCTGATCGGACACGAAAAGGCACGCAGAGCGAGCTCTGCGTGCCTTTTCGACGTTGTGATCAGCAGATCCGAAAACCCCTCGTTTGCCGGATCCGCCGACCCTGTGACCCCCAGATCGTGTCCCCGTATCGGGGAGCAGCCGAAGCTGCGGTGATCAGCGCTCGATGATGGCGGTGACGCCCTGGCCACCGGCCGCGCAGATCGAGATCAGGCCGCGGCCCGAACCCTTTTCGGCCAGCATCTTCGCCAGCGATGCGACGATGCGTCCACCGGTTGCGGCGAACGGGTGGCCCGCGGCGAGCGAGGATCCGTTGACGTTGAGCTTGCTGCGGTCGATGGAACCGAGCGCACCGTCGAGTCCCAGACGCTCCTTGCAGTACGCGTCGCTCTCGAACGCCTGCAGCGTCGCGAGCACCACCGAAGCGAACGCCTCGTGGATCTCGTAGTAGTCGAAGTCCTGCAGCGTCAGACCGTTGCGGGCGAGCAGACGCGGAATCGCGTATGTCGGGGCCATCAACAGGCCGTCCTTGAACGATCCGTTGCCGTGGATGTAATCGACCGCTGCAGTCTCGGAATCGACGAGGTGCGCCAGCACCGGCAGGTTGCGCTCGGCAGCCCATTCGTCGCTCGACAGCAGCGCAGCCGACGCACCGTCGGTGAGCGGAGTCGAGTTGCCGGCCGTCATGGTGGCGTCGCCCAGCTTGGTTCCGAAGACCGGCTTGAGGGTGGCCAGCTTCTCGACGGTCGAGCCCGGACGCAGGTTGTCGTCGCGCGTGAGGCCGAGGAACGGCGTCACCAGGTCGTCGAAGAATCCACGGTCGTATGCGGCCGCCATGTTGTGGTGGCTCGCTGCGGCCAGTTCGTCCTGGTCCTCGCGGCGGATACCGAATTCCTTCGCGGTGATGGCGGCGTGATCACCCATCGACAGGCCGGTACGCGGCTCACCGTTGCGGGGGATCTCGATGCCGAGCATGCCGGGACGGACGTTGCCGAGCAGCTTGAGGCGCGCGGTGGTGCTCTTCGCCCGGTTCAGCGAGAGCAGGAACTCGCGCAGTTCGTCGTTGACGCCGATCGGAGCGTCGGACGTCGTGTCCACGCCGCCGCCGATACCGGCGTCGATCCGGCCCGAGGCGATGGCGTCGCCGACGGCGATGATCGACTGCAGACCGGTACCGCAGGCCTGCTGGATGTCGAAGGCCGGGGTGTACGGGCTCAGCGCGCTGCCGAGCACGACCTCACGGGTGAGGTTGAAGTCCCGGGAGTGCTTGAGCACGGCACCGGCTGCGACGAGGCCGAGACGCTCGCCCTGCAGACCGAAACGGGCGACGAGACCGTCGATTGTGGCGGTGAGCATGTCCTGGTTGGACGCCAGCGCGTACTTCTTGTCCGAACGCGCGAACGGAATGCGGTTGCCACCGACGATTGCGACCGGTCGTAGCTGCTTGCTTGTCACTGACGTCTCCAAACATCGTCCCCAGCATGTGGGGAATGGCCCTGGTGGAGTTTCATCTTACTGGCGAGTAAGTTGGTTGTCGACACCCGGTCGTGCGCCTCGCCCTCAGAGCGAGCAGCGCTGAATGAAAGGTACGACAGTGGCAGCCTCCAAGGGAGCCCCAGATCTCTACTCAACGTTCCTCGCGTCCGCGCCGGGAGCCTTCATCGCCAAGCAGGCCGGCCTGCCGCAGCCCGAGAAGCTGCGCCGCTACAAGGCAGGCGAGCCGCCACTGGCCGGACCGGTCCTGATCGGTGGCAGCGGCCGCCTCGTCGAGCCCCTGCGCGAGCTGCTCTCGGACTACCCGCAGTCGCAGCCCCACGACGACAAGCACGGCGGATTGGTGTTCGACGCCACCGGCATCGGTAACGTCGCCGAGCTCGAGCAGCTCTTCGAGTTCTTCCAGCCGGTCATCCGCAACCTGGCACCCTCGGCTCGCGTCGTCGTCATCGGCACCACCCCCGAAGAAACGTCGAGCGTCGACGAGCACATCGCCCAGCGCGCCCTCGAAGGCTTCACCCGCAGCGTCGGCAAAGAGGTCAAGCGCGGCGCGACGGCTCAGCTCGTCTACATCTCCCCCAACGCGTCGACCGGACTCTCCGGCCTCGAATCCACCCTGCGCTTCCTGCTGTCGGCCAAGTCCGCCTTCGTCGACGGCCAGGTCATCGTCGTCGGCGACGCCGACTCGCAGGCACCGGCCTCGTGGGACAAGCCGCTCGCCGGCAAGGTCGCCGTCGTCACCGGAGCGGCCCGCGGCATCGGAGCCACCATCGCCGAGGTTCTCGCCCGTGACGGAGCCACCGTCATCGCCGCGGACATTCCCGCAGCGGGAGAAGCACTCTCGCAGACGGCCAACAAGGTCGGCGGCACCTCGCTGGCCCTCGACGTCACCTCGCCCGACGCCGGCCAGGTCCTCTCGAAGCACCTGCTCGAGCGCCACGGCGGTGCCGACATCATCGTGCACAACGCCGGCATCACCCGCGACAAGACCCTCGCGAACATGGACGACGCCCGCTGGAACTCCGTCATCGGCGTCAATCTTGCTGCGCCGCAGCGCATCACCGACGAGCTGGTGGCCTCGGGCGCGCTCAAGGACGGCGGACGCGTCGTCGACGTCTCCTCCATCGCCGGTATCGCGGGCAACCGCGGCCAGACCAATTACGGCACCTCCAAGGCCGGCGTCATCGGCCTGGTGCATGCATCCGCACCGGTGCTCGCGAAGAAGAACATCACCATCAACGCGGTTGCTCCCGGCTTCATCGAAACCGCGATGACGGCGGCCATCCCGTTCGCCACCCGCGAGGCCGGACGGCGCATGAGCTCGCTGCTGCAGGGCGGCGAGACCGTCGACGTCGCGGAGTTGGTCTCCTACTTCGCTTCTCCCGCATCCAACGCCGTCACCGGGCAGGTCGTGCGCGTGTGCGGCCAGAGCCTCCTCGGCGCATGAGCACCGTCACGCTCACCGAGCAGCCGAAGACATCGCAGATCTACACCTCGGCTGCACTGGGCGCCTTGCCCTTCCTCGGATCCAAGTCGAAGACGGTGCCCAGCACCGTGTTCGAGCTCAAGGGCCTGCGAGTGGACCAGGACAACCTGGCCGGCTACTGCCGCGCGACGGGGCTACGATTCGGCGATCAGCTCCCGATCACCTACCCGTTCACGCTCGTGTTCCCGACAGTCATGAAACTGATGGTGTCCAAGGGCTTTCCGTTCGCCGCCATCGGTTCGGTGCACGCCGAGAACGTCATCGAGCAGTTCCGCGGCATCTCGGCATCGGAGCCGCTGGACATCCGAGTGCACGCGGAGAATCTGCGCGAGCACCGCAAGGGCTTGCTGGTCGACCTGATCAGCGAGGTCAAGGTGGGACGCGAACTGGTCTGGAAGCAGACCTCGAGCTTCCTGAGCCTGCAGAAGACCTCGCTCTCGGGTGGACCCCGTGAAACACCGCCTGCAGACGAGGTACCGCCGCCCCCGACCCGCACCCTGCGCGTCGATCAGCGGATCATCAGCCGGTACGCGGCCATCTCCGGAGACCGCAACCCGATCCACGTATCCTCGCTCGGTGCAAAGGCTTTCGGCTTCCCTAAGACCATCGCACACGGAATGTGGAGTGCTGCAGCGGTACTGCAGACGGTCGAAGGCCGCATCCCGGAGGCCGTGAAGTACAGCATCCGATTCGGCAAGCCGATCATCCTGCCCGCGACGATCAATGCCTACGCCGATGCCGTCGGTACCGGCTGGGACCTGTCACTGAAGAACCCGAAGAAGGGCTACCCGCATCTGACGGGCACCCTGCGCTGAGTTAGCTCGAACTCGAAGTTATGGACGGATTTCCTCGGATTTCCGTCCATAACTTCGAGTTCGGCTGTGTAGGTGGCGGCCAGCTAGGTAGTGGCAGTTTTCTTGCCGGCGAGTCCGCGCCACGCCAGGTTTTCCAGGAGGTCCGCTGCGGCGTCGACCTCGATTTCTCCGCCTGCCACGCGGTCGGCCACAGCCTCACCGGCCCCGACCAGCGCCACGGCCATCAGCCCGAAGTTCTGTGACTGTTCCGGGTCTCGGGTACTCATCGCCAGCAGACCTGCGGTCAGCTCGATCAACCGGTCTCGGCTGCTCTGCACCTGCGAGGCGAAAGCCTGCTGACCGATCGCCTGGCGGTAGAGCACCATCCACGACTTTCGGTTCTCGCCGACGAAGCCGAGGAAACCGACCAGCGCACGGCGCAGTTGTTCGCGCGGCGTCAGGGTCGGGTCTGCAGCGGGCGTCAGGGCCTCGACGAACTTGAGGCCCTCACGATGGATGCACGCAGCGAACAGCTCGTCCTTCGAGCCGTAGTACAGATAGAGCATCGGCTTGGAGATGGCCGCCTTCTTGGCGATCGAATCCATCGAAGTCTCATGAAACCCGTTGTCGGAGAACACATCCACTGCCGCGTCGAGCATCTGCTGCTCGCGGACGGCGCGGGGCAGTCTCTTGGTGCCGCCAGCCATGGATCCTCCAATACGTACGAAGCACTAGACGTTACTCCACAGTAAGGTCGAGCGACGACCGATCAGGCTCCGCACGCCCCTTTGAACCGAGCAACCGTCGCCGCCGCCTCGTCCACCTGGGCTGCGGGAAGGCGTCCCGTCGCCACTGCGTCCTCCAGATTGTCCAACACCGCCGGCACCTGATCGGTGGTCAGCCACAACGTCACATCGGCTCCGGCGACCAACGCCGACTCGACCGCGTCGACGATCCCGAGCCGGGCCGTGATCGCCGCCATGCCACTGAGGTCGTCGGTGAAGATCGGGCCGTCGAAGGGCTTCGCTCCGTATCCGACGCCGTCACGCAGCAACGCCATGGCCGCAGGGCTGATGCTGGCGGGAACACCGGGGTCGGTCAGTCCTGGCACGTCGAGGTGGCCGACCATGACGCCCACTCCGGTGGTGTCGAGCGCGGCGAACGGCAGCAGATCCTTGGCTTTCAGCTCGTCGAGCGGCGGCGTGGTGACGGCACCGGTGTGTGAATCGCCCGAACCCGAGCCGTGCCCGGGAAAGTGCTTGATGACCGGCTCGACACCCGCATCCTTCAACCCCTTCGCGTACGCCCCCGCGTACTCGATGACGACCTGCGGATCGTCGGAGAACGAGCGGTCGCCGATGACCGAATCATCGGGCTGAGCACTGACGTCGACGACCGGCGCGAAATCGACGGTGACGCCGAGATCCTTCAGTCCCCGGCCTCGCGTCAAGGCCTCCTGATACGCCTCGTCCACCGACATCGTCTGCGCCAGTTCCCGCGCCGACGGTGCCGCACCCAACAGATCGGCAACCCGCGACACGCGTCCGCCTTCTTCGTCGATCGTCACCATCGGTGCCACCGCGGACGCGTCGAGCACCTGCGGAACCTCACGGTTACCGAGCATCGACTCGTCGGTCCAGCTGCCGACGAAGATCCCGCCCACCTGCTCGGTGGACATGATCCGAACCGCGTCCTGCGTTCCGGTGACGCCCACGGTGAGCAATTGAGCGAGACGTTGCCGCTCGGTCAGACCGTCGACGAAGGTGACACACGCGTCGGCCGGCGGAGGCGTCGACTGCGGGACCGTCGTCTGCGGAGCGGTCGTCGTCGAGGACGGAGCCGACCGCGTCGAGGCCACCTGCGACGATTCACTGGAACACGAGACGAGCAACCCCACCCCGACCGTCACTGCTGCAGCGGACCGAACCGAAAACCGAAGTCGCATGGAATACGACGGTAGCCGAGAAGTTGCGTGTTGCTGACCGCCCTCCGGTTGGGATCAATGCGACTTTGTTGCACTCCGAGCGACTGAAACCCACATTGATCCGGGGCGGGGGCGGGGTAATCTGGACGAAAGCGACATGAGGAGAATCACCACCATGACTGCTGACCTCATACTCATTGCCTACGACGGTTCCGACAACGCCAAACGAGCCATCGACTATGCGGGACGGTTTCTCACCACCTCTCGCGCGATCGTCGTCACGGCCTGGGAACCGATGGTGCGTCAAGCAGCGCGGATGTCAGGTCTGTCGGGCGTCATGCAGCCCGAGTGGGTGCCGGACGACGAGGCCGAGGACGTCGCTCTCACCGACGCGAAGGTGACCAACAGCGAGGGTGTCGCCCTGGCCGAGGCCGCAGGCCTGAAGGTGGAAGGTCAGTGCACCGAATGCACCACCGCCATCTGGAGCGCGATCGTGGAGAAGGCCGACGAGATGAACGTCGACATCATCGTCACCGGCACCAGGGGCACCACGGGGCTGCGGGCCCTACTGCAGAGCTCGGTGGCCGAGCACGTGCTGCGGCACAGTCATCGACCCGTGCTGATCGTTCCTCCCGGAAAGTAACGCGTCCACCGGCCGGTTCACAGGGTGCAGGTGATACCGTGATGCCCGCGTGGGGGACAACCTCGCCCACTGCTTCACTGAGCCGACTGACTGGAGAACCGAGATGAAGTTCGCTGTCCCGGGTGTCATTGCCGCCGTCGTCGGAGCCGTACTGGGTGCCGGGGTCGTATTCGGAGTCACCGCCGGTGCAGCAGACAACTCTCGGCCGGACATCGATCGCACCGGAAACGCCGACTCGTCCTTGCTGAACCAGGTTGAGTACGGCAGCCGCTGACGCTGGTCGCTCACGTGGATCGTTGATCTCGGCCGAGCCGCTCGGTCGGATTTGGCTCTTCGGAGTCTCCGCTCTCGCATTCCTGCTCACGGTTCTGCAGGTCCCGGGCTTCACCGTCGCCGATACCAAGTACGACCTGGCGCAGAACCCTCTCGGATTTCTCGAACGCGCCTCGCATCAGTGGAACAGCGCAGCTCCGCTGGGCCAGGTGCAGAATCAGGCCTACGGCTACTTCTTCCCGCACGGGGCGTTCTTCGCCGGCGGTGATCTGCTGTCGATCCCACCGTGGATCACGCAGCGCATCTGGTGGGCGCTGCTACTCGTCGCCGGCTTCTGGGGAATCGTCCGGCTCGCCGAGGCACTCGGCGTCGGCAGTCGCACTTCCCGTCTGATCGCAGCGACAGCATTCGTGCTGTCCCCCAGGGTGATCACCACTCTGGCGTCGATCTCCTCGGAGACGATGCCGATGATGCTCGCGCCGTGGGTGCTCGTTCCCATCGTTCGTTGCCTGAACAGTCGGTCCGCAACAAATACGGTTCGGCGTGCGGCGGCACAATCGGCGCTGGCTGTGGCGTTGATGGGCGCGGTCAATGCCGTCGCGACGGCCGCCGCCGTTCTGGTGGCCGTCATCTGGCTGCTGTGCCATCGACCGAACCGCCGCTGGCTGGTGTTCGCGGCCTGGTGGACCGGCTTTCTGGTGCTGGCGACACTGTGGTGGATCGTCCCACTGCTGTTGCTGGGCAAGGTCTCTCCGCCGTTCCTCGACTACATCGAATCGTCCGGCACGACGACCCAGTGGACGTCGCTGACCGAGGTGCTGCGCGGTACCGGCAGCTGGACCCCGTTCGTCTCTCCCGAGCGGGTGGCAGGCGCCGTGCTGGTGACTCAGCCTGCTGCCGTGATCGCGACCGGCTTGATCGCGGCCGCAGGCATTGCGGGTCTGGCGATGCGCTCGATGCCGGCCCGCGGCCGATTGACGATCATGTTGTTCGTCGGCCTCGTCGGCCTGGGCGCGGGGTTCGTCGGCGATCTCGACGGTCCGTTCGCGGCAACCGTGCGAGTGTTCCTCGATTCCGCGGGCGCACCTCTGCGCAACATTCACAAACTAGAGCCGGTCATCCGAATCCCGTTAGTACTCGGCCTCGCTCATCTGCTGGCTCGGGTTCCACTGCCGGGTTCGGTTCCACGGCCGACGTGGCGAGCGGCCGTCGCGCATCCCGAGAAGCACCCGATGATGGCGGTGACCGCGCTGGTCCTGGTGGCGCTGACGCTCTCGACGGCGCTGGCGTGGACGGGCAAGCTCGCGCCGCGCGGTGCGTACGAGGCCGTGCCGCAGTACTGGCACGACGCCGCGGACTGGCTCACCGACCATGCCTCCGGCTCGAGTCCCGACGGTTCCGACGCGCAGCGTGCACTGATCGTGCCCGGCGCACCGTTCGCTCTGCAGACCTGGGGCCTGACGCGCGACGAGCCGTTGCAGGCTCTCGCGACCACGCCCTGGGCCGTCCGAGATGCGGTGCCGCTCACGCCGCCCGGTGCCATTCGCGCCCTCGACTCGGTGCAACGACTCTTCGCCGACGGCAGGCCGTCGACCGGCTTGGCCGACACCCTTGTGGGACAGGGCATCAGCTACGTCGTCGTGCGCAACGACCTGGATCCGGAGGACTCGCGGTCCACCCGACCGGCGTCCGTCCACCGCGTGCTCGACGGTTCGCCGGGGCTCGAGAAGGTGGCAGAGTTCGGCGAGGACGTGGCACCGGGTCAGGTGGACGGGGTGGTTCTGGACGGCGATCTACGGCCTCCGTATCCGGCCGTAGAGATCTACGCGGTCGATGCCGCAGCGGACGTACCTGCCTCCGGTCCGTACACGGTCGATGTGGATCGAGTGCCGGTGGTGCAGGGCGGCCCCGAGTCGATTCTGCGATCGAACGAGTTGCGCAACAACGGTGTTCGCCTGCCCGTTCCGGCCGGGCCGACGCTGTTGGCGTCGGATGCAGCTGCTGCGGGCCTGCCCGTCGATTCGGTGACGGTGACCGACACACCGATGAATCGCGAGACCGACTTCGGTCAGGTGGACAATCACAATTCCGCGTTGCGGGCCGCCGACGAGCCCCGTCGTTCGCTCAACGAGGTGCCCGATTATCCGGTGTACGGGGCGCAGACCGTGGACGCCGAGTGGGAAGGCGCGACGTTGACCGCATCGAGTTCGGCGTCGGACGCGACTCAGATCGGGGGCAGTGTGCCCGGCAGCGGGGTCGCGGCCGCAGTGGACGGTGACCTGGCCACCGGTTGGATCAGCAACGGCATCGAACGCGCTGTGGGGCAATGGCTTCAACTCGATTTCGATACTCCGGTGCGCGGCGGGTTGCTGCACATGCGGACCAGCCCGGGAACGATCGGAGACCCGGTCAAGTGGGTCGAGGTCACCACTCCGAACGGCTCGACGGCGGCCCGGGTGGACAAGCCGGGAGACCCGATGACGGTGTCGCTGCCCGGTGGTGAAACTCCGTGGCTGCGCATCACCGCGAAGTCGACGGTCGACGGCACCCGGGGCAGTCAGTTCGGCATCAGCGAGGTGTCGGTGGACGACTACTCCGATCGAGACAACCCGAAGCCGGTCTCCATCGTGCATCGCGCGGTACTGCCACCCACTCCCGCGGGCGCGAGCGTCGACGCGTGGGAGCTGGGCCAAGAATTTCCGGGCCGCTCCGGTTGCCTGGACACCGACGATCGAATCCGGTGCAGCAGTGGACTGTCCAAGTCGCCGGAGGAACTGGGCCGCTTCTCGCGCACGATCGACGTCCCGATGGGTACCGCGGTGATCCCCGAGCTGACGGTGCGCACGCGGCAGTCCCCCGAGCTCGAGGCCCTGCTGGCTCAACCCGGCCGACCGCTGGCGAGCGGAGCGTCCGACGTCGCGGACCTCGACGGTTCGGCCTTCGCCGCCACCGACGGCGACCCGCGTACGTCGTGGACGGCACCGGAGAAGTCGATCACCGATCGAGCCGGCACCGACCCCACTCTCACCATCCAATTGCCCGCTCCGACACTGGTGGACGGCCTCGAGCTGAGCCCCAGCCTCGGCGCGCTGCCTGCCCACCCCACGCGGGTGGCAGTGAATCTGGGCAACGGTCCGATGGTGCGCGATGTGGATACCGAGGGTTCGACGACACTCGCGTTGGCACCGCACGTGACCGACAGGATCGTGCTGTCCATCGTGGACTGGGACGGCGTACTCGACCGAAACTCGTTGGGCTTCATCCAATCTCAACCGCCCGGGTTTGCCGAGGTCACCCCGTTGTCCGCCGGTGAGCCGATCGGGCCGCCGTACGACGGGGACAGGCAGATCACGGTCGACTGCTTCGACGGGCCCCTGGTGTCCATCGCGGGTCAGACGGTGCGCACCTCGGTGACGGCGACCGCAGACCAATTCCGTTCCGGCGCAGCTCTACCCGCATCGGTCTGCGATGCGGACATCCCGGTGAACGACAACTTCGTCAATCCCGTGTCGCTCCCCGAGGGACGCCAGGACATCGTCGTCGAGCCCGGAGCGTCGTTCTTCGTCGACGGGCTTCGACTGCGCGCCATGCCCATTCCGGCGTTGTGGCCGGACACGTCTGCACCGCAGGCGGCGCGCACCACAGCATGGAGCCCCGATCACCGCGAAGTGACCCTCACCTCGAGCACCTCGGATCGCCTGCTCGTCATCCCCGAAAGCAACAACAGCGGCTGGCGGGCAACGACACCTGGAGGGACCGAACTGACTCCGGTGGTCGTCGACGGCTGGCAGCAGGCCTGGATCGTCCCGGCCGGGGCGTCGGGCACGGTGTCGTTGGATTTCACCACCGACCGCTGGTATCGACTCGGGATCTTCGGCGGACTACTGCTGTTGATTCCGTTGCTGATCGCGGCGCTGCGACGGCCTCGCGGCGTCGTCGATCCGGGCCCCGCGCCCAGGCCCTGGCGTAGCACTCCGGTGGCGTTCGCGGCGCTGCTCGGCGCGGCGATCGTGCTGGCAGGCGTCGTCGGAGCGATCTCGGTGCTGGTTCTCGGTGTCGGCTCGGCGCTGCTGAACCGCCGTTACGGGTCGGAGCTCACGTCTCGCGTATCGGTGTGCGCAGCAGGTGGATTCGCTCTGCTGGGGGCAGCGCTGCTCTCACTCGGGCCGTGGCGGTCGGCCGACGGATATGTGGGCGGGTCCTACGCGGTGCAGCTGGCCTCGTTGATCGGCATCGTCGCGTTGGCCGTCAGCGCGATGCGGAAGCCGTGACCGCCTTCTTCGGCGCGAACCTGCGCCGGGCCGGCTCTTCCACCAGCGCATAGCTCGCGGCAGCGACCGGAATCGACAGTGCCAGGGTCACCGTCAGCACGAACCACATGCCGCCGGAGAAGGGGACGATGCCGAACACCGGGAACACGACGGCGAGCACGGCCAGGTGCCAGATGAAGATCCCGTACGACCAGCGGCCGAGGGTCAGCATCACCGGATGCTCGAACACCCGATGCCTGCGGCCGGAATCGTCCAGCACCAACGGCGAGAGCATCGCGAACGCCAGCACGGCACCGAAGACGATCTTGAGCTCGAACTGCCACGGCTCGGGCCGCACCAATCCTTGTGGGCCCGCCAGCGGCGTCGCCGACAGAACGAATGCCGTCACCGCGATCGCGGGCATCACCCATGTGCGACGCGCCCAACGATGCACCCACATCTGCGGACCGACCGATACTTCGGCAAGCACCATGCCGACGGCGAACCACGGGAAGTAGCCGGGCAACCAGTTGTCGTGATGGATGGCTTCCGGTGTCGCGATCGGAATGAACGCCCAGGAAAGCGTCACCGCGGACGCAGCGAGCAGAACCCACACCCGGTACCTCGCCGACGATCCCCGAAGCCGGATCATCAGCCAGGCGAACAGCGGCAGCAACAGATAGAACGCCACCTCCACCGACAGTGACCACATCTGCGTCATGCCCTCGGTCAGCGTCAATGGTACGAACACCTGGGTCAGCGACAGGTTGGCCAGCCACACCCGATAGTCCCCGCCTGCGTGCGGCAGAAACAGCAGGACGAGCACCGTGACCACCCAGTAGGCGGGCAGGATGCGCACTGCGCGTGACCAGAAGTAGCGGCGAGTGGGCTGCGCCTGCGTGAGTCCGCGGGCCTGCGCGGCATGCGGGCACCACAGCAGAAATCCCGACAGCGCGAAGAAGATCGCCACCGTGAGATCGAACCGGCCCCAGACTCGGCCCATCAGCGGGGAATTGGCGGCCCCGGTCTGGAATGCGACGTGGGTGACGACGATGCCGAGCGCGGCAACTGCCCGCATCCCCTCCAGAGCGGGCACGAAGGCACGCAACGGTACGACGGACGCCGAGTGGACTCGAGTGCTCATGGTGGCTCAAGTGTGCCGTGTCGAACCGGCATGGACGAGACCGGTGCCACTGTCGACTGTTACTGTCACCTGCGACGTGTCGTAAGAAATCGGGCAGCGCATCGGGGAATTCGTACGATCCCGCCTGCGGTGTCTTCCAGTGAAGCGGTCGACTAAGGAGATTCAGCATGGCGGAGCGCTCAGGGCCGAGCCGGATATTGGCCCTTTTCCTCATCGGCTTGGGCGCATTTCTGGTGGTTGCCGCCATCCTCATCCCCACCTACACCGTCTCGGCGCTCGAGAAGACTCCGCTCGACCTCGAGGTCACCACCGTCTCCACCGGCACCGGAAGCGTCCTCGACGCGCGGTCGCTGGCAGCCGGTCGCGCCGTGGTCGATCAGAACGTTCCGCTGACCTCACAGCGATTCGTCACCGTCGAGGATCCCTCCGACGCCGACATCATGACTCTTCAGGCCGGACAGACGTTGCGCCGCACCGACAAGCAGGCCGACACCGGACTGCTGACCGCCACGGTCGACCGCGTGACCATCGATCGCAAGACCTCGATGCCCGTCGAAAGCCCGATCGGCACCATTCAGGTGGCAGGCGACAAGCCGGCCGAGGAAGTGGCCCACACCGGTCTGCAGTACAAGTTCCCGTTCAACGCCGAGCAGAAGAGCTACCCGTACTTCGACGTCAACGCGCGCGCCTCGAAGGACATCGACTTCGTCGAGGAAACCGAGATCAACGGCACGCCGGTGTACCAGTACCAGCAGACCGTCGGACCGGTCGACTTGTCGACCGTGGTGAACCTGCCGACCAACAAGGTCACGCTGCCCGCCGACACCTGGGGCGTCGAAGGTGGAACCGCACCGGTGACGATGACCCGCTGGTACGAGAACACCCGCACCCTGTGGGTCGAGCCCGAGACCGGCGTCGTCGTCAAGGGCGAAGAGCAGATCCACCAGTACTACGGCCGTGAGGCAGGCCGTCCCGAGGTCGACGTGCTGAAGGCCCCGATCACGTTCGACGAGAACACCGTCGAGTACCAGATCCAGCAGGCGAAGGACGGCCAGGACAAGCTGTCGCTCTTCGGCCGCACCGTTCCGATCGTCGCCGGCATCCTCGGTGTCATCTCGCTGATCGCCGGAGTCGTTCTGCTGCTGCGCGGCGGCGGCAACGGTGGACACCGTCAGCCGGCCCGCACCGACGCCGGTCCTCGCCCGACCCCCAGTGGCGGCACCGCACCGAACCGCGACTGGACGACCGATCGCACGGAAGAGATTCCGAGGACGAACCTCTCCAAGGAGTAAGTGCCTACGCAGGAGTGGAGCCTGCGGAACGACCAGATAGCCAGTGGCGTGGTTGTGTGCCCCAGCGGGCACATGACCACGCCACTGGCGTTTTCGGCCACTCAGGCCGTCGAGAGTATTCCGTACTGGTGTGGTTGGCGCATCAGCACGAGGTCTTTGCGGCGCACGACGTTGGTGGGGTACGCCCCACCCAGGCTCGTGGTGTCCACGACGCAGGTCGCGTGGCCCGGTGCGTCACTGTCGACGAGGGCTTCGGTTCGGGGGAAGGCGAAGGTGTCGGGCCCGAATACTCCGCTGTGCCCGGCAATTCCGCGGTCGGTGTCGATCGTGTTGGCGAAGGCGAAGTACACGTTGTTCTCGCCTGCCCGGACGCGCATGTGATGCCAGTGCACGGGATCGGCTCCGGTGGGAATCTCTGCTGCATGAGGGATGTCGGTTCCCGGGTGGGAGCCGACGAAGGTGCCTGCGAGTGCGGCCGGGCAAACGATCAGATCACAGCCACGTAGCGCCAGAATTCGGCCGGCCTCCGGCAACAGTGCATCGTGACCGACGAGCATTCCCACTCTCCCGACTGGAAGGTCGACGACGGTCCAGCGGTCGCCCGCATCGAACAGCGAGGTGTGTTCGACGGACAGATGGATCTGGCGGTACGCCGTGCAGGTTCCGTCCGCCTGAACCAGCACTGCGGAGTTGTACACCCGATCGGATCCGATGTCGCGCTCGGCCACACCGACGACCATCGAAACACCATGTCGAGCAGCGATATCGACGACGCGTGAGAGCGACGTCCCGTCGATCGACTCCCCTACCTCGCGCGGCGGGCGATCCGCGGAGACCGGCCCGGTGACGGACAGTTCGGGAAACACGATGAGATCGCTCGCGCCTGCGAGGCCGGCGGCCCACTGCTCGATGTCGTCGAGATTGCCGTCGATCGACGTCCCCGGAGTGCATTGCACGACGCTCACCGACGAAGTCCGCCCGGCCGGTAAGGGCGAGTGGCCGTAGAGGGTGAAGAAATCGAGCGGGTTCCACGCGTACGTGTTGGTCTGCAGTTCACGGTACAGATTCGGCCTGCGCACGGGCCCGGCCTCTCGTGTGCGACGAATGTCGATGTCGCCGAGAACAATACCGTCACCGACGTCGAGGCGACCGGCCACGTTACCGTCGGGTTCGATGATGCAGGTGCCGCCGCTGAACTGAACGGTTCGTTCGAGACCCCAGCGGTTGCTCTCGATGACGTAGCAGTTGTTCTCGAAGGCACGACTGATCCAGTAGGGGGCGGGAGTGCGTTCGGCGAGCCAGTTGCTGATGTGGCAGATCACGTCGGCACCCTGAAGCGCAACCACACGCGCCGTCTCCAGGAAGTGCAGATCCATGCAGATGAGCAGTGCGATGCGACCGAGCGGGGTCTCGAACACCTGGTGCCCGAGATCGCCCGGGGCCGCCCATTTGGGCTCGGCGATGTACGGATGCGTCTTGCGGTGTGTGCCGACGATTCCCTCGGGACCGATGAGAACTGCACTGTTGTAGAACAATCCGCTCGTCGCATCGACTTCGGGCATGCCCACGACGATGTAGCAGTTACGACGGGACGCGATCTCGGCGAACGTCTCGGTGGTGGGGCCGGGGATCTGTTCGACGACGGTTGCCGCTTCCTCGGTGTCGTGGAAGCAGTAGCCGGTAGTTGCCATCTCGGGTGTCGTGATCAGGCGCGCTCCGTCCGAGGCCGCCTTCTCCACGAGGTCAGTCAGAGCGGCGACGTTCGATTCCTTGGCGAACAGCGTGGGCTCGAATTGGACGGCCGCTGCAGTGAATGTCATGACGCCACAATCCTTTCGGCGATGAGGGGGTCGTTCGATTTCGGTGGTTCGTAGAACTGTCCGCGGGTTGCCATCGTGAGCGGAACGTAGAGAAGAGGACCGAGAAGCATGGCGATGAACGACGCGTAATACGACGGGTAGAGGCCGAACACGCCGAGTCCGCCCACCGCGACGCCCGCTGCCATGGCGATGATGCCGCAGGGGTTCCAATTGCGCACTCGCCCTTCGCGGAACTCGATGTTGTCGCGGGGAGCCAGGCCGAGCAGTCTTCTGCACACGAAGTAGTCCGCGAGCAGAATGAAGATCCAGGTGTTGGTCATGATGCCGGTGACGGCCAGGAACTTGTCGGTGTACTGCAGAATGTTGACGGGGTAGCACAGCACGCCCACCACCAGTAGCGCCACCATCCACCATTGACGCCCGACCTTCCTGGGCGAGAGCACATCCCACGCGTTGGACAGGGCGAGCGATCCGGAATACAGGTTCATGACGTTGATGCGAACCTGGGTGACCACCGCGAAGATCACGCCGAGCAGACCCATGACGATGGCGAAGTACAGTCCCGGGTCGGTGGCTGAGAGTTCCGGTGTTGCAGTGGTTCCGGTGAAATGACGCAGCATCGTGAAACCGAGGAACACACCGAGAATCATCACGACGACGATCATCAGCAGTTCTGCCAGCATCAGTCCGGCCGTTCCGACATAGCTGACGCTCTTCTTGACGAACCGTCCGTAGTCGGTGGCGATGAGTGCTTGAAACACGACCTGCCCGTTCGCGAGGCTGAACGCCTGCCACATTGCGGTGGCGGTGAATCCACCGGTCGCTTCCCATTCGCCGGGCCCGACGAGTACGTAACCGCTGGCGAGCATGTACATACCGACGGCGAACAGGATCAGGAAGATGGGCATCCCGAAGCGCTGCAGAATGTTCATCGAGTGCATACCGCGCCAGGAGAAGAACAGCGCCACGAGTGCGACCAGCGCGAATACCACTGTGGCCCAGGCGGAGTCGATCTCGATCCCCGCGAGCTCACTGAGCCCGTGCGAGACGATGCTGCCCTCGAAGATGAAGTAGAACACGTAGTTGACCGCGTAGACGAGCGAGGCGACGGCAGAACCCTTGGTTCCGAACCCGAGCCCGCGGGTGAGCAGTGGCAGCGACAGACCCTCTTGGCTGGCGATACGCATGATGAGGCTGCCGACGAGCGTCGCACCGATCACCATGTACGCCACGGGGATCAGGAACATCGGCCATCCCACCAGAAACCCGATCTGGCCGCCGAGGGCGAACCAGAACATCGCGGTCACGTTGCCGGTGAGGACCAGCAGGATCGCCGGCCGCCGCCAGCGTTGGTCGTCGGGCACTCGGGAGGTTGCGTAGCTTTCGATCTGATCGTCGAGGCTGGTCGCTGGCCCCTCGAAGTATTTCTTCATGTTCATGAACGGGTGTCCACTTCGGTTCGCGGCGAGAGCGCTGGCTGCGCTGCATCGGAACAATACTTTCCGTGGACACTATTGCAATGTGAAACATGTTAAAAAGAGATCACGAAAGCGGCCGACCTGGCAGGTTACGGCGGAGACCGCGTCCGAGACCGGACGCCGAGAAAGGTCAGTGGGTGATCGAGGGCGTCTTCGCGTTGGTCTCGAGGGCCCGGAGCAGAGACTGCAACAGCTCACGATCCGACTCCGACGGGAAGACCATCGCCGCGGCGTCGTTCATCATCGGGGCGGCCGCGTCGTGCTTTGCTTTCCCACGGGCCGTCAAGCGGATCAGCACCTGCCGACGATCGACGGTGCCGGTACGGCGGTGCACCAGATTGTTGGACACCAGCCGGTTGACCGCCTTGGTCAACGTCGGCGGCGAGAGCAATGCGAACTCCGCCGTCTCGGCCATCGTGTGTCCCTCACCGTCGGACAACAGCGACAGCACTCGCCATTCTTCGAGGTCCAATTCCCACGGCACGAGGGTGGCGCGCAATCGATCCGACACGGCCCGCTCGACCACGGTGAGCAAACGCGCTGCCGACGCAGCATCCTGGTGATCCACGTGATCGTCCCCCTGCTCGGTTACTGCGTCGGCGCTACAGTCTCTCTCAGCGATTCTATGGTGAAGCGAACCGCGAAGAGACACCGAGCGGACGGACGGCACGATGAACAGCGATCGGTTCGACACGTTTCGCGTCGGCCTGATCTTTCCGATGTCCGGACCGTTCGGCATCATCGGACCCTCGAGCGAGCTGTCGGCCCAGCTGGCCAGGGACGAACTCAACGCCTCGGCCGGCGTGTTGGGCCGCCGCGTCGAGTTGATGTCCATCGACGGCGGCCGCGATCCGGTGACGGTGGCCCACGAGGTCGCGACGCTGCTCGATGCCGGTGCCCTCGATGCGGTGGCGGGGATGCACACTTCGGCGGTACGGCGAGCCGTCATTCCGGTGACGCTCGGACGGATTCCGTACGTGTACACCTCCATGTACGAGGGCGGCGACCGCTACCCGGGACTGTTCATCACCGGTGAGACCCCTGCCAACCAACTGGTCCCGGCGCTGGAGTTCCTCGTTCGCGAATTCGGACGACGCCGCTGGGCAATCGTCGGAAACGACTACGTCTGGCCCCGAAAGAGCGCTTCCATCACGGCAACTCGGCTCCGTGGGCTGGGCGCATCGGTGGTGCACGCGGAGTTCGCACCGGTCGGCACGAGCGACTTCGCAAGGACCGTCACCGCGATCGAGCGGTCGGGTGCCGACGCGACCGTGGTCCTCCTCATCGGCGACGACGCAGTCCATTTTCATCAGCAATTCGCCGGGGCCGGGCTGGACGGGCACTGCATCCGTCTCAGTCCACTGATGGACGAGAACATGTTGCTGGCGGCCGGCGGCGAGAACACCCACGGGCTGTACGTCGCGTCCGGCTATTTCGAAACCCTCGCCACCGAAGCAAGTTTGGGATTCTCGGCTCGTTTCGCTCGTTCATTCGGGGTCGATGCGCCGATCGTCGGCGCACTGGGACAGTCGTGCTACGAGGGCATCAAACTGCTGGGCGCGCTGGTGAACAGGGCAGGCACAGCAGATGTTCGCATCATCGAATCCGTATCCGATTCGGTGTCGTTCACCGGTGCCCGTGGGCACCTGTTTCTGTCCGACGGCCACGTCTCGCAACCGATCTATCTGGCGTTGGCCGGTGCTGTCGACTTCGAGATCATCGGCGAGATCCGGCCCGCGCGCGACTGATTCTGTCGCCGAACAGGACAACGCCGCACACGACGGCCATCGTGACCGCGGCGGTAACGGCTGCGACGGTGACGAACTGGGCCAGGGTGGAGGCCACGAACAGCAACAGCAGCACCTCGACCGCGAGGGCGAACCAGGCGACGAGGGCCAGGTGGGTGCGCTCCCCCGCGATTGCCCACAGCAGTGCGCTCTGCAGTACCGCCAGACACGCCCCCTGCAGCACGAAGAGCCACACGTATTGCTGCACACCGGAATACGTGTCACCGACAACCAAAGGAAGTAGCGGCGACGCCAGCGCGCCCCCGAGTACCAGTACCGTGCCGAGTCCGGCGACGACGGTCAGCGCCGATCGCACTGCGGCAGCCGAGTGCAGCGGGTTCGCCATGCGCGGATACAACACCACTCCGACCGCCTGCGGCAGCCAGAACGCCGCTTTGGACGCGACGGCACCGACCGCATACAGCCCGGCTTCGGTACTGCTGAGCAACGACCGAGCCAGCACCAGATCCAATGCGGACATCGCGATCAGCACCAACTGCACCTGCGAGGCCTGCAGCACCGTCAGAACGGTCACCCTGGTTTCCGACACCGCGTTCACCGGCGCTCCGGCGGCCGACCGCGCGCCGACGGCCACCACGCCGATACCGGCCGCCGTGGCCAGCAGCACCGAACCCGGGCCGCCGCCGAGCAGCAACACGACCACCGCCGGCGCCACCTTGCCGAAACCGGCCGCCGCCAACACCACGCTCAGTGCGCCGAACCGGCCGCGTCCTTGCAGCAGCCCCTGCTCCGCGGCCAACAACACCAGCACCGGCGCAGCGATCACGGCCGACACCGTCGCCGCTGCCGAGACGTCCATGGCCGCCGACAAAGCCGGGGACACAGCGAGAGCCAGCACACCCACGACCGCCGCACAGCGGTAGCCGACGCCACGCAGCTCGCGCGAACTGCGGCCGCGCACCACCTCGCGCGCGACGACGGACTGCAACGCCAACGCCGGGACCGCCAGAACCAATTGCACCGCAAGCAGACTCGCGAACTCGCCGTAACCCTCGACGCCGAGCATGCGACTCGCGAGCACCTGTAGCAGATACGCCACGACATTGGCGAACATCGAGCCGGCCGTCACCATCCCCATCCCGGCGACGGACGCACCCGCCGGGTGGTCTGCCTCGGACGAGGCGCGAAACGACATGCGTCCACGGTATAGGGTGCCGATCATGGCGTGGTCGAGGTCGAGGTGGACGCCGCCGCTCTACAGCCTGCTGCTCGCGCTCGTCGTTCTCGGACCACTGCTCGGCCCTGGATATCTCCTGCTTCGCGACGCCGTCAGCACCCCCCGTTCCTACTTCACCGACTCCGCCTGGGGAATCGCCGACGCGGCCGCGCGGGCAGTGCCGCAGGATGCCGCGATCGCGGCCCTGACCACGGTGTTCGACGGTGGCCTTGTGGTCAAGGCCGTTCTGCTGCTGGCCTTGTGGACGGCCGGCTGGGGCGCGGCGGTGATGGCGCAGAAGATGCTGCCCACCGCGCCACTGCCTGCCCTGCTCGTCGCGTCGACGGTGGCCGTGTGGAACCCCTACGTCGCCGAACGCCTGCTGCAGGGACATTGGAGTCTGCTCGCCGGCTACGCCGCCCTCCCGTGGACGGTGGTCGCCGCACTCGCGGTCAGGTCCGGTCGCTCCTGGTGGGCCCTCGCCGTCTGCCTGGCCGCGGCCGGGCTCACCCCCACCGGCGCGCTGCTGGCGGCAACCGTCGCGCTACTCGTCGTCGCCCTCCCCGGGGGTGCCCGACGCGGCCTGCGCGTGGTCGCCACCCTCGCGATCGCCGCCGTCGCGTCGGTGCCGTGGCTGGCTGCGACGATGGTGTCGGGCGGTGGCGTCGAACCGGCGGATCCGGCGGGTTGGGCCGCGTTCGCAGCACGCGCCGAACCGGGTCTGGGCACGGTGGGTAGTCTGGCCGGTCTCGGCGGAATCTGGAACTCCGATGCCGTACCCGGCTCTCGGACAGGACTATTCGCTGTCGTGGGGACGGTCCTGTTGCTGACCGTCGTCGCTCTCGGGATACGGCCGCTGTATCGCCGTCGACGCAATCCGGTGATCGTGGGCCTGAGTGTCGTTGCACTCGCTGCCATCGTGCTTCCTGCGCTGGCAGCAACCGGACCGGGGTTGGCGGCCGCTCGCGTACTGGGCGACACCGTCCCCGGGGCCGGTCTGCTCCGCGATTCGCAGAAGTGGGTCGCGCTGGCCATGCCGATGTACGCCCTCGCCGCTGCAGCCGGTATCAGCTGGTTGGCGTCCCGGCGCACCCGATCCGGCAATGCATGGCTGCCGGGGGGCGTGGCCGTGCTGGCGTTGCTCATTGCGCTCCCCGACCTCGGCTGGGGCGTCGGCAGCGCACTGAAACCGGTGACGTACCCGCAGTCGTGGCAAGCGGTGTCGGCGGAACTCGCCGACCAGGACGGCGACGTGGCCGTCCTTCCCGCCGGAATGTTCCGCCGCTTTCCCTACAGCGGCTCAGCACCCGTTCTCGATCCCGCACCCCGCATGCTGCCGCTCGACGTACTGCAGACCGGTGAGCTCCTCGTCGCAGGCGGCACGGTCCGCGGGGAAGGGAAACGGGCGACGGACGTGCAGAACGCTCTGCTCGCAGGCGACTCCGCGGACACTCTCGCAGCCCTGGGTGTCGGCTGGGTACTGGTGGAGAACACGACCCCGGGCGAGCTCGGCAATGCGCAGCAGACGTTGGACCGACTCGACGTCGTGTACTCCGACGAGGAACTGAGCCTCTATCGGGTGCCGGATCCGGCGATGCTCGAAAGTCGTTCGGCAACAGCCGTTGTGCTCGCACATCTGGCGTGGGCACTGCTGTTGCTCGGCGGACTAGCGATAGGACTCCTGAGCCGATTCGGCAGGCCTTTGCGCGTCGGCCGCCCCCACCAGGCCTGACGACCAGGTGCCGCGCGTCGTCCCGTCGAGCACCGAGAACACGCCGTCGGCGCACTGGCCCCAGGAGAACTCACCCGCGCGGACTCGTGCCTTCTCACCGAGGCGAGTGCGGGCCTCGGCATCCTGCAGCAGTTCGGCGACGGCACCGGTCAGCGCGGACACATCGCGGTCCTCCGCTCCGGATGTCGAACCACCCACGAGAACACCGGTGACGCCGTCGATGATCGAATCGGTGAGTCCCTTGGAGCTGCGATAGCCCACCGTGGGAACACCGTGCTGGGCAGCTTCGACGACGGCGAGGCCCCAGCCCTCCTTGCGGGAGGGCATCACATGCACCCACGACCGACCGAGCAGTGCATGCTTGCGCTCCTCGTCGACGTGACCGTGGAAGGTGACGTATCGATCGACGCCCAGGCTCGTGACGTACTCGCGAAGATTCCGTTCCCACCATCCGCCGCCGATGACGTCGAGATGGATGTCGGGAATGCTGCCGCGCAGTGCAGCCACGACGTCGATCGCGTCCTCGATCTGCTTGTGTGGAACCAGCCTCGACAGCACGGACAAGGACGGGTGCGGCGTGCGGGTGTCCTCGCCGCCTTCCGGTACAGACACTGGGATGTCGTCGGCACCGTTGCGGACCACGGCGATGCGCTCCCGGTCGACACCGAGAGCGATCAGCTCGTCTGCAGAAGGCAACGACACTGTCAGGTACTGATTGCGGCGGTGCACCTTCGGCGAGATCGTCGACTCGAGCCACCAGCCGAGCTTTGCCATCATCGGGCCCGCCACCGGCCACTGCTCGCGGTGACAGTGATGCACCAGCAGCGTCACCGGCACACCGAGTACTGCGCGGGAGAAGAACGGAATGCCGTTCTGGGTGTCGATCACGGCATCCGGGGAGATCCCCTTGAGCGGCCCGAAACCGAGCCGGCCGGCGGCGATGGCGCCCAGAGCGCGGGGATACACCGACAGGCGACCACCACCGCGACTGATCCGGATGCCGTCGACGATCTCCTCGGCCGGAGCACCGGGATAGGACGCCGTCCGCAGCGTGACGCGGACACCGCGTCGAGCCAGGCCCGCGCCGACTTGCTCGAGGTAGCGCTCGCTGCCGCCGCCCTGCGGATGCCCGGTATCGCGCCAGCACAGCAACAGAACCTCGCGCACCGCTCGCTTCACCCCATCCACCGTGCTCGCTTCTCGACCGTCGTCGAATACCGCTGCCACACTAACCGCTAGGGTTCGTTTTCGTGACTTCCGCCGTGACACGACTGTTCGCCTCTCGCGCGACACTGCGTCGCTCGGTGAAGCTCCTGAAGGACTTCGGGCACGAGCAGAGTTCTCCGGACATCTTCTACGGTGCCCTGGCCCGTGATTCCGTCGAACTGATCGGAGACCTGTACCGCGGCCTGACCGGCACCGACATGTCCGCGGCGACGGTGCTCGACGTCGGCGGCGGACCCGGATACTTCGCCGAGGTCTTCGGCGCGAGTTGCGCGCGCTATCTGCCCGTCGAACCCGACGCCTCGGAAATGCACGCCGCCGGGCTGCAGATCCCCGGTTCGGTGCGCGGCTCCGGCATGGCGTTGCCCTTCCGCGACGACAGCGTCGACATCTGCTTCTCGTCGAACGTCGCCGAGCACGTCCGCGAGCCGTGGACCATGGCCGAGGAGATGTTGCGCGTCACCAAACCCGGCGGCCTCACGGTGCTCTCGTACACCATCTGGTTCGGCCCGTTCGGCGGCCACGAGACCCGGCCGTGGCACTATCTCGGCGGCGAATACGCGGCCCGACGCTACGCCCGCACCACCGGACACGAACCCAAGAACCGATTCGGCGAATCCCTGTTCGACATCAGCGCGGCAGACGGATTACGTTGGGCGCGAAGCACTCCCAACGCAACGCTACTGGCCGCGTTTCCGCGCTATCACCCGCGCTGGGCATGGTGGATGATGCGCGTTCCGATACTCCGCGAGTTCCTCGGCAGCAACCTCGTCCTGGTCCTGAAACCGAACGCATACCCAATGGGTCATTCCGCAGGCTCCACTCCCGCATAACCTGGATCGATGACGGCACTCGCGCTCGACATCGGCGGCACCAAGATGACAGCGGCACTCGTCGGCGACGACGGACGTCCGCAGCACCCGGAGACAGTTCCGACACCGGCCACCGGCGTGTGGGAGGCCTGTGCCGAACTGCTGCACGGGGTTGTCGGAAGCGTCGACGTGACGCGGGTCGGGGTCGCGTGTTCCGGTCCGGTCGACCTCGTCACCGGGTCGGTCGCGCCGATCAATGTCGACGAGTGGAAGAACGGATTCGGCCTGCGCGAGCACATCTCCGCCGCACTGCCCGACGCCGAGGTACTTCTGGCGATGGACGGCAGCGCGGCGGCGTTGGGTGAGCATCGATTCGGTGCCGCTGTCGGGATACCGGACGTGCTGAGCCTCGTGGTGTCCACCGGCATCGGCGGAGGCCTGGTGCTGGGCGGGAAGATCGTCGCCGGAGCCAGTGGCAATGCCGGGCACATCGGCCACATCGTCGTCCCCGGTTCGACGACGCCCTGCGCGTGCGGCGGAATCGGGTGCGTCGAGACCGTCTCCAGCGGCCCCTCGGCGGTGCGGTGGGCTCGGGAGCAGGGCTGGCCGGGGAACACCGGTGTCGAACTGGCTACGGATGCCGCCGCGGGCGAACCGCTCGCCGTCACCGCATTGCAACGCGCCGGAGTGGCTCTCGGTCAGGCCATCGCATCGGCGGTCGCACTGGTGGACGTCCGGATGGTGGTGATCGGCGGCGGCTTCGCTCAGGCCGGCCCGCCACTGTGGGATCCGATCCGGGAGTCGATCGCCTTGCACGCGCGCCTGAAGTTCCTCGACGGCCTGCAGGTGGTGCCGGCTGCGTTGGGCGGACTCGGCACCCTGCACGGCGCGGCCGCTCTCACCGCCTGATCTCGCATACTTCGAAAGCCAGAACGGGGCCCACCCCTCGGTGAGCCCCGTTCTGTCTCGTGAATACTACGCGCCCAGGCGCTGCTTGAGGGCGTCGAATTCGTCCTGAATTCCGGTGGGCAGTTTCTCGCCGACGAAGTCGAACCACTCCTGGATCAGCGGGATCTCGGCCTTCCACTCGTCGGTGTTCACCGCGAGTGCCTCGGCGACGTCGTCGACGGTCGTGTCGAGGCCGTCGATATCGAGTGCCTCGGCCGTGGGGACGACACCGATCGGGGTCTCGACGCCCGCTGCCTTGTGCTCGATGCGCTCGACGATCCACTTGAGCACGCGCGAGTTCTCACCGAATCCGGGCCACAGGAAGCGCTTGTCGTCGCCGCGACGGAACCAGTTGACGTAGAACACCTTCGGCAGCTTGGACTCGTCGGCGTTCTTGCCGAGGTCGATCCAGTGCTGGAAGTAATCGCCCACGTTGTAACCGAGGAACGGCAGCATGGCCATCGGGTCGCGTCGGACGGTACCGACGGTGCCCTCGGCGGCAGCGGTCTGCTCGGAGCCGACGGTGGCTCCCATGAACACTCCGTGCTGCCAGTCGCGAGCCTCGGTCACCAACGGAACGGTGGTCTTGCGTCGTCCGCCGAACAGGATCGCCGAGATCGGCACGCCCTGCGGGTCGTCCCACTCGGGAGCCATCGACGGGCACTGAGCCATCGGCACGCAGTACCGCGAGTTCGGATGTGCGGCATCGGTTCCGGACTCGGGCGTCCAGTCGTTGCCCTTCCAGTCGATCAGATGATCGGGCTTACCTTCGAGGCCTTCCCACCACACGTCGCCGTCGTCGGTCAGGCCGACGTTGGTGAACACCGAGTTGCCCTGATCGATGGTCTTCATCGCGTTCGGGTTCGAGTCCCAGTTGGTGCCCGGAGCGACACCGAAGAAACCGAACTCCGGGTTGACGGCGTAGAGACGACCGTCCTCACCGAAGCGCATCCACGCGATGTCGTCACCGATGGTCTCGGCACGCCAGCCCGGAATGGTCGGCTGAATCATCGCGAGGTTGGTCTTACCGCACGCGGACGGGAACGCCGCGGCGATGTAGTACGCCTTGTCCTCGGGGGAGATCAACTTGAGGATCAGCATGTGCTCGGCGAGCCAGCCCTCGTCGTGGGCCATGGCCGACGCGATACGCAGCGAGTAGCACTTCTTGCCCAGCAGCGCGTTGCCGCCGTAACCGGATCCGTAGCTCCAGATCTCGCGGTCCTCGGGGAAGTGCGTGATGTATTTGGTGTCGTTGCACGGCCACGGCACGTCGGCCTGGCCCTCGGCCAGCGGAGCACCGAGCGAGTGCAGCGCCTTCACGTAGAACCCGTCGTCGCCGATCTTGTCCAGAGCGGCCTGACCCATGCGGGTCATCACACGCATGGAGATGACGACGTACTCCGAATCGGTGAGCTCGACGCCCAACTTGGGATCGGCAGCGTCCAACGGTCCCATGCAGAACGGAACGACGTACATGGTCCGGCCGCGCATGCAACCGCGGTAGAGCTCGGTCATCAGCGACCGCATCTCCGACGGGTCCATCCAGTTGTTGGTGGGTCCGGCGTCGATCTCGTCCTTGGAACAGATGTACGTGCGCGACTCGACGCGGGCCACGTCCGACGGATCGGAGTTGCCGAGGAACGAGTTGGGCTTCTTCTCGTCGTTGAGACGGGTGAAGGTTCCTGCCTCGACCAGCTTGTCGGTCAGGCGCTCCCATTCGGCGTCGGATCCGTCAGCGAACACCACGGAGTCCGGTTCGGTCAGTTCGGCTACCTGAGCAACCCAGGCAAGCAGTTCTTTGTGTCGAGTCGGCACGCTGTCGGTGCCGCTCAAACCGGGAATGGTCGCTGAGGTCATCTAACTCTCCTGGGGTTAGCCGGAACCGGGAAGAATTCGCACGATCGCTGTGGGCAAGCACGCACGAGTAGATCTCGGTTTTCCCCTCTCGGCGGGGCGCTGCTCGGCCGTTCGAGCTGCAGTACACCATGTTACTGGATACAGCAAGCCGAGGACCGAGCGCCGGATGTCCTGTTCATCAGGTTAACGCCGAGCGACGTGATTCCAGAAACAGGGTGTTGTCCGATTGGTCACAAGACCGATTCAGATAGGGAAAGACCGACGCAAGAAGCCATCCACCAGCGCCGATGCAAATCAGACCGAATGGCCTACAGTCGGCCGGATTCGGACGATCTGCCCTGCCCGAAACCGTTCGCTTCCCGAAAAATCTCCCAGGATTCGTAGTGCCCGTCACGGTCGAAGGCGGTGAACTTGTCTGTCACACCGTCTCCATCGACATCCGTTCCCACCGTCGTTCCGGCCTCCGTCGTCCGAACGGAAGTCTCGTGACGACCGTCGCCGTCGAGATCGAACCAGTCCGTCGAGACGTATCCGCCACCGTCGTCCGACGCGTCCTCGGCCGGCTCGTTCGTCTCGAAACCGCCCACTGCGAAGCCATCCACCGCGATCATCGACGCTCCTCACTGTCGGGTCCCTGTTCGCCGCCTGCGAACCTGTTCGGACGTGCACCTACCCGCTTCGACGCATCGACGCGCCGATCGGTTCCGGATCGCCGGGAGAGAATTCGACGGGCTTCGACGGCACGACCGAGCCGCGCCCGGACCCGCGAAATCGCTCCAGCCCGCGCTCGAGTGCAGCCAGATCCCGATCGCAGGCCGAGAGCAGCGCCGATCTGTGATCGGCGAGCGTGCGAAGTTCGGCGTCGATCTCGGCCAGCGACAGATCGATACGTGCCGCCGCCTCCCGGTCCGCCGAGGTCAATGCCGACGCGAGTGCGGACTCGGCGTCGAGAATGCGAGAGAGCAGCCGCTGGTCCACTTCCGATTTCACGCGAGCCAGACTTTCCTGGGTCCAGCCGCGAAGGTGCGCACGGTCGGCGACGAGTGCGCGTGAGCGGGTCAACCACCACGCGATCGCGGCACCGATGGCCAGTGAGACGATCGTGTTGGCGACGGCCAAGGTAGGAATCAGAGCCAGGGGCGAAACGACGAGCCGACCCAGTCCCACCCCTGCCGAGGCCCCCAGTGCGACCATCAGGACGTCCTCGATCCCGCGTCGCCTGGTCGGTTCGCCGATGTCGATCTCACCGCCTGCAGTACCGGATTCGGGCACCGTGTCGGCGAGCCCGAGTTCGACTTCCACGGCGCGGAGACCGGTGGACAATGCAGCGTCGGCGCGAGATCGAACTGCCTGTACGGACTCGGCGAGGTGCCCGGGCAGATGGCCGAGTTCGGCCCGCCGCGATCCCTCTATCGTCTGCCGTACCCGAGCACCGAGCATCCGAACGTCCTCGGCCGCAGCGTGAACACAGTCGACCCTAAGCCGTTGAATACGGTTGTGCAGCAATGCTCGTCGGTCACCACCGAGATGTTCTCGTTCATCGAGCAGCCGCGCCCGCCGGGCACGCAGAGGGGCGGTGTCACCACCTCCGGTCACTGCGCGAGCTTCGGCCACGATGGCGGCCTTCGCCTCTGCGGCAGATTCCTGCACTACAGCAACGTATTTACGCTGGGCCCCTACCGCCGCGGCCTGCATCAGCAACGCGTCGATTCTGTCGGCGACCGCCCCGAAACCCGACTCCGCGAACACGGCAGCATCGCCGCTCTCCCTACCGGCTCGTGCCAACCGTGCCGAGACCGGATGAACGGAGTGTTCCACCGCACGCGGAACACGCTCGGCGACGATCTCGATATCGGCGTCGACCACCTCGCGCCACCGGCGATGCACATCGATCTTGTTGACCACCAATACAACCGGTGTCGACTCGAAGGCAGGACGCCAGCGCTCGACGTCGGCACGGCCGACCGGAGCCGACGCGTCGACGACGATCACGACCACCGCGGCCTCCTCGACCGAGTCGGCGAACCCGATCTCCGCGCCGTCGCGCCGGGTGAGCAGATGGCATATCTCGGTCTTGCCGGATGCTGCGGTGCCGGTGACGTGAATGCCTGCAGGTCGGCTGCTGCGTGCACGGTCGATGCGTACGAGGGATTCCGAGTTCCGTCGACGCAGAACACCTTTCAGATCGTCCGGCAGCGGGAACCGGTTCGGATCGGTCACGGTCGGAGCATCCGCACATAGCCGCGGCACAGGGCCAGGGCGGAGCGCCGGACGTCGTCGTCCTCCGAGGTGGCGGCACACCGCTTCCACACCAATGCCTGCTCCAGCAGGGCCTGCTCCGAGCCCGTCTCGATCGGCACCGCCAATCGCGCTGCAGCACAGCGCATATCGGCAGCCACCGCCTCGTCCGAAGCCAGATAGGATTCGACGGCCCCTCGAACGTCACGGTGACGGGCGGATATCTGCAGCAGTTGTTCGTGCAGGTCGTCGTCGCGGGCCGTCGCAGCAGCCGAGACAGTGTCGGACACCACCGTCGTCACGGCGTCGACGCCGGTGGCCTCCCACAGCTCACGCAGTACATCCGCGTCGGACACTTCGCTACGCCGCCGGAGCGCATCGACGAGTAGGGCGAGACCGCGTAATTCCACCCGGTCCAGCAGTGCCTCTCGGCGCGGCGTCGAGAGCGGAATATCAGCACTCCGAAACCGATCGACCGTCATCAGATCCCCAGTACGCAGCGCACCGGCCGCCACGGCCCGCACATCGGCCATGTCCACAGCGGAGCCTCGGGCCGCGCCACCCAGGCCCGCTGCAACAGATCCCATCACCGGCAGCACTTTTCGCCCCAGTTGCTCGGATGCCGCTGCGGCCGTCGCCGCAGGTTCGTCGAGAGTGTCGGCCTTGTTCAGCAGGATCACGGTGTGTTCCGGCGGTCCGCCGGGTCGAGCGGAGAGGAAGGTGATGTCGTCCGGGGACACGGCACCGGCCAGGACGTGGACGAGAACGTCGATATCGGATGCGGTGCGGCTCTGCTGCACCTCCGCTGCACGCGGGATATCGGCCCATCCGCTCTCGTGCAACCGGACCTCGAACCCGTCGGTATGCAGTCGCGCGGCATCGAGCACCGAGAGAATCACCGACTTCCCGACTCCGACGCGGCCGGAGACGTGCACCTCCAGCGGCCGCAGACGCCGCTCGACAGCATTCTCGACAGCCTTCCGGCCTGTGCCGGCCCCGGCCGCGTCCACCTCTTCCGAGCGCACACGCAATCGACCCAGACCTGCCTCGGCACCGTCCATCATCGATCCCCCCGGAAACGACCCACCGAACGGCCACATCGAGATGTGCGATCGGCTCGTCGAGCACGATCGGCCACGTGGCCCGCAGCCCCCTGCTGCGGCACCGATTCTGGCACACGACGGCCGTTCCGGACGGGCCGTCGAGAATTACACCGTTGTATTTATAGGACGCGGCCCTAGCGCTGATCAGCGATGGAACAGCAAGTCTCAACTTCAACTCGAGACCCACCTGTCACACACTCCGCCGATGCGCGACAATGGACCGGTGAACGAGCCACAGGACACCTCTGCCGACACCGGAGACAACTCGGTGCAGACCCAGGAACGGGGCTCGCGGCTGTACCCCAGAGTGACCAGTTTCCGCTCCCGCCGCGGAGCGCTGACCGACGCTCAGCAGAGCACCTGGGACAACCTGTGGCCACGCATCGGCCGCGATGTCGCCGACGAGCAGATCGACATCGACGCCTGGTTCGGGCGCAGCGGTCCGGCGATTCTCGAGATCGGGTCGGGCACGGGCACGGCCACCACGGCGATGGCGATGGCCGAGCCGCACGTCAACCTCATGGCCGTCGAGGTCTACCGACCCGGGCTCGCGCAGACTCTGCAGCAGATCGAGCGCGAGAACATCGAGAACGTCAGGTTGTTCCGCGGCGACGCGATGGACGTCCTCGAGAACATGCTGACCTCGGAGTCCTTGACCGGCGTTCGCGTCTTCTTCCCCGACCCGTGGCCCAAGGTGCGCCACCACAAGCGTCGTCTCCTGCAGGGCCCCACGTTCGCGATGATCGCGGATCGCCTGAAGCCGGGCGGCGTTCTGCACGTGGCCACCGATCACGCCGAATACGCTGAGTGGATTGCCGAGGCCGGGAACGCCGAGCCCGGCCTGACCGTTCTCGATTGGGAGTCGCCCATGACGCACGAGCGGCCGGTGACCAAGTTCGAGGGCAAGGCCCAGCAGGTGGGCAGCTCGGTGACGGAATTGATCTGGGGAAAGAAGACAGCATGAGCGTCAGTACGGACATGCCCGACACCGTGATCGATCCCGCCGAGCTCGGGGCGATCGGTGAGTCCCGCCACAGCAAGCGAGTCCTGCTCGTGTGGGATGCACCCAACCTGGACATGGGTCTCGGCGCGATCCTGGGTGGCCGGCCCACCGCTGCCTACCGCCCACGATTCGATGCGCTGGGCCGATGGCTGCTCAGCCGCACCGCCGAACTGTCCACCTCGGGCACCGCGACGCTCGAGCCCGAGGCAACGGTGTTCACCAACATTGCACCCGGCAGCGCCGACGTCGTCCGCCCCTGGGTCGAAGCATTGCGTAACGTGGGCTTCGCGGTGTTCGCCAAGCCCAAGGTCGACGAAGACAGTGATGTCGACGCCGACATGCTCGACCACATCGACTTCCGCAACCGTGACGGCGGCCTCGCCGGTGTCATGGTGGCGTCCGCCGACGGTCAGGCGTTCAAGGGGCCGTTGGAGGCCATCGCAGCAACCGGAGTACCCGTTCAGGTACTGGGATTCCGGGAGCACGCAAGCTGGGCTGTCACGTCGGACATCCTGGAATTCCTCGACCTCGAGGACATTCCCGGCGTCTTCCGTGAGCCACTGCCTCGGGTGAGTCTCGATTCGCTCCCCGACGAGGGCGCGTGGCTGCAGCCCTTCCGACCGCTGTCCGCCCTGCTCGTCGGGCGCCAAGGAGTTTCTTAAGTGTTCGCCAGATGGGGAGACATCGTCTACCGCCTGCGGTACACCGTTATCGGTGTCATGGTGGCCGGGCTGTTGGGCTTCGCTGCCTACGGTCTCGATCTCAACAGCCATCTCAGTCAGAGCGGTTGGGACGATCCGACCTCGGAATCGGCCCAGGCTGCCCGTCTGGCGGACACGACGTTCGGACGCGACAAGCAGGGTGACGTCATCGTCCTCTACACCGCGCCCGAAGGGTCGTCGATCGACGATCCGGAATTCCAGTCGAAGGTCGTCTCGAGCCTCGAATCGCTCCCCGTCGACCATCCCGACCAGATCGAGAAGGTCAACGGCACCTACTTCAAGGTGCCCGGCGCACCCAACCTCGCGGCTCTCGGTACCAACGACAAGCAACATGCCATCGCCAGCATCGCGATGAAGGGTGCCGACGACACCGAACTGACCAACAACTTCCAGGCCGTCAAGGACGCCTTCTACATCGACGGCGTCGACGTGCAGGTGACCGGTCTTCAGGCCGTGGCCGGCGCACTGCAGTCGACGATGGCCGGCGACATTCACCGCATGGAACTGCTGGCGATTCCCGCCGTCGCGGTCCTGCTGTTCTTCATCTTCGGCGGCGTCGTCGCCGCGGCACTCCCGCTGATCATCGGCGGTCTGACGGTCGTCGGAGCCAACGGCATCGTCAAGGTGTTCACCAACTTCACCGAGGTCAACTCGTTCGTCGCGCCCGTGGTCTCGCTCGTCGGACTCGGGTTGGCCATCGACTACGGACTGTTCATCGTCTCGAGATTCCGCGAGGAACTCGGTGACGGACATACGACGCCACAGGCCGTGCGCCGTACCGTCATGACGGCGGGTCGCACCGTGGTGTTCTCCGCGACGATGATCGTCGCTTCTCTCGGTGGCCTACTGCTGTTTCCGCAGGGCTTCCTGAAATCGGTCGCATACGGATCCATCGCCACCGTCGCGCTCGCAGCGCTGACGGCCATCACGATCCTGCCCGCGATGCTCGCCATCCTCGGCCCACGCGTCGACGCCCTCGGTCTGAAGTTCATGCGCAAGACCAAGTCGAGCGAAGAGATCGAGAACGGCATGTGGGGCAAGCTCACCCGCTGGGTGATGCGCAACCCCGTCAAGGTCACCGTGCCCATCGTGCTCGGATTGGTCCTTCTGACGCTGCCCGTCGGCAACATCAAATTCGGTGGCATCAACGAGACCTACCTACCGCCGGACAACGTCACCCGCGTCGCGCAGGGAGAGTTCGACAGCCTGTTCCCCGGCCAGCGCACCGAACCCATCAAGATGGTCATCGAGGGCGCGCAGGGCCCGACGCTCGGCGCGATCACCACGCAGGCGAACAACGCTCCCGGATTGATCGAGAAGTTCACCCCCGTCGGTGCCAGCAAGGACGGCGTCATCGTCTTCAAGGCCGGGTTGACCGATCGCAACGACTCGAAACCGGCCATCGACTTCCTCCGCAGCATCGACGTGCCGGACGGCGCGACGGTCATGATCGGAGGTACCCCGGCAATCGAGCAGGACTCGATCAGCGCACTCATCGACAAGCTGCCACTGATGGCCGTGCTGGTGGTGTTCATCGTGACGATGCTGATGTTCCTGACGTTCGGATCGCTGGTGCTGCCGATCAAGGCAGTGCTCATGACCGTTCTCGGCCTCGGTGCCACCATGGGCATCCTGACGTGGATCTTCATCGAGGGTCACGGGGCGGGGCTGATGAACTTCACCCCGGGGCCGATCATGGCTCCGGTGCTGGTGCTGATCATCTCGATTGTGTTCGGCCTGTCCACGGACTACGAGGTGTTCCTACTCTCCAGAATGGTCGAGGCACGCGAAAAGGGTGCCAGCACAAGCGAAGCCATCCGCATCGGAACCTCGCATACCGGACGCATCATCACCGCGGCGGCGCTGATCCTCATCGTCGTCACCGGCGCGTTCGCGTTCTCCGATCTGGTGATGATGAAGTACATCGCCTACGGCATGATCGCCGCTCTCATCATCGACGCGACGCTGATTCGCATGTTCCTCGTGCCCGCCACGATGAAGCTGCTCGGCGACGACTGCTGGTGGGCTCCGCAGTGGATGAAGCGCATTCAGCGCAAGCTCGGCCTCGGCGAGACCATCCTCGAAGACGAGCTGCTGCCCACCGGAGACGTGCCCGAACTCGCCCTCGCGGGCGGCGCGCCCTCCTCGACCGTGGCACCCCCGATGCGTCCGACACCGCGCCGCGGTGAGCCCCTCACCGAACCCATCCCGGTGGTGGCACCGCACGGAGGCGGACCGATCCGTGCCACGCACGCCGCGAAGGAGGAGTCGCGTCGAAGCGTGACCGGCCGGCCGGCGACGCCACCCGAGCCGACCCGCGCGGCACCGACCACTCCCCCGAAGCAGGCCGAGCCCCAGCCCGATTCGGAGCAGCCGTACTCGTCGCAGGCCTACTCGCCCCAGGCTCGCTCGTCGCAGGCTTACTCGCCGCAGGCACCCGCGGCGCGTCCCACTCCGCCGCGTCCTGCCGAACCGCGCCCACCCGTATCCGGGCCGACTCGGGCTCAGCAGGTTCCGCCGCGTCCGCACGTCGAACCCGAACCGACTCAGGCAGCGGACGTCGTTCGACCCGCTCCCCCGAGTGCCGCACCCGTACCCGAACAGTCGCCTCAACCGCCGAGTGCACCCCCGAGCCGTACCCGCAGCACGCGAGCGGGACGGGCCGAGGAACCGGATTCGCGATCCATCGAAAGTTGGCTGGCCGATCTGCGAGCCCCGAGCGCATCGCAGGCACCACGGCCGAGCACTCCGCGAAGCGAGTCGCTCACCAACGGCTCCCGCGGTTCTGACAGCCACACCTCGAATGGTCTCAGCTCGAACGGTCACAGCACCGGTGCCAACGGGTCGTCGTCCAACGGCTCGACCACCAACGGGGCTACTACCAACGGAGCCGCTACCAACGGCGCTGCTACGAACGGGGTCGACAAGCACGGCACCAACGGCTCGGGCACCGGCACCCACGGCGGCACTGCTGCCGGAAGCAACGGTTTCGGGCGAAACGGCAACGCCGACAACGGGTCCGAACGCCGTGGCTCGAACGGAAACGGCATCGACCGCAACGGTACGGACAGCAGTGGTTCCAACAGCAGTGGTTCCGACCACCGCACCTCGGAACGACATGACACCGAAAGCAACGGCAACGGTGTCGGGGCCAGTTCGGAATCGGATCGCGAGGAGAAGCCGTCCGGTCGTCGTGCCGCTCCGTCCACCGAAGGCGGGGACAGTGGCCGCCATCGCGGCGGCGACAACGGCCAGGTGCTCAGTGTCAGCGAACTGTTGGCTCGGGAGCGCAACCGCTCCCGCTGACGCAAGTCGTCACAGCCGGGAGGCACCCCTCCCCCGCAACGCGTGAATGGACCACTGCACACCGTCGAGATGTGTGCAGTGGTCCATTCACGCTAAAGGGTTAGGGGGCAGCGGGGGTCAGGAGGCAGCGGGGGGTCAGGAGGTGACCGCGCCCTCTCGGTCCGCGAATACCTTGGCGTATCGGGTCCCCGCGATCAGCAGCAACAAGCCGACTGCAATGAAGGCGATGACGCGGAACAGGCCGTCCAGGGCGACGAGGTCGAACAGGAACAGTTTGGCGATGGAGGCGGCGGTCAGCGAAAGTCCGGCCAGCAGTGCCAGGTGAGCGTGGGCAATACTCCGTAAGCCGAAGGCCAGCAGGGCGAATGCTGCGATCATCCACTCGATCGTGGCGGCGGTGTGCCCGGCGGTGAATCCGGTGGTGTTGCCGCCGATCGAGGTTCCCAGGCTCACTGTGGCCGAGGTGAGGCCGTACAGGGCGAGCACACCGGAGACGATGGCGAGGGTCTGCATTCCGTCGTCGATGAGTTTCAGTTCGGTCAGGACATAGGCGAACGCGAATGCTGTTGCAGCGAGCAGTATTCCGCCGATGATGATGCCCGCGTTCCCGGCAGCGTGATCGGAGTCCAGGAGAGCCTCCGGCGGGGAGATCGAGACGAAGGTCAACGCGCCGATCACACCGAACGCGCTTCCGATCAGGTACGCCAACGACGAGCGAGTGCGGTGGGCCGCGGCGAACAGCGCCAGGGCAACCGCGAACAGCACGACCGGACGCACGTCGACCATCGTCGATCCGACTGCGGCCTGCAGCATTGCCACGGCACCGATGATCGAGACGGTGATGCGGGCATGCGCCGGCAGCCAGTGCACCAGCAGCACGATCGCCAGTGCCGCGGCTACCAGAACCAATTGCACGGTCACGGTGGTCCACCGATCGAACACGCTCGCCGAGATCAGAACTGGTAGCGCAGCCAGAGCGGTCATGACGGTGGCCACCACGTCGGAGACGTTGCGGCGCAGCAGTTCCAGAGACATACCCATTCCGGACGCGGCCACCAGGACGACGACGAGAAGCAGTCGACAGTCGGTCGGTTCGGACGGGTCGGTGCCGACCAGCGCTATCAGGACCGTGCCGACGAGGGGAAGGGTTCGGACGATCTGCAGCAGCGGCCAATCACGGCCGATCTGAGCCGGGAAGCTCGCAATATAGGTGGCGATGAAGAACGCGATCAGGGCCAGGGTCGGACCGTCGGTCAGGATGGGACCACACGCCGCGACTCCGGCGAGGATCAACACCGCCATCGGCTGCGACTTCCACTGCACTGCGAGAGCTGTTCCCGCAGCGGCAATTCCGAATGCAGCAATCAACCCGATCACCGGATCGAGCCAGCAGTACAGGACGGACGTCGCCAGAACGTCGAGGTACAGACCCGCAATACCCGTAGCGGCCAGAGCAATTCCGCCGACGCGTCCTCCGGAGCGACCGAACACTCGTACACCGGCACCGATCAGTGCGAGGGAGAACACCCCGCCTGCGGCGACGCGCAGAGGCGGCCCGAACCACCCGGCCTGTGCGGCCAGAACCAGCAGCATCACGACGCCGACGAGCGTGACACCTGCGCCCGCGACGGCGAGCAGGCGACTGATGACGCCGTCTCGTTGCCACCACGGCTCACGGGGCGGAGCGGGTGGCCGCGGCGCGACCACCGGCCCTCGCAACGGCGGGGCTGCCATGGACTGGCCGACCGCAGGAGGCCGCGTGACCGGAGGTGCCGACACCGGGCCGTGCGCGGCATAGGGCTGCTGCGGTGCAGGCATCTGGGGCGCCGAGAACGTCTGCGGAGGGACGGTCGGCGCAGACGACCGCGGCACCGGCTGTGGCCTGGCGGGAGCCGAAATGGGCACGGAAGTGGGTGCGGTACCGAGCTGCGACTGCAATGTTTGCAGGTCGACGGCCACCTGACGCATGTGGTCGCCCAGGGAATCGAAGCGGCTGGACAGGCGCGCGACGAGTTGCGGGTCCAGCCCGGAGTTCTGGGAAGAAGTCATGGGATAGATCCTGCGGGCCGCGCGGCTCGATAGCCTGAGTAGTGCTACTCGGATCCCTCGAGTAGTCCAGCCCGACTATCCGAAAATTTTACGGAACGAGCTGCCGAAGGGGTGCTTGACGGTGAGGGAACCGAAGCGGACCTTCCCGGTGAGCACCACGTGCAGCGGTCCGTACGGCGGGCCGGTGCGCACCTTGTTGGTGACGGTACCTGCAACGGCCTCGGCACCGTTGACGTCGGCGGTGGCTTCGGTCGGGAGGATCAACGTGACCGAGCTGCAGTAGTCGTCGACGTGGATGTCGACGACCTGGCTGACCATGACGGCCTGCGTGAAGTCGAGTGTCACCGACGACAGCCGCGTCACCACGTTCAACCGGCGCGGTACGTTCCACGGGCCTTTGCGGGTGATGGTGGACATGCTGCCGCGTACCGTGTCCGGGGTACCGCCGCCGTGTCCCCAGTGCTCCTGCACCACGCGGCGCGGCGTCGGTTGTGGGGTGGGATCGGCGAAGGGTTTCGGCGACGGGAGGTGCTCGCCGGCGATCTGCATGCCCGGTAGATCGGCGAGTACCGAGTTCAGCTCGCCCCGGGTCTTCGACGCCAGAGCGGTGTCCATTCTTTCGGTGAACTCACCGAGCGACAACATGCCTTGGCCGACTGCTCGTTGCAGCAGCTGCCCGACGTGCTCGCGTTCGGCATCGGACACTCGCAGATCCCTTGCCTCCATGGGCCCAGGGTAGCGAAGTTCTCAGGCGGCGTGCCCGCGGAGAACCGACAACATTCCGTGTACCGATGCGGGCCAGCCGAACTCTTCGGCGCGTACCCTCGCCGCGATCCGGCGTCCGTCGGCCGGAAGTCGAAGCAGCCGTTGGATTTCCGCTGCGAAGCCGTCGGCGGTGTTGATCGAGGATCCACCGCATTGCGGGGTGACGATCTGGGCCAGTGCCGAGGTTTCGGAGACGACGACGGGTGTGCCCGCGGCGAGCGATTCCAATGCCGCGAGGCCGAATGTCTCGTGCGGTCCCGGCGCGAGGGCGATGTCTGCCGAGGCGAGCAGCTCGGCGACGGCCGACCTGCCGTCGACGAAGCCGAGGAAGTCGACGGGCAGCCCTCGGGCGCGTCGTTCGAGGCCCGCTCGTCGGGGGCCGTCGCCGGCGATGACCAACCGAGCCCGCATACCCGAATCGCAAAGCGCGGCAAGTGAATCGATACTGGTCTCGACATGCTTTTCCACCGACAGCCGGCCGCAATGGACCAGGAGCCGGTCGGCGCTACCCAACCATGCCGAGCGCGCCCCGGCTCGACGTCGTCGGGGATGGAACAGCTCGAGATCGACGCCGAGCGGTACCCGATGGACGTTGGGTGTTCCGATTCGATCGAATTCCTGCTGCGCGAACTCGGTGGTGCAGACGACGGCGTCGTACGACTCGGCACTGCGTCGGTTGGCCGCGTCGGCGAGGGGCCGGGCGTATCGCATCGGCATCGTCTGAGCCAACAGACGGTCGAGGCGCTCGTGAGAGATCATCACGCTGCGGATGTCGCGACGCGACGCCCACCTGCCCATTCCGCGCAGGGTCAGCCGGTCCGACACTTCGATCACGTCCGGACGTAGACCCGACGCGATCGAGGCCACTCGCCGCGGGTCGGCCACACGGTAGCCGCCGGTGAACGGAACTTTCGGAGCCGGCACCTCGACGCGCGTCACTCCCGACTGCAGCGTCGTCTCACTCCACCGGGCACCCGGCACGATCAGCGTGACGTCGTGACCAGCGGCCACGTAGCCCGATCCCAGCTGATCGACGGCCGTCCGCAGACCGCCAGACCGCGGCCCGTAGAAGTTCGCCAGTTGAACGATGCGCACCTGCTCAGTCTCTCCAGCCGGACGTCCACCCGATGCCCCGGCGGTGGATGGTGACCGAACGTTCGGCGAATATCCGTGTGGAGACGGCTACCAGCGGGTAGGTGAGGGCTATGCGAGTGACACTGCAATCCACCGGAGACGCCCCGGCACCCGAGGTCTGGGAGCGTTACATGGACCCGACGGTCTGGAAGACCTGGGCTCCGCAGATCATGGGCGTCGAATACCGCGGTGAACGCCTCGACTCCGATACCTCCGGCCGAGTGCTGGGGCCGTTGGGGGTGCCGATCGACTTCGAGGTGCACTCGGTGGACGAACACTCGTGGACGTGGGCGTGGTCGGCATGGTTCCAGAACAGGGCCATCGGCGTGGATCTGACACACGGAGTCGTCTCACGACCCAGCGGAACCCGGGCGTGGATCACCATCGACGGCCCGCTGCCGCTGGTGCTGCCCTACCTGCCGATCGCCAAGTTCGCGCTCGGCAGGCTGTGTGCCCAGTAGGGGCTACTCGGACCGGGTGACGGTCTTCTCGTCGCTCTTGTCGGCCACCTCGGTCGGCTCGGGCGTCGGCAGCTCGGACTCCTCGCCCGACCCGTCCAGATGGCCGTCGAATTCGTCGATGGCCTCGGCGCGCTCGTCACCGGTCTGATCCTGGTCGGCGTCGACGCCCTTCGTGTGCTCGGCCGGATCGACTGTCGTGTCCACTGCTTCGTTGTCGGTCATGGGGTCAAGAGTGCCCGTCGGGCCGGGTCGCAAACCCCTACAGACCCTTTTCGATGGCGTACCGGGTCAATTCGACGCGGTTGGCCAGCTGCAGTTTTCGCAGTGTCGCCTGCACGTGGTTCTCGACCGTCCGGTGGCTGAGCGTCAAACGGGTCGCAATCTGCTTGGCGCTGAGCCCTTTTGCTACCAGTCTGAGCACCTCGGTCTCGCGCTCGGTCAACGTGGGGCGGGTATCGGACTCCGGCTCCGGTGACGACGACATCCGCCGGAATTCGCCGAGAACCAAACCAGCCAGACCCGGGGTGAACACCGCTTGTCCGGCTGCGGTGGCGCGGACGGCGTCGAACAGCTCCTCCGCCGATGCGCTCTTGACCAGGTAACCCGTCGCACCAGCTTTGATCGCGTCGAGCACGTCGCTGCGTTCCGCCGATGCCGAGAGCACCAGAATCGTGGATTTCGGGGACGCGTCCAGCACTGCGACGGTGGCATCGGCACCGTTCCCGTCGGGCAGATGCATGTCCATGAGGACGACGTCGGGAGTGGTCGCTCGGGCGCGGCGTCCGGCCGCGGCTACTCCGTCCGCGGTGGCGACCACCCGAAATCCGGCGGCCTCGAGATCCCGGGCGACGCCGTCTCGCCACATGGGGTGATCGTCGACGACCATCACCGCGATCTCGGCGTTCGGATTCTCGTCGCCGGTCATCTCGCTCCTCTCGTTCGCGGAACCCGAATTTCCCATTCGGTGCCCTCGCCCTCTCCGGTGTCGAGTATCGCAGTACCGCCGAGAGATTCGACCCGGCCGAGGATGGACTTCGAGACGCCCATCCGGCCCTCGGCCTCGGCGGCGGCGAGCCGTCCGGCGGGTATTCCGCGGCCGTCGTCACGAATGCTCAGGATCAGCTCTCCGTCGACGTCTTCGAGCAGTACGTAGGCCTTCGCATCGGCACCTGCGTGGAGCTCGACATTGGACAGGGCAGTGGTCACGACGGCAGCGAGTTCCTCGGCGACGTCGGATTCGACGAGCACCGGGTCGGCGGGAGTCGACACCGAGATCGACGTGCCGGCCTGAGTACGCAGCAGGGCGCGCACGTCGACGATCGATCCGGTGTGATCGTCGCGCGGAGCCGACTGTTCGGAGATCAGCACGCGCAGAGCGACTTCCTGCTCACCGGCGAGCTCGGCGAGTTCGGCTGCCGGCCCGCCTATTTCGAGACCTCGACGGCGGACGAGGGCCAGTACCTGCAGCACTCCGTCGTGCACCTGTCGAGCCAGTCGCTCACGCTCCTCGGTGATCGCGGCCAACCGTGCCGCACTGCGCAATTCCTCGTGGGCGCGCCGGGCTGTGTTCGACGCCAATCCCAACGCGAGCCCGGCCGACAGCAGCACCGGGGCGGTGGCGTCCGACCACAGGTCGGTGTCGAACCGGTCTCGTACCAGGGCACTGACCAACGACATCACCACACCCGAGGCGATACCGCCCTTGGGCCCCAACAGAATTGCGGCGGAGATGACGGCATTGGTGGCCCACAGGGTGGTGGGCAGGGTCTGGCGGGTGCTGTACCAGTCGTAGTCGGCCACCAACCGCGTCGACGCCATCAGGGCGATCACGATGATCTGATCTGCGAGCACCACCTGCCAGCGCGGCAGGGTGGCCCGCGAGAGCAGGAGTGCCGAAGCCCCGGACCATACGGCCATCAGGGCAACCAACGCCCAACTCAGCCGCGGGTTGGTGTAGTTGTCGACGGTCGCGGCCTGATAGCTGACGGCGTACACGAGAGTGACCAGGCGGAAGGCCTGCGAGGCCCGCCACAGCGGGCTGTCGGGATCGGCCGAGTTCAGCGTCGGCCGCACTCGGTCAGTCGTCCGCATCGGTCTTCGGGTCTGCAGTGTTCAGCTCCCCCTTGGCAAGTCGATCGGGCTCGGACGAACCGGGAGGGGTGTCCGGGTCGCTGGGTTCGGCGGAGTACAGCGTGTCGCTGACATCGAGTTCCTCGTACACCTCGTCGGGGTCGTCGGCGAGCAGCGACCGGACGGCGGTGTTGAGCACCGCGACGATCGGGACCGCCAGCAAGCCGCCGACGATGCCCGCGAGCAGAATGCCGACGGTGATGGACAGGACGACGGCCAGTGGGTGCAGCCGAACGGCGCGGCCGAGCAGAAGTGGCTGCAACACATGGCCTTCGAGCTGCATGACCGCTATCACGATGCCCAGGGTGATGACGGCGGTGATGAGCCCCTTCGTCACCAGCGCGATGAACACTGCGACGAATCCGGTCAGCACGGCACCGATGATCGGAATGAAGGCGCCGATGAACACCAGTGATGCCAACGGAAGTGCCAGCGGTACACCGAGAATGGCGAGTCCGGCTCCGATGCCCACGGCGTCGGCTGCGGCGACGGCCACCGTCGCGCGGACGTATCCCACGAGCGACCCGAAACCTTGGATGCCGGCTGTGCGAATCTTCTTGCGCGCCTTCGTCGGTGCGAGCCGGGTGACGAACTGCCAGATCTGATCACCGCCGTACAGGAAGAAAATCAGCGTGAACAGCGTCAGCAACGCCCCGGTCAGAATTTCGCCGATCACCGTCGCCGTGGTCAACGCCCCACTGGTGACGGCCTCCTGGTTGTCCTGGATGACCTTGACCAGATTGTCGGTCGCTTGCCGAATCTGGTCTTCGCTGATGTGCAGCGGCCCGTTGCTGAGCCACTCCTCGACGCTGTTGATCGATTGGGTGAACTGATCGCCCACCTGCGGCAGCCCCTCGATGAACTGCTCGACGATGAACGTCATGATTCCGGCGACGACGCCGATGCTGGCGATGATCACGATGATCACCGCGGCGACACGCGGCACTCCTCGGCGCTGCATCCAGTCGACGATCGGCACCAGGAGAGCGGCCGCCAGCAGCGCCAGACCCAGCGGGATGACCACCGTGCTCAATTTCGCAATTACATAGGCAAAAGTGATGAATCCGGCAAACAGGACAAGCAGTCGCCACGTCCATTCCGCCCCAACCCGTACCAGCGGGTGTACCGAATCTGCGGCCGAAGTGAGGCGCGGGGACGCCCCCGTACCTTGCGCCCGCAACTCGTCGGTGCTCACCCGCTAAATTTAACCTGTGCTGGCATCTTTCCGAGCGGTCTCGCTCACCCTGAAGAGTCGCTGGCCGCTCTATATGCTCTCGATGCTCATCGCCAATGTGTTCGGTGCAGTGCTCGTATTCGCCTTCGTTCGCTACGGTCTGCCCATTCCGGAGTCGCAATCGATCGTCGCCGATCGCGTCCGCAACGTGTACATCTTCGGTGCGTATCTGGGTGTTGCCCTGGTGGTCAGCCTGATCTACGCGTACACACTGCTGCGCTCGGTCATCAGGTGGCAGCTCCGCGGCGGCCCGCCCACCCGCAAGGAACAGATGACGACGCTGCACGCGCCGCTGCGTCAGGCCATCGTGCACCTGATTCTGTGGATCATCGGCGGCATCATCTTCGTGCTGCTGACCATCGCGGAGATGCCGTCGCTGTCCATCGCCGTCATCGTCACCGTCGGCATGGCCGCCACCGTCACCTTCGGTTTCACCTACATGCTCGGCGAACGCATTCTGCGCCCGGTCGCAGCACTCGCACTGAGCGAAGGCCGTTTCGACCGCACGATGACGCCCGGCGTCGGTACCCGCATGGCCATGACGTGGGGACTGGGCACGTTGATGCCCGTCATCGGCATCATCTTGCTGTGTGCCACCCAGCTGACGACCGACCTGGTGTTCTCGCCGAACGCACTGGCCGTGGCCATCATCCTGCTCAGCGTGCTGGCCATCGTGCAGGCCTTCGTCCTGTCGATGCTCACGGCGAGCCAGATCTCCGACCCGATCAGCCAACTGCACAACGCCATCGAACGCGTGCAGCGCGGCGAGACCGACGTCGAGGTCGACGTGTTCGACGGCAGCGAGATCGGTCGCCTCCAGGTCGGCTTCAACCGCATGATGGAGGAATCCGCCGAGCGACGCGTCCTGCGTCAGCTGTTCGGCCAGCACGTCGGCGAGGACGTGGCGCGTCGAGCACTGCAGTTCGGTACCGAACTGGGCGGCGAGACACGATTCGTCGCCGTGCTGTTCGTCGACATGGTCGGATCCACCGCCACCGCGTCGGAACGCCCGCCGAGTGAGGTCGTGGTGTTGCTCAACGAGTTCTTCCGGGTGGTCGTCGACGTCGTCGGACGCCACCACGGCTTCGTCAACAAATTCATGGGCGACGCGGCGCTGGCGATCTTCGGGGCACCACTCGACCGTCCCGACGCTCCCACCGCGGCCTTGGCCGCGGCGCGTGAACTGCGTTTCGCTCTGGACGAGATCACCGGACTCGACATCGGCATCGGGGTGTCGGCGGGACTGGCCGTCGCCGGCAACATCGGCGCGTCCGAGCGCTTCGAGTACACGGTCATCGGAGACCCGGTCAACGAGGCGTCGCGGCTCACCGAACTGGCGAAACTGCGGCCCGGACGCGTTCTGGCATCCACCTCGGCCCTGTACTTCGCCGACGACGAGGAGCAGGAACAGTGGGAGTTGGGCGACCAGGTGCAACTGCGTGGCCGACGACGGGCAACCCACCTGGCCTGGCCGGTGGAGTATCCCGACTCCTCCTCGAGTGACGGTTAGTCTGACAGGATGCCCGACCCCAGCTCGACCAGCGGACCCGCAGCGCGGCGCCCGCGAAACCGGCTGAGATGGGTCAAGTGGATCGCCGCAATTGCCCTGGTCGCTCTGCTGGTGGGCGAGGCAATTTACCTGTGGCCACGGCTGCACGAATCCTGGACAGCAGTACGAGAAATCCATTGGGGCTGGCTGGCTGCGTGCGTATTTGCCCAAGCCGTGTCGCTCAGCGCGTTCGGCCGAGTCCAGAAGCAGCTGCTCGACGCGGGCGGCGTACAGGTGCGTCAACGCAAGTCCGTGGCCGTCATCTACGGCAGCACCGCAATGTCGCTCACTCTGCCCGCCGGCCAGGTGTTCTCGACGGCCTTCACCTACCGCGAGACCCGACGCTGGGGTGCGAGTCCGGTTGTCGCCTCCTGGCAGCTGGCCATCTCCGGCGTCATCGCCGCGGCCGGGTTGGCGGTGCTCGGCGTTGCCGGCGGACTGGTGGTCGGTAGTTCGTTCAACACCTTCACCGTGGTGCTCCCGATCATCGGCGTCATCGCGATCGTGGCCGCTGTCCGATACATCTCGAACCACCCGGAGTCCATCAAACAGTTCGCCCGCTGGGGTCTGCGCAAGTACAACGCGTTCCGCAACCACGATCTCGACGCCGGAGCCGAGGCCATCGACAAGGTCATCGGCCAGATCCAATCCGTACAGCTCGGCAAGCGGGACGGCGCGCTCACACTGTCCTGGTCGGCCGTGCACCGGCTCGCGGACGTCGCGTGCCTGGCGTTCGCGTGCTTCGCCGTCGGCGCAGATCCACGACTGTCCGGGCTGTTCATCGCATTCGCGGCGGGTAAGGCCGTCGGATCCGTTCCGCTCGCACCCGGTGGCCTCGTGGTCGTCGACGCCACCCTCATCGCGTTCCTGACCAGCGCCGCGTCCATCACCGCATCTCAGGCAGTGGCGTCGGCCCTGGTCTATCGCGGGGTCAGCTTCATCTTGGTCGCCATCGTCGGGTGGATCGTGTTCCTCGTCCTGTTCCGTAAGCACCAGCACGCCGATCTCGAATTCGACATCGCCCTCGAGCGGCAGGAGACCTCCGATCTCGGCCGAGCCGCCGAGCACGATCGCGACTCCAAAGGCGATCCGGAGACCGCGTAGCCCCGCGCTGTTCGGTATGGCATCCGTCACTGTCCGTTCACCCGGAATATATACGGACCCCGGTCCGCTTGTGTACTATGAGTTTGAAACTTCAACCCAACAAGGAGTCCTCATGACCACCGCCATCGCGCTTCCCGAGCTCACCGCAGGCACCTGGGCCATCGATCCCACCCACTCCACCGTCGGATTCACCGTCCGCCACCTGGTGGTCAGCAAGGTCCGCGGCCGTTTCCAGAACTTCAGCGGCACCGTCACCGTCGCCGCCGACGGCACCCCGTCCGTCGACGCCGAGATCGACGTCACCTCGATCACCACCGACAACGAGCAGCGCGACGGCCACCTCAAGACCGCCGACTTCTTCGAGGTCGAGAAGTTCCCGACCGCGACGTTCAAGTCCACCTCGGTCAAGGCCGACGGCGGAGACTTCGTCGTCACCGGAGACTTCACCCTCCACGGCGTCACCAAGTCCATCGACCTCAAGCTCGAGTTCAACGGCGTCAACGCCGGCATGGGCAACGGACCGGTCGCAGGCTTCGAAGCCAGCACCACCATCAACCGCAAGGACTTCGGCATCAGCATCGACATGCCCCTCGAAGGCGGCGGCGCAGTCGTCGGCGACAAGATCGCACTGAACCTCGACATCGAGGCCGGCCTCCAGGCGTAAGTTTCACCCCCTCTACTCCTTCCGGATTGACCCCTCGCCTTCCGGATTCACCCCTCCCCTTCCGGATCAATGCGCCTTTGTTGCAGTCCAACCGACTGAAACCCGCATTGATCCGGACCTGGGGGGGGCCGGGATCCAGTGGCATCGAACGGCCCACACCTGCACTCGTAGGCGCGGGCCGTTCGCGTCGGTGTCCTACAGTGGGCCCGTGAAGTTTCGTTCCCCGGCCGTCGCTGCCGTCCTCGATCTCGTCATGATCGTGCTGTTCGCCGCGATCGGCCGTCGCAGTCACGACGAAGCCACCGCGCTGTCCGGCCTCTTCCACACCGCGTGGCCGTTCGTCGTCGGTGCCGCCGTCGGCTGGATCGCTACGTTCGCTCTGTACCGCAACAAGTTCGACGCGTTCCTCGTTGTTCCGACGGGCATTCTGGTGTGGGTCACCACGGTCGTCGGAGGCATGATCCTGCGCACGGCGACAGGTCAGGGAACCGCTACCGCGTTCATCATCGTTGCGACGATTTCGACCGCGGTTCTGCTGCTCGGCTGGCGAGCGCTCGCCGGTTTCGTGCCCAGCGTTCGTCGATAACGACCCGGCACGGGTAGGCTTACCCCCGGTGCGCCGGGAAGTCTGGTCGGCAATAGTTCTGTGCTGCGCACATGCCCGTCGACTCGGCGGACGCGCTCAGCACGACGTTGCTACCGAAAGGCGTTGTTCCCGTGTCTGATTCACCGATTCCCAAAGAGAGATTGCCGCTGTTCTCTCGCGGTTCCTGGTCCGAGGCCGACCGCATCGCACAGGTCTTGCGCAAAGAGACCGTCGGCGGCGCATTGCTTCTCGTTGCCACCGTGGTCGCGCTCGTGTGGGCCAACTCACCGTGGTCCGCCGCCTACGACACATTGATGAGCACCCGCGTCGGGCCGTCGGCCCTGCATCTCGATCTGACTCTGTCGACGTGGGCCGCCGACGGGCTGTTGGCCATCTTCTTCTTCGTCGTCGGACTCGAACTCAAACGCGAGTTCGTTGCCGGTGATCTGCGCGATCCGGCACGCGCCGCATTGCCGGTGGCCGCTGCCGTCGGCGGAATGGTCGTTCCCGCAGTCATTTTCGTGCTGTTCAACCTCGGCACCGGGGATGGCGCTCTGCTCGGCTGGGCCATTCCCACCGCGACCGATATCGCGTTCGCCGTGGCCGTTCTCGCTGTGATCAGCACGCATCTGCCGACAGCGCTGCGAACCTTCCTGCTGACTCTGGCCGTGGTCGACGACCTCCTGGCCGTCAGCGTCATCGCGATCTTCTACACCGACGACATCAACTTCATCGCGCTCGGCCTGACGCTGATCCCGCTCGCGCTGTTCGCCGTCGCCGTGCAGATGCGCGTCCGCTCGTGGTGGGTGCTCATCCCGCTGGCCGTGGTGACGTGGGTGCTCATGCACGAGTCGGGTGTCCACGCCACCGTCGCAGGCGTTCTGCTCGGCTTCGCCGTCCCGGTGATCCGGAGCAAGGCGAACGGCGGCCCCGATGCGGGCCCCGGTCTCGCCGAGCATTTCGAGCACAAGATCCGACCCATCTCCGCGGGTATCGCTGTGCCGCTGTTCGCCTTCTGCGCAGCCGGTGTGACTGTCGGCGGCTTCTCCGGCCTGGCCAGCGCCCTGACCGACCCGATTGCCATCGGCATCATCGCCGGCCTCGTCATCGGCAAGGCCATCGGCATCTTCGGCACCACCTACCTGGTCTCGCGCTTCACCCGGGCCACCCTCGATGCCGGCTTGAAATGGCTCGACGTCTTCGGCGTCGCGATGCTCGCCGGTATCGGTTTCACCGTGTCGCTGCTGATCGGCGATCTGGCATTCGGTGAAGGCACCCAGCGCGACGACCACGTGAAGGTCGGTGTGCTGACCGGTTCGATCGTTGCCGCAACCATCGCGTCGATCATTCTGCGTACCCGCAACAAGGCGTACCGCGACTTCTACATCGAAGAGACGCGGGACGACGACCACGACGGAATTCCGGACGTGTATCAGCAGAAGAAGTAGACCGCGGCCGACATCTGGTCTGTTGCCACTGGTGTAGGGCCTCTACAGTTGTCGCCGTGATCGACATCCGGGTCCAGGCATGACCGACCCACAGCCGCTGGCCCGTCGACTGGGCCTTGTCGATGCAGTCGTCATCGGTGTCGGCTCGATGGTCGGGGCGGGGGTGTTCGCGTCGTTCGCTCCCGCGTCGGCCGCAGCGGGTGCCGGCTTGCTGATCGGCCTCGCCATCGCGGCTGTCGTCGCGTTCTGCAACGCGACGTCGTCCGCGCAACTCGCCGCCCAGTATCCGACGTCGGGCGGGACGTACATCTACGGTCGTGAACAACTCGGTGAGTGGCCCGGCTTCCTCGCCGGCTGGACCTTCGTCATCGGCAAGACCGCAAGCTCGGCGGCCATGGCGATGGTGTTCGCGGCCTACGTCGCCCCTTCCGGCTATACGAAAGTCGTTGCGATTCTTGCCATTGTCGCGTTGACGGTGGTGAACTACTTCGGCATCACTCGCACGGCGCTCCTGACGAAGATCCTCGTCACCGCGGTGCTCGCCATCCTCGTCGTCGGGGTGGTTCTGGGCTTCGCCGGCTCGCCGGGCAACGGCATCGGCGCTTCGGGATCCCTCACCGGGGACGGCTGGTACGGAATTCTGCAGTCCGCGGGATTGCTGTTCTTCGCCTTCGCCGGCTACGCGCGCATCGCCACCCTCGGCGAGGAAGTGGTGCGGCCCGAGCGCACCATTCCACGGGCCATCGTCTCTGCACTCGGCATCGCGTTGCTGATCTATGCAGCGGTTGCCGTGACATTGTTGACGGTATTGGGCCCGGACCTGCTGGCCTCGTCGTCGGCTCCGCTGGTCGATCTCGTTGTGACGTCGGGGTATTCGTGGGCATCACCCGTCATGCGCATCGGTGCCGGACTGGCCGCGCTCGGAGCGTTACTGGCCTTGATCGCCGGTATCGGGCGCACGTCGTTGGCGATGGCCCGCCACCATGATCTGCCGTCGTATCTGACTGCGGTCCACCCTCGCTACTCGGTGCCGCACCGGGCCGAGATCACTCTGGCGGCGATCGTCAGTGCCGCAATTCTCCTAGTGGATCTTCGTGACGCCATCGGCTTCTCATCCTTCGGAGTGCTGCTGTACTACCTCGTCGCCAACGTCAGCGCGTACACCCAGGGCACCGAACACCGACGCTATCCGCGCCCCCTGCAGGCGCTCGGAGCGCTCGGGTGCCTGGTTCTCATTGCCACGCTGCCCTTGTCGTCGATCGCGATCGGCACCGTTGTGACACTGCTCGGCGTCCTCTACCGTCTGGTCCGGGTTCAGCGACTGTTCACTTGACGGCTGATTCGACAAGAGTCAATATAGACCAATGTCGAATCAAGACCTGACCTCCTCGGCCGACGCATGCTGTTCGCCGCTCGTCCACGAACCGCTGACCGTGGACTGGGCCGGGGATCTGGCCCGCATGTTCAAGGCGTTGGGCGATCCTGTGCGCCTGCGGTTGCTCAGCCTCGTCGCCAGTCATGCCGGCGGCGAAGCGTGCGTGTGTGACATCTCCCCCGCTTTCGCCCTGTCGCAACCGACGATCTCCCACCACCTCAAGGTGCTCCGCGAAGCCGGGCTGCTCGACTGTGAGCGACGCGGAACCTGGGTCTACTACTGGGTCGTTCCAGCTGCCTTGCAACAACTGTCGTCGGTACTCACCGCAGCGGACCCCACGGTGGTCACGGTATGAGCACCACCACGGATACCGCCGTCGTCGGCAAACTCTCCACGCTCGATCGGTTCCTCCCGGTGTGGATCGGTGTCGCCATGGTCGTCGGCCTGATCCTGGGGCGCATGGTCCCCGGGCTGAACGACGCGTTGTCGTCCATCTCCGTCGACGGGGTGTCGCTGCCGATCGCCGTCGGCCTGCTCGTCATGATGTATCCGGTACTGGCCAAGGTCCGCTACGACCGCCTCGACACCGTCACCGGCGACAGGCGACTGCTGATCGGATCGCTCGTTCTCAACTGGGTCCTCGGACCGGCGCTGATGTTCGCTCTCGCATGGCTTTTCCTGCCCGACCTGCCCGAGTACCGGACCGGCCTGATCATCGTCGGCCTCGCTCGATGCATCGCGATGGTCATCATCTGGAACGACCTCGCCTGCGGAGACCGTGAGGCCGCGGCCGTGCTGGTGGCGATCAACTCGGTGTTCCAGGTCTTCATGTTCGCCGTCCTCGGATGGTTCTACCTCTCGGTACTGCCCGGCTGGCTCGGCCTGGAGCAGACCACGATCGAAGCGTCGCCGTGGCAGATCGCGAAATCGGTGCTGATCTTCCTCGGAATCCCGCTGATAGCCGGATTTGCATCGCGCTTCTTCGGTGAACGCGCCAAGGGTCGTGCGTGGTACGAGGAGAAGTTCATCCCCAGGATCGCCCCGTGGGCTCTCTACGGGCTGTTGTTCACCATCGTCGTTCTCTTTGCGCTGCAGGGTGATCGGATCACCTCACAGCCCTGGGACGTGGTGCGCATCGCGCTGCCTCTGCTGGTTTACTTCGCGGTGATGTGGGGCGGCGGTTACGCACTCGGTGCCGCCATGGGCCTGGGCTACGAACGCACTACCACCCTCGCATTCACCGCTGCGGGCAACAACTTCGAGCTCGCCATCGCGGTCGCCATCGCCACCTACGGCGCAACGTCCGGGCAGGCACTCGCCGGGGTCGTCGGTCCGCTCATCGAGGTGCCGGTCCTGGTCGGCCTCGTCTATGTCTCCCTCGCCTTGCGGAAGCGGTTCTCCCCCAGCCTTTCCACGACCACGTCATCGAAGGATTCCTGATGTCCGACACACCCAGTGTTCTCTTCGTCTGCGTCCACAACGCCGGTCGATCTCAGATGGCCGCCGGATTTCTGACCCATCTCGCCGGCGATACCGTCGAGGTACGTTCTGCCGGTAGCGCTCCGGCGGACACCATCAACTCGGCAGCGGTGGAGGCCATGGCCGAGATCGGTATCGACATCTCGTCGCAGTCGCCGAAGATCCTGACCACCGAGGCCGTCGAGACGTCCGACGTCGTCATCACCATGGGCTGTGGCGACGCGTGCCCGGTGTTCCCCGGCGTGAGCTACCGCGACTGGGCACTGGCCGATCCGGCAGGAAAAGGCGTCGAGGCAGTCCGTCCGATTCGCGATGAGATCAAGCGTCGAATCGAAGAATTGATCGCCGAACTGGTTCCAGCGAAGCAGAGTTCGGCATCATGACGACACCCAGCGTGCTGTTCGTCTGCGTCAAGAACGGCGGCAAATCACAGATGGCGGCCGGCCTGATGCGCAAGGCCGTCGGCGATTCGGTCGAAGTGCACTCTGCCGGAACGAAGCCGGGGGGAACGGTCAATGCACTCTCGGCCGAGGCGCTCCTCGAAGTCGGCGTCGATCTGTCGGGTGAAGTACCGAAACCGATCGACCCCGCTCTGCTCGCCCGGATGGACTACGTCGTCACCCTCGGCGGTGAGGCGAAGGTAGACGTGGTCGACGGCCCCGGATTCGAGAACTGGGACACCGACGAACCGTCCGAACGCGGTATCGACGGCATCGAGCGGATGCGTCTGGTGCGTGACGACATCGCGGGCCGCGTCGGAGAACTGGTATCCCGATTGCGCAGCGCGGAAACCTGATTCGAATGAACACCGAGGTGGTGGTGATCGGCGGCGGTCAAGCAGGACTGGCCGCCGGCTACTACCTGCGACGAGCCGGTCTGGACTTCGTCATCCTCGACAACCGGACGCACGCCGGCGGTTCCTGGCAGGACTACTGGCCGTCCCTGCATCTGTTCTCGCCGGCCGAGTACTCGCGACTACCCGGTTGGCCGATGCCGCCGTGGCACAGTGGTTTTCCGCCGGCATCGCATGTGGTGGACTACCTGCGGGCGTACGAGAAGAAGTACGACTTGCCGGTGCACAGGCCCGTCGACGTGAAGTACGTGCATCGTACGACCGAGGGCTATCGAGTCGACACCGACGGCGAGTCGTACGGTGCCGCAGCAATCATCAATGCGACGGGAACGTGGTCTCGGCCGTTCTGGCCGAGCTACCCGGGTATGCGTGAGTTCGGTGGAACCCAGCTGCATGCCGCTGACTACCGAACGCCGGGTCAGTTCGTGGGCAAGCGAGTAGGAATCGTCGGCGGCGGAAACTCGGCTGCTCAGATACTTGCCGAGATATCCACGGTCGCGCAGACCCTGTGGTTCACCAACCGCGAGCCCAAGTTTCTCCCCGACGACGTCGATGGTCGGGTGCTGTTCGATGTCGCCAGCGATCGGTCCCGCACTCTGGCGGCAGGCGGTCCCGATACCGGCGGGGTCGCCGGTCTGGGCGACATCGTCATGGTCCCGCCGGTGCGGGAGGCCAGGGATCGCGGAGTGCTGCACGCCCGGCCGATGTTCACCGCGATCACCACCGACGGTGTCACCGACGGACAAACGACGGAGAAACTGAATGTAATCCTCTGGTGCACAGGATTCCGGCCCGCACTGCGGCATCTGCAGCCGCTGCATTTGCACACCGAAGGATCACGAATCGTGCTGGACGGCAATCACGTCCGCGGCGAACCGACGCTGGTGTTCCTGGGCTACGGCGACTGGACCGGCCCGGCCTCGGCGACGCTCATCGGCGTCGGCCGGACGGCACGCGCAGCAGTGGACACTCTAGTTCGACGAGGAAAGGTAGATCAGACATGAACGAATACCCCGTAGTGGTGGTCGGCGCAGGCCCCATCGGTCTCGCTGCCGCGGCGCACCTGACCGAAACCGGTTCTGCCGTCATCGTTCTCGAACGTGGACCGTCGGCCGGATCGGCGGTGTCCGAATGGAATCACGTGCGGCTGTTCTCTCCGTGGTCCGAGGTCGTCGACCCGGCTGCCGCCCGACTGCTCGAACCCACCGGTTGGACTCCACCGGGCGGCGACACCTACGCCACCGGACGCGAATGGGTGGAGCACTATCTCGCGCCCCTCGCTGCTGTGCTCGGCGATACCGTCCGAGTCGACTGCGAAGTGGTCGGCGTCGCCCGCCGTGGACGCGACCGCGTCGTCGATGCCGGACGCGACACCGAACCACTGTCGGTGCATGTTCGCCACTCCGACGGCAGCGAGGAACGCATCCTCGCTCGCGCCGTGGTCGACGCGTCGGGCACCTGGGGATCGCCGAATCCGTTGGGAAGCGAGGGACTTCCGGCCATCGGCGAGAAGGCCGCCGCCGACCGCATCGACTACCGAGTCCCCGATCTGGCCGATCCGGCGATTCGCTCCCAGTTCGCAGGCAAGCACACCGTCATCGCCGGTAGCGGCCACTCCGCGCTGACCGCCATCATCACCTTCGCAGAGCTCGCCGCCGACGAGCCCGGCACGACGCTCATCTGGGCCGTGCGTCGAGGCGTCACCGCGGAGGTCTTCGGCGGCGGCGCGGCCGACGAACTCGCGGCGCGCGGCGCACTCGGCCAACGCGCGAAGAAGGCCGTCGACGACGGTTACCTCACCGTGGTCTCCGGATTTCGCACCGAAGCCGTTGCGGTGCAGGGTGATCGGCTCACCCTCGTGGGCGACGGCGGCACCCGTATCGAGAACGTCGACCGCGTCGTCGCACTGACCGGGTTCCGTCCGGACTTGTCGTGGTTGTCCGAAGTGCGCCTCGATCTCGATCCCACTCTGCAGGCACCGAAATTCGTCGCCGAGCTGGTGGATCCGAACATCCACTCCTGCGGCTCGGTGTCACCACACGGAGTCGAGGAGCTCACTCAGCCCGAACCTGGCCTGTACCTGGTCGGCATGAAGAGCTACGGACGTGCGCCGACGTTTCTTGCGATGACCGGATACGAGCAGGTGCGCAGCATCGCCGCCGAACTGGCAGGCGATCACGAGGGCGCGCGAAAAGTGGAGCTGACGTTGCCCGACACGGGTGTCTGCGGTGGGGCCGGCCTGTTCGACGAGCCCGACGCCCCCACGACCGGTGGATGCTGCGGTGTCTCCCCAGAAGCTGAGGCACAACTGATCTGAGTGTCCACTATTTCGTTCCGGAAGCGGGATCGCGCCTCCCGGCTGAAATGGTGGACACTCAGATCACCTACGACGTCAGCCGAATGCCTGGTATCCCAACCAGCCGGCGAGGCCGAGTCCCAGAATGCCGACGCCGACGCGGAGCACGATCGGTGAGATCACTTTGACGGTCGGTGGCCCGCAGGCACCGCCGACGAAGCAGCCGATTGCGAGAGCCAGAGCGGCCCACCAGTTCACGTGGCCGGAGAACGAGAAGATGATCGCCGCAATGAGATTGGCGATGCCGAGGAAGAAGCTCTTCAGAATGCTTGCACGCCAGAACGTATCGGACGTACAGATCAGCGCCAGAGCCAGGAAGATAACCCCGGCTCCGGCTCCGAAGTAGCCCCCGTAGATGGCGACGGCGAACAGCGCCAGCGGGTACAGCGTCGGGAATTGCCTGCCGCCGGACAACGTTCGGATTTTCGGCTGCAGCAGCAGCGCAATCGCAGCCATCGCGACCAGGAACGGCACGATCACCTCGAACGATCCCTCTGGAGTGACGAGCAACAGGATGGCTCCGGTGGTCCCGCCGAGCGCCGAGTAGACGGCGTAGCGAATCAGCTGTTTGCCGTCCTTGGCGAGTTCGGCCGACGAGCTCGTAGTGGCACCCACTCCGGCAGCGACCAGCGCGACGGTGTTGGTGACGTTCGCCGAGACGGCGGGGAGCCCTACCGCCAACAGCGCCGGATAGGACACGAGGGATGCGAGCCCGGTGACGAACCCGATGAGGCCGGCGAAGAACCCGGCCACCACCAGTAGTCCGAAATCGAGCACAGTCACCGAACAAAACTACCGTGCCTAACGATCGAGCCCCTATTCGACGGGGTTCGCCATCTCCTGCAGCAAGCGGCTCGTCATCCGCACTGCCTGATCCCCACCGTCGGCGTCCTCGATGTAGACGGCGAAGGCAACATCGCCGCTGGTCGCGAGCACGAAGCGATCATCGCCGCTCTCCCCGGCAAATCCCTGCACGCCGTCGAACGTATCGAGACCACTGCTGTTCGACGATGCGGCCACGATCTCACGCAGGCGGGCTGCAGCGGCAGGGCCCATGGGCTCGGCTGCGCGGTCTGCCACTGCAGTCTGCCCGGCGACGATGGCCGGCGTGGGCGCGCTGCCGCGGGAGATCGCTGCTGCCATCTGGGCCAGTCCGAACGGTGTCACCGTCGCCTCGGCTCCGGATGCTGTGGAGACGTTCCGAATGCCATCGATCGCGCTCCGGCTGTCGGCGGGGGTGCCGGTGTAGGCGTCGAGACCGGGCATTGCATAGTGAATTCCCAGACCCAGGCGTGCCGCCGCGTCTTCGGCACTGTCGTCGCCCCGGTCGGCCTGTACGGCTTTGATCAACTCCGACGCGGTGCCGGCCGGATAGGAGCCGGCGAACACCACGTCGCCCTGCTCGTTGGCGTAACTGTTCTGTGCCGCACCGAGAATCGCACCGGTCGACGTGGACACCGCCACGATCGACGCGGATGTACCCGCCATCACCACAGCGTTCTCGGCCGCGAGTTGGACGCGCGGATCGAGCGTTGCGTGCAGGTCCGGTCCGCCCGGTCCTTGGAATCCCACGCGTCGTTCACCGGTTCCGTCGACGGTGTAGGTGTCGACGGCCCAGCCTGCGGTGGCGTCGCGGCCGGATTGCCATGCGGCGCGTAGGGAGTCGAGCACAGGGGAGGTGATCCGACGGTCGTCGACGATGAGCTTCGGCTGCGGGGCGACAACCACTCCCGGCACCGCTCGCAGATCGTCTTCGAGAACGGCGAAGTCGTCGTCGCGCAGTGTCACTGCGGTGATCGGAGCTCCGTGGGCCGAATCGAGTTCCTTCAGTAGCGATTCGGAGGTGATCAGCGGCGCGACGACGTCGATGACATCGGCGAGTTGCTGAGTCGACGCCGCTGGATCACTCATCTGGGCGGGGTCGAGAGAGATGGCGTTGATGGTCCGCTCACTCATCAGCACGTTGTTCGCGGAATCGAAGATCAACGGCGGAGCGGCGTCGGTGCGGGTGTAGCGAACCGACCCGCCCGAGGTCAGATCCGGAACGAGCGTGGCCGGATCCCACGCGATGCGCCAGCCGACGCTGAGCTTTTTGGTTGCGCCCTGAGCGCTGTACTTCCAGTCCTTGCCCTCGCCGAAATTCCAGGCGGACGCGAGCGTGAAGAATCCGCTCTCGTCGGAGAGATCCATGTACTGCGTCAGGTCGAAGTCGCCCGTCGATCTGCCGTCGGCCGACAAACCGTCGAACATCTGATTCAGAGCTGCCGTCGCGGCGTTCGGGTACGTCGTCAGTGCGGCCGCCGCCGCGACATCGCGGTTGTCCAGCGCGTCGACGAATTTGGAGACCAGTACCTCGGCCTCGCTCGGTGGGCGGTCGACCATCCAGAACACGGCCGAGACCGACAGCGTCGCCGATGCTGCAACTGCGACGAGGTAGCGACCGCGGACCTTGCGCGGGCCACGACGGACACGACTCATAGAACTCATGAGTCACAATATTCACTGTAGTCACACGAGTAACAAGCACGGGATTCATACAAGCCGGTCACGATTGAGATACGGAGTGGTCCGTTTACCTCGGGCTGTTACCTCAGAAAGCGTCCTGCAGCCTCGATGGCGGGTGCCGAACTTCCCGCGTTGTTCACGAAGACCGCGAACGCGAGATCACCGGAGATTCCGACGAACCAGCCGTGCGCTCCTTCGTTGTTCGGCCCGAATTCGGCGGTTCCGGTCTTGCCGAGCAGCCCCGGAATGTCGTTCAGTGCCGTAGCCGTACCACCGGTGATGGTCTCGCGCATCATCGCCTTGATCTGCTCGGTGACCTGTGGGTTCACCGCTGCCGGCTGCATGTTTCCCACGCCGGGCTTACCCGAGACGACCGTCGGCGGGAGCAATCCGTTGTTCGCGATCGACGACGCGACCAGCGCCATACCGAACGGTGACGCAGTCACCTGCCCTTGGCCGATGGCGGATTCGACGCGCTGCGCCGGGGTGTCGGCCGACGGCACCGAACCGGTGACGGTCGTCAGGCCCGGGGTCACGTAGTCGACGCCGAGGCCGTACTGCGCGGCCGCGTCGGTCAGACCGTTCGGCGGCAGGGCGACGCCGAGTCGGCCCATCGTCGTGTTGCACGATTTCGCGAAGGCAGTGTGCAACGGAACGTCGCCGAGCGCGAAGTTGTCGTCGTTGGGAATCTGACGTCCCTCGATGTTCTCCGTCGCCGGGCACGGCAACACGGTGTCGGGGGTGACGGCACCGGATTGCAGAGCAGCCGAGGTGGTCACCGTCTTGAAGGTCGACCCGGGCGGGTAGAGACCGGTCAGAGCAATCGGGCCCTCCGCATCCGCCGCGGCGTTCTGCGCGACGGCGAGAACCTCTCCGGTGGACGGCCGAAGCGCGACGATCGCAGCCTGCTGCGGCACCGACGCCAGGGCGTTCTCGGCCTTGATCTGCAACGCCGAGTCGACGGTGGTCGCGATGTCGTCACCGGTGGAGGCATCGCGACCGGCAAGCTGGGTGACGGTGTTGTCGGCAGCGACCGATTGGATCGCCCAGCCTCGATTGGCCGCCTGCTCCTGTTCCCACAGCGACGTCAGGTCGCTGAGAACCGGCGAGACAAGATTGCGATCGGTGGCCAGCAGCCGAGTCTGTGGCGCCAGGGTGACTCCCGGAACGGCCGCGAGCTGCGCTCCGATGGGATCGATGTCCGCCTGACGGAGCGAGACTATGGTCGCCGAACTACCCTGTGCAGCAGCAACAGACGATGCGACAGACTGGGCCGTGATCCCGGGAACGACAGATCCGACGAGAGCGGCGACGGCCACCGGATCGGCCGTCGCATCGACGTTGACGAGGGTGACGACCTGCTGCGACATGAGCTCGCCGCCGTTGGCATCGAACACCCTGGGCGCGACCAGCGCGTCGGTCGGGGTGAATCGGACCGAGGAATCGGCCGTCAGTCCGGGGACCAAGATGGCCGGGTCCCAGGTGATCTTCCACCCTTGCGGAGTCTCTGCCGCGGTCGCAGACGTCGTGTAGTTCCACTCCTTCGGCTGGCCGTCCGGTTCCGCCGTGCCGTCGGTGGTGGTCGAGAAGCGCCAATCGGCGTTCAGCGTGAACGTGCCCGCATCCTCGTTCGCGTCGACAGCCTCGAAATCGGGAGTGGCCGTCACCGTTCCGCCGCCGGACAGCCCGTCGTACAGCTGGGTGAGAGCGGCGCTCGCGCCCGCGGGATCGGTCGTCAGCGCGGCTGCCTGATCGATGTTCGAGCTGCTGACGGCGGCCGCGAACTGCTCGGCGACCGTCTGCGGCTGATCGGGCCCGCTGTTTCCGCAGGCAGCGACCACCAGCGCCAGTACGGACACGATTGCGGCCAGAGTCGTCGGTCTTCTCGTTGTGCGCACGGAGTCGATCATGCCCCAGGCCTCCGACGAATCGGCGGTGGCGCGAACCCGAGATGGGGTGTAATCATGTAATCAGTATTACGAACCTACAGAGGAGTCACCATGAAACCCAATGGACGCTCGTTCGGTCGCCCCGGCGGCTGGCAGCACGCAGATGTTCCCGACGCCACCGATGCCGGCGACTGGTTCGGCGGCAGATTGCCCGACAGCTGGTTCGAGGGCACCGCGTCGGTCGAGGTGGATCGCGAAGAGATCGTTGTAGTCGGGACGTTGGCCACCGAGGAGGGCAGTTCACCTGCCGCCACCGAAGGCCGCATCGCCCGATTCCGAGAAGGCACCCGGGCCGAGCGCATGCAGATTGCCGACGAGGCCGAGAAGCGCTACGGACGCAAGGTCGCCTGGGGCGTTCGGACCGATTCCGAGGTAGTCCTGTTCACCCATCTGGCCGTCCCGGTCATGACCCGCCTGCGTCAGCCCGAACGACGCGTCCTCGACACCCTCGTCGATGCCGGAGTCGCGCGGTCTCGTGCAGACGCTCTGTCGTGGGCCGTGAAGTTGGTCGGCGAGCACACGCAGGACTGGTTGGACGAACTGCGCGGAGCCATGTCGACAGTGGACGAACTACGCAAGAAGGGGCCCTCGGTCTAAATCGCTTGCGGATTGCCCACGTTCGGCATTAGCGTGGAGATCGCCTTGTTGCCCACAGATTCGGAGAGGCCATTGCTCTTCCAAAGGTTCTAGACGCCTGCAGTTCGACCGCACGCATACCTTTGGAGCATCCATGCCTCATTCATCTTCCCTCTCTGTCTCCGATCTGACGTTCTCCTGGCCCGACGGCGACCCCGTGTTCGACGCGTTGTCGGCCATCTTCCCCAGCGGCACAACAGGTCTCGTCGGATCGAACGGTGCCGGAAAGTCGACCCTTCTGAGATTGCTCGCCGGAGAACTGACGCCGCAGCGCGGTTCGATCTCGATGCGCGGCGTCCTGGGTTATCTCCGTCAGGACATCGCACTCGACCCCGAGCTCCCGGTGGATCGCGTGCTGGCCATCGATTCGGTCCGAAAGGCATTGCATCGCATCGAATCCGGTACATCTTCCGAGGACGATTTCGCCATCGTCGGATCCTCCTGGGACGTCGAGGAGCGCGCGCTGGCGTTGCTGAACAAGCTCGGTCTGGGCGGCATCGTCGGCACCCTCGACGACCTGGATCGACCGGTCGGCACGCTGTCCGGTGGCGAAGCGATGCTGCTGGCTCTCACCGCGCAGTTGCTCGCCGAACCAGACGTACTGCTGTTGGACGAGCCGACGAACAACTTGGATCGCGTTGCACGAGAACGACTGTATGCGGCCGTGGACGGATACTCGGGGGTGCTCGTCGTCTGCAGCCACGACCTCGAACTGCTCGATCGTGTCGATACCATCGCCGAGGTCCGCGCCGAACGCAGCGGCACCTCCCGAGTACGCCTGTTCGGTGGAAACTACACGCACTACCGATCCGTGATCGACTCCGAACAGGAAGCCGCTCGGGCGAGCATCCGAGACGCCAAGAACGACGTGCGCAAGCAGGAACGCGAATTGGTCGACACACAAATCAAACTGGATCGCAGGTTGCGCTACGGCAAGAAGATGGCAGAGCAGAAGCGCGTACCGCCGGTCCTTGCGGGCCGACGCAAGCGGGCCGCACAGGAATCGGCCGGCAAACTACGCGGTACCCACAGCGATCGCGTCGACGATGCCCGGACGTCCCTGTCTGCCGCCGAGGATCTCCTGCGCGACGACCGCGAGATACGCGTCGACCTGCCCGCAACGAAAGTTCATCCGGGACAGGTAGTTCTGACTCATGACGACGTTCACATCGTCGGTCCCGAACGCATCGCGCTCGTCGGGCCGAACGGAAGCGGCAAGACCACCCTGCTGCGCAGTCTCGACGCCGCCGAGACCGAAGTGCCGTGGAAATACCTTCCGCAACGCCTCGACATCTTCGACGAACCACGCACCGTTGCCGAGAACATCGCCGACGTGGCCCCGCACGCCACCGCCGAACAGATCCGTGGGCAACTGGCGCGATTCCTCTTCCGCGGATCCGACGCCGATGCCGTCGTCGCCACCCTCTCCGGAGGCGAACGACTGCGAGCCGCACTGGCACGAATCCTGCTGGCCGAGCCTGCACCGAAACTGCTGATGCTCGACGAGCCCACCAACAACCTCGACATCACCAGCCGCCAACACCTCATCGACGCACTGAACACATTCGAGGGTGCACTGATCATCGCCAGCCACGATCGCCCGTTCCTCGACGCGATCGCCCCTACCCGCACCATCGACCTGACGCCGATCGCCCAGCCCACCGAGTCGGCCGAGTCGGCCGAGGAAACACCCACCCGGGAGGAGTCAATGTGACGTTCGGTGGCCTTTTCGGGGGTCAATGTCACGTTGAGTGGACTTCCAGGGTCAGAATCGGGAGGTGGAATACGCCTCGAATACAGATGATGGGACGCAGATCGCGTACACGGTGGTGGGGTCCGGGCCGCCGTTGTTGATGGTGCACGGCAGTTTCCTGACGCACACGATTTGGCGGACGTTCGGATATGTGAAGGCGTTGCGCGGGACTCGGCAGCTCATACTGGTCGACAGTCGCGGTCATGGCCGCAGCGAGAAGCCCCATACTCCCGACGCCTATGCCATGGCCAATATCGTCGGAGATCTGACGTCGGTTCTCGACGCGGTCGGCGCTCCGACCGTCGACTATCTCGGCTATTCGTTCGGTGCGCGGGCCGGTCTCGCGTTGACGGCGGCGAGGCCCGAACGCGTGCGTTCACTCGCGGTGGGCGGCGGTAGTCACGGCGCTCAGGCGGGAGCGTTCGACAGGCTCTTCTTCCCGGGCTGCGCGGACGTGTTGGAGCGCAGCGGCATGGACGGGTTCCTCGAGGCATGGAACGCGCACCGCATGTTCCCGATCGACCCGGGAACACGAGCGGTGTTCTCCGCCAACGATGCTCGGGCCATGGCTGCGTACATCCGCGCATGTGACGCCGATCCCGGCCTACCCGACGACGTCCTGCAGCACTTCACCCCACCGTCGCTGTTTTACGTCGGCAGCGAGGATCGAACCCGGCTCGACGACACCCGTGCCGCTGCCGCCCTGGTGCCCGACTCCGAACTGCACATCGTTCGCGGATTCGACCATGCGACGACGATGGCCGCATCGGACGAGGTGCTCGAATTCCTCGAGCGGTTCTGGAGCAACTGATCTGAGCGCCCACAATTCGCGTCGAGAATCGGGATCCCGCCGCGAGCAGCGAAAAGTGGGCGCTCACGTCACCCACGACAACCGCCCCTGCCAGCCCCACCCACAACTGATCTGAACGCCCACAATTCGCGTCGAGAATCGGGATCCCGTCTCGAGCAGCCAATAGTGGGCGCTCACGTCACCTAGAACAACCGACCCTGCCAGCCCCACCCACAACTGAGCTCAGCGTCCACAATTCCCGTCCAGAATCGGGATCCCGTCTCGAGCAGCCAATAGTGGGCGCTCACGTCACCTCTTCAGCGCGGGGAACTGGTCGTCACGCCACTCGCTGTCCAGTGGTCCGACGGCTGCGTCCTCACGGGCGCGCAACTCCACGCGGCGGATCTTGCCCGAGATGGTTTTGGGTAGCTCGAAGAACTCGATACGCCGAACTCGCAGGAACGGGGCCAAGTGCTCGCGGGCGTACTTCAAGATCTCGAATGCCGTGTCTTCGTTGGGTTCCCAGCCAGCTGCGAGCGCAACGTACGCCTTGGGGACGGCCAACCGCGTCTCGTCGGGAGCCGGAACGACGGCCGCCTCGGCCACCGCGGGGTGTTCGATCAGCACGCTTTCGAGCTCGAACGGGGAGATCTTGTAGTCCGAGGCCTTGAATACGTCGTCGGTGCGGCCGACGTAGGTGATGTAGCCCTCGGAATCCCGCGATGCGACGTCGCCGGTGTGGTAGTAACCGTCGGCCATGACGGCAGCGTTGCGTTCGGGGTCGCCGAGATAGCCGGTCATCAAGTTGAACGGCTGCTGCGCCAGGTCGAGGCAGATTTCGCCCTCGTCGGCCAGTTCGCCGGTGGTGGGGTCGACGATCACCACGGGGACGCCGGGCAGAGGCCGGCCCATCGATCCGGACTTCAGCACCGCACCCGGCGTATTGGCAACCAGCGCAGTAGTTTCGGTCTGGCCGAAGCCGTCCCTGATGTTCAGGCCCCAGTCCTGCTGCACCCGCGAGATCACCTCTGGGTTGAGCGGCTCACCGGCACCGATTGCCTCACGCAGTGAACCACCTCCGCCGGCGAGGTCTGCCTGAATCAGCATGCGCCACACGGTCGGTGGCGCACAGAACGTCGTCACCTCGGCCCGGCGGATCTGCTCGAGCAATGCCTTCGCGTCGAACTTGCCGTAGTTGTAGATGAAGATGGTCGCCTCGGCGATCCACGGTGCGAAGAAGCAGCTCCACGCATGCTTGGCCCAGCCCGGCGAGCTGATGTTCAGGTGCACGTCGCCCGGGCGTAGTCCGAGGAAGTACATCGTGCTCAGATGCCCAGCGGGATAGGAGATCTGAGTGTGCTCTACGAGTTTCGGCTTGCTGGTGGTACCGGAGGTGAAGTACATCAGCAGGCGGTCGGTGGGTGCGGTGACGGACTCGAACGGCCTGGCCTCGACGGAGCGGGCATCCGAATAGTCGACCCAACCATCGTGGGCGGTAGTGGCAATTCGCAGATAGTCTCCGGGCACGTCGTCGAATTTGCCGGTGTCCGAGGGGTTCACGATCACGGCGCGAGCATTGCCGCGCACTACTCGGTCGGTCAGGTCGGCGGGCCCGATGGCCGTGGTCGTCGGCATTAGGACCGCTCCGAGTTTCATCACCGCGAGCATCGACTCCCAGAGTTCCACCTGGTTGCCCAGCATCAGGATCACCGAGTCGCCGCGGCCGATTCCCTGCAGTTCGAGCCAACGAGCCACCTGATCGGAGCGACGCGCCATGTCGGCGAAACTGTATTTGGCCTCGCTGCCGTCCTCTTCGACGATCCACAGCGCGATGCCGTCGTTGCCACGGGCAATCGCGTCGAACCAGTCGATGGCCCAGTTGAACGTCTCGCCGAACAACGGCCATTCGAAAGTCGCTACCGCACGGTCGTAGGCGCCGTAGGTGTCGAGCAAGAGATCGCGTGCGTTTCTGAATGCCGTATATGCCGAGTCGACCATGTTTCCTCCTGCGCCTGTGATGCCCATCACCGCCACGGTAGGGGAGATGAACAATTCCTCGCTACCCCTGAACGGGGGTGGCAACTCGGCTAGCCTCGATCACCGTGGCCTTCCGATTCTTTGCGATCGCGTGCGTACTGGGGATCGTTCACGCCGCGTTCTCCGGCTATTGGGCTGCAGGTGGTCGATGGATGCTCGACACCGTCGGTGCCTTCGCCACGGAGTGGGCCGACTCCGAACCGGCAACGGCACGAACGGCACTGCTGGTGCTTGCCCTCGTCAAACTCGCCGCAGCAATTCTTCCGGCCCTCGCCTATCTGAACCGGCCGCGCCTGGCAGCACAGAACCGGACGAGGGTGCCGTCGTTGATCTTCGGCATATCCTGGCCCGGCTCGGTACTGCTGATTCTCTGGGGCGGTGCGTCGTTCATCGGAGCGGTGATCGGATTGGTCGTCTCGGACGAGAACCGATCGGTCAAGTATGGTCACCTGTTCTTCGACGGCATCTTCCTGCTCTGGGGCGCAGTGCTTCTGACGGCACTGATCCTGTCGAGAAAAGCCCCGTACCAACCGCGTTAGATGCGCTCCCCCGTCTCAGGGTGGAAGAGGTGGATCGCACCGTCGAGTCGCGTCAGCCCGATGCTCTCGCCGATCTTGGCCGGAGCTCGGACGGCCGAGCGGGCGACGAGTGAGACCGGCCCGCCGTCGAGCCCCTTGACCTTCGGGTCGTCCAGGTGCGCGTACAGGTAGGACTCGCTGCCGAGTTCCTCGATCAGATCGACCTTGCCCTCGAAGCCTTCGCCGCCGCCCTGCACGATGCCGAGCTGCTCCGGGCGTAGCCCGACGGTGACGTTGTCGAGGCCGAGGCTCGCGAGCTTGGTCAGCTCGTCGCGTTCGAGCGGAAGCAGGAACGAGCCGATCTGAACGCCACCCGAGCCGATGGGAACCGTCATCAGGTTCATTGCAGGCGAACCGATGAAGCCGGCGACGAATGCGTTGACGGGGTTGTCGTACAGATCTGTGGGAGAGGCGAACTGCTGCAGTTTGCCACCGCGCAACACGGCAACGCGATCACCCATCGTCATGGCCTCGACCTGGTCGTGCGTGACGTAGACCGTCGTGGTGCCGAGTCGCCGCTGCAACGCCGCGATCTGCGTTCGCGTCTGGACTCGCAGTTTCGCGTCGAGGTTGGACAGGGGCTCGTCCATGCAGAACACCTGCGGCTCACGAACGATGGCACGCCCCATGGCAACTCGCTGACGCTGACCACCCGAGAGCTTGCCGGGCTTGCGATCGAGGTACTCGGTGAGGTCGAGGATCTTCGCGGCCTCGGCCACCTTCTTCGTGCGCTCCTCGAGGGACACACCACGCATCTTCAGGGCGAAACCCATGTTCTCCCCGACGGTCTTGTTGGGGTACAGGGCGTAGTTCTGGAACACCATCGCGATGTCGCGGTCCTTCGACGGCACACCCACCATGTTCTTGCCACCGATCTCGATGGCACCACCGTCGATCTCCTCGAGACCGGCGAGCATCCGCAGAGCAGTGGACTTGCCGGAGCCGGAAGGCCCGACCAGCACGACGAATTCGCCGTCCTGGATGTCGAGGTCGAGTGAATCGACGGCGAGCTTGTCGGCACCTTCGTAGACGCAGGATGCCTTCTTGTACGTGATTGCAGCCATGAGACTTTCTCCTACTTGATTGCGCCGAAGGACAGGCCGCGCACGAGCTTGTTCTGCGCGAACCATCCGGCAAGGACGACGGGAAGCGCTGCGAACGTCGCAGCTGCGGAAAGCTGGGCCCAGTACAGGCCCTGACCGGTGATGAATCCGACGAGGTACACCGGAATCGTCTGGGCCTGAACGGCAGTGAGGTTGACCGCGAAGAAGAACTCGTTCCACGAGAAGATCACGCAGATCAATGACGTGGCCGCGATGCCGGGCGAGACCAGCGGCAGGATCACCTCGCGTACCGAGGTCCACAGTGACGCGCCGTCCATACTCGCGGCTTCGAGCAGCTCGCTCGGCACTTCGAGGAAGAACGATCGCATCATCCACACGGCGATCGGAAGATTCATCGCGGTGTACAGCACGACCAAAGTCCAGATGTTGTCGAGCATTCCGATGTCACCGACGATGACGTACAGCGGGACGATCGCGGCGACGACGGGCAGCATCTTGGTGGAGATGAAGAAGAACAGCACGTCCTTCGTCTTCTTGACCGGACGCAATGACAGGGCAAAGGCAGCCGGAACACCCAGCAGCAGAACGAAGATCGTCGAGACGACGGTCGCGAACGCCGAGTTCAGCAACGTCGTGCCGATGCCGCTCTCCAGGACCCCTCGATATTGATCGAGAGTAGGTGTGAAGAACAGCTTGGGCGGGTCGGAGTAAGCGTCGGCCTCCTGCTTGAAACCGGTGAGGACCATCCACAGCACCGGGAAGAAGAACGCGATGCCTGCGACCCAGGCGACGAAGGACCAGATGGAACCCGGGCCCCATTTGCTCTTGCGCTTGATCGGCGCGGAAGTAGTTGTCTTGTCCACAGTTGCGGTACTCATCACGCAGCCTCCTCGGTTCCGCTGAAGCTCTTGAAGATCAGTCTCAGCGCCAGGGTGCTGACGATGATGGTGGCCACGACGGTGACGACGCCCATGGCCGCGGCCTGGCCGATGTCGAAGCCGAGGAACGCTCGCTGGTAGATGTAGAACGGCAGGTTCGCGCTCGCCACACCCGGTCCGCCGGAGGTCATCATGTAGACCGCGTCGAAGGTGTTGACCAGATAGATGGCCCCGAGCACCGCACCGAGCTCGATGAATCGGCGCAGATGCGGGAGGGTCAGCTCACGGAAGAGCTTGACCGGCCCTGCCCCGTCGACCCGTGCCGCCTCGGCGATGTCCTTCGGCATCGACTGCAGGCCGGCCAGGATCAGCAGCATCATGAACGGGGTCCACTGCCAGATCAGGTTCGCCATGACGGCGGGCAATGGGTAGCGCGAGACCCAGTCGATCTGATCGACACCGAACGGGCTCAGCGCGAAGTTGATCAGGCCGAAGACGGGATCGAACATCGTGGTCTTCCAGATCAACGCGCCGGCGACCGGGGTGATGAGGAACGGGGTGATCAGTAGGGTGCGAATCAGGCTGCGGCCGATGAACTTCCGGTCCAACAGCAGGGCCAGGAACAACCCGAGAACCACCGAGATGATGACGGTTCCGACGATCATGATCACCGTGTTGAGGGCGACCTCACGGAACTGGCTGTCCTGGAAGACCGCGACGTAGTTGTTGAGCCAGTTGAACTTCTGCGAACCCGGTCGAACCAGGTTCCACGACTGCGTCGAGTAGTACAGCGTGAACAGGAACGGAACCTGGGTGACGAGAATGGCGAACACCATGGCCGGCAGCAGCGGGCCGCGGCGACGCCACCCTTCGGCCTTGGAGATCGTCCTCGGTCTCGGTACGAACTCCTCGGAATCGGCCTGCGCCGATCGTGTTGCGGTGGTGGTCATCCCTGGTCCTCCTGGTACGTCTTACCGACCACTTCGGCGTATTGCTGCGCTTGTTCGAGCGCGTCGTGGACGCTGATTCGTCCTGCTACTGCGGCGCTGATTTGTTGACTGACACGGGTTCCGAGGTCCTGGAACTCGGGGATCGTCAGGAACTGCACTCCGGTGTACGGAACCGGATCCACAGTGGGATTGTTCGGATCCGCGCCGTTGATCGAATCGAGGGTGACCTGACCGTACGCAGCGGACGCCTCCTCGTATTCGGGAATCTGGTAGGTCGACAGACGGCTGCCGGGAGGCACTCGCTCCCAACCCAATTCGTTGCCGACCTTGTTCAGGTATTCCTTGCTGGTCATCCACGAGACGAACTTCCATGCGTCGTCGGGATTCTCCGACGTCTTCGGGATTCCGAGGGCCCAGGAGTACAGCCACCCGTTGTCGCCCTTGGCGGCCGACGGTGCCTTGGCGTATCCGATCTTGCCGACGACGTTCGAAGACGTCGGGTCTTCGAGTACCGACACTGCAGATGTGGCGTCGTACCACATTGCCGTATTTCCCTGCGACAGTTGCGTTCCGCATTCGCTGAAACCGCTCGTCGCTGCGCCTGCCTGACCGTGCTCACGGACCAGGTCGACGTAGAACTGAACGGCCTGTTCCACCTCTGGGCTGTTGAGCTGTGCGTTCCAGTTCTCGTCGAACCACCGACCACCGAATGCGTTGATGACGGTATCCAACGGGGCGAGTACTTCACCCCAACCGGGCTTGCCGCGCAGGCAGATTCCCGAGACATCAGGACTGTCGAGCTTCGCGGCGGCGTCGGCGACTTCCTGCCAGGTGGGCTCTTCCGGCATGGTGATGCCGGCAGCCTCCATCAGGTCCTTCCGGTACATCAGGAAGGAGGATTCGCCGTAGAACGGCACCGAGTACATGCTCCCCTCGTACGACAGCGACTCCTTCAGGGTGGGAATGAAGTCGTCCTCGTCGTAGCCCGGTGTTGCGTCGGCATACTCGGACAGGTTGGTCAGCCAGCCGTTCTCGGCCCACTGCGGGGTCTCGAAGTTGCTGATCATCACCACGTCGAACTCGCCGCCGCCGGTGGCGACCGAGGCGGTGATCTTGGCCCGCGCCTCGTTCTCCGACAGCGACACGAACTTCAGATTGATGCCGGGATTCTCCGCCTCGAACTCCGGAGCGAGCGAAATGGCGTCGGACATCTGTGAATTGGAGACGATCGCGACGGTGATCGTCTTGCCGTCACCGTCACCACCGAACGAGCCGGCTCCGGCGCAACCGGACAGCACCAAGGTTGTCGCAAGCGATGCCGCGACAGCCACTTTCGGTAAAACCCTCACTGAAATACCTTTCCATTGGAGGTCGCCGTTGCAGGAGCTTGCGCAACGAGCCAGCGTGCACTTTCGATGTCGGTCACCAGGATCGAGGCCAGTCCGCCGCGCAGAGCACCGAGGAGCGCCTCGTGTTTACGTTGCCCACCGGTGACGAGCACAGCCCGATCACACGCCCTGATGGCGTCGAGCCCCACCGACACGGTTCGGCCGGGGAGTGATCCTCCGGTATCGATGCCGTCGGCGTCGTAGAACCGTCCGCCGATCTCGCCGACTGCACCGAGGCGGCGCAATTCTTCGAGCACGTCGAGGTCGATGAAGCTGCCCTCGAACAAGGTGGTGGACGTGGAAACGGGACCGATGCCGTACATCATCACATCGGCATCGGTCCCGGCTTTGAGGGCGCGCGAGATCACGGAATCCTGCTCCAACGCAACGACTGTCGCCTGATCGGCGTACAGCGGCGCGTTGAGCCTGATGGGTGTCGCCTGCAGGTACGCAGCGCACCGTCCGAGTGTGTACTCGACACCGGTCTGATAGTCGGCCGAGGTGATCGAGCCGTCGAGTTGTACCACCGCAGCACATTTGGTGGATCGGGTCTTCAGCGAGCTCGCCACCGCCACCGTTTCGGGGCCCCAGGTGAACCCCAGGACGTCGCGATCCTTGAGTCGACGCGAGAGCAAAGTCGCTGCCGCTCGGCCGAGGGATCCGTAGCCGGTGTCCGTGCCGTCGATTACGTCCGAGACGACCAACACCTCGGTGAGTCCGAACTTCGCTTCGAGCTCACGCTCGACGTCCGCGTGCACGGTGCCCTGCAGATCGTCGGGGACGTTGATCTCGATCGTCACGAGCCCCTGGGAACGAGCCCGCGCGACCAACCGTCCTGCAGTCGGGCGCGAGACGCCCAGCTTCACGGCGATCTCGGCCTGCGTCGCACCTTCGAGGTGGTACATGGTGGCGGCGCGCAGAGCCAGCCGGAGATCTTCTCCCGACCGCACGGACTTCGCCCCGCCGGGCTCCGATCCGTCCATGACGCCCCCCTGACCAGTGAGCAAATGCTCAGCTCGTGTTCATCTGCTCACTAAGCTAACATTAAGGTGTGATCTACACAACACCCCCTCGCATCCAGCGGCCCGTGCCACAGTCCATGCAGGCCAGCGTGCTCACCGGCGTGCACGAGATACGAATGGAAGACCGGCCGGTGCCGACCCCAGCCCACGACGAGGTACTGGTCCAGGTCACCGCCGTCGGCGTGTGCGGGTCCGATGCGCATTACTACCGGGAGGGACGCATCGGCGAGTACGTGGTCGACGGCCCGCTGGTCCTCGGTCACGAGGCGGCCGGTGTGATCGTCGCGGTCGGCTCCGATGTGTCCGACGCCCGCGTCGGGCAGCGGGTGTCCATCGAACCGCAGCGTCCCGATCCCACCAGCGCCCAGTCGCGCGCCGGCCGCTACAACCTGTGCCCGGCCATGGAATTCTTCGCCACGCCGCCGATCGACGGCGCGCTGGCAGAGTACGTACTGATCCAGTCGGTGTTCGCCCACGACGTCCCCGACTCGATCTCCGACGAGGCCGCAGCACTGTTCGAGCCGCTGTCGGTCGGTATCGCGTCGGCGCAGAAGGCCGGAATCACCGCCGGATCCAGCGTGCTCATCGCCGGTGCAGGCCCGGTCGGCATCGTCACCGCCCAGGTGGCCCGTGCTTTCGGTGCCACCGAGGTGATCGTCAGTGACATCGACGCACCGCGACGTGACAATGCCGCGAAGCTCGGTGCGACGCGTGTGCTCGATCCAGCAGTGGACGACGTACGCGCGCTGGAAGTGGACGCGTTCATCGACGCATCGGGTGCCGCTCGGGCCGTCGTCGACGGCATTCATGCTGTGCGGCCGGCGGGTACCGTCGTACTGGTGGGCATGGGCGGTTCGGACTACCCGCTCCCCATCTCACTGATTCAGAACCGAGAACTGGTTCTCACCGGCGTCTTTCGGTACGCCAACACGTGGCCGATCGCGCGCGAGCTCGTGCTGGCCGGTCGCGTCGACCTCGATGCTATGGTCACCGCGCGTTTCGGCCTCGATCGCGTCGAGGATGCCTTGAATGCAGACAAGCAACCCGGCAGCATCAAAGCCGTTGTGATTCCCGGTCTTTCCCAGAGCCCATCGAAGGAGACGAACGTATGAAGTTGAACTCGCGCAATCTCGACGACTTCATCGAGGACGTGGCCGTTCCCACCTACGACCGTTCCGACGTCACCGTGGGCATCGTGCATTTCGGTGTCGGCGGCTTCCATCGAGCACATCAGGCGATGTACATCGACCGGTTGTTGCAACAGGGGCAAGGGTCCGAGTGGGGCATCTGTGGAGTGGGCGCACTTCCCGGAGACCGCCGGATGAAGGACGTGATGGAGGCGCAGAACTGCCTGTACACGTTGGCGCTCAAACATTCCGACGGCACGTGGGACACCCGCGTCGTCGGATCCATCGTCGAATATCTCTTCGCGCCCGACGACACAGAGGCCGTCATCGAGAAGATGGCCGCGGAGACCACGAGGATCGTCTCCCTCACGATCACCGAGGGGGGCTACAACTTCTCCGCGACGACGGGTGAGTTCGACGTCGAGAACCCCGCCATCGTCGCCGATCTCGTGGACGGGGCCGTTCCGGCAACCACATTCGGGCTCGTCGTGGAGGCATTGTCACGGCGCAAGGAACGCGGACTGAAGCCGTTCACGATCATGTCGTGCGACAACATCGAAGGCAACGGCCACATCGCACAATCGACTTTCACCACCTTCGCCCGCCTGAAGGATCCAGCTCTCGCAGAGTGGATCGCCGCAGAAGGGGCGTTCCCCAACTCGATGGTCGACCGCATCACTCCGGTCACGACACCGGAAGTGATCGAGGAACTCTCGGCCCGCTACGCCATCGACGATCAGTGGCCCGTAGCCGGTGAGCCGTTCACACAGTGGGTGCTCGAGGACAACTTCACGCTGGGACGCCCCCCTCTCGAGGACGTCGGAGTTCAGGTCGTCGACGACGTCACGCCGTACGAGCTGATGAAGCTACGGCTGCTCAACGCCAGCCATCAGGCGCTCGCGTATTTCGGCTACCTCAGCGGATTTCGACTGGTGCACGAAGTCTGTCAGGACCCGCAGTTCGCCGCGTTCCTGCTCGCGTACATGGACGAGGAAGCAACGCCCACGTTGCAACCCGTTCCCGGCATCGACCTCGCCGAATACCAGCGCACGCTCATCGAACGGTTCTCCAACCCGGAAATCCGCGACACCGTCGCCCGCCTGTGCGCCGAGTCCTCGGATCGAATTCCCAAGTGGCTCTTGCCCGTCATCCGCAAGAATCTGGAGAGCGGCGGTGAGATCACTCGCTCCACCGCAGTCGTTGCCAGTTGGGCACGCTACGCCGAGGCAGTCGACGAGGCCGGTGAGCCCATCGACATCGTCGATCAACTGAGGGATTCACTCGTTCCGATCGCGCAGAGTCAGCGAGAGAATCCGACGGCCTTCATCGCCAATCGCGCAGTGTTCGGCGATCTGATCGACAACGAACGTTTCGTCACCGAGTACACGACACAGTTGGCGTCACTTCAGAAGAACGGTGCGCGCGCGACCCTGGAGGCGCTCATGTCGACTCGCTGAATTTTTCGGTGTCTCGAACCTGGCCGGAGACGATGACGGTATCGCCTGCGCCGATCACCGTGTCCGCCGTGGCGTAGGTGAACCCTTCACCCGGACGCTTGACTGCAACGACGGTGACACGGTGCTTGGTGCGAATTCCGCTCTCGCCCAAAGTTTTTCCTAGCAGCGAGGCCGGGGGCGACGTCTTCGCCATGGCAAAGCCGTCGTCGAACTCGATGTAGTCCATCATCCGACCACGTACCAGGTGAGCTACTCGCTTGCCCATGTCGTGCTCGGGCCTGACGACGTGGTGGACGCCGATCTGGCTGAGAATCTTGGCGTGCGCGTTGCTCAGAGCCTTGGCCCAGATGGTCGACATCGACAGATTCACCAGAGCCGATGCGGTGAGCAGGCTCGCTTCGAGATTGGAACCGATGCCCACGACGGCGCGGTCGTACTCGTGTACCGAAAGTTGTCGCAACGACTCCTCGTCGGTGGTATCGGCCACCACAGCATGCGTCAAACGGTCTGCCACGCGTTGCACTACGGCCTCGTCGCTGTCGACGCCGAGCACCTCGACTCCCTGGCTCATCAGTTCCAGCGCCAGCGACTTACCGAAGCGGCCGAGACCGAGAACGACGACGACGTCGGAGGACGGTTTCCTAGCCAATGAACGGCCTTTCCGTGGGAAGCGTGTAGCGCCGACCGCGGTCGCGGGCGGCGAGAGCACTGACCAGAGTGATGGAACCGATGCGGCCCAGATACATCAGGACGATCAGAATCATCTGGCCCCAGCCCGGCAACTGCGCGGTGATTCCGGTGGACAGGCCCACCGTCGCGAATGCCGAGACGACCTCGAAGAGAAGCACGTCGAGGTCGAAGTTCGTGCCGGCCAACAGCGCTACCACCGGCAGCATGATGAGGGCCACCCCGATCAACGCGACGGTCAATGCCTGACGTTGCACCCGAGGATCTATTCGACGGTCGAACACCGTCACCTCGCGGTCACCGCGGATTTCGGCCACGATGACGAACAGCAGCAAGGCAAAAGTGGTGACCTTGATGCCGCCTGCCGTACCGCCGCTGCCACCACCGATGAACATCAGGACATCGGTGATCAAGAGGGTCGCGTTGTCCACATCCGCGTAATCGACACTGTTGAAGCCTGCGGTGCGGGGCATGACGCCCTGGAACGTCGCGACGAGCATCTTATCCCAGAACCCGAATCCGCCCAGGGTTCTCGACCACTCGAAAAGCAACACCACCGTCGGACCGAGAACCAACAGAACGGCGGTGACGGACAACGTCATCCGGGTGTGCAAGGTCCAGCGCTTGCGAGAACGAACGCCGCGAGCACGTGATCGGATACGACGGGCGATCTCGAACAGAACCGGAAACCCGATGCCGCCCAGCACGACCGCGATCAACAACGGCACACAGATCCACGGGTCGGTGGCAAACCCGATCATGTTGTCGCTGAAGAGCGCGAATCCGGCGTTGTTGAACGCCGAGACGGAATGGAAGATCCCCAGCCAGAGCGCACGCCCGAGGGGCTCGTCGTATCCGAAGAAGAAGCGCGCCGCCAGACAGAGCGCGACAACACCCTCGATGATCAGACTGGTACGGAACACACCCACGACGACGCTACGAACGTCGCCCAGCCCGGATGTGCGTACCTCGGCTGCCGCATTCAACCTGCCCCGAAGACCGATCCGATCCGCCAGGAGCAGACCGACCAAGGACGCGATCGTCATGATCCCGAACCCGCCGATCTGAATCAGGCCGAGAATGACGCCCTGGCCAAGACCCGACCAGTACACCGGGGTGTCCACCACGATCAGACCCGTCAGGCTCACCGCCGAGGTGGACGTGAACAGCGCCTGCAGAATCCCGGTGTCGTTTCCAGGCACGGTGGCCGCCGGAACCATCAGGATGCCCGCACCGAGGAGTATGGCCACCGCGAAACCCGTTGCCATCACTCTGACCGGCGTCGGCCTGAAGAGCGCGAACCGTCGTGATGCCTGGTGAGCGTCTGTCACCCGGCAGACAGTACCGGTGGGACGAGCCGCTTCGCGGCACGTGCGCGGAACTTCGTAGCAGGGGTCGAGTTTCCGCGCACCTGGGTCATTCCGCAGGCTCCACTCCCGCGCACATGCGCGTCAGCGCTCCACCGCCTACGGCATCAGTCGACCAAGCGCTCCCCGGTCACAGTGGAGAACAGGTGGGTGCGCTCGGCGGCGTAGGAGAGCGTGATCGTCGATCCGCGTTCCGGTGGGATGCGGCCGTCGGCGCGGACGACGATGGGCTGACGTGTGCCGTTGATATCGGCCTGGCCGTAGACGTAGGCGTCGGCTCCGAGTTCTTCGACGACGTCGATGGTCACTTCTAGGCCTGCCCCGGTGGTGATCTGCAGGTCCTCGGGCCGCACACCGAGCGTCACTGTGTTCTCGCCGATTCCGGCGATGGCGGAGCGGGGAACCGGAACCACTTCACCGCCGAAGCGGACGCCGCCGTCGACGAGCGGCAGCTCGAGCAGATTCATTGCAGGCGATCCGATGAAGCCGGCGACGAACACGTTGTTCGGGTGTTCGTACATGCGCCTCGGCGAGTCACACTGCTGCAGCACACCGTCTTTGAGGACGGCCACGCGATCGCCCATCGTCATGGCCTCGACCTGATCGTGGGTGACGTACACGGTCGTCGTGGCGAGCCTGCGTTGCAGTGCAGAGATCTGCGCGCGGGTCTGCACTCGAAGTTTGGCGTCGAGGTTGGACAGCGGCTCATCCATGAGGAACACCTGGGGTTTGCGAACGATGGCGCGGCCCATGGCGACTCGCTGACGCTGGCCGCCGGAGAGCGCTTTGGGTTTGCGGTCGAGGAATTTGGTGAGATCAAGGATCTTGGCAGCGTCCTCGACGCGGCGCTTGATCTCGGCCTTGTCCTCGCCGGCGATGCGAAGTCCGAATCCCATGTTCTCGCCGACCGTCATGTGCGGATACAGGGCGTAGTTCTGGAAGACCATCGCAATGTCGCGATCCTTGGGCTGATGGTCGGTGACGTCCTTGCCGCCGATGGTGATGGCTCCCCTGTCGACTTCTTCCAGACCGGCGAGCATGCGCAGCGACGTCGACTTTCCGCAGCCGGACGGGCCCACGAGGACGAGGAATTCACCGTCCTGGATGTCGAGATCGAGCTGGTCGACTGCAGCTTTGTCGCCGCCGGGAAACAATTTGGTGACGCCCTGAAATGCAACGGTGGCCATGATGGTGGTCCCTTCACCGGCAGGAACGTGCCGGACGATCCGAGTGAGATTCATGTATGTGAATGGATGCCAGAATGCTGACTTCGTTTAGAAGTATGTATTACTGTGATGCCCATTACAAGGTTTCCATCGAAGGAGTTCGAGAAGAATGACCGACACCGTTTCACGAGTGCTCATCACCGGGGCCGCAGGCAACATGGGGGCGATGCTCAGGCCTCTACTGGCGACTCCCGGCCGCACGCTGCGCCTGTTCGATATCACCGAGATCACCGACATCGATTCGGCCACAGAGGAATTCGTACAGGGTTCGGTCACCGATCGCGCTGCCGTGGCCGCCGCGGTGGACGGTGTCGATGCAATCCTGCACCTTGGGGGATTGAGTACCGAGGACTCGTGGGCCAACATTCTGTCGGTGAACGTCGACGGCACTCAGGCAGTCTTCGAAGCCGCTGTGGCGCAGGGGGTTTCTCGGATAGTGGTGGCGTCGAGCAATCACGCAGTCGGATTCTGGACGCACGACGAGGCAGGCGACTCGCCACTTCCGGGCGACGCCGTTCCGCGACCCGACGGATTCTACGGGTGGAGCAAGGCAGCGGTCGAAGCCCTCGGCCGGATGTACCACGACCGCTTCGGTATCGACGTCGTCAATCTGCGTATCGGTTCGAGCTTCGCCGCGCCGCCCAACTACCGCGGCCTGGCCACCTGGATGTCGCCCGCCGACACTGCGCGACTGATCGAGGCCTCACTGTCGGACAGCGCTAAAGGTTTTCACACCGTGTGGGGAATCTCGAAGAACTCGCGCGCATGGTGGTCGGGCAACGAGGGTGCGGAGATCGGATACCTGCCTCGCGACGACGCGGAACAGTTCGCCGAGCAATTCCTGGCCGAACACGAGTGGACGTTCAGCGATCCGATCCTGCAGCGAGTCGGCGGCGCGTTCTGTGATCACCCGCTCGGCCAACGGATGCGGTGATGCACCCTCTGCTCCACTCGACCACCCGGACTGCGGGATTCCGCGCCGAGGCCGGTCGAGTGGAGCACCCGTTGTCGACCCCTACGAATACGTTGTGACGATCGACCCCAGCGCATCGAGCTGGGGTCGATTGACGAGACCGAGGTGATAGAGGTGCAGCTCGTTCGCCCCCGCGTCGAGGGTCGCGGCCACATGCGCAGCGACCTCGTCCAGCTTCTTCGGCGGCAGTACCGATACGTAGGCACCGACGTCCACCCCGTCGCCGACGGCCGCGCGGGTTGCCTGCACCACCGACACCGTCTCGGCCGTTCCCGGCCAGGCCGACACGAGCACCGCATCGACATCGGCGGGCGCGGAGGCGGTCAACGCAGGCGAAGGCCCGGTCTTCCATGGATCCGGGTGACCGTGCAGCGTCACGCGTGCCGACGGCGCCTGTTCACGCACGGCGGCAAGCACTTCCGCGCGAAGGTGCTCGGCGTCGGCGTGCCGGACGGCGAGCACCGCGTCGATCTCGTCGGCGGCCAACACGTCCGTGATCGCCGCACCGGCAGGCAAGGTTCCGGCCGACAGGGCGTCGACACCGTCGCGCAGCTTGTGCGTCACCTTCCCCGAGTCGACGCCTCGTTCGCTCCAGGCGTCGAGCTCCCGCTGTGTGCAGCTGATCGACATCAGCGTGTCGCCGATGCCAGGGAACGCGCCGTCCGTCTTCTCGTGTGGTCCGACATGAGCGAAGCCCAGCTGCCCGCAGGCCTCGACGGACACCCCGTGTACTTCGACGCCGCGGATCGCTTCGGCCGCGAGCGTGGCGCTGTAACGCACGATGTCGGGATGCCCTGGTGCGAGGGCATAGCGATAGGCATCTCCGAAACAGTTGACGACGGTCGCCTCGGGATGGGCGTGGCCGAGAATTGTGCTGTGTGTCAGCACGATCCACGCGTTCACCAGGAATCCGGCCTCCCGCAGCACACCCGCTGCCTCGCCGAACGCGTCCTCGGCACCGCCCCAGGCGGCCGTCCGCGCAGTGATCGTGTGCCCGGCCCAAGCGTCGGGACGAACCGGTCGATACAGCGCTGCGTGGTGGGCGTCGACCACTTTGTGCTGCGGATGCAGCGGGGTTGCCGCTCTGGTGGAGTGGTACGTCGCGGCAAGCGAGATCTCGTGCACCCCGAGTGTGTTGGCGCGTTCGACGAAATGCGGATCGCCCAGGACGTCCCAGGGGTAGGCGTGCGCGACGATGCGGTCGACGGTCATGAAGATCATCCTTCGATGGCTGATTTGTTCGATAGAGAGAACTGAGTTCACACATGGGAACACAATTCGAGCCCAACTGTCCACGATTCACGCGACGAGCAGAGATCCGGCGAGCCCTGGGGGCATTCGACGATCCTTCGCGTCCGCACGTGACCCGCGGTCGGACCTGGACACGCGATGGCATCTCCGGCGTGGAGCTGAACTGGGATGACACGTCCGCATGGCTGCTGACGCCCCCGGACGCAAAGACTCCACTGCCCGCGATCCTGCTCATGCACGGTCACGACGGGATGAAGTTCTACGGCAAGGAGAAGGTGGCAGAGGGCCCTGACGGCATGGCACCCGACCTCGAGGAGTTGCGCAGGCGCGGATACGGCGGCAGCGCGCCCGCCGCCCGTCTGGTTGCAGCGGGTTTCGCAGTCCTGGTCCACGACGTGTTCCCGTGGGGCAGTCGCCGGGTGCCGTGGGAGGACCTCCCCGAGCGGGCTCGACGTGCCGGTGCCCAACTGGAAGGGCTGCCGAGATACGAGGCCGCCGCACGCGAGCACGAGCACGGACTCGCAAAAATGGCAGCGCTACGGGGCAGTTCATTGGCCGGGCAGGTGCTGAGCGAGGACCTGATCGCGCTGCAGGTAATGACGGAGTGCCCCGAGGTGGACGCACACCGCATCGCCACTGCCGGCTTCTCCGGTGGCGGAGTGCGCGTCGCACATCTACTGGCGTGCAGCGATCGCCTGCGGGCAGGAGTGATTACGGCATCGATGAGCACGTTCGCCGATATCGCGAACGGTCACGCGGACGACACCACCTGGTTGATGATCACCCCGGGCCTGCCTGCGGTGTGCGACTGGCCGGAGATCGCCGGGGCAGCAGCCCCGACCCCATTGTTGGTCCAATTCGCTGAGCTGGACTCCCATTTCGGCATCCCCGGCATGCGCGACGCCGAGGCATCATTGCGCCGCGACTACGGAGAATCGGAAACACTGTTCACACAATGGTTTTCGGAACCGCATCGATTCACCACGACCATGCAGGACGCGGCGGCCGGCTGGTTGAGCCTGCACGTGTGACCGGGAATGCTTGACAGCGCTTGTGACTGCCGTCATAGTTGGTCCAGAAATTCACATAGAAGACGCTCGTTCAGATATGTGAACAGACAAAACTTGCACGACCCGGCTCACTCAGGGTCGGAAGACATCCCGCCAGACCCGCTCGCCGGCTTTCCATCCGGCCCCGAACGCTTCGGAGCGTCCCCATGGTCACCACCACACCACCCCGGTCGGGAGGTACCCGCGCGTCCAGCGCGGCCATCCCTCCCGTTCGACCGAAACGCAAGCGCCGCATCTCGGCCCCGTACATCCTGATCGCGCCCGTCGTCATCCTGCTGGCAGTGTTCATCTTCTACCCGGTCGGCAGCGTCTTCTACTACAGCCTGCAGTTCTACAACCCGACGACGCCTTGGGACAACGGCTTTGCGGGCCTGGAGAACTTCAAGCTGATGTTCGCCGACGACCTGTTCTGGAACAGCCTCGTCGTCACCGCCAAGTGGGTGGGCGTGCAGGTCGTGTTCCAGCTGATCCTCGGCCTCGGACTGGCCCTGCTGGTCAACGAGGTGTTCCGCGGACGCGGCCTGGCCCGTGCCCTGGTGTTCTCTCCCTGGGCCGTCTCCGGGGTGCTCACCACCGGCATCTGGCTGCTCATCTACAACCCGTCGACGGGATTGTTCAAACTGCTGGGCAACATGGGCATCGGCGACGGTACCGCCGCGCCGATCGCCGATCCGGACACCGCGTTCTGGGCCACCAGCGTTGCCGAGCTCTGGCGCGGAGTTCCGTTCTTCGCCATTCTCATCCTGGCCGAACTGCAGAGTGCGCCCAAGGATCTGTACGAGGCCGCGAACGTGGACGGCGCGAACCGCTGGCAACGCTTCCGGTTCGTGACGCTGCCACACCTCAAAGCCGTGATTATTCTGTCCACCCTGCTGCGCGGGGTCTGGGAGTTCAACAACGTCGATCTTCTCTACACCCTCACTGCGGGCGGACCGGCCGACGTGACAACCACGTTGCCGCTCTACGTCTCTCAGCTCGCAACCACCGCGCAGGACTTCGGGTACGGATCGGCTCTGACCACCGTGGCCTTCGTGATCCTGCTCTTCTGCTCGATCCTCTACTTGCGCCTCAGCAAATTCAACAGCGATAAGGCCTGACGCACATGACCACTACCGCAGACCGTCCCGTCGTGACCACTCCGCCGCAGGACCACTCCGAGAAGGTGCGCGTGCATCGCGCAAAGCCCCGCGTGTTCAGCGTCGGCCTTCCGTTGGCCGTCTACCTGCTCTTCACCCTCGTCCCGTTCTACTGGATGATCGTCTTCGCGTTCCGGCCTGCCGGGTCCAATTCGATGCTCCCCTGGCCTATCACGCTCGACCATTTCGACACCGTCTGGAACACCCTCGGCTTCAGCTTCTTCTTCAAGAACAGCCTCATCGTGGCCGGCCTGTCTCTCGTGCTCACCACCTTCGTCGCGCTGGCGACCGGCTATGCGTTGGCACGCTTCAAATTCCGCGCCAAGATTCCCCTCGTGATGGCTCTGCTGTGCAGCCAGTTCGTCCCCGGCGCGATGCTGCTCATTCCGCTGTTCCAGGTTTTCCGCGAAATGGGCCTGGTGAACAACCTCTTCGGTCTCATCGTCGCCGATACCGTCTTCCAACTACCACTTGCAGCAATGCTGATGGCAGGCTTCATCTCTCAGATCCCCGTCGAACTCGAAGAGGCCGCGATGGTCGATGGCTGCTCGCGTCTGAAAGCCTTCCGAATCATCATGCTCCCGCTTCTGCGGCCCGGGTTGATCGCCGTCGGTTCCTTCGCATTCATCGGCAGCTGGAACAACTTCCTGTTCGGTCTGATGTTCATCAGTAGCCAGGACAAGTTCACTCTCCCAGTCGGTTTGAGCTACACGATCGGCTCCTACAACGTCGACTTCGGCGTCCTCGCGGCCGGCGGTCTGATCGCCGCAGTGCCCGTGGTCGCGGTCTTCGCCGTCATCCAGAAGTACCTCGTCCAAGGCCTCAGCGCCGGTGCGGTGAAGGGCTGATCATGACGTACGGAAAGAGAATCGACATGAATCGACGCACCCTGCTGCGCACCACCCTCGTCGGTGCGGTGGCCACGCTCGTGCTGGCATCCTGCAGTTCCGAGACCTCCCTGCCCGACGGTGCCCTCGGCGATCCGAACAGCGGAACCCTCACGTTCTGGGACAACAACGCCGGGCCTGATCGAACCCCGTTGTACGAGGAACTGATTCGACGCTTCGAGAACATCAACCCAGGCATCGACATCGAATACGTCGGTCTACCGTCCGACAGTGCCCAGCAGAAGTATCAGACAGCCCTCGCCGGTGGGTCGGCTCCCGATCTGGGCATCGTATCCACCGCGTACCTCGCACCGCTCGTTGCCCAGAGTGCCGTGATTCCGCTCGACGACTTCATGGCAGCCTCTCCGCAGAAGGACCAGTACGACCCGAAGATCATCGAGTCGGCGATGGAGTCCGGAGGCGGCGAGAACCTGTACGGTCTGCCGTTCACCAGTAACAACGCCACGCTGTGGTACCGAGCCGACTGGTTCGCGGAGGCCGGCATCGAGCCACCGGATACCTGGGACGAATTCTACGAAGCCGCAGACGAACTGACCGACAAGTCCGCGGGTCGTTACGGGTTCACCATCCGAGGCGGTGCCGGCTCGATCTACCCGTTGTTGCAGCACATGTTCGCCACCACCGGCATCGACAACTTCTTCGACGGTAGCGAATCCACCGTCAACCGGCCCGAGATGGTGGACGCCATCGAACGTTTTGCGGCCCTCTACGACGTCGACACACCTACCGCCGACGTCAACAACGGTTTTCCACAGATGGTCGCCAGCTTCGGCGGTGGTTCGGTTGCGATGATGCAGCACAACCTCGGATCACTGAGCAACCACCGCAAGGCACTCGGCGACAAAGTCGGTGCCGTTGCGCTTCCACTCGCGGACAACGGCGTCCGCACGGTGATGACCGATCCGTTCCCCTCCTACACAGTGTTCAAGAGTAGCCAGCACCAGGCAGCGGCCTGGAAGTTCCTCGAGTTCATGACCTCGCCGGATTCGCAGGCCTATTGGAACGAGAACGTCGGCCAAATCCCGGTCAATGCCACCGCCAGATCCGCACCGTCCTTCCAGACGATGCCATCGGTCCAGGCGGCCCAGTCCGCCCTCGACGATCCGAAGACCGTGCTGGTCACCCCGCCGGACTATCTACCCGATTTCGGAAAGATCGTGCAGGTTCAGATGCTCGGGCAGTGGCAGAAGGTGCTCATCGGACAGCTCAGCGCCCAGGATTTCGCCGACGACTTCGCCGAGAAGCTCAACCGTTCCAAGGCCAAATACGATGCCCGACAGGGTAAATAGGGGTTCCACTACTATGTCCAGCGTCATCACCGAGATTGCCGTCCAGGTCTTCAAGACCGAGGCCCGTACCGCCGTCGACTCCTACGGACATCGACACCCCGGACCGTCGATACCCACAACCCAGGCTTTGCTGCGCATCACCGATTCCGACGGAGTCAGCGGGCACGTGCTGGGCAAGACCAACTATCTGCGTGAAGATCAAGTGGAGCAGCACTTTCGGCCGGTGCTGATCGGTACCGACCCGCTGCATCGCGAGGAGATGGATCGCAAGTTCGCGATTCGACAACGCACCAGGGCCGTCGAGCTTCCCGAACACACCTGCAGCTACCTCGATCAGGCCCTGTGGGATCTGGCCGGCAACCGATTCGACACCCCGGTGTGGAAGCTGCTGGGCGGAGCCCGAAGTGAAGTCAAGGCCTACGCGAGCACCATGTGCGGAGACACCATCGAGGGCGGCCTTTCGAGTCCCCAGGAGTACGCGGATTTTGCTGTTGCACTGAAGAATCAGGGCTATCAGGGAATCAAACTGCACACCTGGATGCCACCCCTGGAGGGGGCTCCGAACCTGACTCGGGACATCGAGGCCTGCGCCGCGGTACGAGATGCCGTCGGGCCCGGGTTTTCGTTGATGCTCGACGGCTATCACTGGTACTCCCGCACCGACGCTCTCAAGCTCGGCCGCGAACTCGATGCGCTGAAGTTCGATTGGTTCGAGGAGCCCATGGACGAATTCTCGATGCGCTCCTACAAGTGGCTGGCGGATCAGATCGCCACACCCGTCATCGGTCCCGAAACCACACCAGGTCGGCATCGTTCGCGAGCGGACTGGATTGCGAGCGATGCCTGCGACATCCTGCGCGTCGGTGCGATGAACGGCGGCGGCATCACGCCTGCACTCAAGACGGTGCACATGGCCGACGGCTTCGGACTCGACTGCGAGATCCACGGCAACGGCGCACCCAACCTCGCGCTCGTCGGCGGTGCTCCGAACATCCAGTGGTACGAGCGCGGCCTGCTGCATCCGCTGGTGGACTACGACTGGGTGCCGCCGCATCTGAAGTCCATCGTCGATCCGATCGACGCGAACGGGATGGTCCAGATGCCCACCCGCCCGGGCCTGGGCGAGGACATCGACCTCGAGTACATCTCGAACAATCTGGTCGCCGAGTACTGATGTCCGTCCACAAAATTCGTGTCCGCGTATGAGCCGTCGTTCATCATGGGGGACACTGTCTCCATGGTGAACGATGTCACGGCAACAGCTGCGCCGGAGAGCCAGCCGGTGAAGTCCGCCGAACGCACGATCCACATCCTCGAGACCCTGGCCGCGTCTCCCGCCCGCATGAGTCTCGGGGAGCTCCAGGAGGCCTGCGGGTATCCGCGGTCGAGTCTGCATGCACTGCTCAGGACGCTGAAAGACCTCCGCTGGATCGAGGCCGACGAATCCGGTTCGCGATATGGCATCGGGACTCACGCGCTACTCACGGGCACGTCCTACCTGGACAAGGATTCCGTCGTCGGTCGGGCCGCAGCGGTACTGGAGACGTTGCGCTCGGACGTCCGGCACACCGTCCACTTCGCCCGGCGCGACGAGGATTGCGTCATCTACCTCGCCAGCCGCGGTTCCAAGCTCGAGGTGCGGCGCATGCACCGTGTCGGACGCAAGCTGCCGTGCCACGTCACCGCCCTCGGCCAAGCACTGCTCGCCGAACTCACGACCGACGAGGTGACACAGCTGCTGCCGAAGAAACTCGAGCGGTACACCGAGAACACCATCGTCGACCGTGATGCCCTGATCGCCGAACTCGCGCAGGTTCGCCGCCGCGGCTGGTCACTGGAGCAGGAGCAGGGCACCCCCGGCGTCGTCTGCATCGCGACCGTGGTGCCGTACCGAATTCCGGCCACCGACGCACTCAGCGTCTCCATGCCTGCCGAAGTCGCGTCGTACCCGGGCGAACTCGAACGCATCGCGGGCGTCCTCACCGACCATGCTGCGGCCTGGGCCCGAGAACTGCGAGCCGAGGGAGTGCGGTAAAGCCGCTTCGCGGCACGTGCGCGGAACTTCGTAGCAGGGGTCGAGTTTCCGCGCACGTCAGCGCTCCACGTCAGGGCTCCACGTCAGCGCTCCACGTCAGCGCACCACTGCCTTCGCCACCGTCCAGGCCCGGCCCTGCTCGCTCAATGTGAATCCCAGCCCCGGGCGAGCGGACAGGTGCATCCGGCCGTCCCGCGTCTCGAGGTGCTCGTCGAACAATGGGTCCAACCAGTCGAAGTGCTCCACCCAGGTCTGCAGTGGGTACACCGCTGCGAGGTGCAGATGAATCTCCATCGCAAAGTGCGGGGCGAGCTGCACGTTGTGGTGTTCGGCCAGCCCGGCCAATTTCAGGAACTGGGTGATGCCGCCGATGCGGGGTGCGTCGGGCTGCAGGATGTCGACCGCGCCGGCCTCGAGGAGACGGACATGCTCGCCGACGCTGGCCAGCATCTCCCCCGTCGCAATGGAGGTGTCGAAATTCCTGGCCAGCATCGCATGCCCCTCGGCGTCGTAGGCATCGAGCGGTTCTTCGATCCAGACGAGGTCGAACTGCTCGAGGATGCGGCACATGCGGTTCGCCGTCGGACGATCCCACTGTTGATTCGCGTCGACCATCAGCGGGACGTCGTCACCGAGAAACTCGCGTACCGCGGTGACGCGGGAGATGTCGGTGCGCCAATCAGGTTGGCCCACCTTCAGTTTGATACCGCCGATTCCGTTCGCGAGCGACCCGGCCGCGTTGTCCATGACCTCCTCGATCGGAGTATGCAGAAATCCACCGGAGGTGTTGTACGTCTGCACCGAATCGCGGGACGCGCCGATCAGCTTCGCCAGCGGTAACCCGGCGCGCTTGGCTTTGAGATCCCACAGGGCAATATCGATCGCAGCGATGGCCTGTGTCGCAACGCCACTGCGGCCGACCGACGCTCCGGCCCACACCAACTTGGTCCAGACCTTGCCGATATCGTTCGGGTCCTCACCGATGAGCACCGGCGCGATCTCCTGGGCGTGCGCGAACTGGGCAGGCCCACCCGCCCGCTTCGAATAGCTGAAACCGATTCCCTCATGGCCCTGTTCGGTACGGATCTCGACGAACAGAAACACCACCTCGGTCATCGCCTTCTGTCGACCGGTGAGAACCTTGGCGTCGCTGATCGGATTGCGCAGCGGCAGCACGATCGAGGACAGCGTCACCTCGGAGATGCTGTCGACGGACGCGTCACCGGATGCGAGGGCCCGAATCGCCGCATCGGGCGCGGTGAGTCCGCTCGAGGGCTTGTCGATGTACGTTGTCATCTCACATCTCCTGTGTTTGCGAAGGGCGTTGCCTCACAGCCTAATTCGGGTTCCTTACGCGTCCAACACAATTCAGCGGGCCATCGATACGGCAAGTGCATTGATGTTCGACGCGATGTCGGCGACCCGGCCGACGAACGTGTGATGCGTGACGCCCGACGAGTGCGGCGTCATCAGCACGTTCTCCAGCTCGCGGAACGGCAGGGAACTGGGCTCACCACGCCCGTCCGGCCCCGGGTAGCTGTACCAGACATCGATGGCGGCGGCGGCAATCTCGTTGCGAGACAGAGCGTCGAACAGTGGTTGTTCCTGAATCAGCGGGCCTCGACCGACGTTGACGACTATCCCTCCGCTTCCCAGCCTGCGCAGTTCCTCGGCACCGATCATGCCGCGGGTGTGCTCGTTCAGCGGTGCGGAAACCACGAGTACATCGGCGAACTCGGCAAGCTTTCCCAAATCCTTTGCATCCGAAACCCATTCGAGCCCCTCGTCCGAAGCCCGACCGCTCCCGGTGACGGCAGCACCGGTTGCCCCGTATGCCCGAAAAAGCTGCCAGGTCTGCCGGCCGATATGTCCGAACCCGACGAACCCGATCCGCGCACCGCTCAGCGACAACGGCTGCGGGATGGTCGGGTCGTACACGGACGTGGCAAACAATCCCGAGCGGAGGGCGCGGTCTTGCTCCAGGAACTTTCGTCGCAACATCACCGTTGCCGCGACGACGTATTCGGCAATCGACTGCTCGTGGTGAAAGGTGTTGCACACCTGCACATCGGGCCGCATTCCGGATCGATCCACGTTGTCGGTACCGGCGCCGGCAACGTGAACCATCCGCAGCCTCGGGGCAGCCGCGCCCATGGCCGCACTGAACTTGCCGCCGACATAGACGTCGGCGTCGTGGAGATGGGCGATCACGTCCTGCTCGTCGAAGGGAACGCTCCACACCACCTCGGCGTTCGCCGGTAGACCCGCCTCGAACTGCTCGCGATGCGGCACGACGTTGCGGTCACCGACGACGATCTTCATCGACGCACCAGAACTTTTCGAACCAGAACTCATCGAACGAGGGCCGGGCGCTTGCTGTCGAATGTCCAGCCCTCGATCAGGTACTGCATGCCGATGGCGTCGTCTCGGGCACCCAGTCCTTCCTTCTGGTACAGCTCGTGCGCCGCATCGATCTGCTCGAAGTCGAGTTCGACACCCAGACCCGGCTTGTCGGGCACCGTGAGGTAGCCATCCTCGATCGTGAACGGCTCCTTGGTCACTCGCTGCCCGTCCTGCCAGATCCAGTGGGTGTCGATGGCGGTGATGTTCCCGGGAGCTGCAGCAGCGACGTGCGTGAACATCGCCAGGGAGACGTCGAAGTGGTTGTTGGAGTGCGATCCCCACGTCAAGCCCCACGCGTCGCAGAGCTGCGCGACGCGCACGGACCCGGCCATCGTCCAGAAGTGTGGATCGGCCAGCGGGATGTCCACGGCACCGGACCGGACGGTGTGGCCCATCTCGCGCCAGTCCGTCGCGATCATGTTGGTCGCGGTCTGTAACCCGGTGGCCCGCTTGAACTCCGTCATCACCTCGCGGCCCGAGAAACCACCCTCGGGGCCGACGGGATCCTCGGCGTACGCCAGCACGTCACGCAGCCCTCGGCAGGTCTTGATCGCATCCTTCAGCAACCAGCCGCCGTTGGGATCCAACGTGATTCGCGCCTCGGGAAAGCGCTCGGCCAGAGCACGAACAGCGGCGGCCTCCTCGGCTGCCGGCAGTGCACCACCCTTGAGCTTGAAATCTTGGAAGCCGTAGCGTGCCTGCGCAGCCTCGGCGAGGCGCACGATCGACTCCGGATCCATCGCCTCCTCGTGCCTGATCCGCAGCCAGTCGTCGGCTCCGGCCGCCTCGTCGGCGCTGCTCCGGTATGCGAGATCGGTCTTGTTGCGATCGGCGACGAAGAACAGGTAGCCCAGCGCCTGCACCTTCTCGCGCTGCTGTCCTTCGCCCAGCAACGCCGCGACGCTGACGCCGAGATGCTGACCGAGCAGATCCAACAACGCCGATTCCACTGCCGTTACCGCATGAATGGCGATCCGCAGATCGAACGTCTGCGCGCCGCGGCCACCGGCATCACGATCTGCGAACGCGCGACGCATTGCGGCCAGCACCGCGTTGTACCGGCCGATGTTCTGCCCCTCGACCAGCACGCGCGCGTCCTCGAGCGTCTGCCGAATCGGCTCCCCGCCCGGCACTTCGCCGACGCCGGTGCGCCCGTCCGAGTCGGTGAGCACCACCAGATTGCGGGTGAAATAAGGCGCGTGCGCGCCGCTGAGGTTCAGCAACATGTCGTCGTGACCGGCGATGGGAATGACACGCATTTCGGCGACGACGGGGGTGCTGGTGTGGACGACCATGCCCGACCTTTCTCGCATACCTCTGGTGATTCGGCTCACAGACGACAGTAGGGCCAGCTATCGATTCCCGTCCAACACCATCTGCGCATCGACTGATGCAGTCGAGGTATCGAGGATCGGCATCCACGCTCGAGTAGACGGTCAGCCAGGCGATACCGAGACTGCATCAAACACAACATTTTTAGACTTGGACATGTATCGATCCAGCTCCTACCGTGGTGAGTTATGAGCCAGGTCACGGCCTCGGCGTCACTGCACGTACCGCACCACAGCCTTAGGAGTCACCCCATGACAGCGTCGACGACACAGTCCACCGACCTCACCGGTCGGATGATCATCGCCGGCGTTCCGGTTTTCGGTGCCGGGACGCAGATTCACGGAATCGATCCCGGTACCGGAGAGAATCTCGAACCCGCTTACGGCCACGGCGACGACTCGGATGTCGAGCGGGCCTGTGCCGCAGCGGCCGACGCCTTCGCCGACTACCGCGCTACCTCGTCGGACACTCGCGCACGGTTTCTCGAGACCATCGCCGACAACATCGCGGCCCTGGGCGACACGCTCATCGAGCGTACGGTCGCCGAGTCCGGTCTGCCGCTGGCACGCATCACCGGCGAGGTCGGCCGCACCACCGGTCAACTCCGTCTGTTCGCTTCGGTTCTGCGCGAGGGCAGTTGGAACGGAGCCCGCATCGATCCGGCCCAGCCCGAGCGCAGCCCGCTGCCGCGGGCGGACATCCGCCAGCGCAAGATCCCCCTCGGGCCGGTTGCCGTGTTCGGTGCCAGCAACTTCCCCCTCGCCTTCTCCGTCGCAGGCGGCGACACCGCGTCCGCCCTCGCTGCCGGCTGCCCGGTGATCGTCAAGGCACACGACGCCCATCCAGGAACGTCCGAGCTGGTCGCCCGCGCCATCACCGACGCGGTTGTCTCCACCGGAATGCCCTCCGGCACATTCTCGTTGCTCTTCGGCTCCGGTCGCGGACTCGGCACCGCTCTGGTGACCGACCCTCGCATCAAGGCCGTCGGATTCACCGGATCGCGTTCGGGTGGAACAGCTCTCGTCGCCGCGGCGGCGGGTCGCCGTGAGCCCATCCCGGTGTACGCCGAGATGAGTTCCATCAATCCGGTGTTCGTCATGGACGGTGCACTCGCCACCCGTGGAGCCGAATTGGGCCGCGCGTTCGTCGCATCGCTGACGATGGGCTCGGGTCAGTTCTGCACCAACCCCGGTCTTGTCATCGCCGTCGACGGGCCCGGACTGCGGTCCTTCACCGAGGCAGCGACGACAGCGGTACAGGAATCCGCCCCCACCACGATGCTGACCCCGAACATCGCGTCGAGTTACGCGGACGGCGTCGCCACGCTGTCCGACGCGGTCACCGAGATCGCCCGAGGCACCGACACCGACGCCCCGAATGCCTGCCGCGCAGCGCTGTTCGACACCGATGCGGACACGTTCCTCACCTCGGAGGCAGCGCAGGCCGAGGTGTTCGGCGCGTCGAGCCTCGTCGTGCGCTGTGCAGATGCTCAGCAGGTTCGGCGGGTGGCGTCACAGCTCGAAGGTCAGCTCACCGCCACCATTCATGCCGACGAATCCGATCATTCCGAGGCCGGAAAGCTGCTCTCGGTGCTCGAACTCAAGGCCGGCCGGATCCTGTTCGACGGATGGCCCACCGGAGTCGAGGTCGGCCATGCCATGGTGCACGGCGGGCCGTTCCCCGCGACCTCGGACTCCCGCACCACGTCGGTCGGATCGCTCGCGATCGAACGCTTCCTGCGCCCGGTCGCGTACCAGGACGTACCGAAATCGTTGTTGCCCAACGCCATAGCGGACGGAAATCCGGACGGCATCTTCCGCCGCATCGACGGCCAGCTCACCCAAGACTGACACACCCCACCTAGTTCTCGAGGAGACCCCCATGCTCGACGGAGTTCTGTTCTTCCCCGTCACCCCGTTCACCGCATCCGGTGAGGTCGATTACGACCTCCTGGCCGCTCACATCACGAAGGGTGTCGACGCGGGACCCGGTGGAGTGTTCATTGCCTGCGGCACCGGCGAATTCCACGCCCTCGAACTCGAGGAGTTCGGCAAGATCGTCCGTACCGCAGTCGACAGCGTCGCAGGCCGCGTTCCTGTCTACGCCGGTGCAGGCGGATCCGTCGCGCAGGCAAAGGCATTCGCACACGCTGCGAAGGCCAACGGAGCCGACGGCATCCTGTTGCTGCCGCCGTACCTGGTGACGATGCCGCAAGCCGGTCTCGTCAACTACACCAAGGCCGTTGCCGCCGCATCGGATCTGCCGCTGATCGTCTACAACCGCGGCAACGCTCGCTTCACCGAGGAGTCCGCCGTCGAGGTTGCGCAGCTTCCCACCGTCGTCGGATTCAAGGATGGCACCGGCGATCTCGACCAGGTCGGCCGCATCGTCCGCGCGGTACTGGACGCTCTGGAGCCGTCGGGCAAGCCCTTCCAGTTCTTCAACGGACTACCGACCGCCGAGGTCTCCCAGCAGGCGTACCGAGCGATCGGTGTCACGCTGTACTCCTCCGCGACATTCGCGTTCGCACCCGAACTGGCACTGGCGTTCTACCGCTCTCTCGACAGCGGAAACGAAAAGCTCACTGCCGCACTGCTCCGCGAGTTCTTCCACCCGCTCGTGCGCTTGCGCGACAAGGTTCCCGGCTACGCCGTCTCCCTCATCAAGGCCGGCGTGACGATGGAGGGCATCGAAGCAGGGCCGGTTCGCCCACCCCTGGTGGACATCAGCGCACCGCACCTCGAGGAACTCACCGCAATCGTTGCCGCCGGCCGGGCCGTGCTGGCAGACGAGCTCGCGGTGCACTGATGCAAGAACCGGTACTGATCACCGGCGCTCGAATCACACCGATCGCCTTCGTCGATCCTCCGTTGCTCAACACCATCGGCGTGCATCAGCCGTATGCGCTCCGCGCGATCATTCAGCTGGACACCGACGCCGGTGTCGTCGGACTCGGTGAAACGTACGCCGACACTGCTCATTTGGCTCGACTGGAAGCGGCCTCCACCGCCATCTCCGGTCTGGACGTGTTCGCGCTGAACGAGATCCGAGATGCCATCGATGCCGCCCTGGGAACCGTGTCGATCACCGGCGGCGACGGCGTCGCAGGCATGATCACCACGGCCAGCACCACCGATCGGGTGTTCTCCCCGTTCGAGATCGCGTGCCTGGACGTGCAGGGCAAGATCCTGGGTCGACCGGTGTCCGACCTGCTCGGCGGCAAGGTTCGGGACTCCGTTCCGTTCAGTGCGTATCTGTTCTACAAGTGGGCAGCTCATCCCGGCCAGGAGCCCGACGAATGGGGCGAGGCGATCGATCCGGACGGATTGGTTCGTCAGGCCCGAAAGATGATCGACGAGTACGGCTTCGGGGCAATCAAGGTCAAGGGCGGCGTCTTTGCGCCCGACGAGGAGATCGCCGGAATCAAGGCGCTCCGGCAGGCGTTCCCGGAGCTGCCGTTGCGGTTGGATCCCAACGCCGCCTGGACTGTCGACACATCCATCCGGGTAGCCGCCGAACTCGACGGCATCGTCGAATATCTCGAAGATCCCACACCCGGGCTCGACGGGATGGCCGAGGTTGCGCGCGAAGCCAAGATGCCGCTGGCGACGAACATGTGTGTCGTTGCCTTCGATCACCTGAAGCCTGCCGTGGCGAAGGATTCGGTGCAGGTGGTGTTGTCCGACCACCATTACTGGGGCGGACTCCAGCGATCGAGGTTGCTCGCCGGAATCTGCGAGACGTTCGAGATGGGACTGTCGATGCACTCGAACAGCCACCTCGGAATCAGTCTGGCCGCCATGGTTCATCTCGCAGCGGCGACACCGAACTTGACCTATGCCTGCGACACGCATTGGCCCTGGAAGAACGAGGATGTCGTCGTGCCGGGGGTGTTGAACTTCGTCGACGGCGCAGTGGCCGTTCCCACCGGACCCGGTCTGGGCATCGAGATCGACGAGGACGCGCTCGCGGCACTGCATCAGCAGTACCTCGACTGCGGAATTCGTGACCGCGACGACACCGGATACATGCAGAGCATCGATCCGAGCTTCGACAACACCTGCCCGCGCTGGTGATCGAACTCTACGTCTGCAGCGGCGCGACGATATTGGCGAGCATGGTCGCGATCGTGGCGACGACGATGCGTCGTTCTGCGGCGTAGCCGCTCTGGTACCAGGTCATGGCGGTGTGGCTGATGGCGCCGATGGCAGCGGTGGCGAGCAGGTCGACATCCAGATCGAGGCCCGACGGCACATCACCGGCCAACGTGCGGAGGTAGCCGAGCAGCAGGGTGCCGAATTGCTGCATCACCGTCAGATACGTCTGCTCCACGCGAGGGCTAACGCCGAGCACCTCCATCCACACCACGCGGGCCAGGTGCGGGTCCTCGACGACTCGGAAGAACGGTTCGAGCAACTGCTCGGTGACGGCCCTCAGGTCAGCGTCCCGATCCACCTGCACGATCGCGTCGGACACCGAGTTCATCAGGTGTGCAATGCATTCGGCATAGACGGCGAGCAGAAGATCCTCGGTCTTGTCGAAATACTGATAGAAGTGCCGATCGGCGATCTTGGCCTCGCGACACAGTCCACGGACGGTCGCGGCGCGGTACCCGACGCTGCCGAACACCCGCAGTCCCGCGTCCAGCAGCTGCCGCCGCCTGCGATCGTCGCGGTCGGCCGCACTCTCACCGCCGTAGGCGCGGCCGGCCGCTTCGGACACTGTGCTCATGACCACCGGGCATCCAGTTCGGCAGTCAGACGGATCAATTCGGCATCCCGCTCCATCGCGGCGTCCATGATCGGGTTGACGATGCCGCGCAATATCGAGATCGGAATCCAGCGACCGGGCACGGCGATGCGCGCCGCCCGGCGTCCGATACCTCGTACGGCCACGCGGGCCAGCTTGTCCGATGTGATCGGGCGGAGCAGTGGCGAGGGAAAGGCGCGGGCAGTCATCGCCGTAGCGACGGTGTCGCCGCCGAACGCAACGTCGGCGATCGGCGTCGCCACCCACCCCGGATACAGCACTCCCGCTGTCGCTTTCGTGCCCGCGAGTTCCGCACGCAGAGCGCGACCGAGTTGTTCCACCGCCGCCTTCGAGGCCGCGTACGGTGCGTTCGCCAGACCGTTGAGATAGGCGTACGTCGAGGAGGTGAGCAGCACGTAGCCCCCGGACTCGACGATGTGCGGTAGCGCCGCTCGCACCGTGTTCCACACACCGACGAGATTGACCCCGATCACTCTCTCGAAAACACCGTCGTCGACGGAACGGATCGTCGATGCCTGTGCACCGCTGGAGATTCCGGCGTTGGCCATCACGACATCGAGCTTGCCGAAGGTGTCGATCGCGGTGGCGACGGCCGCGTTGAGTTGCTCTCGCACGGTGACGTCGGCATGGGCGATCGCTACGCGCTGGTTGCCCAGCTTCGCAGCAACCGATTCGAGATCGGTCGACTCCATGTCGACCAGAACGATCGAGGCACCGCGCCGATGCAGTGCTGCCGCCACAGCAGATCCGATACCGCCTGCCGCACCGGTTATCAGCGCTACCTGGCCCGAATAATTCTTCATGCCGATACCTCGTCCTTCGTCGTCACGTCGGTGGACGACCGATGGATGTGATGGGCTTCCGGCCGAAAACGCTTGGCCCACCGCCGGAACGTGAAGCTGAAGCCGGGGAACATGGCCACGACATGCCCGGATTTCGACTGGTACCAGCTGTGGCAGCCGCCGTCCTTCCAGACGGTGCCGTCCATCTCGCGGTGAATCGTGTCGGTGTACTCCTGCTCGGCGGCGGCAGTGACCTCGATGGCGGTTGCACCCGCGTGCTGAACTGCGTCGACGGCTCGCACGATGTACTCCATCTGCGCCTCGATGAGGAAGATCGCGGAGGTGTGCCCGATTCCGGTGTTCGGTCCGGTGACCACGAACAGGTTGGGGAAACCGGGAATCGTGGTGCCGAGGTAAGCGCGGGGGTAGGGATCCCAGACCTCGGACAGCGCCCGGCCGTCCCGCCCGATCACCGGATACGAGATGACCCCGTCGGTGGCGTCGTATCCGGTCGACCACACCAGCAGGTCGACGTCGACGTGTTCCCCCGAGGTGGTCACGATCCCGGTTTCGGTGATCTCGGCGATGCCGTCGTTCTTGTCGTGCAGGGTCACGTTCGCTTCTCCCAGTGCGGGATACAGCGTGTTGGACAGCAGCACGCGCTTGCACCCGATGGTGTAGTCGGGGGTGACTTTCGCCCGAAGCTGGGAGTCCGGAACCTGAGACTCGATGTGCTTCAGGGCAGTCCGCTGGGCCACGGCTTTCAGCATCCGCCGCGAGTACTTGAATCCGATGATGCGGGTCTCGAGACTCCAGTAGATGCCGGCTCGCACCAGCCGTCGAACGGGCTCGAATCGCAGCAACTTTCGTTGCAGCGGCGTGAATTCGCGATCGTGCCGCGGCATCACCCAGTGTGGCGTGCGCTGGAAGACGTGCAACGCCTCGACGTCGGGCTGGATCGCGGGGATCACCTGTGCGGCGCTGGCACCGCTACCGACGATGGCTACCCGTTTTCCGGCGTGATCGTAGGAAGTGTCCCAGTCGTTGGTGTGGAACTGCTTGCCGCGGAACTTCTCTCGGCCTGAGAACGGGGGGATCACCGGGGTGCTGAGCGGCCCGGATGCATTGACGACGAACTTCGCTGCGTAATCAACGCGCGACGTGGCGATCAGCCAGTGATCGCCGACCCATTGGATCTTCTGAACGTCGGTGTCGGCATGTGTGCGTTGCGGCAGCCCGTTGGACTCGAGCACGTGCTGGGTGTAGCGCTCCAGTTCCTCCCGCTCGGCGAACATGCGCGACCACTCGAACGGCTCGGAGGCAATGGAGTACAGGGGACTCTGCACGTCGACTGCCGCGCCCGGGTAGCGATTCTGCTTCCAGGTTCCACCGAGAAAGGGCCTTCACTCGAGAATGACGAGGTCGTCGATACCGCGGTCGAGCAGGGCTTTGGCGGCGCATTGACCTCCGAAGCCGCTACCGATGATCACCACGGTGTGAATACGCATATCGACGAACCCCTCCAGCACAAGACGCAATCCGATGTTGCGCGTCATCACTTTAAAGTGATGACGCGTGATTCCGCAATGGCGGTTCCCTTGTTGTTCACCGTCGTCGGGCACTATCGGCGTCGAACCGTCGAACGAAAGGTGCGTGAGATGTCTCCTGAGGTGTCCTTACCGGCAAACGCGTCGCGGCTGCGTCGCATCGCCAGAATTGCCGTGATCTCAGCGGTCGTACCGCTGGTCCTGTTACCGACGGCGGCGACGAGCGCGGCCGAGACGCCTGCCGAGAATCTGCAATCTCTGACCGACGTTCTTGCAGACCGTCTGGCCACCGCAGACAGCGTGGCCGCGGTGAAGTGGAAGACAGGCGGCCCCGTCAGCGATCCCGAGCGCGAGGCCCAGGTGATCGATGCGGCGCAGAACGCTGCCATCGGGCTCGGACTTGCACCAGAACGCGCAGGGACTGTGGTTCGCGACCAGATCGAGGTGGGCAAGGCGATCCAATCGCTCCGCCTGGCCCAGTGGCACGCCGATCCGGCCGGCGCTCCCGATGCGCCCGCGGACCTCGCGCCGATCCGGGAACGCATCACCGCACTCACTTCTGCGGTGGTCACCCAGCTTGCCTCGAACGCGCAAGCCCTTCGATCACCGACGTGCTACACGGACCTCGTCCAAGCGGTCGTTGCCACGAACACCGCCCACGACAGGGACATCGTGCACGCTGCAGCCTTGGTTGCTGCATCGCGTTCACTCTGCACCCCCTGACGACACGAGCGCCGGCCGCGAGATCGACGTGGACGACGAGCTGTCCCATGGCTCGAGGACGGCCATGACACGGTCGGCATTCCACCCTCGACGGCGAGCAATGCGTGGATCTTCGGACCGGGGTCGAAGCCAGGTCGGGCGGCCCCCGTAGCGTAAGAGGCATGTCGAGATCACCACGGAACCGCAGATCCCCCGCCGCACCTCGAAAGCGATCCTCCTCAGCGCTGTCGGCAGGGCACCTTCGCGTGATCGCGACGGGCGGTCTCGGCGAGATCGGCCGGAACATGACCGTCTTCGAATTCGACGGAAAGCTGCTCATCGTCGACTGCGGCGTGCTGTTCCCCGAGGAGCATCAGCCCGGCGTCGACGTCATCCTCCCCGACTGGAGTTGCATCCGGGATCGTCTCGACGATGTCGTCGCCATCGTTCTGACGCACGGACACGAAGACCATATCGGCGGCGTTCCGTATCTGCTGCGCGAGCGTGGCGACATTCCCGTCATCTCGTCGCGGCTGACGCTGCATTTCCTGGCTGCCAAGTTCGAGGAATTCAAGGTCTCGACCACGCTGATCGAGGTCGAGGCGGGGCAAACCCGGCAGGAAGGCCCGTTCGAGCTCGAGTTCATTGCCGTCAACCACTCGATTCCCGACGGTCTGGCCATCGCCATTCGTACCGACGCCGGGCTGGTGCTGCACACCGGTGACTTCAAGATGGACCAGTTCCCGCTGGACGGTCGGATCACCGACCTCCGGAGCTTCGCACGCCTCGGCGAGGAAGGGCTCGATCTACTCCTCGTCGACTCCACCAACGCCGAAGTGCCCGGGTTCATGGTCTCCGAACGCGACCTGGTCCCGGCCATCGAGAAGGTGTTCCGCGAAACAACGGGACGCGTGATCGTCTCGAGCTTCGCCAGTCACGTGCACCGCATTCAGCAGGTACTCGACGCCGCACACGCGCAGGGCCGCAAGGTTGCGTTCGTCGGCCGTTCGATGGTGCGCAACATGAAGATCGCGACCGACCTGAGCTACCTCGACGTTCCCGACGGCCTCGTCGTGGACCTCCCGAAGCTCAACCGGCTCCCGGCCAACAAGATCACCCTGATCTGCACCGGCTCCCAGGGCGAGCCCCTCGCGGCGCTGTCGCGGATGGCGTCGGGCGAGCATCAGATCAAGGTCGGCGACGGCGACACCGTGCTGATGGCGAGCAGCCTGATCCCCGGCAACGAGAACGCGATCTACCGCGTCATCAACGGCCTCGTCGACAAGGGTGCACGCGTGGTGCACAAGGGCAATGCGAAGGTGCACGTCTCCGGTCACGCCAGCGCCGGCGAGCTCGTCTACTGCTACAACATCCTCGAACCCGCCAATGTGCTTCCCGTACACGGTGAATCGCGGCACCTGCGTGCCAATGCCGATCTCGCAATCAGGACCGGTGTTCCTCGCGATCGCGTCATCATCGCCGAGAACGGAAGCGTCATCGACCTGTACGACGGCGTAGCGCAGATCACCGGCTCCGTCCCCATCGAACTGATCTACGTCGACGGCAGTGCCGTCGGTGGCGTGACGGAGGATTCACTGGCCGAGCGTCGACTCCTCGCGAACGAGGGCGTGCTGACCGTCATCGCCATCGTCGATCCCGACACCGGCCTGCTGGTCGACGACGTCGACTTCATCGGACGCGGATTCGCTCATGAGGCAAACGCTTTCGACTCGTTGGCCAAGGCGATCGGCAAGACCCTCACACGCGAGAGCGACGTCAAGGTTGCCTCCCGCGAAAACATCGAGAAGCGCATCGTGCAGGAATCGGCCCGCTGGGCCAAGCAGACCCTGGGCCGCCAGCCCCTCATCGTCCCGGTGGTCGTGGACGGCTAGAACTGGGCGGTCAGATTTGGGCCGGTCAGATCTGGGCCGGTCAGATTTGGGCCGCTGCGCCGCGAGTCGACAGCACCTCGGTCAGCTCCTCTGCGTAGGCGAGCTGCCGCCGCAACGTGCGGCAGCTTTCCTCGGCCTTGGTGTGGCAATCACGAACGAAGGCCGCGGCCGACGACCTCGCGTCGTCGGTCGCGTTCTCGTCGCCGAGAACGTCGAGGGATTCCAGTAGCTGTTTCATTTCGGCCAACGTGAAGTCGAGTGGCTTCATCCGTCGAATGACGAGCAGGCGTTCGACGTCGGACTCGGTGTAGAGCCGGAAGCCGCCGACGGTCCGAGCAGAGGGCGTGACCAGACCGACATCGTCGTAGTGACGAACCGTGCGAATCGACAGCTCGGTTCGCTGAGCTACCTGCCCGATCTGCATGTGTACGCCGTCGTCTGTCATGTGCCGCCTCTCTTCGCCCGACCAACCACCCTAGTCAGTGCTCGGCACCCAGGTTTCCACTGAGACGATCGTGCCGCTCGGTCGACGGCGCGTTCAGGCCCACGATCTCCACCGTCTTGCCCTTGGCTGCGTACTTGGTGGTGATGGCGTCCAGGGTCGCAACGGTCGACGCGTCCCAGATGTGCGACTCGGACATGTCGATGACGACGTTCTTCGGATCTCCGACGTAGTCGAACTGGTAGATCAGATCGTTGCTCGACGCGAAGAACAACTCGCCCTTAACGGCGTAGACGCGGGTGTCGTCGTCGGGATGTGCGACGTCGACAACCTCGGTCAGGTGTGCAACCCGCCTGGCGAACAAGACCATAGCGGTGATCACTCCGACCACGACGCCGTACGCGAGGTTGTGGGTGACCACGGTGACAGCGACGGTGGCCACCATGACGAGAGTTTCGCTCTTGGGCATGCGCCGCAACGTCTTCGGGTGAATGCTGTGCCAGTCGAAGGTGCCGACCGACACCATGATCATCACGGCGACCAATGCGGCCATCGGAATGAGCGCGACGATGTCGCCGAGACCGACCACCAGGATCAGCAGGAAGGTGCCGGCGAGGAACGTGGAGATACGGGTGCGGGCACCGGAGACCTTCACGTTGATCATGGTCTGGCCGATCATCGCGCAGCCGCCCATACCGCCGGTGAATCCGGTGACCAGATTCGCCACGCCCTGGCCCCAGCCCTCACGAGTCTTGTTGGAGTGCGAGTCGGTGATGTCGTCGACGAGCTTGGCCGTCATCAGTGATTCGAGCAGACCGACCAGGGCAATGGCCAGAGCGAACGGCGCGATGATCGACAGGGTGTCGAACGTGAACGGCACGTCCGGGATCAGGAACGACGGCAGCGAGGACGGCAGTTCACCCTCGTCGCCCACGTCCGGGACGGCCAGCGCGAAGACGAGCGTGACGGCGGTGAGAATCACGATGGCGATCAGAGGTGCCGGCACGACAGTGGTGAGCTTCGGCAGGAAGAACATGATGAGCAGTCCGACGGCGACCATCGGGTAGACCAACCACGGCACCCCGATCAGGTACGGCACCTGTGAGGTGAAGATCAGGATCGCCAACGCATTGACGAATCCGACCATGACACTGCGCGGGATGAATCGCATCAACTTGGCGACACCGAGGACGCTCAACACGATCTGCAGCACTCCGCCGAGGATGACCGCGGCAATGAGGTAGTCGAGGCCGTACTCGCGAGCCAAGGGGGCGACCACCAGGGCGATCGCTCCGGTGGCCGCGGAGATCATCGCCGGTCGACCCCCGACGATGGAGATGGTGACGGCCATCGTGAACGACGCGAACAGGCCGACGCGGGGATCGACACCGGCGATGATCGAGAATGAAATGGCTTCCGGGATCAACGCCAGCGCCACCACCAGCCCGGCAAGAACCTCGGTCTTCAGTCGCCTCGGTGAGCGCAACGCACCCAGCACCGAGACGTCTTCGACGGCGGTGCCGGGCACCTGGGCAGCTCGAGACACGACGACTCCGTTCGATGGTTACGAGGGACGACAACCGGGATGGGCGTCCACTCCGCGAGCAACTCTACTCTTACCGGAGGGAAGGTTACTAATCATCGAGCCGTGGACCACGTGCGCTAGATTTATACGAAAAGGCACGCCGGAACTCCCAGCGCGATGCAAGGAATGAATCGATGTTCTCGCTCAACAGGCTGTCCTGCTTCATCGCCGTCGCCGAGGAATTGCACTTCGGCCGCGCCGCCGAACGTCTCCACATGACGCAGCCGCCGCTCAGCAGACAGATCCAACAACTCGAGAGCGAAGTCGGCGTGCAGCTGATCGACCGCACGAGCCGGTCGGTGACCCTGACGGCCGCGGGATTGGCCTTCCTACCCGAGGCCCGACGCATCCTCGACCTCGCCGAGGGCGCACTGCTGACGGTGCGACGCGTTCCCACCGGAGACTTGGGGACAGTGATCGTGGGCTTCACCGGGGCATCGGCGCATGCGGTGCTCCCGCAGCTGCTCGACGCCGCGCGCGAGAAGCTACCGGACGTGAAAATCGTTCTACGCGAGATGGTCTCGGCGGTACAGATGGAGTCTCTGGCCATCGGCGATCTGGATCTCGGGTTGGCCAGACCCCCGCTCAAGCGACCGGGCATCGCGTCCCGGCCGGTGCTGCACGAGTCGTTGATCGCGGCGATGCCCGAAGAACACCCGCTGGCCGAGAAGGACGAACTGTCGGTAGAGGACTTCGACGAGCAGCCGATCATCATGTACTCGCCCGTCGACGCGCGGTACTTCCACGAACTGCTGATCAGCACCTTCACCATCGTCGGGGTCTCACCGCGCTACGTGCAGTACGTGACGCAGGTGCACACGATGCTGGTGCTCGTTCGCTCGGGAATCGGACTGGCCCTGGTACCCGAGTCGGCGTCGACCATGCGGCCGGAAGGCGTTGTGTTCCGGCCGGTTCGGACCGTAAAGGAACGCCCCGTCGAACTCGACGCTGCCTGGCGCGTCGACAACGACAACCCGGCACTGCACCGCTTCATGACCGACGTGCTGCCGACGCGTGAGTGGTCGTGATTTTTTCCTGCTGATCGAGCCGTGGTTCGACAGTGCCCGAAGCCGGTCTCGGTCGAGTGCTCGTGTGAATACGGCGCGCCTCGAAAGCCAACGAAGGCCCGCACCTGGTTGGGAGCGGGCCTTGTCGGGTTCGTGGGTGCTCAGTCTTTGGGCGGATTGGCGTCAACCTGCTCACCGGCATCGTCCGGCGACTCGGCATCCGAACCGCCGCACACGCAACCGAACTATCGCGGCGTCCCCACCGGCGGCTTGACGGCCGTCACCGGGCAGTGCGCCTCGAGCAGTACGCGCTGAGAGATGCTGCCCATGAACAACTTTCCGACGGGCGATCGACGGCGGATGCCGATGACGACCAGCTGAGCCTGCTCGTCGAACGACAGGTCGATCAGGTTGTCGGCGTGCGAGCGGCTGGCCTCGTTGTCGTGAATCTTCGTCGTGACACCGACCGCCGACGCCTCCTCGCGAGCCGATTCGACGGTGGCAGCGAAGTCGGCGTCTGCGGCACTGTTGTCCTCGGCGACGATGAGCAGATCCGTTCCGCGCATCTGGGCCTCGCGAAATGCGAAGGGCAGCGCGCCTTTTCCTTCGGTGGTCGGCGAGTAGCCGACGACGACGGTCACTTCGTCACCGGCGTGACGAGGGAGCCGTCGGCCAGGAATCGATCGAGGTTCTCCAGTGTCAGTGCTTCCATGGCCGCGCGAGTCTCCACCGTTGCGCTGCCCACGTGCGGCAGCAGCACCACGTTGTCCATCGCGAGCAGAGAGTCGGGCACGTTCGGTTCGTGGGCGAACACGTCCAGACCCGCACCGGCGAGCTGCCCGGAGGCGAGCAGTTCGATCAGCGCCTCCTCGTCGACGACGCTTCCGCGGGCCACGTTGATCAGATAGCCCTGTGGCCCCAGCGCGTCGAGCACCGCGCGATCGACCAGATGGGCCGTTCCCGAGCCGCCCGAAGCGGCGACGATCAGTACGTCGACGCTCTCGGCGAGCGCTACAGGACTGGCCGCGTACACATACGGTGAACCGTCGATCTCGTTCCGGTTGTGGTACGAGATGGGGCATCGGAATGCGGTGAGCCGGTCCGCGATTGCAGATCCGATCCGGCCGAGCCCGATGATCCCGACTCGTTTGCCGGTGACCTGACGGGTCAGCGGAGTGTTGCCCTCGGCCGGCCAGCGGCCGGCCCGTACGAATCGCTCCGCGGACGAGAGCCCACGCACGGTGTCGATCACCAGGCCGACAGCGAGATCCGCGACGCAGTCGGTGAGCACGTCCGGGGTGTTGCTGACCCCGATGCCACGCTCGGTGGCCGCGTCGACGTCGGTGGTGTCGTATCCGACTCCGAAGTTCACGACGGCTCCGAGCTGCGGCAACCGCTCCATCAGCGCTGCGTCGACGCCGGTTCGGCCGGAGGTGACGACGGCGGTGATCGACGGGCCGTGCTCGGCCAGGAACTGCTCACGCTCGTCCCCGTCGGGCAAGGTCAGCGCGTCGTAGTCGGCAACCAGAGTGTCCATCAGGGACGGCTTCAGCGGCCCGACTCGGAGCACGCGGCCCCCTGGGCGTGAATCTTGTTGCAACACAGACTTTTCCTGTTGACCGGTGGTCACCGTTGTTCTCCTCGCGATGTGGTGGAGCGTGCGCGTTTCCTGTACGGTATGCCGCTTCTCGGATACCTGTCCAACACGCAAATAACATGGACCGATACCCAAACGGCATGAACATGACCCTCAGCATGCAGGTAGACCTAACCCGTTTGGACGTTCGACCTGCTCAGAGGCGCTGAACTGCGAGCATCCGCACTGATCCAGCACGATTGTGACGTGGATAACGGGCCGAAACGTCGCTTTCGTCCGGTTGACGGTGGAGATCACCCACTCCTACCGTGTGTCTACCGTCACAGATCCGAATGCGGCTCGATGACGCGTATCCCTTTTCCCACTGGAGGCCACCATGAGCCCTGCACTCTCCGTGCAGCAGGGACGGACCCATCGCGTCGCCGCTATTGCTGTTGGCGCACTATCACTTTCATTGATCGCAAGCGGCTGCACCGTCGCGAACTCGAGCAACGGAACCGCAGCCCGCGCAGACACCCTGCGCATCGTTCTGCCTCAGGAACCGCCCACCCTCGAAGCCTGCGACGTATCGCTGACGTCGGTCGGAGTGGTCACGCGCTCGAACATCACCGAGCCGCTGATGGAGCGCAATCCGAGTACCGGTGATCTCGAACCGAAGTTGGCGGACTCCTGGGAGCAGACCTCGGACACCGAATGGACGTTCGCCATTCACCCCGGCGTGACGTTCAGCGACGGCAGCCCCTTCGAAGCCGAGGATGCAGCGTTCTCCATCGACCGCACCGTCAACTCCGAACTGGGATGCAACGTCGAGGGATATGTCTTCGGCGACGCCGATCTGGTGGTGAAAGCCGTCGACCCGTTGACGCTGACGGTGCAGTCACCCGAGCCCGATCCCATTCTGCCGCTGCGGCTCTCGTTCGTGGAGATGGTTCCGCGCACTTCGAGCTACACCGAGCGGGTACGCGAACCGATCGGCACCGGCCCGTTCGCGATCGAGCGGTGGGACTACGGCCAGAAGCTCTCCCTGGTACGCAACGAGACCTACTGGGGCCCGAAGCCCGAATACGCCAGGGCCGAATACCAATGGCGCAGTGAAGGCAGTGTCCGCGCGTCGATGGTGACCAACGGCGAGGCCGAGATCGCCACGTCGGTCGGACCGGAGGACGGTGCAGGCGACCTCGGCGTGGCCTATCCCAACAACGAGACCACGGCACTGCGCATGCAGGCCGCGCAACCGCCACTGGACGACATGCGGGTTCGGCAGGCGATCAACTACGCCATCAATCGCGACGGCATCGTCAAGGCGTTGTTCCGCGGACTCGGTTCCCCTGCAGCACAGCTCATTTCCGAGGGCGTCGTCGGCTACAACGAAGACCTGACTCCCTGGCCCTACGACATGGACGAGGCCAGGACGTTGATCGAGCAGGCCCGTGCCGACGGGGTTCCGGTGGACACCGAGATCCGTCTCATCGGACGCACCGGTCAGTTCCCGAAGATCAACGAAACGGTGGAGGTCATTCAGAACTCGCTGTCCAAGATCGGCATGAATGTCAAGATCGAAATGATGGACGCCGCAGGAACTGCCGAGTACCAGGAGCGGCCGTTCCCGGACGTCGGTCCGTACCTGCTGGTCATCCAGCACGGCAACCAGGCCGGCGACTCCGCCTTCACGGTCGATCAGTACTTCACCAGTGACGGGTTCCAGAGTGCCTACGGCACAGCGGACTTCGACAAGGAGATCGCCGCTGCCGGCGCTCTCACCGGAGAAGACAGGCAGGCCGCGTACGCGCAGGTGTTCGCCGACGAACCGAAGGACATCATGCAGATGGCCTACATCGCGCACATGAACGGGGTGCTCGCCAAGGCCGCCTCCGTGGACTACACCCCGGACTCGGCCACGGTCGACGAAATGCATCTGGCCGCGATGACCCGCGCCGAGACCGAGAGGCCCTGACATGTTCAGATTTCTGCGCCGACGGATCTACACCAGCCTGATCCCGCTGTTCGTCGTTCTACTGGGCGTCTTCTTCCTCGCCAGGCTCACCGGCGACCCCACCAGCCTGTACCTACCCGAGTCGGCCACCCAGGCGCAGCGCGAAGCGTTCCGCGCCACCAACGGCTTCGATCAGCCGGTGCTGACTCAGTTGCTTGACTACTTCAAGGGTGTCGTACAACTCGACTTCGGGCAGTCACTGCGCACCGGCGAGGACGCGTCGGCAATGGCCCTGCGCGCCTTCCCCGCAACGCTGCAGCTGGCGTTCGCAACGATGTTCCTCGCCATCCTCGGTGCGGTGATCATCGGCTGCTGGGCCGCATACCGGCCGAACTCGCTCGCCGATCGCATCTCGAGCCTGCTGTCGATGACGGCGGCGTCCATTCCCGACTTCTGGTTCGCCATCATGGGCGTCTACGTCTTCGCCATCCTGTTCGGTTGGCTGCCCACCTCCGGGGTGGACAGCGGAATGCTCTCGTGGGTGTTGCCGATCGCCACGCTGCTCATTCGACCGCTCGGCGTCCTGACTCAGGTCGTCCGTGGCGCGATGGTCTCGGCACTGTCGGCACCGTACGTTCGATTGGCGAGAAGCAAAGGGGCGGGCGACCTTCGAGTTGTCACCCACCACGCTCTGCGCAACGCCGCGGCACCGGCGCTGACCGTGGCCGGCGACCTGATGGTCGGACTCGTCAACGGCGCGGTGGTCGTCGAAGCCATCTTCGGCTGGCCGGGTATCGGAAAACTGATGATCGACGCCATCCTGCAGCGCGACTTCGCTGTTCTGCAGGCGGCCGTGTTGTTGACGGCGGTGAGCATCTTCGTGCTCAACATCGTCATCGATGCCTGCTATGCACTGCTCGATGCCCGGGTTCGCGACAAGGTGAAGGTCTAAGAACATGTCACTCGACTTCGAAGCACCGAAAACATCCGAGCCGGAGGATGTTCAACCGACGGCTCCGGTGGAAGCCCGCAAGGCGTCGGCCCCGCTGTGGAAGCTACTACTGCGAGACAGGGTGGCCACCGTCGCCGCCGCGATCCTGGTGCTGGTCTTCCTCACCGCGATCTTCGGCCCGATGCTGGTCGGTGACGCCGCCACCGATCAGGATCTCGACCGCTCCAATCTGCCTCCGTTCACCCTCGACACCGGCTGGATGAACATCTTCGGCACGGATCCACTGGGACGCAGCATGTTGGCACGGCTGATCGTCGCCAGCAGAACCACACTCTCGGTGGCCATTCCAGCAGTGATCCTCTCGGCGATCATCGGCTCGTTCATCGGTATGTGGGCCGGTTTCCATCGCGGCTGGCGCGAGACCGCGGCGATGCGCGTCGCCGACGTCATCCTCAGCTTTCCGTCCCTGCTGATGGCCGTCGTTGTGCTCTACGTCTTCTCACCGAGCGCCGCCAATATCGTTCTGGTGCTGACCATCACGCGAATCCCGATCTACCTGCGCACCGCTCGCGCCGAGTCGGCCGAGCTGCAGAGCCGACTGTTCGTCGACGCCGCCCGCACGTTCGGTGCCACGAGCGGGTCGGTCATCCGGCGTCACGTGGCCCCGATTCTGCTGCCGACTCTGCTGACCGTCGCGACCCTGGACTTCTGCTTCGTCATCCTGGCCGAGTCGTCACTGAGCTTCCTGGGCATCGGCATTCAGCCGCCCGACGTCTCCTGGGGCCTGATGGTCTCGCAGGGCCGTACCTACCTGCAGACCGCCTGGTGGCTCTCCTTCTTCCCCGGCCTCGCGATCGTGTTGACGACCGTCTCGGCCACCGTTCTCGCCGCCTGGGCCCGCATCGCCACCGATCCCGCGCAGCGGTGGCGACTCAATGTCCCCCGATCCAAGCGGTCTCGCCTGATCCCCGCACGAAAGGTCGTCTCATGAGCGCACCGGCAACCAGCGCACCGTCGGCGCGACCCGACACCGGTAGTGTCGCCCTGGACGTACGCGGACTGACCGTCGACCTGCGAACGCCGTCGGGTGTCATCCGCGCCGTCGACAACGTCACCTTCAGCGCCCGCCGCGGTGAAACTCTTGCTCTGCTCGGTGAATCCGGCTGCGGCAAGTCGATGACGGCACAGGCCATCGTCGGGTTGCTCGAGCCGATCGCCGACATCACCGGCGGCTCGGTGGAGATGGGCGACGTCGATTTGGTCACCGCCAAGACCAAGGTGCGACGCACGATCGCGGCCACCGAACTGGCCATCGTCTTCCAGGATGCACTGACCGCACTCAATCCCGTCTATACCGTGGGAACCCAACTGGCCGAGCCGTTTCGGATCCACCGGGGTATGTCGGCCAAGCAGGCGCGAGTCGAGGCCATCGCCCTGATGGCCCGCGTGGGTATCCCCGAGCCCGAATCACGCGCCGACTCCTACCCACACCAGTTCTCCGGCGGCATGCGGCAACGCCTGCTGATCGCGATGGCCGTGGCCCTGAGTCCGTCGGTACTGCTGGCCGACGAACCGACCACCGCCCTCGATGTCACCGTGCAGGCGCAGATCATGGCACTGCTCAAGGAATTGCGCACCGAGCACGACATGGCCGTCGTACTCATCACCCACGATCTCGCTCTGGTGGCCGAAGAGGCCGATCGAGTGGCAATCATGTACGCGGGCAACGTCGTCGAAACCGGGTTGGTTTCGGAGGTGTTCGGATCGCCGCGCCACCCCTACACCAAGGGACTGCTCGACTCGGTCCCCGTGCACGCCGTCCGCGGCGAGGATCTCAAATCCATCGGCGGCACCCCGCCGGATCTGCACTCGATCCCCGACGGATGCGTCTACCAGGCACGCTGCCCCATCGCCCGCGAGATCTGTATCAGTAGCCGCCCGCCGCTCGAATCCGTCGGCAACGGCCGCCTGTCGGCCTGCCACTTCCCGAACGAGGTACCCAGCCATGTCTGAGCAACTGCTGACCGTGCGCGGCCTGAACAAGACCTTCGACGTCGGCCGCGGGAAGCTCCGGGCCCTCGACGCCATCGACCTCGATCTACGACGTGGCGAGACCCTCGGCCTCGTGGGCGAATCCGGCTGCGGCAAGTCCACTCTCGCTCGCACCCTGATGATGCTCGAACGACCCGACTCGGGCACCGTCGCCTTCGACGGCATCGATCCGTTCGCGCTGCGCGGCAAGGACCTCCTCGCGTGGCGTCGACGAGTACAGATGGTCTTCCAGGACCCGTACGGTTCACTGAACTCGCGCATGACGGCAGGTGACATCATCGGCGAGCCGTGGCGAACCCACAAGGGCCTGTACAAGACTCGCCGCGATCGTTCCGCACGAGTTCGCGAACTGCTGCATCTGGTGGGCCTACGCCCGAGCGACGAGAACCGATTCCCGCAGGAATTCTCCGGCGGTCAGCGGCAGCGCCTCGGCATCGCGCGCGCTCTGGCACTGAACCCCGACGTCATCATCTGCGACGAGCCCGTCTCGGCTCTCGATCTCTCGGTCCAGGCCCAGGTGCTCAACCTGCTCAACGATCTGCAGAAGCAACTCGGCATCTCCTACGTCTTCATCTCGCACGATCTCTCGGTGGTCCGGCACGTCGCCGACCGAGTCGCGGTGATGTACCTGGGCCGCATCGTCGAATCAGGCGCTACTGAGGCAGTATTCGATCGGCCCGCCCACCCCTACACCGCAGCGTTGATGTCGGCCGCACCCACACTCGACGCGTCGAGCCGCGGCGACAAGATCCTGCTGAAAGGCGAGGTGCCGTCGCCACTGAATCCGCCGTCGGGATGCCGTTTCCGTACTCGCTGCTGGAAGGCGACCGACCTGTGCGCGAGCGACGCACCACCCGTCGCACACGACGCCGACGAGGCCGATCATGTTGCCGAATGCCATTATCCGCTCGTGGCAGGGAATCTCGGTCTCGTCGCCGCCGGAACATGACACTCACGCACCTGAGTGTCACCGGCTTCGTCGTCGTCGCCCTCGCGATCTTCTTCGCATCCGCGATGCAGGCGTCGATCGGCTTCGGCATGGGCATGCTGGCCGCCCCCATCGTGGCCATCGTCGACCCCGGACTCGTACCGGGAACGCTGATCATGCTCGCGGTCGTGGTCAGCGTGCTCGTACTGGTACGCGACCGGACGGCTCTCGATCTCTCGGGAGCCGGGTGGGCACTCGCCGGACGACTCCCCGGCTCGGTGGTGGGTGCGCTGCTACTGGTCCTGTTGCCCGAACGCGGGCTGGCGATACTGTTGGCACTCGTGGTCCTGGGCGGCGTCGCGCTGACGTCGTTCGGCTGGGTTCCGTTGCCGCACAAACGTAATCTCGTCGTCGCCGGGGCCGCGTCGGGAGTTCTGGGAACCGCCACCTCCATCGGTGGGCCACCGATGGCTCTGGTGTGGCAAGGCAACTCCGGAGCCGAACTCCGCAGCACGATGAGTTGCTTCTTCCTCGTCGGCTCGATCATTTCCATCGCGGTGTTGACGGTGGCCGGAGCGGTGAACAGCCACACCGCCACGCTGTTCGCGTTCCTGGCCCCGGCGACAGTTCTGGGGTTCCTGCTCTCTCGGGTGATCAACCGAGTTCTCGATCGGCGACGCCTACGTATCACGGCAATCGCCGTCTCGGCCGTGGGCGCGATCGTGCTCGTCGTCCAGCAAGTACTGGCCCTGACGTGAGTGAAGCGTCACGTGTTGCATCGGCTCCAGTGGGTAACCGGATCCGATGACTACGAACACCACGCGCGCGTTGATCGTCGGTGCCACCGGCATTTCCGGGCAGGCGCTGTGCCGCGCAGCACTCGATGCAGGCTGGACCACCTACGGACTGAGTCGGAGCGGCAGTACCCCCGTCGACGGCGTCGTGCCGGTCGCGGCGGATCTGCTGGACCCGCAGTCCCTCGAGGACGCGCTGAAGGACGTCCGCCCCGAGGTCGTGTTCTTCACCGCGTGGATGAAGAAGGACTCCGAGCAGGAGAACATCGAGGTCAACTCGGCGACCCTCCGCAACGTGCTGAACGTTCTCGGTCCCCTCGATTCGGTGAAGCACGTCGCGCTGATGACCGGACTCAAGCACTACCTCGGCCCGTTCGATGCATACGGTGAGGCCGTGATGGCCGAGACGCCGTTCCACGAAACCGAGGACCGCCTCGACACGCCGAACTTCTACTACGCGCAGGAAGACGAACTGTTCGCCGGCGCAGACAAATACGGGTTCGGATGGAGTGTGCACCGCGCTCACACCGTCTCCGGTTTTGCCGTGGGCAACGCGATGAACATGATGCTGACGCTGTCCGTCTACGCGTCGATCTGCAAGGAACTGGGCGAGAAGTTCGTCTTCCCCGGTTCCGAGACCCAGTGGAACGGGCTCACCGACCTCACCGACGCCGACTTGCTCGCCGAGCAGATGGTCTGGGCCGCAACCGACGACAACGCACACAACGAGGCGTTCAACATCGCCAACGGTGACGTCTTCCGCTGGCGCTGGCTGTGGCCGCAGTTCGCCGAGCACTTCGGTGTCGAACCCGAAGGCTTCGACACCGAACCGCGTCCCCTCGAACCCCGCATGTCCGACGCGGCCGCGACGTGGAAGCGGATCGCCGAGAAGCACGATCTGGTGGAGAGCGACGTCTCACGGCTGGCGTCGTGGTGGCACACCGACGGTGACCTCGGCCGCGACATGGAATGCCTGACGGACATGAACAAGTCCAAGAAGGCCGGCTTCTTGGGCTCCCGCTCCACGCCCGATGCCATCGCCTCGGTGATCCAGCGTTACCGAGATGCGCGCCTGATTCCTTAGCGCGGCTGCGCCGCATGTGCGTGGAAACTCGACCCCTGCTACGAGTTTCCACTCACATGCGCGTAGCGCTCTCGCACCGCCGGCGTGGGGTCTGCTTCGTATGTCTTCGAGGTGGCCTGCGCCCAGGTCGGCGGCTCACTGGTCCCGGCCAAAGTCCACGCCGCCTGGCGCGCTGCCCCGTCGGCGACGTATTCACCGGGCTCGGGTACGGCCACCGGCACCCCGAGAATTGCCGGAGCCAAGGCTCGGAGAGCCGCTGACTTCGCACCGCCGCCGATGAGCAGCACACGCCGTACGTCCACTGCCTGTGCACGCAGGTAGTCGATACCGTCGGCCAATCCGCACAGCAGTCCTTCGACCGCAGCGCGCGCGAGATGGCCCGGAGTCGAATTGTTCAGCCGTAGTCCATGAATCGCACCGGACGCATCGGGGAGATTGGGCGTCCGCTCGCCCTCGAAGTACGGCACCATCACCACACCGTCGCTCGTCGTCGACAGAGCCAACCGCGACAACTCGTCGTGATCGACGCCCAGCATTCGCGCCGTCGCATCGAGGACGCGAGCCGCGTTGAGCGTGCACACCAACGGCAGCTGACGCCCGGTGGCGTCGGCGAATCCGGCGACCAGGCCCGAACCGTCGGCCGCGGCGGCGGTGGTCACCGCCGAGACGACGCCGGACGTGCCGATCGAGACCACCACATCACCGGGCTGCGCATCGAGGGCAAGCGCCGCCGCGGCATTGTCTCCGGTACCAGGGCCGATCAGCGCACCGGCGACAGTGCGGCCTATCGTCTCGTTCGGCGCTGCCACGCGGGGCAGCAGTGGGTTGCGGCCACGAAAGCCCAACTGCAACAGATCCGTTCGATACTCGTTCGTGGCCGCCGAGAAGTATCCGGTGCCGCTCGCATCGCCGCGATCGGTGGCCAAGGCGTCGAGCCCCGACGCGCCACCGAGCTGCCAGCCGATCCAATCGTGCGGAAGGCACACCGCCGCAGTGCGATCGGCGTTGTCGGGCTCGTTGTCGGCGAGCCACCGCAGCTTGGCGACGGTGATCGAGGCCAACGGAACCACGCCGACGGCGTCGGCCCAGGCCTGACCGCCGTCGCCACCGGTCTTCTCGCCGAGCTCCGCGATCAGATCCTCTGCCGCCTGGGCCGACCGAGTGTCGTTCCACAGCAATGCTTTACGGACTACGGATCCGTTGTCGTCGAGGCAGACCATGCCGTGTTGTTGCGCGCCGACCGACACCGCAGCGACATCGTCCAGCCCGCCGGCGGCGTCGACGGCCTCGTCGAGTGCTTCTTTCCACCGCTGCGGGTCGATCTCGGTGCCGTCGGGATGACCGGCGCGGCCGTGACGCACCAACTCCCCGGTGTCGGCATCGCGAACGAAAACCTTGCACGATTGGGTGGAAGAGTCGATTCCGGCAACGAGAGCCACGATGAGCTGGTCCTTTCGTACGCAAGTGTGACCTACGACCCTACCCGCGGGGAGTGGTCGCCTCGGTCACCAGCGTGCGTGCACAGGCGATGGCCTGCGGGGTGGTGTCGAAGACGTGTCGAGCGTCGTCGTCCTTGGTGGTGAACACCCCCAGGGCTGCGAGGGGACGCAGGTGCTCGGGCTTGGCACCGGAGATCAGGACGGTGATGTGTCGGTGTTCGAGTTCGGTGATGGTGTCCTTGAGAACCATGGCGCCGGTGGCGTCGATCGTGGTGACTCGGGACATGCGCAGGATCACCACCTTCACGTCCGAGACGTCGGCGAGTTCGAGCAGGAAGCTGTGCGCGGCACCGAAAAACAGCGCACCGTCGATGCGGTACGCGACGATGTGTTCCCGCAGCAGGTCTCCTTCTTCCTTCGAGACCGCATCGAGTGTGTTCAGGGGGACCTGCTCGACCGTGGCCGACCGCGCAATGGCCCGGAGAGCCAGGACGGCAGCGAACCCGACGCCGACCGCCACCGCCGTCACGAGATCGAAGGCCACCGTGACGAGGAAGGTCGCCGCCATCACCACGGTGTCCCCGCGGCCGGCGCGGGTGATCGCCCGGATGGACGCGGTCTCGACCATCCGCACGGTGGTTGCGAGCAGCACTCCGGCCAGGGCTGCAAGCGGGATATCGGCGACCAACCCGGCCGCGGAGTACATGATGACGGCGAGGATCACCGCGTGGGTGAGGGCCGCAAGCCTGGTGCGGGCACCGGATCGAACGTTGACTGCTGTCCGGGCGATCGCACCTGTGGCGGGAATGCCCCCGAACAGGGGTGCGGCGATGTTCGCAAGGCCCTGTCCGAACAATTCCCGGTCGGGGTTGTGGCGAGCGCCGACGCCCATCGAGTCCGCGGCGGTGGCGGACAGCAACGATTCCAGGGCAGCCAGAGCGGCGACGGCACACGCCGGGGCCAGCAACGCCGTCACGTCACCCAGGTGGAAAAAGCCCAGGCTCGGGGCGGACAACGACGACGGAATGGTGCCGATGCGGGCGATGTCCAGATCGAACAGCTGGGTGGCCACGGTAGCGGCAGCAACCGCGACCAACGAGAACGGGATCTTCGGTGCCAGGCGGCCGCCGACGAGCATGACGATCGCGACGGCGATCGCCACAGCGGGGGTGAGGATGCTCGCATGCGCGACAAACGAACGGGCGGCATCGAACGCGGACTGCCAGACCTTGTCACCTTCGGCGTCCGTGATACCCAGCGCCGACGGAACCTGTTGCAGTGCAATGACAACGGCGATGCCCGCGGTGAATCCTTCGATGACGGGCGCGGGCATGTACCGCACAGCTCGGCCGATTCCTGCTACCGCGAGCACCAACAGAATGATCCCGGCCAGCAGCCCGACCGCGAGCACTCCCGTCGGCCCGAATTCGGCGACGATCGGGACCAGCACCACCGTCATCGCACCGGTCGGACCCGATACCTGAAACCGTGAGCCACCGAATACCGCTGCCACGACTCCCGCGATGATGGCGGTGGTCAGTCCCGCCGCTGCACCCAGCCCGGTGCTGACTCCGAATCCGAGCGCGAGGGGCAGCGCCACCAGCGCCACGATGAGGCCGGCGAGAAGATCCGAACCGGGTGCGCGCAGCGCGGGCTTCCACTCGCTCCATCTGGGTAGAAGGGCGGAAACCGCCCTCAGGGCGTCGTTCGTGCGGGTGCGTTTCGTCGGTTCGGACATGCGACGCTTCCTGAAAGCTCATCGTTCTTGATCCAGTTGATTGCTAAGTTTAGCAAGTAATGAATCAGATGCGGAGAGATGATGCACACCTCCCTCGACGGTCAGCTCAGGTGCGCGATCCGGACTCGCCGTCCAGCAGTTCTACCTGGTTGGCCACCACGCCGGTCAATATCTCCCGGGCCACCACGAGGAGGTCCGCCACTTTCGGCGACGTCAGCGTGTACGACACCGACAACCCCTCCCGAGTGCCCTCGATGAGACCCGCGCGACGCAGAATCGACAGCTGCTGTGACAGATTCGCCGGCTCGATGCCCACCTCGGGCAGCATCTCGGACACTGCGTGTTCGCGTTCGCTCAACAGTTCCAGCACTCGAATACGCGCGGGATGAGCCAACGTCTTGAAGAAGTCGGCCTTCATTCTGTACAGCGGTCGACTCGAATCCGTGGCCATGACGTCCTTCCGCTTCGCCGAGCACTGCGAAGCAGGCTACTTGCGAACACTAGCAATCAGCCACCGAGAAGGACGACCTCAGTGCCCCTGCCGAAACTCCGCTACCTTCACTGGCATGCGCGGAGAACCCGAGGAATCCACCGACTTCAGGCTGACCGTGGCCACCGCGGCCCTGGATCTGTTCTCGGTCAAGGGCTACGACTCGACGACGGTGGACGACATCGCGGTGGCGGCCGGAATCTCGCGTCGAACGTTCTTCCGGCAGTTCCGCGCCAAGGAAGACGTCGTCTTCGCCGATCACGAGATTCTGCTCGAACAGGTCGGCGCTTTGCTCGCGTCCAACACCGGCGACCCATGGCAGGCCGTCTGCGATGCCGCCCAGTTGGTGTACGAGCGATTCTCGGACTGGAAAGAGATGTCGCGGCTGCGATATCAGGTGGTGCATCGAATTCCCGCCCTCCGCGATCGCGAGATCGTCACCGTGTTCCGCTACGACCGTCTCTTCGTCGAATATCTGCAGCGGGCGCTACCCGACCACCCTCATCTGGAGATCCTGCAGTTCTCCGCCTCGGTGACCGCGACCCACAACTACTTTCTACGACGGATGATTCGCGACGGCCTGCCCACGTCCGTCACCGACTTGCGCGCAGCGTTGGCGCAGGTCCGCGCCCAGTCCTCCGGAGACGTCGTGGTCGCGACATTCCCGCGGGGCACGTCCGTGAACACCGTCGCCGACGCGTTGGCCCGTCACCTTCCGGAGTGACACCCACCCAAGATGGCACTCAGTGCCGTCTTGGCGAGCCCCACCCTTGAATCGAGGCCGGTCCGGTCGTACACTGGGGTGAAGCTTGGCACTGAGTGCCCTTTGTGGGCAGTGCTGTACCCCCGACATCGCGAGGAGCGTGGCCGACATGGCCGGAAATCCCGACTTCGATCTCTACCAGTCACCCGAGGAGCACGAGGAGCTGCGAGCAGCGATCCGGGCCCTGTCGGAGAAGGAGATCGCCCCGTACGCCAAGGAGGTCGACGAGGACTCGCGCTTCCCGCAGGAGGCGCTCGATGCCCTCAACGCCTCTGGCTTCAACGCCGTGCACGTCCCCGAGGAATACGACGGTCAGGGTGCCGACTCGGTTGCCGCCTGCATCGTCATCGAAGAGGTCGCCCGCGTCTGCGGCTCGTCCTCACTGATTCCCGCCGTCAACAAGCTCGGCACGATGGGCCTCATCCTCAAGGGCTCCGAGGAGCTCAAGAAGCAGGTCCTGCCCTCGCTCGCAGGCGGCGCGATGGCGTCGTACGCACTGTCCGAACGCGAAGCCGGCTCCGACGCCGCCAGCATGCGGACCCGCGCGAAGGCCGACGGAGACGACTGGATCCTCAACGGCTCCAAGTGTTGGATCACCAACGGCGGCAAGTCCGACTGGTACACCGTCATGGCCGTCACCGATCCCGACAAGGGTGCCAACGGCATCAGCTCGTTCATCGTGCACAAGGACGACGAAGGATTCGTCGTCGGCCCCAAGGAGAAGAAGCTCGGCATCAAGGGTTCGCCCACCGCCGAGCTCTACTTCGAGAACTGCAAGATCCCCGGAGACCGCATTATCGGTGAGCCCGGTACCGGGTTCAAGACCGCGCTCGAGACTCTCGACCACACCCGGCCCACCATCGGTGCACAGGCCGTCGGCCTCGCTCAGGGCGCTCTCGACGCGGCGATCGCATACACCAAGGACCGCAAGCAGTTCGGCACGTCGATCTCGAGCTTCCAGGCCGTGCAGTTCATGCTCGCCGACATGGCAATGAAGGTCGAAGCTGCCCGCCTGATGGTTTACAGCTCCGCGGCACGCGCCGAGCGCGGCGAGAAGAACCTCGGATTCATCTCTGCCGCAGCGAAGTGCTTCGCCTCCGATGTAGCGATGGAGGTCACCACCGACGCCGTCCAGCTCTTCGGCGGTGCCGGCTACACCACCGACTTCCCCGTCGAGCGCATGATGCGCGACGCCAAGATCACGCAGATCTACGAGGGCACCAACCAGATTCAGCGTGTCGTCATGTCGCGGGCGCTGCTCAAATGAGCACCATCGAACTCGTAGGTGTCATCGGCGGCGGCACCATGGGTGCCGGTATCGCCGAAATGTGCGCCCGCTCCGGTAGCTCGGTGCTGATCCTGGAAACCAGCCAGGGCACCGCCGACGCCGCCGAAGCACGCCTGGACAAGTCGTTCGCACGGGCCGTCAAGTCCGGCCGCATCGACGCCGACGCGGCCGAGAAAGCCCGCGCCGCAATCTCGTTGACGCTCGATATCAACGATTTCGCGGACCGCGACCTCGTGATCGAGGCGGCACCGGAGATCGAATCGCTGAAGCTGGATCTGTTCGGCAAGCTCGATTCCATCGTCAAGCCCGAAGGAATCCTGGCGACGAACACCTCGTCGATCCCCGTCATCAAGATGGCCAACGCGACGAAGCGACCCGACCAGGTCGTCGGAGTGCACTTCTTCAACCCGGTGCCGGTACTGCCGTTGGTCGAAATCGTCGTCAGCCTCCTCACCAGCGAAGAGACCGTCGACGCCGTCACCGATTACGCGGCGAACACCCTGGGCAAGAAGACGATTCGTGCGGGCGACCGTGCGGGATTCATCGTCAACGCGCTGCTCATCCCCTACATGGTCTCGGCCATCCGGATGCTCGAATCCGGCTTCGCCAGCGCCGAGGACATCGACGACGGCATGGTCAACGGTTGCGCCCACCCCATGGGACCGTTGCGTCTGACCGACACCGTCGGCCTCGACGTCACCCTCGCGGTCGCAGAATCGCTGTACGCCGAATTCCGCGAGCCGCATTACGCTCCGCCGCCGCTGCTGCAGCGCATGGTGGACGCGGGAATGTTGGGTCGCAAGAGCGGCAAGGGTTTCTACATGTACTCCTAGCCCACAGCCTTGCTTTTCCGGCACGCCCCTCTTCTGGATCAATGCGGCATTCAGCTACTCCAAGTAGCTGAATGCCGCATTCATCCGTTGGCGGGGATGGTGTGAACTTGGGGGATGGCGTGAGCCAGGGAGAGACCCGACTCAGTTTGTTTGCGGGCGACTCTGGGCATTCGGCGTGGAGACGGAATCGAGCAGCAGGTTCCCCACGCAATGAATACCAGGTTCGGAGACGACCCCATCGTGAGTGATCAGTACACCTTCACCAATCCCGTCACGCAGTACCGCCAGGACGGATTCCCTGAGCAGCACCAGGATCCGCCCGGTCTCGCTGCCGATCTACAACCCCTGGCCGACCACGGCGAGCAGACGTACCGCGGGTCCGGACGGCTGACCGGCCGTAAGGCCCTGATCACCGGTGCCGACTCCGGCATCGGGCGTGCGGCCGCCATCGCCATTGCCCGCGAGGGTGCCGACGTGGTTCTCAACTACCTGCCGTCGGAGGAGAAGGACGCTCAGGACGTCGCCCAGCTGGTTCGCGACGCCGGTCGCACTGCCGTCCTGGCACCGGCAGATCTCACCGACGAGAAAGCTGCGCGCGCCCTCGTGCACACCGCCGTCGACGAGCTCGGCGGCCTGGACCTGTTGATCAACGTGGCAGGCAAGCAACAGTTCGTCGAGGATCTGGCGGATCTCACGTCGGAGCAGTTCGACCAGACCTTCAAAACCAATGTGTACGCACTGTTCTGGATCATTCAGGAAGCGGTGCCGCACATGCCTGCCGGCTCGACGATCGTGAACACCAGCTCCATCCAGGCGTACACACCCTCGCCCGGTCTGGTGGATTACGCGACGACGAAGATGGCCATCAACACCATCAGCAAGGCACTCGCGCAGCAGTTGGCACCGAAGGGAATTCGGGTCAATGTCGTTGCGCCCGGGCCGTTCTGGACTCCGCTGCAGGCCGCGGGCGGGCAGCCGACGTCGGCACTGCCGGAATTCGGCAAGGAAACCCCACTGGGCCGGGCAGGTCAGCCGGCCGAGATCGCCGGCGCGTACGTGTACCTGTCCTCAGCGGAATCGGGATACGTCACCGGAGACACCCTCAACGTCAACGGAGGAATGCCGACGCCGTAGTCGCCTTCGCGCTCTGCGTGAATGGACCATTCACACCCGTCCGGGCTCGTTAATGGTCCATTCACGCGTTCGGGAAACGTCAGTCCTTCGGGCCACCGGCTGCGTAGACGACCTGACCCGAGATGAATCCGGCACCCTCACTGACGAAGAACGACGCCAGGTGGGCGATATCGTCGGGATGTCCGACGCGGTTGACCGGAATCTGCGACGCCGCAGCAGCTTTGAAGTCGTCGAACGTCATTCCGACTCGCTCGGCGGTGGCTGCCGTCATCTCGGTTTCGATGAATCCGGGGGCGATGGCGTTGGCGGTGACGCCGAACTTGCCGAGCTCGATGGCGAGAGTCTTGGTGAATCCCTGCATGCCGGCCTTGGCCGCGGAGTAGTTAGCCTGACCGCGGTTGCCGAGGGCCGAGGTGCTCGACAGGTTGACGATGCGACCCCACTTGGCGTCGATCATGTGCTTCTGCACTGCACGCGTCATCAGGAACGAGCCGCGCAGGTGCACACCGAGCACGGAATCCCAGTCCTGCACCGTCATCTTGAACAGCAGGTTGTCGCGGGTGATGCCTGCGTTGTTGATCAGTACGGTCGGTGCACCGAACTCGCTCGCGATGCGGTCGACTGCAGTCTGCACCGACTCCTCGTCGGCCACGTTTGCGCCGATGGCCACGGCCTGGCCACCTGCGGCCTCGATCGCGCCGACGGTGTCGCTGCACGCGGCCTCGTCGAGGTCGACCACCGCGACGCCGAAACCGTCCTTGGCCAGTCGCTTGGCCACTGCTGCACCGATGCCCCGGGCACTACCGGTGACGATGGCCGTCTTGATCTGATCGCTCACGAATATCTCCTGACACAACGCCGAATCGAATTATCTGTCATCTGTTTCTACCAACCCCGGCGGCGCAGTCAGTACGCAGCCACCGCTCCGTCGAGTGCTTTCTGCATTCCCTCTGCCACCACACGGGTGATGTCGATCGGTTTCTGGGGCAGATCGGTGATGGGCGTATCGAAGTAGACGCTCGCCTGCTTCACTTTTGCCGAGCCGGGGCCGTAACTCAGTCCGATGCAGATCAACGTCGGTTCGACGCCGAGTTTGCGGGCCCGCATCGCGATGTGGCCGATTCCGCTGCCGACGTGTTGCACCGTCGTCGGGTCCTCGAGGTTGCAGGTGCCTTCCGGGAACACCGCGAGGTCGTCGCCGCGCTTCATTCTTTCGGCACTGATGTCCATCATGCGGTTGCCTGCCGCGCTGACTGCCCGCATCCCGTGATTCTTGCCGCGAAAGACGGGAATGCCGCCCATCATGTCGATTCGCTTGCGCTGCTTGGGGTCCTGGAACAATTCGTCCTTCGCGAGCACTCTGGTGCGCCCGATCACCGGACGCAGCGGCGACGCCCAGGCCGCCGCTGCGAGGGTGTACGGATCACTCTCGGTGAGGTGATTGACCGCGATGAGCAGACGCGTGTTGTCGTACACCAGACGCCGCAGCTCCTCCCGGGCACCGTCGGAATACGACACCCGCGGGCGGAAGCGCCGGGCGAGGGCGGCATACGCCAGCCTCGCAACCTGGCGATTCTGCTGATGACGCAGATAGAAGTCGTACACCGTCTCGTCGTTCTCGAGAATTACCGCAGGCCGCTCCATGACGCGAGCTTAGCCTCACTCGCGCGAGGAGCCCATAGCCCGGATCCCGACGACCAACCCGACCGCCGCGGTGGCTACGGCTGCGACGACACCTGCCATCACCGTCGAACTCGCGAAGTCTCCGGCGAACAGTGCACGTTCGGCGTCGACGAGATATCCGAGGGGGTTGATGTTCACCAGGAACTGCATCCACCCCGGGGCGGCCGTCAGCGGCAGCATCGTGCCGGAGAGGATGAGCAGCGGGAACATCAATGTCTGCTGGATGGACCAGAACACCCAATCCTGTCCGCGCACAGCCAAAGCCAACGCGTAGGACAGCGCGCCGAGCCCGACGCCGAACACCCCGAGCAGCACGATTCCCACCGCGGCACCGATCGGATTCACGGACAACCCCAGCGGCAATGCGACCAGAACGATCAACACAGCCTGCGCAGCGAGCGGCACCATTTCCTTGAACGCGCGCCCGACGAGCAGCGCCGATCGCGGCAACGGGGTCACCAACATTCGCTCGTGAGAACCCTGCTGCAACTCGGCCAGCAGATTCGAGCCCGTCATGGAGGTGCCGAAGATGGTGATCATCGCGAGAACACCCGGCACGAACCAGTCCCAGACACTTCCGTTGCCGAGACCGGGGACATCGGTGAGCAGTGGGCCGAACAGAGCGAGCAGGATCAGCGGTTGGACGAGACTGAAGATGACGGGAACGGATCGCGCACCATCGGCCGCAATTCCCGACCCATCACCAAAGCGCTTCCGGAGAGAACGTTCATCGGAGTTCTCCTGCCGTGCTCGAGTTGTCGAGTGCTGCGGCACTTTCTCGAAGACTACGGCCGGTGAGTCCGAGGAACACGTCGTCGAGAGTCGGTCGGGTCATGTCCGCGGTGAGTACTCGGACACCGTGTAACTCGCTCCGCCGCAACACTTCCGGGAGAACGACTTCGGCGCGTCCGACACGCAGGTTCAGCCGCGAACCCGATCTCGTGACATCTCTGATGCCGTCCATTCCGTCGAGAAGCGGAAGAAGCGCCGACGCGTCGGACACGGTGAGAACGATCAGATCGCCTGCCAGTTCCGATTTCAGCGACGCGGCAGTGTCATCGGCGATGACGGTTCCGTGGTCGACGACGATGACCCGCTCGGCCATCGAATCGGCCTCGTCGAGGTAGTGGGTGGTCAGAACGATGGTCGTGCCCATCTCGCGTCGCAGCCGGAGGATGTGATCCCACAGGTTGGCCCGACTCTGCGGGTCCATTCCGGTGGTCGGCTCGTCGAGGAACAACAGTGCCGGTCGGTGCACCAGCCCCAGGGCGATATCGAGTCGGCGACGCTGTCCACCGGAGAGCGTCGAGACGGTGCGCGAGCGCAGTTCGCCGAGTTCGAGTGCGTCGATCAATTCGTCTGCGCGAGTTCGTGATCGGTGACGAGTCATGCCGTAGCACAGGCCTTGCACGACGAGTTCGTCGCGCACGCGCTGATTGTGTCCCGCGCCGTTGCCCTGCCCAACGTAGCCGAGACTGCGGCGGACACTATCCCGGTCCCGGCCCACGTCGAACCCCGCGATCCGGGCCGAGCCCGACGTCGGCGCGAGCAGCGTGGTCAGCATTCGAAGCGTGGTCGACTTGCCTGCACCGTTGGGGCCGAGGAGAGCGACCAGCTCTCCCTCACCGATCGTCAGATCGATGCCGCGCACCGCCTCCACGGTCTTCTTGCCCTGCCGAAAAGTCTTGGTCAATCCCGATGTTTCGATCATCTCGTGCGCCCCTCGTCGTATCGGTGAATCCGTACGAGAGGAGACGCTAGAAACGATCGCGGTCAGCTACGGTCCGCGATGCCCGGCGCGAGCGAACTAGCCGAACACTGGGAACTTGCGCTTGCTGGCGAGCTCGTCCATGCCGGCCTGAATACTGGCGCGGACCTCGTCGTATTTCGCGTCGACGTACGCCTCGTCGTCACAGCGCGACGGATCGTGGTCGAGCTCGACCGGAGGCATGAACCGGGTTCGGATCTTGGCGGGCAACGGAATCTGCGGCAGCGCGGCAGGCGCGATGATCCACGGCAGCGAGATGGCGATGGGAAAGACCTTCAGGCGCGCAAACCTGTCCAGTCCGAGCGCTTTTGCGAGCTTGTCGCCTCGAATGAGCACCGGCATGGCGTCGGCCCCGCCCACGGTCGCCACCGGCACGATGGGCACACCCATCCGGATCGCAAGCTTGACGAAACCGGTACGACCACCCAGTGTCGCCTCGTCACGCTTGCTCCACGGCCGCAGCGAATCGACCTCACCACCGGGCCACACGATCACGTCTCGGCCCTCGGCCAATGCGGTCGACATCGAGTCCGGAGCCGCCGGCAACACACCCATGGATCGAAAGACCTTGCCGATCAACGGAAATGCCATCAGCGCGTCGTGCGCAGTGCCGTGCAGGATTCGCTTGTCGCCGAAATGCCGCCACCACTGCGCACCCACCGTCCACGCGTCCCACACGAACGGCGCACCCGAATGCACTCCGACGACGAGAACCGGCGACTCGGGAATCGTCTCCCAACCGTCGATCTCCATCCGGAAGTAGCGATCCATCACCCCGTTCCAGAGCTTCTGCTGACGGTCCATCGCCACGGTGTTCTGATCGTCGAGATCCCAATTTCCTGCGCGGTCGGCGACCACGGACCCGAGGCCACCCGACGCCTTCGCGCGTCGCTCCTTCATCTTCAGCCGGGCCGCTGCGGCATAGCGCTGCGCTTGCTCGCGTAGAGCGTCCTTCGAAGGCTTGTCGGAGCTGTCCCCACCCACTACGTGATCCCCATCACTCATACCCGCACGGTACTCCACCACGAACTCCAGGTCCGACGGCCGTGCTCGGTATCCCCGCGCGGGCACTGAGCTGTCCGTTATGGTCGAATCTCCAGCCGAGTGAACGAGGTACACAGATGGATCCGATCGAACCGGCGTACGGGACGACTCCCCTACTCCTGATCGCCGCAGCAGCCGTCGCAGTTCTGCTGTTCCTGATCATGAAGGTGAAACTGCACGCCTTCGTCTCGCTGGTTCTGGTCAGCGCCGTCACCGCCGTCGCAGCGGGGATCCCACTGGCAGACGTGCCGTCGGCATTGCTCTCGGGCTTCAGTTCCACCCTCGGTTCGGTCGCTCTACTCGTCGCCCTGGGCGTGATGGTCGGCCGACTGCTCGAAATCACCGGTGGCGCTCAAGTATTGGCCGATACTCTGATCAACCGATTCGGAGCCAAGCGCGCACCGCTCGCCCTCGGTGTCGCCGCGCTGATCTTCGGCTTCCCCATCTTCTTCGACGCCGGACTCGTCGTCTTCCTACCGATCATCTTCACAGTTGCCAAGCGCTTCGGCGGGTCGGTGCTGCTGTACGCACTGCCGACCGCAGGCGCGTTCGCCGCGATGCACGCCATCGTTCCCCCGCACCCCGGTCCCGTCGCCGCCACGGAACTCCTCGGCGGAGATATCGGTTCGGTGCTTCTCGTCGGCGTCCCCGTCGCAGTCGTCTCCTGGTTCGTCGGCTCCTACCTGGTCGGTACCCAGCTCGGCAAACGATTCGTCACCGCGCCTGCCGACCTCTTCGCCGACGGCGCAGCCAACTCCGAAGAACACGACAAAGAGATGGCCGGCCTCCGCGACCCGGCCCCCAAGTTCGGTGCGGTGCTGTTCATTCTGTTGACACCGCTCGTACTGATCTCGCTCAACACCGTGGTCAACACTCTGACCACCTCGGGTGTGCTGACCGGAGACGAGACCTGGGCAGCGGCCCTGACTCTCATCGGGCAGACGCCCATCGCGCTGCTCATCACCTTGCTGTTGGCCCTGTTCATCCTCGCGCCCGGACGATTCCCCGTCGCCGACGGTGCCAAGTACATGGACCAGGCCCTCGGTCCGATCTGCTCGATCATCCTGATCACCGGTGCCGGCGGCATGTTCGGCGGAGTACTTCGGGCCAGTGGCATCGGCCAGTCTCTGACCGCCTCGTTGTCCGATCTCGGACTGCCGATCCTGTTGCAGGCCTTCCTGATCGCCACCGCGCTACGCGTGGCGCAGGGTTCGGCCACCGTCGCCTTGACCACCACCGCCGGGCTGATCTCGGTCCAGGTCGCCGAGCTCGATCTGAGCAATTTCAAGATCGCGCTGTTGGTGTTCGCACTGGCCGCCGGAGCCACCGTGCTCTCCCACGTCAACGACTCCGGCTTCTGGCTCGTCAGCCGCTTCTTCGGCATGGACGAGAAGACGACACTGAAAACCTGGACCGTCATGGAAACGACACTGGGACTGGCGATATTCGCCCTCGCGTCGCTGCTGTGGGTGGTGTTCTAGCGGGGTTCGGCCACAACCAGCACGGCCGCTACACCGGATGTATGTCGTCGAACGTCGGTACGACGAGCTCGGGCATCGGCGCGACCTTCCACCAGCTCACGGCCATCCCGACAGGCCAAGAACTGAGGGGGGTCAGAGCTGCTTGCGCATCTTCACACTCGTGGTTTCATATCCGGCTGACTCGTACATCCCGCGCGCGACCGCGTTGAAACCGAACACGCTCAGTCCCAGCGTCCGCGCGCCCTCCGCCCGTGCATGGTCTTCGGCGAGCTGCATCGCTGCTCGCCCATAGCCCTGGCCACGGTGCTCCGGCTCGACTACGACATCCCACACCCACCACGAGCTGGCGTCGTCCGAGTTGTCGCGACCGATCCAGAGGTACCCGACAATCTGGCCGCTATCGTCGACGAGGTCGAACACAGTGTTGTTCGGGGTGGGAGCACCCGCTGAGAAAGCACGCTCGATGGCATTACTGGAGTGCTCTTCAGCGGCGCGCGGCGTCTCACCTGTAGCGATCAGGTCCGTCTTGTACTCGCTTTGGCTCCGTTTCAGCCATGCGGGAAACCGTTGAAGAGGGATCGGGACGAGTGTGAGCGACATGTCGCCAGTCTGACAGCGGTCTCCTGCCGACCCTCGACAGGTATGACCGACACGCCCTAGCCCTACTCGCCGACCGAGGCACGACGCCGATTGCTGGACATACTCTTTCGAGAGATCGCTTCGCTCGTGACAGTCGGCGACCCCGGCTGCTATCGTCCGTCGCGCTTGGGTTGCCATCGAGCTGCGCGCTCGCCGATCGATGCGAGCCGAGCAGTCTCGTGCACACGAGCGGCTCGGGTCTCGGGCCGCTTGGCGGTCACGATCCACTCCAGAATCCCCCGACGCGCGGACGGTGGAAACTGGTTCCAGTTGTCCTCCGCATCAACGTGTTCGGCGAAGCAGCCGCAAGGTCGTCGGGAACGATCAGCTCCTCGACCTCGTCGAGTACGGTCCATGATCCATTGGCGACTGCAGCCTCGACGGCGCGCTCCCCCGCCGGAAGCATCAGGCCCGCTTCACGAAGGGCCTCGATGCGGATCTTGTTCGGACGGGACCATGCACTCGCGGGTTTCCGGGGCGAGAAATACAACATGGTGCGCTCGTCGTCGAGCTTGCGCGGTCGGCTGTCGACCCACCCCACCGCGAGTGCTTCTGTGACGGCGTCGTCGTAACTGATCGCCGGTTTTCCAGTGGCCTTCTTCCACGACACCAGCCACACGAATTCCGTTGTTCCGTGATGTGCGATCAGCCATGTCCGCCACTGGGCACGTGTCTCGGCATGCACCCTCGGTGCGTCGTCCATGACGGCCATGCGTACCCCTTCGTTCGTCGGCAGCAGTACAGCGCTCGTCTCACTCGTCGGCTTCGAACACGCATCCCCCGGATGGAAGCTCCAGGACGATGACGTCGTGGTCCTCTCCGGTGACGATCGCGGTGAAGATGACCTCCGCACCGTCCATCGACACCCACCAATTCATGTTGGCACCGCGCACACGCGGCACTTGCCGATACACCGCTCGGGCGTCCTCGACCACGGCCTGCGGATGCAGCCTCCGAGCGGTCTCGATGACGGTGCGACGAACATGGTCGAGATCGATCAGGTCGTCGTCATCCGACAGTTGCGACGGACGAAAGTCGATGAGTGCGAAAGGTATTCGGATGACAGGGAGCACCGCCGCATGTGCCATCGATTCGTCGGAAAACTCGGGGTCACGCCACTCGAGCACACCGTCCTCGAACGCGGGCGTCATCTCCCCGAGCGCTGATCCGGCCTCGACGCTGCGGTGGACCGCTGCGATGTGTTCGGTCACGGAATCGAACCACGGTGCGCCCCCGTCCGCCGCCTCGGCCGAGAACATCCGAACACAGCCGCGCCGTCGACCCGGGCGTGTGTCGGTGTAGGTCAGTCCGAAGATGCCCTCGGCGAACGGGACATAGGCGGGGAGAAACATTTCGGCCGTCTCACCTGCATCCTGAGCGCGGACGACGGCCGGCCAATCATCGCCCAAGTAATCGATGCGGTGCCGGTTCGCGAGATTGTTCCTGTGCTGACGGACCACCTCGTCGAGCGAGAGAAGATTCGCGTCCGGCAACACCGAACCGACCGGGACGTAGTCCTCACCCTGCGGAACGTGCTGCCCGTCGTGCAGTTCGTAGAACTCGCGTAGTTCCTCGGTCCACGGCGTTGTCGCACGTTCCGCAGACTCTCGCTCGCCCGCGGTTCGCGGCGGCCGAATCGACGCAGCAGTGATGGGCGCACGTTCACGAAGCGTCGCCATGTACGCGGTCCATACCGCGGTGAGGTTCACGACTCGAACCTAATGGGTCTCGATCGGCGAGGGGGTTCGATACGGGTCTCCTTTCCGCGGAGATCACTCGATATGCTGCTGTCTCAGGCGAAATTCCCCCCAGCGGCGTATCGACGATGCGAGGCAATCGTGAGTGACCGCATTCGGTTCGACGGAGTGCTCGAGCCGTTGACGTGGGGCAAGAACACATACACGATCATTCGTGTTCCGACTCGATTGGTCGAGGCCGCGGGGCGGTGGCCGACTCATCGGATCGACGGTTCGATCGACGGACTGAGTCTCAATCTCGGTCTCAACAAAGCAGATTCGACTGTGCTGTCCGGGTCGTTCGTCTACGTCGGTGCAGGTCTCCAGCGTCGGTTGGGCGTCGCTGCCGGTGATCTGGTGTCGTGCGAATTCGAACCGGCCGACCCCGATCTCGTTCCGGTGCCAGAGGATCTGGCGTGTGCAATGGAAGACGCGAGCTGCACGACCGTATGGGAGCGGAAGAGAGCGAGCGACCGGCGTCGGTTGTTGGTGCCGATCGACAATGCTGCGCGACCGCAGACCCGAGCAGAGCGCATCACGCGACTGGTGAGTTCGTTGACGGAAAGTGAACAGACGGAGGGCTGACACCAAGGCCGGTCGTCACTGCACCGGAACGAGGATTCTCCACGCCCCCAGTGCGAGTGCGCCGACGGTGACGACGAGAAACAGTCCGACCCAGACGATGCCGGGCAGGAATGTGAGCCGAGCCAGTTGATCGGCGTCGGAGTCCCGCGCCCGTCCGGCGCTTCGGGATTTCTGCAGTTCGAGAACGGGGCGCGGACCGGCGATCAGCAGGAAGAACGTGATGAAGTACGCCGCAGCGACCTGTTGTTCCCCGGTACCCCACCAGGACACGACGAACAGCAGCCCACCGACGGTGACGAGAGACAGCAGTCCGTAGATATTTCGAATCATCAACAGCATCAACGCAATCGAGATGATGCCGATCCACAGCACGGCCGACGCTCGCTGTGTACCCAGTACCAGAGCGGCTCCGAGTCCGAGAAGCGACGGCCCGACGTAGCCCGCAAAAGTCATGGCGATGACACCGAGACCGGTGGGCTTGCCCTTGGAGATCGCGACGCCGGAAGTATCCGAATGCAGCCGAAGACCCATCAACTGACGCCCGGTGATCAACGCGACGAACAGATGCGCACCCTCGTGCGCGATGGTCACCACGTTGCGTGCAATCCGCCAGGTCTGCGGCAACACGACGATGACGAGCGCCGCCAGGGCAGCCACTTGGACGATCCACACGGGTGGATCAGGACTCACCGCGGAAATGCGGTCCCAGAATTCGTTCACACCACACCCTATGTGAGCGGAACTTCGTAGCAGACTACGAAGTTCCGCTCACATGGGTCACCTCAGGACGCGCGCGCCTCGGCCCTGGCGCGTTCGCGGGCCAGCGAGCGATCTCGCATCTCCTCGAACTTGGTGGCCTGGCGTTCGAGGTCTTCGAGGAACGCGGCGAGCTCCTCGCGCTTGTTCTCACCGCGTGCGGTGAAGTCGTTGCGCTCGAACACTTGCCACTTGCGCAGCACGGGCCAGACGACGTCTTCGAGGTGCTGACGCAGGTCGTAGATGCCGTGCTTGGCCATCAACACACCGTTGCGACGGAAGTTCGGCATGCCGGCACCGGGCATGACGAAGTTCGTCACGATGTCCGAGACGGCCTGCAACGTCTGATCCGGCGAGATGTCCATCGCTGCGCCGGTGATGTTGCGGTAGAAGATCATGTGCAGGTTCTCGTCGGCGGCGATGCGCTGGAGCATGCGGTCGGCGATCGGGTCGTCACAGACCTTGCCGGTGTTGCGGTGCGAGACACGGGTCGCGAGTTCCTGGAACGTCACGTACGCCACCGAGTGCAACAGACCGACCCCTGCGCCGGCGGGCGACGCGTAACCGTTGGTCATGTGAATCATGCGGGCTTCTTCGAGGGCGACGGGATCGACGCCGCGGGTGACGACCAGGTAGTCGCGCATGACGATGCCGTGGCGGTTCTCCTCGGCGGTCCAGCGGCCGACCCACGTTCCCCAGGCACCGTCCTGGGAGAAGTTCTCGGCGATCTCACGGTGGTAGGACGGCAGATTGTCCTCGGTGAGCAGGTTGGTGATCATCGCGGCCTGCGCGACGTCGGAGAGCTTGGACTGCTCCGGGTCGTAGTCCGTGCCGCCGAGCGCGGCGAAGTTGCGGCCTTCGTCCCACGGCACGTAGTCGTGGGGATGCCATTCGCGCGCCATCGAAATGTGACGGTTCACATTGTCCTCGGCAGTGGGCACCAGCTCCTGCAGAAGCTCGAGCTGTGTCAGATCCCTGGCCATTCGACATGCCTCCTCGCATTGACGTCAGCTCACGAGCCTAGGTCTATACGGGCGACGATCACGAAGCCTCGCCGAAACTCTGTTACAGGTAGCAACCGATCTTCGACACCGGTCGTGCTCTGTCACAGCATCACGAGTGAGCCGCTTCCATTCCGGGGAGGCTCGGCGAGCGGAACACCCATCCGCGAAGGGCGAGGAATCGAGCGGCACCGACCAGACCGCTGACGGCGATCACAGCCAGAACTTGAACGTACGTGGCGGCGGCGGGAACGAGGAGGTGGACTGCGGCCAGCGCGGCGGTACTCAGACCCAGCCCGATCAGGGCGAGTCCTCCCGCTTCCCACTGGGTCTGGAACCAGCCGACGCGGTCGGCGGCGTGGAAGGTGTGGCGACGGTGCAACTCGTTGGCAAGAACGGTGCTCGCCGACGCTCCCGCCAGATTGGCGGGGAAAGATCCGAACGACGCGAGAGCGACGAACAGCAGTGCGTAGACGCCGTTGCTCGATAGCCCGACTATCACGAAACGAGCGAACTGGGCCGGCACAGTCTCACCGAACAGGCGTGCCCTGCAGTCGGGCTCCGTAGGCGCTGACAGTGCTGTGCTCACGAGGTCTCCAGTTGTAGAACCGGAAGCGTCGACCGACGCTTCGAATCGATACAACTCCGCGTCTGCGCGAATCGGTGCCAGAGGTGACCGAGGTCTCAGACCTTCGAGGAACTTTCTTCCCGTTCACGCTTCTTGCGACCGAGGTCGATGTTCAGCTTGTCGGGCTTGATCGACGCGACGAACAACACCGCGACGAGCACGACCACCACGACGATGGTGATGACTACCACCGCGATGCCGAAAATTGCCAAAATACCGTTCATGTCCTGCCTCCCGTGTCAGGCAATACGGTACTTGTCGTAGACGGGCCGGTCCACGCCCGCCCCTATAGCCCGTTTCCCGGCCGTCAGCTGACCAACCGTTCGACCGCGCGCATCGGCAGAGACAGCCAGGTCGGTCGATTGCGCGCTTCGTACAGAACCTCGTAGACCGCTTTGTCCAGTTCGTACGCGCGCAGCAGATCGGCTTCGTCGCGAGGATCGTGGCCGGCCACCGACGCGTACCCGTCGAAGAAGGCCGTGATGCTCCGCGCAGCCCACTGCTCGGCGCGTTCCCGTAGAGCCGGGTCCTCCGGCAGGTCGACGAGGAGGTGGTTGGCGGCATAGTCGAACGACCGCAGCATTCCCGCGACGTCGCGCAAAGCACTGTCCATTTGTCTGCGCTCGTCCAGCGTCTTGGCCGGCTCTCCCTCGAAATCGATGAGCAGCCACCGTTCGGGGGTCCCCAATACCTGCCCCAGATGCAGATCGCCGTGAATGCGTTGGACGGTGGTACTGCTCGACGCCTCGGCCCGTGAGATCAGGGCCGTCGCGGCGGGGATGTACTGAGCGATCTCCGGAACCACTCGCGCTACTCCGGAGATGCGCTCGAGGATCTCTTCGACGGCCGTCGATTCCACGGAACGTTCGGCGGTACCCAAAACCGAAGCGAGGTCGTGGTGTACCTGCGCGACGGCAGCGCCGAGTCGATGCGCGTGGGGAGCGAAATCGGCGGACAAATCCTCGATCGGTGTGGCGGGGGAATCGAACACCTCGCGCACGCTGGCCAGCGCAGTGGTCCATCCCTCGGCAGAATTCGCGGCGAAGTCCTGGATCATCCCCAGTGTGGTCGTCTCACCGCCGACCTGCGCTTCGAGCCACCCTCGCAGCGGTGCCACGTTGACGCTGCCGGCCTCGGCCAGCGCACGGTGCAACTCGACGTCCGGACTGATTCCGGGCGGTACCTGACGAAACAGCTTGAGCAGCAGCAGATCACCGAGGATCACCGACGTGTTGGACTGCTCTGCACCCAGAGCCCGACCGCGCATGCCCTGCGGCACGCTCGAACCGTCGACGACCTTGAATTCGATACTGCCCGTGGGGTTCTCATCGGAGAACGCGTCACCGTACAGGGCGATGATCTCCGGATCACGTAACCCGTCGAACACTGCCATCTCACCGGGCACCGGCAACAGCCACGGGCGTAGTTCCTCGGGTACCTCGGTGCGGAAACCGAGGGGCACCTGATAGGTCTGGGTCACCGACGTGCCGTCTTGGACGAGGTCCACCTCGACGAGCAGGTGCTCGGCGGCGAAATGCGGCTCGTCGTGCAGTACGTCCCGAGCGACGATCCGTACGGCACCCACCGTCGAACCCTTTGCGCCGAACCATCGTTGACCAGGCAACCACGACACCAGTGCGTCCTCGAGCAGGTGTCGAACAGCGTGTGCCGCGCTCGAGCTGGAACCGACCATGAGTATCTCTCGCCGCCTTCGGGGAGTTGCAGAGCGTGTGACCGTACCGTGTCCGAACCTACCCACTCGGGGCCGCCGTCACACCCCGGCGGCAAAGACACCCGAACGTTATGCAGGTCGTACGCCGGTGCATCGACATGCTCGTACAGTGGGGACATGTCCGCTCCACTGACCGCCCACATCGACGTGCATCGTGCCGGTGATCGACTGAAAACCCGTGTGTCCTGGCTCGACTCGAAGCACTCGTTCTCTTTCGGTCAGCACTACGACCCCGAGAACACCCACCACGGCCTGTTGTTGGTGAACAACGACGACATCGTCACTGCCGGGCAGGGATTCGAAACGCATCCGCACCGCGACACGGAGATCATCACGTGGGTGGTGCAGGGCTCTCTGGTGCATCAGGATTCGATCGGGCACTCCGGCATCATCTATCCCGGACTGGCGCAACGGATGAGTGCGGGCAAAGGCATCATGCACTCGGAGAAGAACGACTCCTGGAGTATCGACGGCAATCGGCACACCGAACCCGTCCGCTTCGTACAGATGTGGGTGATGCCCGACAGTCCCGGCACCGCACCGGGCTACGAGCAACTCGAGATCGACGACGAACTGCTGCGCGGCGGACTCGTCACCGTCGCGTCGGGAATGAACCGACACCGTGGTCAGGCGGCCATCGGCATCGGCCAGAAATCGGCCGCGTTGCACGCTGCGCGACTGACACCGGATTCGACCGTGACCGTTCCCGACGCACCGTTCGTGCACGTGTTCGTGGTCCGCGGCACCGTCTCGATGGAGGGTGTCGGAGAACTGTACGAGGGTGACGCGGTACGCATGAGTTCCACTGGCGGACAGCGAATTACAGCCTCGGAACCAGCCGAGATCCTGATCTGGGAGATGCACTCGCGACTGGGCGGCTGACAGGAACGCTCGATGACAAGTTGATCACGGGGGCACGGGGCGTCTGCGCGCACGACAGAGATCTGCATACACTCCGAGCGTTCACGATCGCCGATCTCGGAGGTATCAGACGTGTCGAATGACTATCCCCCGCCCGGAAACTATCCTTCACCCGGCGAGTACCCCCAGCAGGGCGGATATCAGCAGGGTGGATACGAGCAACAGCCGGTAGCGCCGAAGAACACCATCGGCACAGTGGCTCTGGTTCTCGCGATTCTCGGTGTGTTGTTCTCCTGGACCGTCGTCGGCGGAGTTGTTCTCGGCCTGATCGCGATCGTCCTCGGCTTCATCGGTCGGTCGAGGTACAAGAAGCGCGTCGCCACCAACGGCACCGTGTCTCTCATCGCGATCATTCTCGGTTTCGTGGCGGCGGCTTTGTCGATCGTTCTCGTCGTCGTCGGCGTCGGCCTGTTCAACGCAGTCGGTGGACAGGACTTCACCGACTGCATGACCAACGCAGGCAGCGATACTGCAGCGCAACAGCAATGCGCCGACGAATTCAAGCAGAACGTCGAGAACCAGTACGACGACTCGACACCGAACTGAGTCGCGGCCGATTCACTCAGCCGCGGACGTCCCGTCGGCGCAGCGCGATGCTTCCGGCACCGCCTGCGGCGGCGGCGATGGCGACGAGCCACAGCGAGGGCATTACCGAGAATTCTCCACCCGGCAGCTTGGGCAGGTGGGTGAACGGCGAGATGTCCTGTGACCACTGGGGCAGCCCGACCACCGCCCCGATCTGCCCCAGGGCAACGAAGCCGCCGAGGACCGCCCACAGGACGGTCGCGAATCGAGGGACAGCGCCGAACAATGCCACGCCGATGGCCGTCACCACCCACACGGCCGGGAGCTGAGCCAGAGCGCCGACCACGGCGGACGGCAGTTCGCGCGACATGTCGCCGGTTGCCGACCCGTACGTCAGCCCGATGGTGAGGCCGACGACCAGCAGTAGCCACACCGGGCCGAGGACGGCGAAGAGCAGATACCCCGCCGCCCACCGACGGCGCGAGATGCCGGTGGCCAGCACGATCTCGGCCAGACCCGACTCTTCCTCGCTGTGCAGACGTAGAACGGCCGACGCGGAATAGGCCGCCACCATGATGCCGACCATGCTCAGCACGACGGCGATGAACGACTGTTCGATCGTGGTGCCGCCGAACTTGCCCAGTGCGTCGCTGATGGCGGCGCTGCTGCCGAGTTGATCGCCGATGCCGTCCGTGGACGATCCGATGGCGATACCGAACAGGGCGAGGCCGACGGTCCAGACGACGGTGGTTCCGCGGGACAGTCGCCACGCGAGGGCGACGGGACCGGACAGCGACGGAACGGCAGCCACCCGGCCGCGGCGTTCGGCCCGCAGACCACTGCCGAGATCGCGTCGATTCGCTGCCACGAACGCTGCGGCGACGAACACCGTCGCGGTCGCCAGCGACAGCAACAGCGGCCACCACCGTTCGTCGGCGAACGGTCGCACCTGCGCCGACCACCCGATCGGCGAGAACCACGACAGGGTTCCCGAACCGATGTCGCCGATCGCTCTGAGAACGAACGCTGCGGCCAACACGCCGAGGGCATAGCCGCGATCCGCGCGAGCCCCGGACGCCACCTGTGCTGCCAGCCCCGCGCAGCCGACGAACACCGCACCGACGACGACGATCGAGGCACCGAACGCGACGCTCCCGGCCACCGGCAGACCGAACGCCCACAGCGAGACGGACGTCAGCATTCCCGTCGCCATCACACCGCCGCCCGCCAGGAGCACGGCCGCTGTCAACCCTGCAAATCTGCCCACTGCAGTCGACCCGACCAGCTCGACACGACCCGCGTCCTCCTCACCGCGGGTATGCCGAACGACAGTGAGGATCGCCGCCAACGGAACGAGGGTCAGCATCAGTCCGGCGCGCCACGACACCAGGGCACCGAGGTCGCTACCGAAGATCGGCCCTACGAGAGCCGCTTGCGCCGGCACTGCCTCGGTGCCGAGATAGAACGCTCGACGGTCTGCCGCCGTCGGATACAGCCCCTCGAAGCTGACCGCGTACAGCAGCGGGAGCGCTCCGAGCAGAACGACCCAGATCGGCAACACGAGTCGGTCGCGGCGTAGATACAACCGCAGCAATCCCGCTGTGCCGCTCAGGCTGTTCATGCGTAGTACCTCAGGAACAGCTCTTCGAGAGTTGGCGCGGAGCTGATCATGCTCTGCACGCCTGCGTCGGCCAGGACGTGCATCACCGCAGCGAGCGCCTCGTTCTCCACCGTGCAGGTAATCGTGGAGCCGTCCACGGTCACCCCACTGGCGCCGGTGAGCCTGTCGAGATCGCGGGGTACTCGATCTACAGTCATGGTCATCGTCGTGCGGGTGAGGTGCCGCATCGACGCCAGGGTCCCGGTGTCCACCGTGCGTCCGTCCCGGACGATGGTGACCGAACCGCACAACGCATCCACCTCGGACAGGATGTGCGAGGACAGCAGCACCGTGACTCCGCGTCGCGCAGCATCTTTCACGCATTCGGCGAACTGCTGCTCCATCAGCGGATCGAGACCGGAGGTCGGCTCGTCGAGGAGCAGCAGCTCCACGTTCGATGCCAGGGCCGAGATCAGAGCGACTTTCTGGCGATTGCCTTTCGAATAGGTGCGACTCCGCTTTCCTGGGTCGAGGGAGAACCGTTCGATCAGCTCCGCCCGGCGGCAGGAGTCGATACCGCCGCGCATCCTGGCGAGCAGATCGATCACCTCCCCGCCGGTCAACGACGGCCACAGCGTCACATCTCCGGGAACGTAGGCCAGCCGTCGATGCAGCGCGACGCCGTCGGCCCACGGATCACCGCCGAGCAATCGGACCGTCCCCGACGTCGCGCGCACGAGACCGAGCAAGACGCGGATCGTGGTGGATTTACCCGACCCGTTGGGGCCGAGAAAGCCGTGCACATCACCGGTCTCGACGTGCAGGTTCAGGCCGTCGAGGGCCCGGACCGAACCGAACGTCTTCACCAGATCGTCGACTGCGATGGCGTCGGTCATTGCTCGGCCTCCAGATAGGTGTCCAAGATTCGGGAATCGGTGAACAATCCATCGGTGTACAGCTCGAGTGCCGGCAGCATGACCTCGTCGCCGAGCGCGCTCAGAGCCGCACGGAAATCGACGTCCGGGCCGGCCATCTGCACGTACAACAGCAGACCGCCCACGTTCTGGCGCGTCAGGAACCGGGCGCGCGCCGCGGGGTCGCGGCTGGGTGTGAATCGGCCGTCGCGTACTCCGTCGTCGAGGTACCGGACCGCGTCGTCGACCATGTGCTCGAACAACTCTCGGGCCAGCGTTCCGCCCGAGGAGAAGCTCCGCACGATGTAGGCGACGAGCGGTGCGTACTCGTCGATGCGAGCAAGCTGTTCCATCACCCCGGTAGGACCGGCCGAGGCGGCCTTCGATTCGCGGATCGTACGCAGGACGTACTCGTCGCACGCTGCCCGAAGTCCGTCCTTGGACCCGAAGTGGTGGTTGAGCAGCCCGGGTGAGACGCCGGCGGCGCTGGCGATGGACCGCACACCGGCGGTGAAACCCTGCACGCCGAAGACGTCGATCGCGGTGTCGCGGATCCGCGCGCGAGTGGTCAGATCCTCCGATGCTGAACGCATGTACAGCAGATTAAACACCCGTTCAATCGAGCGCAAGAGTGTAAAGATGGATACATGACTTCAGTAGTGAACTCGGGCATCGATCTCAGCTACCAGGACGAGAACACACGCGCGCAGGACGACCTCTTCGTGCACGTCAACGGCAAATGGCTGGAGGACTACAGCATTCCCGCAGACCGCGCCGTCGACGGTGCGTTCCGGACGTTGTACGACCGCGCCGAGGTCGACGTACAGACCATCATCGAAGAATCGGCGGCCGCGAATCCGCCCGCGGGTAGCGACGCACAGAAGATCGGCGACCTGTTCTCGAGCTTCATGGACGCCGATCGGGCCGAACAGCTCGGCACCACCCCGATCGCCGACGAGCTCGCCGCCGTTGCCGATGCGACCGACTTGGTCACGCTCGCAAGCGTTCTCGGCTCTCTGCAACGCACCGGAGTCGGCGGCGGTATCGCTCACTACGTCGACACCGACGCCAAGCGATCCGATCGCTACCTGGTGCACTTCAGCCAGTCCGGAATCGGCCTGCCCGACGAGTCGTACTACCGCCAGGACGAGTACGCCGACATCCGCGCGAGCTACATCGCGCACATCGCGAAGATGTTCGCGCTCAGCGGCGTCGACTACGACGCGCAGACGGTGTTCGACCTCGAGCGCAAGATCGCCGCGGGCCACTGGGACGTCGTCGCCAGGCGCGACGCCGAGAAGAGCTACAACCTCGTCCAGTTCGACACCCTGGTGCAGAACGAGCCCGGATTCAATTGGACTGCATGGATTTCCGGCCTCGGCGGCACCACCGAACAGTTCGCCGAGATCGTCGTACGCCAGCCACCGTTCGTCGACACGTTCGTGTCCCTGTGGACGTCGGAGGACATCGAGACCTGGAAGGCGTGGCTCGCGTGGCGCGTCGTACATGCCCGGGCTCCGTTCCTGACGAGCGCACTCGTCGACGAGAACTTCGCGTTCTACGGAACGACGCTGACCGGAACCGAGGAGAACCGCGAGCGCTGGAAGCGCGGCGTCTCGCTGGTACAGGACGTCCTCGGCGAGGCCGTCGGCAAGCTCTACGTCGAACGCCACTTCCCGGCGGACTCGAAGGCACGCATGCAGGTGCTCGTCGACAACCTCACCGAGGCCTACCGCCGCAACATCTCCGAGCTCGAATGGATGAGCCCGGAGACGCGCCGCAAGGCCTTGGACAAGCTGGACAAGTTCACTCCCAAGATCGGCTACCCCGACCGCTGGCGCGACTACTCGAGCGTCGACATCACCGCCGACGATCTGCTCGGCAACTACCGCCGCGGTTACGAAGCCGACTATCAGCGTGACCTCGACAAGCTCGGCGGACCGGTCGATCGCGACGAATGGTTCATGACGCCGCAGACCGTCAACGCGTACTACAACCCTGGGATGAACGAAATCGTCTTTCCCGCAGCCATTCTGCAACCGCCGTTCTTCGACGCCGAGGCCGACGACGCAGCCAACTACGGCGGAATCGGAGCCGTCATCGGGCACGAGATCGGGCACGGATTCGACGACCAGGGTGCCAAGTACGACGGCGACGGCAACATGGTGGATTGGTGGACCGACAGCGACCGCACCGAATTCGGTAAGCGCACCACTGCCCTGATCGAGCAGTACAACGAATTCGAGCCGAAGGCACTGCCCGGCCACAAGGTCAACGGCGAATTCACCATCGGTGAGAACATCGGCGATCTGGGTGGCCTGTCGATCGCCGTCGCCGCGTACGAGATCTCGCTCGAGGGCAAGGACGCACCGGTGCTCGACGGCCTGACCGGGCTGCAGCGGGTGTTCTTCGGCTGGTCGCAGGTGTGGCGGACGAAGGCACGAGACGCCGAAGCGATCCGTCGTCTCGCCGTCGATCCGCACTCACCGCCGGAGTTCCGGTGCAACGGAGTCGTGCGCAATCTGGACAGTTTTCACGAAGCGTTCGACGTGCAGCCCGGCGATGCGCTGTACTTGGACCCGGGGAAGCGCGTCAAGATCTGGTAGCACGTGAGTGGAACTTCGTAGTCTGCTACGAGAAACCACTCACATAGGGCGGGACAAAGGGGAGGACAGCGGATGAGGGAATTCGTACGGTGGATCGCGGCGCACGGGGTCATCAGGTTCGGGGCCAAGCGTGCTGCGGCCGCCGGTGACCGGCAGGCCATGCTGGTCGCCGATCCCGCGACGCGGGCAAATCCGACGCCGGTGTACGAGGAACTGCGGGCGACGGCACCGCTGGTGAAGACTCGGATCTCCAACATCACCGTCCATCACCGGGTGGCGTTCGCGCTGCTGCGCTCCGACGATTTTCGGGTCACCCAACTGGGCGGCACGCTGCCGGCACCGCTGAAGTGGGTGGAACGCCACACCCGTTCCGGTGCCCTGCATCCGATCCTTCCACCGTCCCTGCTGTCGGTCGAGCCGCCCGATCACACCCGCTACCGCAAGCTGGTGTCCTCGGTCTTCACCGCCCGGGCGGTCGCGCAGATGCGAGATCAGGTGCAGGAAACCGCGGACGCGCTACTCGACGAACTGACCGACGGCAGCCCTGTCGTCGACATCGTCGACCGATACTGCGCTCGCCTTCCCGTCGCAGTCATCGGCCGCATCCTCGGCGTTCCGGAGAAGGACAATCAGCGCGTCCTCGAATTCGGCGAAATGGCGGCACCCAGCCTCGACATCGGTATCTCGTGGAGCCAGTTCAAGCAGGTGGAGCGTGGCCTCATCGGTTTCGACGCGTGGCTCTCGCAGCACATCGCCGAACTTCGCCGCAACCCCGGCGAGGACCTGATGAGCCAACTGATCGCCGCCGAGGACGAGGGCATCGGCCTGAACGACGAAGAGCTCAGGGCCACAGCAGGATTGGTATTGGCGGCCGGGTTCGAGACAACCGTCAATCTGCTCGGCAGCGGCATCCAACTCCTGCTCGATCATCCGGATCAACTGGCTGTGCTGCAACAGGGTCCATCGCACTGGCCCACCGCGATCGACGAGATGTTGCGGATGGAATCTCCCGTTCAGCTGACGGCTCGGGCAGCGAAGCACGACGTCGTCGTGGAGGGTGTGCCGATCACGAAGGACTCACTGGTCGTCCTCGTGCTCGCCGGTGCCAACCGCGATCCGCTGGTATTCGAGGAACCCGACCGGTTCGACGTCACGCGCGACAACGCGGGTAAGCACCTGTCGTTCTCCGGCGGACGCCACTACTGCCTGGGCGCAGCGCTGGCGAAGGCAGAGTCGGAGGTGGGTCTGAAGACGTTGTTCGACAGGTTCCCCCACCTGCGTTCGGCAGGCGAGGGGACCCGTCGCGACACGCGCGTATTGCACGGGTGGGCAACACTTCCGGTGGATCTGGGCGAACCCGTCAGGACAACCGCAGGCCGGTAGCGGAGTCGAAGAAGAACAGTTCGTCGAGCACCGGCTTCAACCGGACGGTCTCGGCGAGGGCGACCGACAGCTTGCGATCCACCCTCACCGAGATACGTCCCGAGGACGTCGTCCACTGACCGTCGGCGTTGGGTGCCGAGGCGTACACGAACGACTCCGCACCCAATTCCTCGATCAATTCGACGGTGAGCCGGAGTCCACCCGCATGTTCGCCGACGAGCTCCCACGATTCCGGCCGAACTCCGACGACGACGCGTTGGCCCGCCGACGACGGAACAGGGATCCGAACGTCTCCGAGGACCGCAGCGCCCTCGTGCACGGGAGCGTCGACGAGGTTCATGCCGGGAGACCCGATGAACCCGGCGACGAAGGTGTTGACCGGGTTGTCGTACAGCTCCCGCGGTGCGGCGATCTGTTGTAACTTGCCGTCCCGCAACACCGCAACCCGGTCACCCATTGTCATCGCCTCGACCTGATCATGGGTGACGTACACAGTCGTGGTACCCAATCGCTTCTGCAGTCCGGCGATCTGGGCCCTCGTCGACACTCGCAATTTGGCGTCGAGGTTGGACAGCGGCTCGTCCATGCAGAACACCTTGGGTTGACGAACGATGGCTCGCCCCATGGCCACTCGCTGCCGCTGTCCACCGGAGAGCTTGCCGGGCTTGCGACCCAGCAGCGGCTCGAGTTCGAGCATCCTCGCGGCGTCCAATACGCGAGCCGCTGTGTCGGCCTTGCTCATTCCCGCATTTCGCAGTGCGAAGCCCATGTTGTCGCCGACGGTCATGTTGGGGTACAGCGCGTAGTTCTGGAACACCATCGCGACGTCCCTCGCCCGTGGGGCGAGCGAGGTGACGTCCACTCCGCCGATGTCGATGTGGCCGCTCTCGACGGATTCGAGGCCGGCCAGCATCCGCAGACTCGTCGACTTTCCACATCCGGACGGTCCCACCAGCACGATGAACTCGCCGTCCGCTATGTCGAGTTCGAGCGTGTCGACGGCGAGAGAGTCCGCGCCCGGGTATCTGTGCGAGACACCCGCATAGTGAACGGTCGCCATTACTTCGGCAGCTTCGGGGTGATCTGGCGGTCGATGATCTGCTGCAGCTGATCCGAGATGGAGGCGAATGTCGTTGCAACATCGGCATTCTGCAGAGCAATCTGCTCGAGACCGCTACCGATGATCTTGTCGCCGCCGGGCACGAACACGCGGGCAGCGTCCTGGGATCGGGTACGCGCCAACTGGTCGACGGCTGTCTTCGCGTTCGGGTTGGCCTCGAGGAACGCGATTTCCGACGGGTCCTGCTGCGCCGACTTGCGGACCGGCATGTACCCGGTGTTCTGCGAGAAGTACGCAGTGTTGGCACCGTTGGTCACGAAATCGATGAACTTGAGTGCGTTCACCTTTCGCTCGTCGGAGATCTTGGCCGGGATGGCCAGACCCGCGCCGCCGGTGGGGCATCCGGGCGCGCCGTCGGTGGCCGGCAGGAAGGCCGTACCGAACTCGAACGCGGCACCCTTGGTGATCGTGGACAGGTCTCCGGTGGAGGCGATCGTGGAGGCGAGGATGCCCGCGGCGAAGTCGTTGGCGATGTCGTTGGAGACCGCCGCGTACTTCTTGGTGTGGATCATGTCCTGCAGGAACTTGCCTGCCGCAATGGTATTGGGATCGTCGAACTTCAGCTCGAACTGATCGGAGTACGATCCGCCGAACGTCCAGATCGGTCCCTCGAACGTCCACCCGAGATAGTCGACGGCGTTGCCCCAACCGTGGGCGAGCTTGCCGTTTCCGACGACGGCCTGGATGCGCGGGCCCCACTCGTCGAATTCCTGCCACGTGGCCGGTCCGCGATCGGGCAGGCCGGCTGCCGACCAGACGGCCTTGTTGTAGTAGAACAGCGGAGTCGAGCGCGCGTACGGCAAAGCCCAGTGGCTACCGTTCCAGTTGTAATCGGCAAGAAGCGAATCCACGTAATCGGACTGGTCGACCCCGGCCGCGGAGAAGTGCTTGTCGAGGGGCTCGATCGCACCGGTGAGTGCGTAGTTGAACCACCAGACATCCGAGAGTACGACGACGTCGGGCACATCGTTGCCCGAGAGCGCCGCATTGAACTTCTGCGACACCTCCTCGTAGTTCTTGCCGCCGTCGATGAGATTGACCGTCAGACCGGGGTTCTGCGCCTGGAACCGCGAAATCAGCTCCTTCTCGAACTCCTGGGACTTGCCCGGGTGGTTCGACCAGAAGTTGATGGTGTTCGCATCGCCTTCGACACCGCCGCCGCCGGACGAGCCCGATCCGGGACCGCTGCACGCCGCGAGGGCTGCGGCGGCCGCAGCCGCACCGGTGAGCGTGAGGAAGCCACGCCGATTGATGATGTGTGCCATGGTGTTCGACTCCTGATAGTGAGGTGGATCAGCCCTTGACCGCACCGGAGGTGAGGCCCTTGATCATGTGGCGCTGCAGGACGAGGAAGACGAGAAGAATCGGCAGAATGGTGAGCACTGTCGCGGCCATGACCGCTCCCCAGTTGGTGTAGCCCTCACTGTTCTGCAGCAACGTCAGGCCGACCGGGAGCGGAGCAACCGACGAGTCGTCGGACATCAGGAACGGCCAGAGGTATTCGTTCCATTCGGTGACGATGGTGATGATGGCGAACGCCACCATCGTCGGACCCGACAGCGGCAGAATGACGCGGAACATCAACCGCACCGGACCCGCGCCGTCCATGCGCGCGGCCTCGATGATCTCCGGCGGCAGCGACAGGAAGTGGTTACGCATCAGGAAGGTACCGAATGCAACGCCGGCCAGCGGAATGATGATCCCCTGAAACGAATTTCGCCAACCGAGCTCGGAGATGAGCGAGTAGTTGGAGATGACCGTGATCTGATTGGGCACCATCAGCGCGGCAATGATGACGAGGAAGACGACGTTCTTGCCCGGGAAGCGCAGGAAGACCAGGCCGTACGCACTGAGCACACCGAGGACGAATTTGATCGACGCGACCGCCGTGGTGATGACGATCGAGTTGCGCAGGTACGTGAAGAACGGCACCTCCGTCGTCGCCTCGTTGTAGTTCTGGGGGTGAAAAGTACTGGGCCACCACGTGACCGGTTGAACGTAGATGTCGGGTCGGTCCTTGAACGAGGTGACCAGAATCCAGAACAGCGGTAGGCCGATCATCAGCAGGACGGCCACCATGGCCGCGTAGCCGAGGACATTCGCGCTGCGACGCGTGCGCTGCGGGTCCCGACTGCGCGAAGGCTTTTCCGGCACTGCGGCATCGGGCTTGCTCACCAAGGTCATCGCTGATCGTCCCGATCCATGATTCGTACCTGTACGAGAGTGACGATCAACAGCACGAGGAACAGGATGGTCGCGACGGTCGCCCCGTAGCCGGCCCGGAAGTTGCGGAACGTTTCCTCGTAGACCTGGTAGACCATCGTGGTGGTTCCGGTGCCCAGTGGGCCACCGCGCGTCATGACATTGATGATGTCGAAGACCTGAAGGGAGTTGAGCAACACCGTGATCGAGAGGAAGAACGTCGTCGGACGCAGTTGCGGCAGAAGCACTTTGCGGAACGTGGTCCAGCGGCCGGCCTGGTCGATCTCGGCCGCTTCCATCAATTCCTTGCGCACGCCCTGCAGCGCCGCGAGATAGATGACGAAGGTGTAGCCCAGGTTCTTCCACAGGTAGGTGACGGTGATCATGACCATCGCCCATTTCGGATCCTGATAGAAATCCGGGACCGCACCGAGGCCGAATCTGCGCATCAGGTCCTGGACGAGTCCGAAGTTGGGATCGAAGACGAACTGGAATGCGATACCGATCGCGGCACCGGAGATCACGTACGGCGCGAACACTGCGGAGCGAACGAAGTTGCGGCCCCGCAGTTTACGATCGAGCAGCAGCGCGAGTATCAGACCGAGCACCAGCGAGCCGACGACGGCGGCCACGGTGAACACGACGGTGTTGCCGACGATCTGCCACGTGTCGTCGCGGGACGCCCACTCGCGGTAGTTCTCGAATCCGACGAACGTGGACGTGGGCGAGGACAGGTTCCAGTCGAAGAACGAGAACTGGAAGTTCTCGACCAACGGGCGGTACGTGAAGACCGCCAACAGAACCAGGTTGGGTCCCACGAGAATCAGGAACAGTGCGTAATCGGTCCACGGCCGCGAGAAGAAGCTCTTCTTGCCTGCCGTGGGCAGCACTCGTTCGGTTGTTGCACTCACCGCGAGGACTGTGCTCAGTCGCGGCTAACGAATGGTGAACGCGGCCCCAACTGGTGCCGTCACGCAAACCAACCTATGTGAGTGGAACTTCGTAGCAGGGGTCGAAGTTCCACTCACATGCGGCGAAGCCGCTCTAGCGGTTCCAGTCTCCGAGGCCGTCGGATCCGCTGAGGGTGCCGCCGTCGGTGTTGACGACGATGACGGGGTCACCCTTCTGGGCGTTCTCGAAGAACCACTTGCCGTCTTCGGTGCTGACGTTGAGGCAGCCGTGCGAGGAGTTGGAGTAGCCCTGCTGCGACTCGGACCACGGTGCCGCGTGGACGAAGATGCCGCTGTAGGAGATGCGCGTGGCGTACTCGACGTACGTGCGGTAGCCCTCTTCGGAATCCACCGGCACCCCGTAGGTGGAGGAGTCCATGTACATGTCGCGGAAGCGCTCGCCGACGATGTAGGTGCCGTTCGGGGTTTCGTGGCCGACCTTGCCCATGGAGGTGGGCATCGTGCGAACGACCTCGCCGTTGCGGGTGACGGTGATCTGCTTGGTGTTGTCGTCGGCCGTGGTGATGATCGAGTCGCCGGTGGAGAACTCGGCTTTCGCTCCGCCTGCTTCGACCGTCACCTGGGTGTGCGCCGGGTAGAACTCGTTGGGCAGCCACCGCACCTGCGTGTCGTTGATCCAGTAGAAGTGGCCGTCCACGGACGGGTTCGTGGTAACGCGGATGGCGCGCAGTGCGGCGTCGCGATCTCCGATGGCCTCGTCGAAGCGGATCGCGATGGGCTGCGCCACTCCGACGACCTCGCCGCCGGACGGGCTGATGCTGGGGTCGGCGAAGTTCGCCGGGGCCAGCGGTGCCACCCGTTGCTGTGGGGCGGGTGCGGGTGCCGCCGGGTCCGAGGATCCGGGCAGGCCGGGGATCGACACGTCGGGGCCACCCGGCCACAGCGGAGCCGCCTGGGCAGATCCGAATGCTGCAGAGGCGGCGAGCGCCGTACCTGCGAAAATTGCCCCGATGCGGGCGAACCTGCGAGTGCGAACCTGAGTTGCCATGTGACCCGACCATCCTTCGTACTGCGTCGTGATGCCCAGTAGCAGTGCTGCCGCGGGGCAACGCCCATTAACACATACCACCCGGACTTTTGCTAATCGGATATTGCCGAAAACGACGACGGAATCCACGACGACGAGTAGCTTCCCGCCACCCGAGCCCCTTCTTCGAGCCGTAGGTGTCGATCGTCTGCGAACGGGTATGTCGCATGCAACGTACTCCGTCCAGCCACCGGCGGTTTCCACAACGGGCTCGAGGTCCGGTGTCCGAAAGGGTGGCTCGTGACTGTCGATACCAGCACTCCAGTCCGTCGCATCGTCGTCGTCGTGCCCGCACACGACGAACAGGATCTGCTCGACGCCTGCTTGAATGCCCTGGCGAAGGCCGCACGTCGCGTCGCCGACGTCGCCCCGGTGACGGTATCCACGACGGTCGTTCTCGACTCGTGCACCGACGGTTCGGCGAGTATCGCGGCGCGTCACCCGTCCGTGTCGGTCGTGACGGTGGCCCATCGCAACGTGGGAGCCGCGCGGGCGGCCGGATTCGCAGCGGACCTGAACGGCGGTCTGGGCCGCGCCGACACGTGGTACGCCACCACCGACGCCGACTCGACGGTGGGCGAGCAGTGGCTGGTGGGGCATCTGCGGCACGCCGCCGAGGGTGCCCGGGCCGTGGTCGGGACGGTGTCGGTGCGATTCGAGGACCGCATCGTCGACGACGAAGCACTCCGCTCCTCCTATGACGCTCAGTACGTGAACGAGGCGGGCCATCCCCACGTCCACGGTGCCAACCTGGGTGTTCGGGCGACGGACTACTGGGCGGTCGGCGGGTTCGCGCCGCTCGCCACCGGCGAGGATCACGACCTGGTCCGTCGTCTGGAGCTCGGCGGCACCGTGTGCCGCCGAGTGTGTGACATTCCGGTCGATACTTCGGGCCGCCTGCGTGGCAGAGCACCCGACGGTATGGCCGGCTTCCTTCGTTCTCTGGAGCCTTCTGCATGACCGACACCGGATTCGTCGACACCACCGATCGGACCACCGATCTCGAGTCGGCGTTGCGCGCGCAGTTTCTCGCGTTCGAGGCGGACGGACGGTTGGATCTGGCTCTCCCCGGCTCGGGGAACACAGATCACCGGTGGCAGTCGCTGGCTGCGCTCGGCCGACACGACACCGTTCTGGGCCGCTGGGCCGAGGCACATACCGACGCGATCGCGATTCTGCACGAGCTCGACGGCCCGACGCCCGAGCGTGGTCACGTCTGGGGCGTGTGGGCTGCGGAACCCCCGGCTCCGATTCTCGAAGCGGTGCGCGGCGATTCGGGGTGGCTCCTGTCCGGGACCAAGCCGTGGTGTTCGGGGGCGTCCGTCTGCACCCACGCACTCGTGACCGCTCGCGTCGACGGCGAGCCGCGATTGTTCGCAGTGGATCTGACTCATCCGGGTGCTGCCCCGGTGCCGAACACGTGGCATGCCGTCGGAATGCGCGAGAGCGACTCGGGCTCGGTCGAATTCGATCGTGTCCCCGCGGTCGTGGTCGGTGGACCGACGGACTACCTGACCAGGCCGGGCTTCTGGCATGGGGCGATCGGAGTGTCGGCCGTCTGGTTCGGTAGCGCCTGCGCAGTGGCCGACACCCTGCATGCGGCCGTGCGCTCGCGTCCCGACCCACATCGCGCTGCTCACCTCGGTGCCATCGCATCGGCTCTCGGAGCCGCGTCGAGTGCCCTGACCACTGCGGCGGCCGAGGTCGACGCAGATCCGTTCGACCGCTCCGGCCGCGCTCGGATCCGTGCTCGCATCGTGCGCGCCGTCGTCGAGGATGCCGCCACGCAGTGCATCGACCGCGTCGGGCGAGCGCTCGGTGCCGGCCCGCTGTGCGCAGATGCGGAGCATGCTCGACGCGTCGCCGACCTCACCGTCTATCTGCGACAGAGCCACGCCGAACGCGACCTCGAAGCCCTCGGACACGACATCGCACAGGAAGACAACCCTTGGTAGAGAACGCATTCGACGCCGACGTCGACCTCGGTACCGCCGAATCGGACTGGCTGTCCGCAGATTGGTCCATTCCCGGTCTGCACTGGAGCGACGTCATCACCATGGTCGTCGTGGCACCCCATCCCGACGACGAAGTACTGGGCGTCGGTGGGTTGCTGTCGATGGCCGCAGCCGCAGGCGTCGACGTACGGGTCGTCGCGGTCACCGACGGTGACGGTTCGCATCCGGGATCTCCGACGGTGTCGGCCGAGGACCTCCGCGCCCTGCGGCCCGTCGAGTCCGAGCGTGCCCTCGCCGAACTGGGCATCGTTCAGCCGCCGACGCGGCTGCAGTTCACCGACGGCGAGGTCGAGCGGCACGAGGACGCTCTGGCCCGCGCGCTGGTACCGCTGCTCGACGCCACTCCGGGTACCTGGTGCCTGACACCGTGGCGCGGGGACGGCCACCCCGATCACGAAGCCACGGCGCGTGCCTGCCTCACCGCGGCCGCCGTCGTGGGGATACCGGTGGTGGAATATCCGATCTGGATGTGGCACTGGGCAACTCCCGAACACCGGGCGGTGCCGTGGTCACGCAGTCGACGCATCGACCTGCCCGCGCACGCCGTCGAGGCGAAACGGGCGTCGATCGAGCGTTTCGAATCTCAGATTCGACCGCTGTCCGATCACCCGGCGGATCGCGCAGTGTTGCCACCGCACATCCTGACGCGGTTCCGACGTCCGTTCGAAGTCGTCTTCGCATGAGTAGGCTGTCCGCATGAGCTTGAGTCCGGAATACTTCCGCGATGTGTATGCCGCGCACGAGGATCCGTTCATGCTCGACAGCAAGTGGTACGAGCGTCGCAAGTATGCCCTCACCCTGGCATCGCTGCCCAAGCCGCACTATCGACTCGGCCTCGAACCCGGTTGCTCGATCGGTGTGCTCACCGAACAGCTCGCTGCCCGCTGTGAGCATCTGGTGTCGACCGACGTGGTGCAGAGCGCACTCGATACGGCTCGCGCGCGCGTAGGCGAGAGTGCTGCAGTCGATTTCGCACTGTGGTCCCTCTCCGACGACGTATCTGCGTTACCGAATCCCCACGAGAAGTTCGATCTGATCGTCGTCAGCGAGGTGGGCTATTACCTCGACGACGACGACCTGGCGGCCGCCATGAGCCGCATCGTCGGGCGGCTGGAGGCCGGAGGCACACTGGTGGCCGCGCATTGGCGTCACGACGTGGACGACTATCCCATCTCGGGCGACCGGGTTCACGAGATCATCGCTGCCACAACCGGACTGGCTGCACTGAGCCGCTATCTGGACGAGGACGTGCGGATCGAGGTGTTCATCGCCACCGATGTTCCCGCCGTATCGGTCGCCAGCACCGACGGACTCGACGTGCGATGAGGCCCGAGGCCCCGGTCGCTATTCGGTGGACTTCGCCGCGTCGTCGACCAACTGCACGGCGAGATCGGCCAGCTTGACGTTGGTGTCCTGAGAGAGCTTGGCCAGCAACGCGAATGCCGCCTGCGAATTGAGGTTGTAGCGTTCCATCAGCATGCCCTTGGCCTGCCCGATCAGATCCCGGCTGGTCAGCGCGGCCCTGATCTGCTGTTCTTCCCGGGCGCTGGAGAACGCGATGGCCGCGTGCGCAGCGAACAACGAACCGATGGATTCGGCCTCGGCCGAGAACGCGCCGGTTCGCGTCGAATGCAGGTTGAGTGCGCCGAAGTTGAACCCTTCGACGTAGAGCTGAAAGCAGATCATGCTCTTGACCCCGAGCGCAGACGCTGCATCGGTGAACTGTGGCCAGCGGGTCTCGCTGTCCATGTCGTCGATACGGATGGTCGTCTGTTCGATCGCCGACTCGAGGCAGGGCCCCTCGCCCAGCTGCTCCTGAATCTTGTCGCAGTGCCCGGCAACTTCTCCTGAAAGGGCTGCGCTGTGCACGAACTTGCCCTGCATGACCGTCGTGATGGATGCGTACTCGGCATTGGGGACCTGAGCGACCGCGGCCTCGGTGATCGTGGCCAGGACGCGATCGGGATCGGAATGCTGACGCCGCAGCTTCTCGGCCACCTCGGCCAGCCGGCGACTCAGCTGGAAGTCGCTAACCCGCGGGAGGGCGCCCGACGCGTTCAGTGTCTGCTCGCTGATGGTGGTCACCTCGTCCTACTGCTGCACTCTGCCCGCGACTGCACTCTGCCCACTAATGCACAGGGGGCGTACCCGGTATCGGCGGATGCCGACAACACAGGATACGCCCCTGGGCGCTGAGCTCAACGACCGTGAGCGAGGCTCACAGAGCGCTGGGTGCCACCAGAGAGTGCACGAAGCCGATCTTCTTCACGACGGTCGCCGGCAGCACGAACGGGTACAGGTCCTGGTGACCCATCGATCGGTTGATCTGGTTGAGTGCCCACGACAACGGCAGCCACCAGTCGATGATCTGATCGAAGCCGACCTCGCCGGGCAGCGGGCTCTTGAGGGTGGATCCGGCCGGTGCCATCCCGAAGGCCGCGGCCGTGTCGAGGGTGTCGCGGATGTGCAGGTAGTGGGCGAAGGTCTCGGCCCAGTCCTCGGCGGGGTGCATGGTGGCGTAGGACGAGACGTAGGTGTCCTCCCAGCCCTCCGGTGCACCTTCGCTGTAGTGGCGATCGAGCGCATCCTGGTAGCTCGAATCCGGATCGCCGAACAGTTCCTCGAACGCCGCGCGGTGTTCACCGTCTCCGACCAGCACCATCTGGTAGTAATGGCCGATCTCGTGACGGAAGTGCCCGACCAGCGTGCGGTAGGGCTCCGACATCTCCACGCGGAGCTGCTCGCGGTGCACGTCGTCGCCCTCGGCGAGGTCCAGGGTGATCAGACCGTTGTTGTGACCGGTCATCACCTGCTGGTTGGCGCTGGAGAGCAGATCGAACATCAGACCCGTGGACGCGTCCTCGTCCCGGCCGACGATCGGCAGACCCAGCTCGGTGAGCTCGAGGATGACGCGACGCTTGTTGGTCTCCGCGTCCGCGTAGGCGGCCATGGCGTCCAGGTCGTCGTCGGCCGGGCGAGTCCGCGTCAGCCGGCAGGACAGGCAGAGGTCGTCGGAATCGGATGCGTCGACCAGCCAGTTGCAGCGTGCGGTGTTGAGATTGGCGCACGTCTTCCAGATGGCACCGTCCACCTCGGCCTCGGAGATGCCGTCTTCCTTGTCCGGGAGCACCAGGAGGGCTCTGCTCGGCAGATGGAAGCCGAGTGCGCTCGAGCAGCTCAGACACAGTGAGTTCTCGAACGACAGCTTCTGTCCGCACTTGCGGCAGATGAAATCACGCATGGATGTTCCTTAGTGGCAGGGGTGAGTCGGGCTCGTATTCCCGATTCTCGGCGGACTAATGCCGTTCGCCGAATATGTCGTGCACATCTCTTCGACAACGCTTCCCGGCAAGAGAACCATCCAGGGTACTGACCTGCGTGGAAGTAAAGCGTCGACCGCCGTGTTGGTACAGACTGCTTCACAACACCTCCGAGGAAGGACCCGGGCTGCAGATGGCAGATCAGATCACGCCGACGGACCGGCCGATGGCACGATTCGTCGAACGGATCTCGCGGGCTCGCGGCGAGAAGAACAGTGAAACCTTGGCCGCGGGCTTCCTGCTGGCGGCCACCTTGATCGCCCTGATCTGGGCGAACTCACCACTCGGTGACACCTATCAGTCGTTCTGGCACACCGAACTGTCGATCACCGTGGGTGAGCACGGCATCTCCCTCGACCTCGCCCACTGGGTCAACGACGGGCTGATGGCGCTGTTCTTCTTCGTCGTCGGCCTCGAGGTCAAACGCGAGTTCGCGATGGGTGAGCTCACCGACAGATCGCGCGCAGCGATTCCCATCGTGGCTGCACTCGCCGGTCTGGCCGCACCCGCGCTGCTGTTCCTCGCCTTCAACCCCTCCGGCCCGGCCGCCCAGGCCTGGGGCGTGGTCATCTCCACCGACACCGCGTTCCTGCTCGGTGCCCTTGCGGTACTCGGCCCGAAGAAGGCCGCGCGGCTGCGGATCTTCTTGTTGACGCTGGCCGTGGCCGACGACGTGGGCGCGCTGGCGATCATCGCGTTCTTCTACACCGACGATCTCGACGTGGTTCCGTTGGTGTTGGCGTTCATCGGGCTCGGACTGATCTTCCTGTTGCGTCGGCTCGAAGTGTGGCGCGGTGTCGGGTACTTCGTCGTCGCACTGTTCACGTGGGTCGCGATGTACGAGTCGGGAGTTCACCCCACGCTCGCCGGCGTGATGATCGCACTGATTCTTCCGGTGTACCCGCCGCGTCGCTCCGAGGTGGAACGAGCCTCGGACCTCACCCGCGCCTTCCGTCAATCGCCGAATCCCGAATACGCCCGAGCCGCGAGACTCGGCCTGGATCAAGCCGTCTCGGTCAACGAGAGACTGATGCGCCTGTATCAGCCGTACACCGCGTTCATCATCGTGCCGATCTTCGCGCTCGCCAATGCCGGGGTGGTGCTCAGCTCGGACACCCTGAAGGCTGCCTCCACGTCGACTCTCACCTGGGGCATCATCGCCGGCCTGGTGCTCGGCAAGCTCATCGGAATCACCGGGGCCTCGGCCATTTTCGCGAAGTTGCGACCCTCGGCTCTGGCTCCGGGGCTGACCATGTCGCACATCGCGGGCGGTGCGGCGATGTCCGGAATCGGATTCACGATCTCACTGTTCATCATCGACCTCGCGCTCGACGATCCGCTGCTGGCCGACGAGGCCCGCGTCGGCGTGCTGGCGGCCTCGGTCATCGCTGCCCTGCTCGGCTGGATTCTGTTCCGCATCGATGCGAAGATCCACCCGCCGAAAGCCGAAGCGTCGCTGCGTATTCTGCGTCCGGTCAGCGCCAAGCGCGATCACATCCGCGGGCCCGTCGACGCTCCGCTGACGATCGTCGAATACGCCGATTTCGAATGCCCGTTCTGCAGCAAAGCAACCGGCAGTGTCGCCGAGGTACGCAAGCACTTCGGTGACGACCTCCGGTACGTCTACCGACACCTGCCGCTGGACGACTACCACCCCCATGCCCGCTACGCGGCATACGCCAGCGAAGCCGCCGCGGCGCAGGGCAAGTTCTGGGAGATGGCCGACGTGTTGTTCCGCAACAGCGACGCCCTCGAACCCGACGACATCGACGGGTACGCACGCGAACTCGGCCTCGACATGGACAGATTCGAGGACGACATCCGCACCGGTGACTACGTGGTGCGCGTCGAGGACGACGAACTCGACGCCACGTCCTCCGATGTGGGCGGCACTCCGACGTTCTACCTGGGTCGCGGCGACAAGAACCTCACCCGCCACGTGGGGCCGTACGACGCGGCGACGTTGATCCGGGAACTCGAATCCATGTGAGGGTGGGCCGGGTTGCACAGAACACGGCTCGATCGACCGGATCCCGTCGACAACGCTACGTAGTGTGCAACCCTGCCCAGGCCGAGCGGAACTAGCTGTCGGTGCGGTTTCCTTCCGCATCCCAGTGCTCGGCGACTTTCTTCGACGGCTGCACTCGGGGCGGTTCGCCCGGCATCTTGGGGTAGTCGGGCGGGAAGTTCAGCTCACCACCCGGCAGTGTTTCCCACAGGTGCAGAAGCGGTTCCAGTGAGTAGGCCTTCGTGTCCATGTCGGCCCACGGGTCGCCGTCCTGCACCAGGTCCGGCACGGTGACGAGGTTGAAGTCACGCGGATCGGTGACGTCCGCCAACTGCGACCACGTCATCGGCGTACTCACCGTCGCTCCGGGACGGGCTCGCAGACTCCACGCGCTGGCTATGGTGCGGTCACGGTTGTTCTGGTTGTAATCGATGAAGATGCGTTCTCCGCGTTCTTCTTTCCACCAGTTGGTGGTCACCCCGTCGTCGCGACGTTCGAGTTCTCGGCCCAGGCCGATGGCCGCATGGCGCACCTGCTCGAAGGTGTACTCGGGCTCGATGCGCACGTAGATGTGAATGCCACGATTGCCGCTCGTCTTGGGGTAGCCGCGTAAGCCCAACTCCTCCAACAGCTCCCGCGTCACGTCGGCAACTCTCAGTGCGTCCGCGAACGTAGTGCCCGGCTGCGGATCGAGATCGAGACGTAGCTCGTCGGGATGATCCACTTCCGGTCTCCGCACCGGCCACGGATGGAACGTCAGCGTGCCCATCTGAGCCGCCCACACCAGCGCAGCCGGCTCCGAGGGACACAGTTCCTCGGCAGTGCGCTTGCTCGGGAACGCGATCTTCACGGTCTCGATCCACTCGGGCGCACCCTTGGGCAACCGCTTCTGATAGAAACCGTCGCCCTCCTTGTCCTGCGGGCCGAGCGCCAATCGCATGCCCTCGCGGTAGCCGTCGGGCCACCGCTCCATCGCGGTCGGGCGGTCGCCGATCGCCCGCATCAGCGGTTCGCCCACCGCGGCGAAGTATTCGCACACCTGGAGTTTGGTGATGTCCGGGGTGCGTTCGGTCGCTTCGTAGATCACGCGGTCGGGACTCGACACTCGCACTTCGCGCTCGCCCGCCTGCACGAACGCCGGTGGTGTTTTCGCGGCCATGCCTATCGCCCTCCAGCAATCACATCGGCGACGTCGTAGCGCACCGGCACCTCGAGCTGGTCGTAAGCGCACGAGCGCGGATCGCGATCCGGTCGCCAGCGCAGGAACCTGGCCACGTGCCGCAGCCGCGCGCCTTCCATCTGGTCGTAGGCCACTTCGATGACTCGCTCGATGCGCACCGGAATCCAATTGCGATCGTTGGACGAATTCCAACGGGTCGCCTCGCCGTCGTAGGTGACGTCGTCACCGAGCCGGAGCGGTTCGAGCTCTTCGAGCAACTCCAGCCGCCGCTTGTCGGTGAACGCCGACGCTCCGCCGATCATGCGCAGATCCTCGCCGTCGTACAAGCCGAGCAGCAGTGATCCGATACCGTTGCCGGACTTGTGAATTCGATAACCGATCAACACGCAGTCGGCAGTGCGAGCATGCTTGATCTTGATCATCTCGCGCTTGTTGGGCAGATACGGCCCGTCGAGCTTCTTCGCTACGACGCCGTCGAGGCCTGCTCCCTCGAACCGCTCGAACCAGTCCTCGGCCACGGCCGCATCGTCGGTGGCCGAGGTGACGAAGCAACTCGGCCCGCCCGTGCCCACCGCGTCGAGCAATCGCGCCCGCCGCGTCGAGAACGGCTCACCCGTCAGATCCTCGTCGCCGACGGCCAACAGATCGAAGCCGATGAACTGCGCCGGTGTCTTCTCCGCCAGCATCGTCACTCGGCTCGCCGCGGGATGGATGCGCTCGGACAACGACTCCCAGTCCAGGCGCGTGGAACCGTTCTTCTCGCGCGGCACCACGATCTCTCCGTCGATGACGATCTTCTCGGGTAGTTCGGCCTTGACGGCCTCGACGAGCTCGGGAAAATAGCGAGCGAGGTCCTTGCCGCCGCGCGATCCCAGCACCACCTCGTCGCCGTCGCGAAACACGATGGCACGAAAACCGTCCCATTTGGGCTCGTACGACCACACCGGCGGCCCGTCCTCGGGCTGAGGAGGCACCTCTTTCGCGGCTTTGGCGAGCATCGGCGCAACCGGAACGGCGAGAGGAAGATCCACGCACTTCATCCTGCCTCATGCGGCCGACAACCGAGTCCGATATTTTCTACACACATACGGTCGATGCACCCAGCACGCTTCTTTCGTCGAGAGCAGGACTCACCATGGCGTCACCCACTCGTTCGGTCCGCGCTTTCGTCGTCGCTCTGTCCGCCTGCGCGGCGGTGCTACTGAGCGGATGCGCCTCGGAGGTATCCGGGACCGCCGTCGCCATCTCCGGTGCCAGCATTCCCACCACCACCACGACGCCGCCTCGCACCACCACCGGTTCCCCGCCCCCCGACATCGACGAGGGCGGCAGCGTCGACATCGACGTCGAGATCGGCCAGTGCGTCGAACTCGGTGGGACGGTCGAGAACGCCACCGTCGCCAATGCGACCTGCGGATCCCCACAGTCCAACTACGTCGTGTTCGCCAAGACTCCGACCTCGGCCGAATGCCCGCCCGACGCCGATCAGTACTACTACGAGACGTACTTCGACATCGAGCAAGGGGCCCTGTGCCTCGACATCGACTGGATCGTCGGTGGCTGCATGGACCTGGTGGGCGAGTTCGCGCAACGCGTCGACTGCGCCACCCCGGGTGCCGACACCCGCCGGGTGGTGACCATCCTGCAGGGCACCACGTCGGTCGACGACTGCCCCGACCCCGCGTTGTACGGATTCGAGAAGGACTCCCGCAACTTCGTCGTCTGCGTCGAGAAGTTGTGATCGAGCAGCCTGCAGAGCGGCCCGATGTAACCATTTCGCTGTCCAGTGCGCGGGGCCGATGGATCGTCGCGGCCACCGTGCTCGGGTCGTCTCTGGCGATGCTCGACGCCACCGTGGTCAACATCGCGCTGCCGGCGATCGGTCGGGATCTGGGATCGGGTGTCACCGGGCTGCAGTGGACGCTCAGCGGTTACACGTTGGCGCTGGCGTCGCTGATCCTGCTCGGCGGCTCGCTCGGTGACCGGCTCGGACGCAGGCGGGTGTTCGTCTGGGGCACCGTCTGGTTCACGGCGGCCTCGGTTCTGTGCGGTCTTGCCCCCAACATCGAGGTGTTGATCGCGGCGCGGCTGCTCCAAGGCATCGGCGCGGCATTGCTGACCCCCGGTTCACTTGCGCTCATCTCGGCGTCCATCAGATCCGACGATCGCGGAGCCGCGATCGGGCTGTGGTCGGGGTTGGGCGGAGTGGCGTCGGCGATCGGTCCACTGCTCGGCGGCTGGCTCGTCGACGCCGTCGGCTGGCGCGCGGTGTTCTTGATCAATGTTCCGCTGGCCGTGGTGGTCGTGTGGGTGGCCATGAAACATGTTCCGGAGAGCCGTGATCCGCACGCTGCCGGTCGCCTCGACGTCCCCGGCGCGGTCACGGTCGCCGCTGCCCTCGGGCTGCTGACGTACGGCCTGATCGAGTCCCACGTTCTTGCGCTCGCGTTGGGGATCGTCGCGGTCGGAATGTTCGTGGTGATCGAGCGCCGCACCCACGATCCGCTGGTACCGCCGTCACTGTTCGCCTCGCGCGTGTTCCTGGCAGCCAATCTCGTGACCTTCGCCGTGTACGCGGCGCTCGGCGGGGTGTTCTTCCTGCTGGTGTTGCAGCTGCAGTTCGCGGTCGGATTCTCCCCTGTCGCAGCCGGATTGGCCACCATTCCGATCACCGTGCTGATGCTCGTACTGTCGGCCCGCGCGGGCCGGCTCGCGTGGCGCATCGGCCCGCGCATTCCGATGACGGTCGGGCCGCTGCTGTCGGCGGCGGGGCTGCTGCTGATGCTGCGCATCGGGCCCGGATCCACCTACGTCGCCGATGTTCTCCCCGCCGTCGTCGTGTTCGGCCTCGGCCTCTCCGCTCTGGTGGCCCCGTTGACCGGAGCCGTTCTGAGCGCGGCACCGGACGACCGCGCCGGAATCGCATCGGGCGTCAACAATGCTGTCGCCAGAACCAGTCAACTGCTCGCCGTTGCCGCGCTGCCCGCATTGGCAGGCATTGCCGGGTCCGATTACTCCGCGCCACAGGTTTTCTCGTCCGGGTTCCACTCGGCGATGCTGATGTGCGCCGGGCTCTTGGTACTCGGCGCTGTCATCGCGGCGGCGCTGATCAGGAGCGCTGGTAACCCCTCCGACTGCCCACCGCACTGCGATCTGGGTGCCCCGCCGGTCGACAGACGCAGCGTCGACTGACTGCTCACCGCACGATCAACACCGAGCATTCGGCATGGTGTACGAGGTTCTGACTGACCGACCCCAGGATCGCACCGCGGAGGGCACCTCTACCTCGGCACCCGACAACGAGCATCGATGCCGACGCAGACAGCGCTCGCAAGCCTCGTGTCGGGCTCGATTGGGCACTGACGGTCGTGAGCTGCACAGCCGGATACTTCTCGTGCATCTTCTCCACATGCGTTTCCAGCCAACGCTTCTCGTCTTCCTGCACCGCCTGCCAGTCGATGTAGCCGGCGCTCATCCCGATGCCGGCCTGAGCCGCGAACCCCCAGTAGTTGACCGCGATCACGGGTGCGCCCAGGTTGTCGGCCATCTCGAGCGCGGCACCCAGCGCTCGATCGGACTGTTCGCTGCCGTCGATCCCGACCACGATCGGGCGGCCCACGTCGGCCTTGTCGTTTTCGTTGCGGAGCAACAACACCGGACACTGCGCGTGCGTCATGACGCGCAGCGTGTTGCTCCCGAGGGTGAGGTCGCGGATCGCGCTCGACTTCCTGGATCCCAGCACCACCATGTCTGCTCCCACGTCGGCCACGTACGACGCTATGGTGCCGTCCACACTGACGGTGTCCACGGATACCCCAGGTGCGGCGGCGTGTACCTCGCCCTCTGCTCGAACGAGGTGTTTGCGGCCCATGGCACGAAGATCCCTCTCCAGCGCGCCACCGTCGACGAATGCTGCCGACCCGTACCAATCCCCCACCGGGACTGCATGAACGAGACGTACGGTCGCGTGGACCTTGTCCGCGTAGGTGCCGGCCCATCGGGCTGCAGCCTCGGCCTCGGCCGATCCGTCGATACCCACGACGATGGGAAGTGTGCGGGCGGTGGAATTACTCATGTGATCTTCCTGTCTCGATGTCGACGGCTCAGTTGCCATGACGTGATGATTTGCAGTGCAGTCGAATTGGCAGTCCGTGTTCGTGTCCGGTCAGCGGCCGAAGAGCGCGGACACCTCGTCGAGATCGATGTCGGTTCGGCAACCGCTCGGCTCCAATTCGACGTAGAAACTCTCGTAGCCGCGCGGGTCTGCACCCCGCTCACCCGTGCTGCGCCGCTCGAACACTCGTGCGTCCGGCCACCGTTCGAGCACGGCTGTTCTGAGGATGTGTCCGTCGGGCGAGACCCCGCTGAGAGGCCCGTACTCGGCGATCACCACCGAATGGACGACACCGTCGATCGATGCAGTGGTCACCGGAAACACCATCGGTACCGATTGCGTCGGAATCTCGACGACCAAGGAGTCGGAATCGACCCGCATCGAGCCCGTCACCTGCGGCCATTCACTGTCGGTCCTCCTCGTCGTTCCTGCTCTCGCGGGCTCACGTCCGCCGGAAGTCGGCGTCACATCGACCCCGCGACAGAATCGGAACCCGAAGGCGCATGCGACCTTTGCGCGGCGTGCTGCCCTGCACGAAGGCTCACTGCGGCCATCACGAACATCGCTGCTGCCGCACCTCCGCAGACCGCAGCCCAGCCGGTCACACCGGACGCGAGCAACGTCAGGAAAAGGCCTACCGCGGCGACGGCACACACCAGTAGCACTTCGGCGAGGACATTTTCGGCCTCGGCCAACACGGCCTGCCCGTCGTGTCCGTCGTGTACTTGCTGCTTCATCTCGAACTCCTCGAAGTCGACGAATCGGTAGAACCGACATTGCCGAATTCTCGATGCCGACGGCAGGGTCGAAAGTCCCGATCCTTCCGCCATGAGGCCCGGCCTCACCCTCGTGAATTCGTCTCGCCCGCAGTCGGTCCACGCATCAGCTCGACCCCCGACACCGACGTCGGGGTCACTTCGACGAGTCGGTGCATCGGCGGGCCGTCCGAATGCGGCCGGGGCAGTAGCTGTTCGAGGACTTCGAGTCGAGCATCCACGACCGCACGGGCGATTCCGTGAATCACGACAGTCGATACGGTCAGGTGAGCGTCGTCCTCGGCGTCCACTTCCAGGACGACCGAGGAATCGAGCGCACTCCACCCCAACCGCGACCGCCCCTCGGCGTAGAAATACACCCGACTACCGCTCCATACGATGGAGACCGGGTCGATGGTGGGCCCGAAGTGGTCGTGGCCGATCAGCCGTGCGACGGTCGCCCGTCGCGCAAGCCGATGAGCGTTGTCGGAGTTCAGAACTCGTCGTCGATCATCACTCCCGCGCACACGATTCGGTACGGTGCGGTTGGTCATCGGTCTCTGCAGATCATCACCGGGCAGTGGGCGTGGCGGGTGAGGTTGCTACTGGTCGATCCGAACAGTGCTCGGGCAACCACTCCTCGCCCGTGACTGCCGACCACCACGAGGCCGGCTCGCTTGGACAGATCGACAAGGAGGTGCGCCGGGTTACCCTGTCGCACGACATGTTCGACACTGACATCCGGATATTTCTCGGCCCACCCGGCCAGACATTCGGAGAGCAGCATCTGCTGCTCACGCTCGATCTCGATGCTGTCATGCGGCCCCGGCGGAGAGAGTGCCGCGCCGTGAGACCACGAGTTCCAGGCGAGCGCTGCGATCATCGGTACACCGAACAACGAGGCCAGATCGAAGGCCTGTTCGACGGCCGCCTCACTCGTTGCACTGCCGTCGATACCGACGAGGACCGGCGCGTCGAAGCCGGCGTCGCCCTCCCGCCACACGATCACCGGGCACAGGGCCGCGTTCGAGGTCTCCTGCGCCGTACTGCCGAACAATGCGGACACGATCGGACCGGAACCCGAATTGCCGACGACGAGCATCCGCGCGGTGGAGGAGAGTTCGACCATCATCGAGCACGCCGTCGCCTCCTCCACCGAGGTGGAGACGGCAAGGTCGGGATGACGGGCCAGCACTGCGGCAGCGACGTCGGTCACCATGTGTTCGGACGCTCGGCGCTGCTCGTCCCACACCTCCTTCGGCACGACCGCTGCGGGCTCGCCCATGTAGATCACAGGCTGCTGTACTGCAGTGGCGATGAGCAGGGGAGAGTCCACCCTTTCTGCCAGTGTCGCCGCCCAGAGCGCAGCGCCGATACTGCCGGCCGAACCATCCACCCCCACCACGATTTTCTGATGTGCTGCGAGAATCACGATCGTCTCCTGTTCGTTGCGCGTGCGGGAGCAGACAGCACCGAGGCCACCGCATGTCGTGGCGTTCGAGGCGCCGGGGCGCCGATCATCGGTGTACCGACTCGAATCAGCACCTGTGCCATGCCGATGTGCGGTGCCAACGACTGGACGAGTCGCCTGCTCCCGGCCTGTTCCGTCATGTGAGTCAACGGGCACGTCGCCAAGCCGTCCGCGGTCGCTGCCAGCAGAAACGTCGACATGGCACGGCCACAGTTCAGCCAATCCAGTCGTTCGTCCGACGGTGTGCCGAGCAGCACCACTGTGGACTCGTCTTCGACCGGCTCCCGCGGAACCACCGTGCCGACGCGGTGCGGTTCGGGGAATGCTCGCCCCACCTGCACCCTCGACGCATCCGCGCGGTTCGTCAGCGCCTCGGGCGGAATACCGCCGGAACGAAACGAGTGCCCGGCCCACCATCTGATCTCGGCCTGGTACGTCGCGTCGTACTTCCGGATGCCCGCGCTCAGTGTCGAGGCCCTCGCCAACGTCTGTTTCGACTCTGCCGACAAGACGGTCATCTCGGTGCCGTAGTGCTGACGACCGAGATATCGCGTCAGAACGCGATCGGTCGGCACCGGTCCGAACGCCCGACGATCCGAGTGCCTGCGGTTGATCGCACTCAACATCTCGAACTCACGCGACCGAGGATGCGCGTCGTGCACGAGGCGGATATGGGCAAGATGATCCGGCGTGCCCGGGGCGGGCAACAGGTCGATCTCGGTCTTCCACCGAAACGCCGCGGCAGCCTTCTCGAGATGGTCCAACGCGGCCCCGCAGCTCATCACCATCTGCCGTTCGGTCGGGTCGATCACCCCCAGCACGCGGGAGGTGTCGGTGTACAGATCGAGTCCGTGTTCGTAGTAGGTCCACCTCCACGGCTGGCTGTTGTGCACCGACGGCGCGCGGCACGCGAGCTCCACCAGCATTTCCACCACGGCCGTATCCTGCTGATCGCTCATCGTCTCTCCTCGACCTCCCACCGCGATGCGGTGGATCCGCCCCCACTGTCGCCCCGAGGTCGCGGTGCTCGACAGGGCCGTTCGTCACTCGATGGAGGGCATTCCGGTGCATGCCGAAAGAGCGCAGCGCCACAGGTTTAGTGTTGACGGTGAATGCGACTCGGGGCGGAACCTGAGGACGCGACCGAGGAGCCACCATCGCCGACCGTTCAGGAGTGTCATGACGACCCCGCACAATCCACCCGAAGTCGACGTCAAGCCACGTAGCCGGGACGTCACCGACGGGCTGGAGAAGACTGCCGCCCGCGGCATGCTCCGCGCCGTCGGGATGGGCGACGACGACTGGGTCAAGTCCCAGATCGGCGTCGCGTCGTCGTGGAACGAGATCACTCCCTGCAACCTCTCACTCGAACGACTGGCGAAGGAGGTCAAGAAGGGCGTCCACGCGGCCGGCGGGTATCCGTTGGAATTCGGCACCATCTCGGTGTCCGACGGCATCTCGATGGGCCACGAGGGCATGCACTTCTCGTTGGTCTCGCGTGAGGTCATCGCCGACAGCGTCGAAACCGTCATCAGCGCCGAACGTCTCGACGGCTCCGTGCTGCTCGCCGGCTGCGACAAGTCGCTGCCCGGAATGTTGATGGCTGCCGCGCGTCTCGACCTCGCCAGCGTCTTCCTCTACGCCGGATCCACCCTGCCCGGTTTCGCCACCCTGTCCGACGGCAGCGAACACCAGGTGACGATCATCGACGCCTTCGAGGCCGTCGGTGCCTGCTCGCGTGGACTGATGTCGCGCGCCGACGTCGACACCATCGAACGCGCCATCTGCCCCGGCGAAGGCGCCTGCGGCGGCATGTACACCGCGAACACCATGGCCAGCGCCGCCGAGGCGATGGGAATGTCGTTGCCCGGCAGCGCTTCTCCGCCGGCACCGGATCGTCGCCGGGACGGCTTCGCACACGCCAGCGGCGAGGCCGTCGTCGAATTGCTGCGACGCGGCATCCGCACCAGCGACATCCTCACCAAGGAAGCCTTCGAGAACGCGATCGCCGTCGTCATGGCTTTCGGTGGATCCACCAACGCCGTGCTGCACCTGCTGGCCATCGCGCACGAAGCTCAGGTCGAACTGACCCTCGCCGACTTCACCCGCGTCGGAGCGAAGGTTCCACACCTCGCCGACGTCAAGCCCTTCGGCAAGCACGTCATGACCGACGTCGACGCCATCGGCGGTGTCCCCGTGGTCATGAAGGCTTTGCTCGACGCCGGCCTCATGCACGGCGACTGCATGACCGTCACCGGAAAGACCGTGGCGGAGAACCTCGCTCACATCGCTCCCCCGGACCCCGACGGCAAAGTGCTGCGCGCACTGGACAAGCCGATCCACCCGACCGGCGGCATCACCATTCTCGAAGGATCACTTGCCCCGGGCGGAGCCGTCGTCAAGTCCGCCGGTTTCGATTCCGACGTATTCGTCGGTACCGCAAGAGTTTTCGAGCGTGAACGCGCGGCCATGGATGCTCTCGAAGACGGCACCATCGCGGCAGGCGACGTCGTCGTCATCCGCTACGAGGGACCCAAGGGCGGACCCGGAATGCGCGAAATGCTCGCGATCACCGGAGCCATCAAGGGCGCGGGCCTGGGCAAGGACGTCCTGCTGCTCACCGACGGCCGATTCTCCGGCGGAACCACCGGCCTCTGCGTCGGACACGTGGCACCCGAGGCAGTCGACGGCGGACCCATCGCCTTCGTCCGCGACGGCGACCAGATCCGACTCGACGTCGGCAAGGGCACCCTCGACGTTCTCGTCGACGCAGCCGAAATGCAAGCACGCCAGGAGGGTTGGGCACCGCTTCCTCCGCGCTACACCCGCGGAGTGCTGGCCAAGTACTCGAAGTTGGTCGGTTCGGCATCGAACGGTGCGGTGCTGATCTAGCCACCCGCCCTAGCCCTAGCCCCCGGCCCTAGCCCCCCCGGTTGGGATCAATGTGGGTTTCAGTCAGTTGGACTGCAACAAAGGTGCATTGATCCCAACCCGGCGGCAGTGCAGTGGTCCATTCACGCGCTGGGGAGGTCTACAGCGGCATGGCCCAGATAGGGCTCGAGCGTTCGTTCATCTCGGTGCACGTCGCGTGTTGTCGGCTGGCTCGTTGGTAGAACGTCTGCAACGGTTCGGTCGGCTCCACGTCCGGCGGTGTCGGTGTGACGGGCAGTTCGCCGAGTTCGAGCGCCAACTGATAAATGCTGGGGCGTTCGAGTTCGGCGTCGACCAGTGCCGGCGCGGCAGCGTTGTGCGGCTTCACGGTTCGAGGTATACGCGGCGCACTCGGTTCGGGCTTGGCTGCCGACGGGCGTTCGAGTAGCTGCTCGAGCTCGGCGACCTCACGGACAGCCGCTGCGCTCGTGGCCGGCGGCGCAACGAAGGGCACGATCGGCTCGAACGCGATCATGTCCGACGACGACGCAAGCGCCTTGTTCTTGGCCGGGATGAGGAACGCCACGATCACGGTTCCGGTGCCGAACACCACGGCCGCAACGACACTGGTGTGCACGACGGCACTGCCGAAGGCAGAGATGGCATTCGCTTCGAGATTGTCTGCGAAACCGCTCAAAAATGCATTCTGCTCGCGAATGATGTCGGAGACGATCACCGCACCGGCCAGCGAATCCTGCGATGCCGCAAGCCCTTCTGCGGCCTGACCGGTGTACTGGCCATTGGGTTGCTTACCGGGGAAGGTCTGCAGAAACCCCTCGATTCCCTGTCGATACGACGCCGCCAGAACCGAACCCAATACAGCGATGCCGAGAGACCCACCCAGTTCGAGTGCAGTGTCGTTCAGTCCGCCGCCGACACCGAGCTTGTCGTCCGGGAACTCACCCATGATGGCATCGGTGCAGGGCGAGACGGACAGTCCGATGGCCAGTCCGAGCAGCGTCAGTACGGGCAGGAAGTCGACATACGTTGCCGTCGAATCGATTCCGACGAGGGAGACGACCGACAGCGTGCCCACGATCATCCCTGCGGTGACGGTGACACGCGGCCCCATCTTGGGGGTCAGCCACATCGTGATTCCGGACCCGACGAACACTGCGCCGGCCAGCGGCAGCAGATGCACTCCGGTGGAGACCGGGCCGTACCCGAGAGCGAACTGCAGGTACTGCGCCACGAGGTAGATCGCCCCGAACGTCACCAGGAAGAACACCAGCACCGCAAGGGTGGCGCCCCCGAGAACACGCGAGGAGAATATCCGCACGTCCAGCAATGGATTGGGGTGTCGTAGTTCCCAGCCCACGAACCCCAACACCGACAGCAGTCCGACGAGGCCGAAGTACAGCGGCCCGACAGTCCAGCCGAAGTGCATGCCCTCGATGATGGAGTAGACGATGGTCGAGACGGCCAGAACCGACAGCAACCCGCCGATCCAATCGATCGCACCGGCATCGACGGCTCGCGACGGAGGGACGAGTACGACGGCTCCGGCTATGGCGGCCAGCGCAATCGGGACGTTGATCAGAAATGTCGAACTCCACGTGAAGCTCTCGAGAAGCCATCCGGCCAGCAACGGCCCGGCGGCGATGGCGAGGCCGGACGTGGCCGCCCACACGGTGACGGCTGTGGCCCGCTCACGCTTGGGAAACGTGGCCACCAGCAGAGACAACGTCGCAGGCATGACGATCGCAGCCGCGACACCCATGACGATTCGAGCCAGGATCACGCCGAGCGTGGCATCGGTCAGCGCCCCCGCCACCGACCCCGCCACGAAGATGATCAGTCCGATGATCAGCGCGCCGCGTCGGCTGTACCGGTCGCCGATCACTCCGCACAACAGCATCAACGACGCGTACGGGACGGTGTATCCGTCGATCACCCATTGAAGATCACTGCTGGTCAAGCCCAGATCCATCGTCATCGACGGCGCGGCGACGAGCAGAGACGTGTTCGCCATGACCACGATCAGCAGGCTCAGGCACAACACCACCAAGGCCGACCATCGTCGGGCATAGGGTTTGTGCATTTCTTGGACAGGTGTCATCGCGAGCAGTGTCATGTGTTCCCCCCCGTTGGCAAAGTGCGACACACCTTGCACAGTGCTGTGCAGCTTAAGAAATTCGCGCTAGGATCGGCAATCTTTTGTGGCGGCAACCACACTGCGTCGACGCGATCGTGCTAGAAGTGGACGTGTGCCGAAGACGACGGAGTCGAGACCGAGCGCACGGACAGACCGATCGCCCGTGCAGCGAAGTGACGCCCGCTCGAACAGAGCGCGAATTCTCGATGTCGCGCAGGGGGTACTGGCGAACAATCCGGACGCGACCATCAACGACGTCGCGTCCGCGGCCGGGGTGGTCCGACGAACGGTGTACTCGCACTTCGCCTCTCGCGAAGCCCTGATCGACGGCATCGCACTCGAAGCCGCAGAACGCATCTCGGCCGCGCTCGAACGTGATCCGGCCGTCGACGAATCCGCCGTCACCGTGTTCGTGCGCCAGACGCTGGCACTGGCACGCGTCGGCGATCAGTACCGGCTTCTACTTGCGGTTGCCCGTACCGACCTGGGACACAACGGTCTTCACGACCTACTGGGACCGATGCGGGAGTCGGCTGCGGCTGTCATACGACGTGGACAGCGCGAGGGTGTGTTCTCCACCTATCTGCCGGCCGAGGTGCTGATCCTCAACATCGAAGCCATCGCGCTGTCGATCCTCGAGGCCACCAATGCCGGGCTGCTCACCGACCCCACAGGTGCGGCCACCACGTCGAGTCTGGTCCTGCTCGGAATCGCACCGGACGAAGCCGAACGCATCGTGAGCGGTGTCCGTGCCGCGGACGCGCCAGCCGAAGCCCACCCCTGAAACGACGAATGCCCCGCCTGCGCAATGTGATTGCGCCGACGGGACATCGGTCTACGAGTGCGGGTCAGGGAGCGGGGACGAATCCTGCGCCGAGTCCGTTGCCCTGATCGACGTTGCGAAGGATCGCGTCGAAGTTGGTGCCGACCTCGGGGCCGAAGCACGCGACGCCCAGGTAGGCGTTGACCATGCCGACGAGGGTGTTGCCGACGACGACCGGGCTACCCGAGTCACCCTCGACGACGCACAGCTGCGCCCAGGTCTCCTGCGACTGCAGAACGTCTCCGTACGCGAGGCCGCAGGTGTTGCCGGTCGTGCGGCCTTCCTTGCAGACGATGTTCGGGAACGCCGTCGGCGGGCCGACCTGAGAGATGGTCACGTTGCCCACGCGGCTGATCGGGGCAACCTTGTCACGCTGAAATTCGATGAGGGCGTAGTCGTACTCCGGGTTGGAGAATGCGATGCGGCCCACCTCACCGAGGGAGGTGTCGTACTCCGGGACGATGGAGGCACCCGCTTGGCCACAGTGACCGGCGGTGAAGCCCACGAGATTTCCGTTGCGGTCGTTGCCGATCGTCGTCAGCGTGCACTCCGCCTGGCCTCCGACGATGATTCCGGACCCACCGCCGAGAGCTGCAGGAGCGGCCGCGGATGCGGTCCCCACGCCGACGCTGGCTACGATTGCAGCCGCCCCCACGACGACGAGCATGAATTTCTTGAACATGTACTCCCTCTCAGCGGTGTCGGCAGAACCCTAGCAACAGAACGTGTCGTAACACGAGCTAGTCGCTCATACGTCCTGCTCGAGGGCCGCAAGAGTTGTCCGAGCTTCGTCGAGTTGACGACTCAGTTCTGCGACGCGGCGTGCCGCTTCTTCACGTGCATGGGAGATAACAGCCTCGACGGCATCGCGTGCAGTGACATCGCCCAATTCACGAACGGCCCGACCGACCGCTTCCGGACTCACCGGCTGCGCCTTGGTCGGCCTCTTCGCGCCCTGCGTGACGGTGACCGACCAATCGTTGTCGGCACCGGAATGAATGGTCACGCTCACTCCGCCCGGCGCCTTCTTCGGACGACGTGGGGCCGAGCCGGTCGACGCAGACCCCGCACCGGCGGGCTTGGCGGCAACGTCGGTCGCCGGTACCGACTTCGGAGCAGCGCTCGATGTCGACGCCGTGACCGATGTAGAAGCCGTGGCCGATGTAGAAGAAGGGCTCGTTTTCGAGACAGCGACCGGCTCGGAGGCAGCGACCGGCTTCGATACCGGCGCAGTCGATGCCGTCTTCTTCGCGGGGATGCGCTTGGCAGGCGCGGGTGGGGTCGCCGGGTTGCGGGTGATGCGCAGTTCCTCGGCCTCGTAGGGCAGTTCGTCGTTGACGCCCTTCGGGCTGATGGTGACGGTGTTGCCGTCGATGGACACCACCTTGGCCGACGTACCGTCGGGCAGGCCGAGGCTCGGATTCGGCTCGCGGAGATACACGGTGGCGCGACGCCCCTCGGCGAGCGCTGCTGCGAGCGTCGTCAGGTTCTCGGGAGTCAGCGAATCGTTCACGGCGCGCCCACGGGGTGGCATCGACTACCGGCCTTTCTCGAAAGTGTTTGCGAATACTGTCGCACAGATTCACGTGCGCAGGCAGCACGGTATCGAGTATCGGTCGCGAGGATGACGTCGATCCCAAGTATGTGTAACCCCGAGTAACCGTAACCAGAAGTAACAGTTACTACGATTAACACTAAAGAGGCTTGGCCAGAGAAGGCCGATGGCACGACTCTAACGGACAGGCCGTCCGAGCGCCCGTCGAGTGCCGTCGACCACCTCGCCGAACCGCCCTCGCGCCGGGATTCTCCCGCGTAGCCTGACGGCGTACCTTCTTGCGCAGGTACGGAACAGGAGCTTCGATGTACCACCTCGACGCGGACCAGCAATCGCTCAGCGACGGTCCGCACGTGTACTTGCTCGATGCCAGAAGCACTCTCGAGGTTCAGGCCCTGAATCAGTGGATCGACGCCACCACCCCGGACGGAGAACGTCGGCCCCCATCGGTCGTTCTGTCCGGTGAGGCCAGGACATCACTGTCGGACACCGTCCGCGGGTACGCCGACGATCCGCTGCTCATTCCGCTGCGGGTCACGTTGACCGATCGCAGCACCGGCATTCTGCACCGCATCTTCGCCCCTAGAGGCCGCTCGAAGCCGACACGGGTGTGGCAGCGGTGGGTGGCCAACGACGATCCCGATCACTCCGCAGTGCTGGTCGGTGAACCCGCAACCCTGAGCGATCTCCAGGATCGGTTCGAGCGCGGCGGCGGCACGTCGTTGTCGTCGTTCATCCTGCGGCAGGCGAGTCTCGCACTGGACAAGGCCGAACGCGGAGTCATCGGCTCGGAGTACAAGATTCCGCGCTTCGTCGTCGAGGACATGACGGAGCAGAAGAAGTTCAGGGACGGCATCACCGAGCTCGCAGACCACGTCGGCCAGGATCGCGACACCGTCGACAAGAGGGTTCAGGACATCCTCGGCGAGATGGTGGCGACCGAAACCAGGCGCGCCGTCGAGATGTGGGGCACCCTCGGCGCGTACTTCTCGCGGGCGTACAAGGTCGACGTCGATCGCGATCAGCTGCAGAAGGTTCGCGAACTCAACAAGAACTATCCGTTGGTGTTCCTGCCCAATCACCGTTCCTACCTCGACCCACTCGTGCTGCGTCCCGCGCTTCTCGCCGAGGGACTGCCGCTCAATCACGTCATGGGCGGCATCAATGTCGGCTTCTGGCCGTTGGGCCCGATAGCCAAACGCAGTGGCGTGGTGCTCATTCAGCGCAAGTTCTCGGACGCGATCTACAAATGGACGCTGCGTCAGTACATGAGTTTTCTGCTCAGCAAGCGGTTCAACCTCGAGTGGTACATCGAGGGCGGACGCAGCCGCACCGGAAAGCTCCGACCGCCGCGGTTCGGTCTGCTGACCTACCTCGTCGACGCCCTCGAGTCGAGCGACGCGGAGGACGTCTATTTGATCCCGACGTCCATCACCTACGACCGACTGCACGAGGTCGGCGCGATGGCCGAAGAATCGCACGGGGCGAAGAAGCAAGCCGAGGGCATTCGCATGGCCATCGGGTACATCCGCGCTCAGGGCACGTTGCGCGGCAACGTCTATCTGAACTTCGGAGAGCCGATGTCGGTGGCGGCGATCGTCGCCGAGAACACCGACAAGCGCGTCGCGGTGCAGAAGATCGCGCTCGGTGTCTCCCATGCGATCAACGATGCGACGCCGGTGACCCCGGCAGCACTGGTCACGATGGCGCTGTTGGGTATCGAGGATCGCGCACTCAACGTCAACGAGATGTGGGCCATCATCTCGCCGTTGGCCGGCTACATCAAACGCAGAAACCTACCCACTGCGGGCGGGGTGGACATCGCCGACGTCGACGTCGTCCGCTCGGCCGTCATCGCACAGGTCAACGCCAACGTCGTCAAGCGTTTCGACGACGGCCCCGAACCGCTGTTCTACCTGGCGCAGGACAAGCATCTGGTGGCAGCGTTCTTCCGCAACAACGCCATTCACTTCTTCGTGATGCGCGCCATCGGCGAGCTGGTGGTGCTACCGACCGAGGGTGACTCGACGCCGCTGACTCAGGAATCGTTGTGGACGTCGGCCCTGCAATTGCGAGATCTACTCAAGTTCGAGTTCTTCTTCGGCGACAAGAAGGACTTCGGGGAGCGTCTCGAATCCGAGGTCGATCTCATCGACCCGGACTGGCGCACCAGCATCAGCGACCCCGATTATGCTGCGCGACAGCTGGAATCGCAGGATCTGCACCTGGCGCACCGCGTACTGCAGCCGATCTTCGAGGCCTATCAGGTAGTGGCCGACCAGCTGATGCTGCTGCCGCAGAGCGGAGAATTCGACAAACCGAAGTTCATCTCGGAATGCCTCGGCGCTGCCCAGGCCAGGCGGCTCCGCCAGCAGCTCGATCACAGTGAGTCCATCTCGGGCGAACTGTTCGACACTGCACTGCAACTGGCCGAAAACCGCGACCTGATCGATTCCAGCTCGGACGGCATTGCCCGCCGCCGCAGGGACTTCGCGCTGGAGATCGACGAATGGGCCCGCAAGGTACGTACCATCCGGGATATGGCGCACCGAATGCTCCGTGAGGTGGAACCGATCTCTGCCCCCGAGGAGAACAATCCATGACCGACTTCGACGATCGACTGATAGCGATCGCCGCCGCCCCACCCGGCCGAGACACCATCGCCTTCTTCGATCTCGACGGCACCCTTATCAACGGATTCTCTGCTCGCGCAGTGTTTCTCGAACGCCTCAAGACCCTCGACGTCACGGTCAAGGAACTGTGGGAGATCTCCAGTGCCGTCGTCGAGATGCGGATGCGCAACTCCCCCGTCGACAATCTGATGGGCAAGGCCGTCCGCGGCCTCGAAGGCCGTCGCGAAGAGGACCTGATGGAACAGGCATACACCCTGTTCCGCAACGAGATCGCGCCGATGATCTACCCGCAGGCCCGGGCCCTCGTCGAGGCTCACCGGCACGCCGGGCATCGCCTCGTGATGGCTACCTCGGCCACGCCGTACCAGGCACTGCCGGTGCAGCAGGACATGATGTTCGAGGAGTTGCTGTGCACGACTCCGGTGGTCACCGACGGGATTCTCACCGGTGAGCTCGTCGGCGATTCGCTCTGGGGACCCCGCAAAGCGCAGGCGGCGATCGACTACGCCGAACGTGAAGGCATCGCTCTGGCAGGCTGTTTCGCATACTCGAACGGCGGTGAGGACGTGCCACTGCTCGAAGCCGTGGGCCGTCCCATCGCCCTCAACCCCGATCCTGATCTCGCGCGCTATGCCGCCAAGAAGAATTGGCCGGCCCTGACGCTGGACAGCCCGAAGCGTGGCACGGATATCACGTCGGCCGTACGCAGCACGGCGGCGCTCGGATCGGTGCTCGCGAGTGCGTCGATCGGGCTCGGCCTGGGATTGCTTACCCGCAGTCGCCGCACCGGTGCCAATATCACCAGCACCATCGCCCCGGACATCGCGCTGACCCTCGCCGGAGTCAAGCTCGACGTCACCGGAACCGAAAATGCGTGGTCAGCCCGGCCCGCCGTCTTCATGTTCAACCATCAGAGCACCGCCGACTCGATCATCGTCACTTCCATCCTGCGACGCGACATCACCGCCGTTGCCAAGCGGGAACTCGAACGCGACCCGCGCTTCGCATTGTTGGGCAGGATCTTCGACGTCGCCTATGTCGACCGCGGCGATCCTGCGCAAGCGCGAGAGGCCATGCGGCCCGCGATCGAGAAGCTGCACAGCGGCATCTCGGTCGCCATCGCCCCCGAGGGCACTCGCATGCCGACGTCCCGTCTCGGCCGATTCAAGAAGGGCGGTTTTCACCTGGCGATGCAGGCCGGCGTGCCGATCGTTCCGATCGTTATTCACAACGCCGGTGACGTGATGTGGAAGAAGGACTTCACCGTTCACTCCGGTACGGTCAAGGTCACCGTCGGCGGGCCCATACCCACCACGGATTGGGATCCCGACAAGATCGACGAGTACGTGGACGCCGTCCGTTCCTATTTCGACAGAACGTTGGGATATGCCTGAGAATCAGATCAACTCGGTAGTACAGACGGAGATCGAGCGGAATCTACTGGGCGGCGAGCCCAAGTACAACCGCGCCGACATCGTCGAGAAGTCCGGGATTCCGCTCGAGCGGGTCATCGCCCTGTGGATCGGCATGGGCTTCCCCGTCCACACCGATACCGACGCACTCGTCTACACCGACGCCGATCTCGAAGCTCTGAAGCTGATCACCGCACTGACCGCGCAGAAGGTGATCAAGCCCGAGATGGAGGTTGCGATCGCACGCACCCTCGGGCAGTCGATGTCCCGGCTCGCGGAATGGCAAGTGGGCGTTGTGAACTCTCACATACTCGAACGCATCATCGACAGCCAAGAAGACACGAACGACATCGACGCGATTCGCCGGAACGCCCGTGCCATCGCCGCAGAAACCGTCCCCACCCTCGAAGCGCTCCAGGGATACACCTGGCGACGCCACCTGGCAGCAGCGGCCGGTCGATCCATCGCCGCTCCCGACGACGCCGCCGACAGTCCCACGATGGCCGTCGGGTTCGCCGACATGGTCGGCTACACGAGCCTGACGCGTCGACTCGACATCGGCGAGTTGACGACGCTACTCGAGGAGTTCGAGTCATTGGCCACCAATATCATTGCGCGAGGGCGCGGTTCGGTGATCAAGAACGTCGGCGACGAGGTGATGTTCAGCGCGCAGACCCCCGAGGATGCCGCCCACATCGCCCTCGACCTCCAGGACGCCTTCGACGAGCAGGAGGACATGCCGGACCTGCGGGTCGGGCTGGCGTGGGGCCCGGTACTGGCACGGTACGGCGACCTGTACGGGTCGGTGGTCAATATTGCTGCGCGCCTGACCAGTTCGGCCAATCCCGGAACGATCCTGGTCGATACCGTCATGACGGATGAACTGCGTCACGACTCGGAGTTCTACCTCAAATCGGTCCGTTCACTACGGGTCAAAGGGTTCCACAAGCTCAAGCCTCACCGGCTCAAGCGCAACAAGCGAACCGGTCAGCGTAGCGAGGAGTAGAACTCCAGGTGTCGACGCGCAGCCTCGTCCCAGGTGAGGCTGTGCGCCAGCGCCAGCCCCGGTGACGGATCGTGCGGCTCGTGCAACGCACGGTCCAATTCGCTGGTCATGGTCTCCACCGACGACGCGTAGGTGACGCTGTCTCCGAACACCTCTCGCAGTACCGGCAGATCACGCGCCACCACCGGAGTCGATGCGGCGAGCGCCTCCATCGCGGCCAGGCCGAAGCCTTCCTTGGTGGAGAAGAACGGCAGTACCGCAGCCTGCGCCACGAGATGCGGCAGCTCGTCGTCGTCGACGGTTCCGAGTATCACCGGCTCGATGCCCAGTTCTACTGCTCGACGGTCGAATTCGGACCGATAGTCACGGTAGTCGAACAGGGTCTCGCCGCCGGCGAACACCAGTTGCACGTGGCGATCGGACAGCCCGGCGAAGGCGTCGAGTAGATCGAGACTGCCCTTGCGTGGCTCGATGCCGCCGACTGCAAGCACGTACCTGCCGAACTTCCCGTTCCAGTGCGATCGGCCCGATTCGGCTGCTGCCGAGAACCTTCCGGCATCGACTCCATTGGGAATGACGACCGGATCGAACCCCCAGCCGCGTCGGACGTCGTCGGCCACCGCAGTGGACACACAGATTCGCGCGTACGGCGCGGTGATCGCTCGTTCGTGACATGCCGCGAGCTCGGGAGTGGTGAACTCGTCGAGATGGTGGATGGTCCTGATGCACCGGCCGACGGCGTTGGCCGAGATGCAGTCCTGAGCATGGACGATGTCGTACTCGTCGGGCGTGAAAGCCTGCCGCAGAACGCCTATCGATCGCAGAATCCGCTCGCCGACGGTCTCGTTCTCGCGGTGGGAAAACGGGACCATCCGAACGGTGACAGCCGGGTCGACCTTGCGGAAGAACTCACTGTCGCCCCCGCGGCCCAGCGACCACACCGACACATCCTGGCCGGCGCGTGCCAGCGCTTCGGCCAGAGCCAACGTATGCACCACGCCTCCGCGCGGTTTGGACGAATAGGTCAACAGCGCGATCTTCATCGATCCGGCTTCTCCTGCAACAAGTTCGGATAGGCGTCGACGCGTCGCTCGGCCAGGTGATGCAGACCTCTCCGGGCCCGATCCACCTCGGCATCGACGTCGATCTCGTGCACGGCCAAACCGCCTTTGGACCACGTCTTGGCCAACACGTCTCCGCCGGGCCCGACAATCTTCGCCTGGCCGAGGAACCGCAGGGATCCCATCACCCCGGTCTGGTTGGACGAGACGAGCACCACCTGGTTCTCGGCGGCGCGCGCAGCGTCGTACAGATCGAACAGTCGCGACTGCCGATCGTTCGGTAGCGAGGAGGCCCGATCGGTGACGCTGGCCGGCCACGCCGACAGTGCCGCAATGATTCTCGCGCCGTCCAATGCAAGCGTGCGGGCCGACTCCGGGAACGTCTTGTCGTAGTCGATCAGCATGCCCATTCGTCCGACCGGTGTATCGAAGGCCTCGAACCGATCTCCGGCGGCGTAGGCCAAGGATTCCCCGAGCGGCTGATGCACCTTGCGGTGACTGCCGAGGATCCCGTCGCCCGTCAGGCACGCAGCCGCGTTGTACCGCAGCCCCTTCGACAACTCGGTGTACCCGATGCACACCGTCATCGCACCCGCCGCTGCGATGATCGCGGCCAACTCCGGACCGTCCGGATCGAGAGTGGGCGGCAACTCGGACGGATCCGGATTGCTCAGGCTGTTGATGTAACCCCCGAGGGATGCGTCGGGCAGCACCAAGAGATCGATTCCCTCGCGGGCCGCACTGGAGATGATCGTCGTGATCTTCAGTACGGCCCGATCGACATCTCTACCGAAATGTGCTGCCAATGCACCGATCTTGATGGGAGCCACGTCGAGATCAGACCATCTGACTCTGCGGCTGCGCGGGGTTTCGGGACTGCGTCGAGTTTCGGGACTGCACAGCACTGATCTCGAGGCCGATTTGATCGGCCAGGAATGCGGCGTCGCGGGCCACCGAGGCGAAGCGTCCCGAACCCCAGGTGTGCTGCCAGGGCAGGCCCAGGAAGTACAGGCCGGGAACCGATGTGACGCCGCGGTTGTGCGTCGGGTGGCCCTCGCCGTCGAACGCCCCGACCTTCAGCCAGCGGTAGTCGGTACGGAAGCCGACCGACCAGACGACCGCGGTGATATCGGTGGTGGCGAGATCGAGTTCGGTCGTCTCGGATTCCGGACGCCACACCGGCACGTAGCGGTCCTCGGTGGGCGCACTGATGCCCTCGCGCTCGATGTACGCGTCGATGTTGTCCTTGATGCTCTCGGCCACCCGATCCGCAGCGTCGAGGGACGCTTCGAGGGTCGGGGCGAACTGCAGGACGCCGTCCTCCACGCCCAGCAGACGGCCGTACAGCTGCATGCCCTCGGTCGCGAACGCGCGCAGGTCGATGTCTCGACCACCGTCACGGCCGGTGACGTAGTGGTTCGTGTTCTCGCGTTTGCCGACGCCACCGGGTTGATCTTCGATGGAGACATCGTAGACGCCCATGTCGTGCAGCCAGGCGACACAGTCTCGCCCCCGATAGAAGCGTGCGACGCGAGGTGCGGTGCCGGCGACGAGATGAACCCGGCGGCCGTCGAGATGCAGATCCTCGGCGATCTGCGCTCCGGACTGGCCGGTGCCGACGACCAGTACGTCGCCGTTCGGGAACTGGTGCGAGCCGCGGTATTCGGACGAGTGGATCTGGACGATGTCACGGGGCAGCTTCTCGGCGAATCGCGGAATGGTCGGGATGTGGTAACCGCCGACGGCAACGACGATCTGATCGGCGTGCATGGGGCCGGCGGAGGTCTGTAGGTCGAAGCCGCCTGCCGCGGATTGCAAGGCCTGATTCACCGAAACATACTCTCGGACCGGTGCATCGAAGCTCTCGGCGTAGCGTCGGACAAAGGCGTAGACCTCGTCGCGCTGCATGAACCCGTCGGGATCGTCACCGTCGTAGGAGTATCCGGGGAGCGCACACTGCCAGTTGGGGGTGACGAGGGTGAAGTTGTCCCAGCGGGAGTCTTTCCATTCGTGTGCGATGGTGTCGCGTTCGAGGACGACGTGGTCGATGCCTCGCTGCGTCAGATGCCAACTGATGGACAGTCCGGCCTGCCCGCCGCCGATGACGATCACCGAGTAGTTTTCTGTTGCACTGTGGTTCTCTGTCACGCTGTTCGGATTCATAGCAATTCAGCTCCCGACATGCTCAGTACGCGAACGGCACCGGCCTGATACGACGCGCTGACACCGTGAATCTCTTCCATCTGCTGTGCGGCCGACGTGCACCGCATCCCGAACTTGGCGAGAACTCGATCGCTCGCCACGGTCAGCGCCTCGGACGTTCGCTGAACGAACTCGGCCACCGGGTATTCCTGCCCGGGGCTCAGATAGTCGTGCATCACCAAAGAGGGCGAGTAGCAGGACTGTTCGCGTCCGTCGGGCCACCGCACCACGAACGACATCTCAGGCATGAACGGTCTCCTTGGTGATGGTGCGATAGACCGAGGGCCGTCGGTCGCGCAGGTTGTACATGCCACCGCCACGTGCCGCGCCGATGAGCGCCTCGACATCGACGGTGGCTGTGGCCAAGCCCGGCTCGACGCCTGTGCCCGCGAGGATCTCACCGCCGGGCCCGACGATCTTCGCGCTGCAGACGAACCTCAGAGACCCGAACGTGCCGGCCTGATTCGCCGCGACCCAGATGATCTGATTCTCCAGCGCACGAGCGCGATCGTAGATGTCGAAGCGTTGCTTCCACCGATCTTCTTCCATGTTCGGGGTCGTCGCGGTACGTGCAGTCGGCCACGCGGAGATGGACGCGACGATCTCGGCTCCGTCGAGCGCGAGTTCGCGGGCCGCCTCGGGGAACCCCTTGTCGTAGCAGATCTGCATGCCCATCCGGCCGACCGGAGTGTCGAAGGCGGAGTAGCTCTCTCCCGCTGCGTAGCAGAGGTTTTCGCCGAGTGGCTGGTGCACCTTGCGATACGAACCGAGGATGCCGCTGCCGTCGACCGTCACCGCGGCGTTGTAGCGGGTATCGCCGTCCTTCTCACAGAATCCGAACGTGACGACGGTATCGCCCGCCATGTCGATGACCCGCCTGATCTCGGGGCCGTCGAGTTCCAGAGCCGGCGGTAGTGCCTTCAGTCGACGCTGTCTCGATTCTTCGGTCTCGTCACCGCCACCGAGGCTGGGCAGGTACCCACCCAGGCACGCTTCCGGTAGCACCAGCAGTTGGCTACCGCGATTACGCGATTCCTCGAGCAGGGCGGCGATGGTGGCGTAACCCTGTTCCATGTCGCGGCCGAACTCGGCTGCGGCCACGGAGATCGTGATGTCGTTCATGCTTCTCCCAATCCGGTCACCGTCGAAGTGACCGCGCGCGTGGTGATTCCGTCGGGCCATCGCAAGGCGACGCCCGGAATGTCGGTGAGCTCTCCGCATTCTGCGGACAGTGCAGGTCCGGACGGTGCAGTCGGTGCACCGGGACGGTCCGCGGTGATCATCGCGAACCCGGGAAAACACGTGATCCATTCGCCCATCGACGCCGAGTCGGGTTTCGGGATCGAGGAGATGTTCAATACGGCACCGGTTCCGCTTGCCTCGGCGAGCATTCCGGTGGTCCCGGCCAATCCCGCCATCGAGACGTCCTTGGCGGCCTTCGGCGCGGTGCGGGCGACGAACGATGCCATGGTCGTCAGTTCGGCGGAGTTGCGCCGTGACGTCGAATCCCATTGCTGGCCCTGATATCCACGACGCCAGCCACCCTCGACGTCCACCGTCAGTGTCAACCGATCGCCGACGCTTCCCCCGCCGGCCCGTACCGGGTTCGCTGTGCGCCCCAGAGCGGTGACCGACAGCGACGACGGCACCCCGGCCTGGGTATGGCCACCGAGTACCGGAACCTGCCAGGCCGCAGACGCATTGGCGAGGCCGCGGATAATGCGGGTCAGCCGAGATTGCGTGGGTGCACCGACGGAGTCGAGCATGCCGACTGCGTAGGCACCCATCGCCGAAAGGTCGTTGAGGTTGACCAGGGCCGCGCACCAGCCGGCCCACTCCGGGTCGCGGTCGACCATCGAGGGAATGATCGCATCGCAGGCGGCGATCATGTCGCTCCCCGGAACCGGGACCCCGTCGTCACCTCGAAATCCTTTGGCACCGAGCCCGAGTGGCTGCGCCTTCAGCGGCGCGAGGACGCCGGCGAGCATCGCCTTGGTCGACGACACCAGCCGTTCGATCCTGTCGATCGGCCAATACATCGCCACGTGTGGAGTATTCGCCACCTCGACGTCTCCACGCCTGATCCAGCCGAGACGGGTGAATAGTGTCTCGTTACGCTTCTGCACCGTCGCGTCGAAGCGCAAAACGCCACGACTTTCGGCATGAGCACAGGCCGCCCGCACCAGCGCTGGGCCCACACCGGAAGTGCGCGCAGAAGTGGTGACCACCAGGCGACTGCCGGCCCACCACCCCAGATCCGTTGCCGTGCAGGGCGCCAGGCGCACCCCACCGAGCACGGTGCCGTCTCGATCGGTGGCCACGAGAACGACGCAGCGAGGATCGTCGTCGACGTCGTCGTGATCGGTGCCGGCGAACAAGCCCTGTTCGGCGACGAACGTCTCTTTGCGCAGCGCCCGGTACGCATTCAATTCTGCTGTACCGGTGCACGGCTGAACGATGAACTCCGGTTGCACGACAGCGATTGCAGCGCCGGATAATCCGGCGAGATCGTTACCCTCCACGACGCCGTACATGTCACCCTCCCGCGTTCTGCAGAACGCTGCACGCACCGCAGGCCGCGCAGCCTGCTTTCTGATCGGACCCGAGCATCGCCGCTGCCTGGAGTTCCTTGGCGACGCGTCGGGTGACGCTTTCGAGGACGTCGGCAGCGGGAGCCGTCGCCCGGTCGACATCCACCGCCAACGTGCCTGCGAGCGGCCGAAACGGGACGACGAAGGGATACACACCCATCTCGATCAGTTCCGCTGCACCCGAGACCAATTCGTCGGGATCCTCGCCGAGACCGACCAGTATGTACGTCGAGACCTGGTTACGCCCGAAAACCCGGACCGCTTCTTTCCATGCCGCGCGGTACTCGTCCATCGAGACCGATGCCTTGCCCGGCATCCATCTACGGCGCACGTCGTCGTCGAGCGATTCGACGTGGATACCGATGGACTCGGCTCCGGCGTCGTACAGATCCTGGATGGTCTGCAGGTCACCCGGAGGTTCGCACTGCACCTGGATCGGCAGTTCCGGGACCACGGCCTTGATGGCACGTACGCACCGGGCCAGATGACGGGCACCGCGATCCTTCGCGGCCGAAGTGCCCGTCGTCATGACCATCTGCGTCACCCCGTCCAGTCGGACAGCGGCCTCCGCCACCTCCGCAAGTTGCGCGGGCGTCTTGACAGCGATGGTGTCGCCCGCGTCCAGAGACGCTTCGATGGAACAGAAGCGGCACCGTTGATCGGCGTCGTAGCGAATGCACGTCTGGACCACGGTCGTGGCCAGGACACTGGTGCCGTGCAGCTTGGCGATCTTCTCGTAGGCGACGCCGTCGGCGGTGGAGAGGTCGTAGAACTTCGGGCGATCGACGGCCTGAACATCGAGGCCGATGTCGTTGCCGTCGAACAGAACTCGCCCTTCTTCGAGTACGTACGGACTGAGCGGGTTGCGCGGGATTGCTGCGCCGAGACCATCGATGCGGACATGTCCATCGTCACTCGGGCCGGCACCGGCAGTTCTGGACACCGGCGTTGCTCCTCGAATCCCGAGCAACGCCAGATCCACACGTGTAGAGATGGACATAACCGTCCCCTAGACCATGTAGGTCGAATTGATGATGGCACCCTTGCGCGCGTAATGGATCAATGCGTCCTGCACGTCCAGGGGGTGGGCCGGGATGACGCCCTCGATGAGGTCTTCTTCACGACCCCCGTGGAGGGCCAGTCCGAAGCGGCAGCAGAACACGGTGCCGCCCTCGGCGATGAACGTCGCGAGGGAGTCGTTGATGTTCTGCTCACCCGGGAAGCCCGAGTCTCCGGTGGTCGGGAAACCGCGTGTAGCAAGGCAATTGATAGCACCGGGTCCGTAGAAGTACATCGCCGACTCGAAGCCCTTGCGCAGAGCGCGGGTGGCCTGCAGCACCGCGACGAACGATACCGACGACTCGTGGGCGATGCCGTGCACCAGCGTGAAGTAGCTTTCGCCGTTCTCCGCCTTGTAGTCGGGGAAGATCTTGGTGGAGCCGTAGATGTTGCTGCCCTTGGGAAGTGAGGGATGCGGAATCTCCTCGAGGGACTTCTTGATGTTCTCGGCGATGGACTGGTCGAGATCTGACACGTGCGTCTCCTGAGGTTCGCAGAGCGGGCTGGATGCGGTGGACACCGATGTCCACCGGAGAAAACCGTCATGTCCGACGAGAGGGCAGATCCTCTGCGGCCATGGAACAAGTACAGGCCTCGTCGATTTCCGATTGGTCACGCTCGGAACAACGTCGTGTTTCAAGGGCCTCACAGTGTTGACGTGGTGTTACGCGGTTACTGTGAAGGGAAGTCCATCCACCCACCGCAGCATGACGAGGAACTCGATGATCGGCGCCGTCACCGGCTTGTTGTACGTTTTGTCCCTGGTAGTGGGGATCTGGGTGCTCGTGAAGCTCGCCACGAACAGGCCCGTTCTGTTGAAGAACAAGGCCGACCGCGCGCTGTTCTGGACGATCGCGGCTACCGAAGGCGTCGTTGCACTGCAGGCCGTGATCGGGTTCGTGATGATGTTCGCCTCCGATCGCGACATTCACCGCCTCACGTTCGGGTCGTACCTCGTCGGACTGCTGTTCCTGCTCCCACTCGGAACGTGGTGGTCTCTGGGCGACCGTTCCCGCGGCGGCACCGCGGTGCTCCTCGTAGCCGTCCTCACCCTCGCAGCCATGGTGTTGCGACTGAGCCAGATTTGGGCCGGATATGCCTGACAAACTTCAGCAAGCCACGCGCACCGGATTCGGACGCTTCCTCATCGCCGTCTACGCCGTGTTCGCCGTTGCCGCGACATCGCGATCGATCGTGCAACTCACCACCCGATTCGACAACGCCCCGGTCGCGTACCTGCTGTCGGCATTTGCAGCCGTGGTCTACATCATCGCGACGGTCGGCCTGGCACGAGCAACCGAGGCATCACGACGAGTGGTGACGGTCTCCTGCATCATCGAACTCGTCGGGGTCCTCGGCATCGGCACCCTCAGCTACATCCAGCCCCAGGACTTCCCGGAGCCGACGGTGTGGTCGCACTTCGGATCCGGTTACGTCTTCATCCCGGTAGTGCTACCCATCGCAGGACTGTGGTGGCTGCGAAAGACACGACAGCAGTAGAGGTCTGCTCTACATCTCGTGCATTGCAGTCCGACCCCTACATCGAAGCCACTGCGCGCCGCCCCGTTCGAGTTCAGCGGTCCCGGGCGATCCTCACTCGACTGACGTTGCGGCCATATCACGGGCCACCGACAGGTTCCGCATCCCGAATCCTTGTGCACAGCAATAGTTTTCGATTGCACCATCATTGCGCATCGAACACCCGTTCGATACACTTGGTCCATGACGACGGAGATCTGGCAACTGAGCGAAAGCGAACTCCTCGCCGACGCTGCTGATGTCTCCCACCGAATCCAACTGCTCGAAGCCCGGCGGATCGCCCTCGTCGCCGACATCGACACCCGCGTGAGCCGAGAGAAGCTCGGCTTCCCCGGACCCGCAGGGTGGCTCACCTCCACCACCCTCCTCACCCCGAGCAAAGCGAACAAGATCGTGGCCCTCGCCCGCGGACTGAAGAACTTCCCCGACATCGCCGACGCCGTCAACACCGGCGTCATGTCCGTCGACCACGCCGCCCTGATCCTCACCTTCGCCGAAACACCACCGAAGAACCTCCCGCAAGAGGGTCGCGACATCGCCCGCACCGCGATGATCACCGCCGCCACCGGGCCTGGGGCACGCACCGACAAGATCCGTGAAGCGATCACCAAACTCGAAGACACCTACGGCGGCGACAAGCCACCACCGGAAGACACCGACCGCAACGAACTCTTCGCCTCGAAAACCCTCAACGGACGTCTCGTGGCGAAGATGGATTTCGATGCGATCACCGGAGAAAAGCTGCTCACCGCACTCTCACCGCTGACCGAACCCCGCCCTGCCGCCGACGGCACCCCCGACGAACGCAGTCCCGCACGGCGACGCGCCGACGCATTCGGACACATCCTCGACCGCTACCTCGCCTCCAGTGACCGCCCCACCGAGGGCGGAGAAAAACCGCACGTCAACCTGCACATCCGGTTGCAGGACCTCCAGAGCCTGAGCGGTCAGAACAGCGACGACATCACCGACGACGAAACCACACGCGCTGCAACAGAATCCGACTCAGACCTGGTCGACGCGGTCGACATCGACACCACAACAGAAACCAACAACGAGGCCGGTTCAGTGACTGCGGATCGTGGCGCATACCGGGACCTGTTCGGCGACGGCACCACCGTCGGCTGGCTGCCGTGGATGGGACCCCTCTCCCGCAACACCTCTCGCCAACTCGCCTGCGATTGCCTCCTCACCGCCATCGTCATGGACGAGAACGGCAACCCACTCAACCTCGCCCGCACCGCCCGCACCGTCACCGCGAAACAGAAACGCGCATTGACTGCCCGCGATCACGGCTGCGCATTCCCCGGCTGCGGCAAACCCGCCGCCTGGACCGAAGGTCACCACATCTGGCACTGGACCGACGGCGGACCCACCGACATGAACAACCTCGTCCTGCTCTGTGGATTCCACCACCGACTCATCCACCACAGCGACTGGGAAGTATTCATCGGCACCGATCAACACCCCTGGTTCGTACCCCCGGCATCCGTCGACCCCTACCGACAACCCAGACCATCCCAAGCCCGAGCAGGCCCCCACATCGCATAGGCCCGCGCAAACGCACCAGCCCCGCACCGAGAACACGGTGCGGGGCTGGAAGAGATTGTCCGACAGCTACTTCAGGAATCCCGAGATGCCGTCACTTCAATGCAGCAAGGTTCGCCACCGACTGCTTCACATCGGTATCGAGTGCACGGGCGACCACCGAACCCACCGGGCCGAACAGCACGCCCCCACCGAATTTCGCGTCGAGTGTCAGCTCCGAACCGCCCTCGGCCTCACGCACGTGGACGGTCAGCGAGATCCTCACTCCACCCTTGCCGCGGCCCGACATCTCGATCAGCTTCGGCTCCTCGTACTCGGTGAACTCCCAGTTGATCGTGTTCTTGAAACCCTTCACCTTCACCAGCGACTCGACCTTCGTGCCCTTGCCGACCTTGTTGGGCGGCGGACTGCACCAACCACCGTGGATGGTCATCCACTCGTCGAACCGGTCGAGCGCGGAAGCCTTGTCCCACGCGCCCTGAGGGTTCTCGGGCATCTGTACCGAGACACTGATCGTTGCCATGCATTCGAGCCTGTCACAACTTGCTCGCAGGTTCAGACGGCGAGCACTAACCTGAGACGATGGCCACGCTCGAGATCGAAGGCCGAAAGGTCTCCGTCACCAACCTCGACAAGGTGCTGTTCCCAGAAACCAGCACCACCAAAAGCGACATCATCGAGTACTACGCTGCCATCGCCCCGGCGATGCTGCCGCACGTCGCAGGACGCGCCGTGACCCGCAAGCGGTGGCCGAACGGCGTCGAACAATCCTCGTTCTTCGAGAAGAATCTCGCCGCATCCGCACCCGACTGGCTCGACCGCCGATCCATGCAGCACTCCGACCGAGTCGTCACCTACCCGTTGTTCTCCACCGCAGCGGATCTCGTCTGGCTCGGGCAGCAGGCGGCCATCGAAGCGCACGTGCCGCAATGGCGTTTCGACGGCACCGAACCCGGCCCTGCGACCCGCATGGTCTTCGACCTCGACCCCGGCGACGACGTCGACCTCGCCCGATGCGCTGAGGTGGCCTGCGAAATACGTGATCTCATTGCAGACATCGGCATGACCGCGTACCCGGTCACCAGCGGCAGCAAGGGAATTCACCTGTACGTACCGCTGGACAAACCGCTGTCGACGTCCGGCGCATCCACAGTCGCCAAACGCGTCGCCACCCTGCTCGAAGAACGGTCACCGGATCGGGTGACCGCCACGATGGCGAAAGCGAAGCGCACGGGTCGAGTGTTCGTCGACTGGAGTCAGAACAACGGAAAGAAGACAACCGTTGCGCCGTACTCACTTCGGGGCCGGTCCCTGCCCACCGTCGCGGCCCCCCGAACCTGGGAGGAGCTCGAATCGCCAGGGCTGCAACAACTTCGATTCGAGGAGGTTCTGGAACGATTCCACGAAACCGGCGACCTACTCGCCGATCTCGACCCGAAACCGGCAGCGGAAGAGCACGACACCTCCGACACGGACAAGCTCGGCAAGTACCGCAGCATGCGTAGCGCGGACCGAACTCCAGAGCCTATCCCGAAAACCGCCGAGCCCCAGGGTAACGACGATACGTTCGTGATTCAGGAACACCATGCGCGACGCCTGCACTACGACTTCAGGCTCGAACACGACGGTGTCCTGGTGTCGTGGGCCGTCCCCAAGAACATCCCGGTCGAGACCGGGCAGAACCGTCTCGCAGTCCACACCGAGGACCACCCACTGGAATATGCAACGTTCGCCGGACGAATCCCCAAGGGCGAGTACGGCGGCGGTGACGTCTCGATCTGGGACAACGGAACGTACGAGCTCGAGAAGTGGAGGGACGACGAAGTCATCGTCGTTCTGCACGGAGCCAAAGCACGCGGCAGGTTCGCCCTCATCCGCACCAAGGGCAACCAATGGCTCATGCACCTGATGAAGGACCAACCCGGAGAGCACCCGATAAAAAAGGACAGCCCGCCGACGGACAAGCCGGTGCTGAAGAACATCTCACCGATGCTTGCAACCGCGGGCGACATACTCGATCTACCCGAGGACGAGTGGTCGTTCGAGGGTAAATGGGACGGCTTCCGTATCGTCGCCGAACTGACTCACGGTTCGATGACCCTGCGCACCCGAAGCGGAAACGACTACACCGAGAAGTTCGGAGCCATCCGGTCTCTCGCCGAGGACCTGGCCGATCACGACGCCGTCATCGACGGTGAAGTGGTCGTCTTCGACAGCAACGGCATCAGCAGCTTCGAGAAGCTACAGAACGCCGCCCGCGACGACATCCGGTTCATCGCCTTCGACCTGCTCCATCTCGACGGCACGTCCCTCGTGCGCAAGAAGTACTCCGACCGGAGACGATTGTTGGAACTGCTCACCACCGGCCTCGACTCGGTTCTGGTGCCGCCGTTGTTGACAGGTTCGGCTGCCGACGCCATCGCCGAGAGCCGGGAACGGGGGTGGGAGGGAGTCGTCGCCAAGCGCACCGATTCGATCTACCAGCCGGGCAAGCGCGCCCACACCTGGATCAAGTACAAGAACTGGCGCACGCAAGAAGTCGTGATCGGCGGTTGGCGACGCGGCCAAGGACGTCGCTCCGGCGGATTCGGCTCGCTGTTGATGGGAATCCCCGACGGCGACGGCCTTCGCTACGTCGGTCGCGTCGGCACCGGTTTCGACGATCGCGCGCTCGATTCACTGGCCGCAGCGCTGGCTCCGCTGGAAACGTCGGACAGTCCTTTCTCCACGACGCTTCCCACTGCCGACAGGCGCGGTGCCGTATGGGTGGAGCCGGTTCTCGTCGGAGAAGTGCGGTTCTACGAGGCCACCGAATCCGGCCATCTGCGTCACCCGAGCTGGCGCGGACTGCGCCCGGACAAGACGCCGGCGGACGTCGTTCCCGAGTAGCCGACGCCAACTGCCCAGCAGCGGATTTGGCCGAGTCACAGAAACCGGCAGAAAGACCGTTCTTCGGTTGCCATAGAATCGCCGGGTGCGTACCGTTGCGCTCATCGTCGCCCGGGGGGCGTAACGAGTCACAGTTCAATAGCTATATCGAGTTGCGGGCCAGCTCTACGGGGGCTTGCCGAATCGTCGAGACGCGCGCCGTTTCGATTCAGGCATGGAGGGGTTTACCAGATGCGGGTTCTCAAATTGGCAGGCGCTGTCAGCATAACGGCGGTTGCCGTTCTCTGTTCGACGCTTGTCGGCCCAGGTCAGGCCGCTGCGGCGCCCTTGTTTCCGACGCCGATATCGGACGGTTTCTACGCTCCTCCCGCCGACCTTGCCGCTATGGCACCGGGGGACGTGATCTCCAGCCGTCCGATGCCGCCACCTCCCGGCTTCTTCGACGTCGACGTGTGGCAGCTGAAGTTCCGCTCCACGAATTCGGCGGGCAATCCCATCGCGGCGATCAACACCGTGCTGGTCCCCCGCAACAAAGCCCCCAACGGACCGGTGCTGTCTTACCAACACATCATCAACGCACTCGGTCTCGAATGTGCACCGTCACAAGCGCTCTGGTCCAACGATCCCAATCTGGCGATCCGCGAGGCACCCGCGCTGAACGCCGTTCTGCAGCGTGGCTGGACGGTTGTCATCGCCGATCACCTCGGCCCCAACAGTGCCTACGGTGCAGCCAAGCTCGGCGGACAGATCGTCCTCGACAGCATCCGCGCCACCCAGCGTTTCGATCCGCTGCAGCTGCGGCAGAGCCCGGTTGCCTTGGCCGGATACTCCGGTGGCGGCATGGCGACGGCGTGGGCAGCCGCGTTGCAGAACGATTACGCGCCCGAGCTGAACATCGTCGGCAGCGCCGCGGGCGGTGCGCCGATGAACCTCGAGCGCATGGCTCGCGATCTCGGTTTCGCACCCCACCCGGTGTTCGGTCTCGCCTTCGCCGCTGCGCTCGGCCTCGAGCGCGAGTACCCCACTCGCATTCCGATCAGCTCCCAGTTGAACCCGTTGGGCAAGCAGATCGAAAGCGAGATCCAGAACGGATGCACCAACGACATCATCGCCGCCGGAGCCGGCAAGAGCGCGATGGAGGTCGCGGGCACGTTGGACCTGATGAACAGCCCGGAGATGATCGCGGCCGTCAACGAGAACAGCGTCGAGATGTACCCCGGTGTGCCGAAAGCTCCGTACTTCGAGTGGCACAGTCCCACCGATGCGCTCATCCCGGTCAGCTCGATCGACAACACGATCGCACGCTACTGCCGGGCCGGGGTCAACGTCACCGAGGTCCAGGTACCCAGCAACGATCACCTGACCGCTGCCGTACTCGGCCTGCCGCAGGCTCTGGAATGGATCGATCAGCGGTTCGCCGGAGTACCTGCCGTTTCCAACTGCTGACCGTATTGTCCGACCCGGTGCGTGCTGGATGAGCACGTGGGTCGGTTAGGCTAACCTCGCAAATACACGCGCGAGGAGTCCCCATGAAGAAGACCGTCCACGTAGTCGCCGCCGGTGCCGCAGTCTTGGCACTGGCGGTCGGCTGTTCGTCCAGCGACGAAGCCACTGCCTCAGGTAACTCCGAGAACAGTGCCAACTTTCCCGTCACCATCGAGCACCACTTCGGTGAGACGGTCATCGACGCCGCACCCTCCCGCGTCGTGACCATCGGATTCAACGAGCAGGACTTCGCGCTGGCGCTCGGAGTCAAGCCCGTCGCCACCCGTGGAAATCTCAGTTACGACTACCGCCAGCGCCCGTGGGCCCAAGAAGCATTGGGCGGCACCGAGATCCCCGAGGTCGGCAGCACCGACCTGAACCTCGAGCAGATTGCAGCGCAGTCACCCGACCTGATCCTCGGACCGTACTCGTTCATCGATCAAGGCCAGTACGACCAACTTTCGGCGATGGCCCCGACGATCGCAGACATCGGTGGATACGACGACGTCCCCGCGGCTACGTGGCAGCAGGAATTCGCCGTGGTCGGCGAGGCACTGGGCAAGAAGCAGGAATCCGACGAGCGAACGGCCGAGCTCGAGCAGAAGTTCGAGACCGCCCAGACCGACAACCCTCAGTTCGCCGGCAAGGCACTGACACTCGCGTTCGTCATGGACGACGGCAGCTACTTCGTTCTCGGTAAGGACGACATTCGAGCACTGTTCTTCACCGACCTCGGCTTCGAGATCCCCGACGCCAGCGAAACGGTCAGTCCCGAAAACCTCAGCCGACTCGACACCGACGTCCTCGTCATCGCCGGACAGAGCCGCGAACAACTGCAGGCAAACCCGCTGATCGCCGCACTCGACGTCGTGAAGCAGGACCGCACCGTCTACATCGGCTCGTTCAGCACCGACCTACCGTCGGCTCTCGGCTACTCGAGCCCACTGTCCCTCGACTACGCAATCGACGGATTCACCCCGATGCTGGCCGCCGCAACCGACAACGACCCGGCCACCGTGGTCCCAGATCCGATGTCATAGGTCACTCCGCAGGCTGCGCTCCCGGCCTTCCTAGGCCACTCCGCAGGCTGCGCTCCCGGCCTTCCTAGGCCACTCCGCAGGCTGCGCTCCCGGCCTTCATAGGTCACTCCGCAGGCTGCGCTCCCGGCCTTCCTAGGTCACTCCGCTGGCACGGTGTGCGCGAACTGTGTTCGATGCAGCTCCTCGTAGCGGCCGCCCGCTGCGAGGAGCTCGTCGTGTGTTCCGCGCTCGATGACCTGTCCGTTCTCGATCACCAGGATGGCGTCCGCTGCTCGGATGGTCGAGAGCCGGTGCGCGATCACCACCGACGTCTTACCCTCGAGCGCCTCGGCCAGCGCTGCCTGCACGGCGGCCTCGGACGTCGAATCCAGTGAGGCCGTGGCCTCGTCGAGAATCACCACCCGTGGCTGCGCGATCAGCAGCCGGGCGATCGTCAGGCGTTGACGCTCCCCGCCGGACAGGCGGTAGCCGCGCTCGCCGACGATCGTCTCGAGTCCGTCGGGCAGGGAACGCACGAGATCGGCGAGTCTGGCCCGCGACAGTGCGTCCCACAGTTCGTCCTCGGTGGCGTCGGGCCGTGGCAGCAGCAGATTCGAGCGAATGCTCTCGTGGAACAGATGACCGTCCTGAGTCACCATTCCCACTGTGTTGCGGACGGATTCGGCGGTCAGGTCTCGCACGTCGACGTCGCCGAGCCGCACTGCGCCGCTGTCGACGTCGTACAACCGAGCGATCAGTTGCGCGATCGTGGACTTGCCCGCACCCGAGGTACCCACCAGGGCGACCATCTGACCGGGTTCGGCCCGGAACGACACACCGTGCAGAACCTCCTCGCCGCCACGGGAATCCAGAGTTGCGACCTCCTCCAGGGACGCGAGCGACACCTTGTCGGCCGACGGGTATGCGAACCGGACGTCGTCGAGTTCGACGGCCACCGGCCCCGGGGGCAGCACCGTCGCGTCGGGCTTGTCGGCGATCAGAGGAACGAGATCGAGCACCTCGAACACTCGCTCGAAACTGACCAGCGCGCTCATGACCTCGACACGGGCACTCGCCAGTGCGGTCAGCGGCGCGTAGAGCCTGGTCAGCAGAAGGGACAGTGCGACAACCGAACCCGGGTCCAGTCGACCACTGAGTGCGTAGAAGCCGCCGAGTCCGTAGACCACGGCGAGGGCCAGAGCAGACACCAGGGTGAGCGCCGTGACGAACACGGTCTGCACCATCGCGCTCCGTACCCCGATGTCGCGGACTCGGGCGGCTCGAACCGCGAACTCGACGGATTCCTGGTCGGGGTGCCCGAACAGTTTGACCAGTGTCGCTCCCGGCGCCGAGAAACGCTCGGTCATCTGGGTGCTCATCGCCGAATTGTGTGCTGCCGCTTCGCGTTGCAGACGTGCGAGGCGTCGACCCATGCGGCGTGCAGGCAGGACGAACACCGGCAACAGGATCAGCGCGAGCAGAGTGATCTGCCAGGAGATTCCGATCATCACCACCAGCGTCAGAGCCAGCGTCACCACGTTGCTGACGACTCCGGACAACGTGGTGCTGAATGCGCGTTGGGCACCGATGACGTCGTTGTTGAGGCGACTGACCAGAGCGCCGGTTCGGGTGCGGGTGAAGAAGGCGATCGGCATCCGCTGCACATGGTCGAACACTGCGGTGCGCAGATCCAGAATCAGACTCTCACCGATGTTGGACGAGAGCCACCGGTTGATCAGACCGAAGCCTGCGTCCACGATGGCGATCACCGCGATGGCCAGAGCCAACAGCACCACCACACGTAGCTCTCGCCCGTCGACGATCGCGTTGACCACCCGCCCGGCCAATACCGGAGTTGCCACCGCAAGCACCGCCAGCGCCACGCTGAGCACCAGGAAGCCGCCGAGGGCGCGTCGATGCGGTGCTGCGAACGACAGGATCCGACGCGCAGTCTCCTTGGAGAACGAAGACTGCGCGCCGGAGCTGTTCATCGTGCGATACATCTGGTTCCACGCGGTCATCTCCATGCTCATGACACCAACGTAGAACCTCGACCGAACTCGAGGTCAAGCAGAGCCCGAGAACGGTCGCCGTCACCTCACGCGGCCGCGGCAGCTTCTGCCGGTTCCAACGCGAGCGCCAGGATGTCGGCCACGTCGGTCATCGGCCGAACGTCCAACGCCTCCAGGACCTCCGCAGGGACGTCGTCCAGATCGGGTTCGTTGCGTGCCGGAATGAACACCGTCTTCAGCCCGGCGCGCTGAGCCGCCAACAGCTTCTGCTTGACTCCACCGATCGGCAGCACACGTCCGTTGAGCGTCACCTCTCCGGTCATTCCCACGTCCGACCGCACCGGACGCCCGGTGGCCATCGACACCAGGGCCGTCACCATCGTCACGCCCGCCGAAGGACCGTCCTTGGGCACTGCCCCGGCCGGAACGTGCACATGGATAGTGCGATCCAGTGATTCGGCAGTGACGCCGAATCGAGCTGCGTGCGCTCGCACGTAGGACAGCGCGATCTGCGCCGACTCCTTCATCACGTCGCCGAGCTGGCCGGTGAGCGTGAGGCCCGCGTCGCCCTCGGTGGAGGCCGCCTCGATGAACAGCACGTCGCCGCCGAGCCCGGTCACTGCCAGACCGGTTGCGACACCGGGCACTTCGGTTCGCTCGTGCGCCTCGGGGGTGAAGCGCGGACGACCGAGGTAGGTCACCAGATCCGGCTCGTCGATCTCGAGCACGTCCGTGGTGCCCGCGAGTTTCGTCGCCACCTTGCGTAGAGCCTTGGCCAGCAAGCGTTCGAGTTGCCGCACCCCGGGCTCACGGGTGTAGTCGGCAGCGATCTTGCGCAGTGCGGCGTCGGTGACGGTCACCTCGTCGGATGTGACTGCCGCCCTCTCCATCTGACGCGGAAGCAGGTAGTTCCGAGCGATGACGACCTTGTCGTCCTCGGTGTATCCATCGATGGTCACCAGCTCCATACGATCGAGCAGTGGTCCGGGAATCTGATCGATCACGTTGGCGGTGGCAAGGAACACGACGTCGGACAGGTCGAGATCCAGATCGAGGTAATGGTCGCGGAACGTGTGGTTCTGCGCCGGGTCCAGTACTTCGAGCAGTGCGGCGCTGGGATCACCATGGTAGTCCGAACCGACCTTGTCGATCTCGTCCAGCAGCACAACAGGATTCATCGATCCCGCCTCGCCGATCGCCCGCACGATGCGGCCCGGCAATGCGCCGACGTAGGTGCGACGGTGTCCGCGGATCTCAGCCTCGTCGCGGACCCCACCGAGGGCGACACGGACGAAGGTACGACCGAGAGCGCGCGCCACGGATTCGCCCAACGAGGTCTTACCGACACCGGGAGGTCCGGCGAGCACCATGACGGCACCGGAGCCGCGTCCGCCGACGGACTGCATACCCCGCTCGGAGCGCCGTGCACGAACGGCCAGATATTCGACGATGCGGTCCTTCACGTCGTCGAGGCCGTGGTGGTCGGCATCGAGAACGGCTCGCGCCGAATCGATGTCGGTGTTGTCGGTCGTGGTGTTGTTCCACGGCAGGTCCAGCACGGTGTCGAGCCAGGTGCGGATCCACCCCGACTCGGGGCTCTGATCACTTGCCCGCTCCAACTTGCCCACTTCACGGAGCGCCTGTTCGCGCACCTTCTCGGGCAGGTCCGCAGCCTCGACACGGCCGCGGTAATCATCCGCACCGTCGGGTTCGTCCTCGCCCAGTTCTTTTCGGATAGCAGCGAGCTGCTGGCGCAGGAGGAACTCCTTCTGCGTCTTCTCCATGCCCTCTCGGACGTCGCCGGAAATCTTGTCGTTCACCTCGACCTCGGCCAAGTGAGCCTTGGTCCACTCGATCAGCGATGTCAGACGCGTTGCCACGTCAGGTGTTTCGAGCAGATCCCGCTTCTGCACGTCGGTCAAGTACGACGCGTAACCCGCGGTATCAGCGATCGCGCCGGGGTCGGTGAGCTTGTTGACCGAATCGATCACCTGCCACGCGTCGCGGCGCTGCAGCATCGCGACGACGAGTTGCTTGTATTCGGCTGCAAGCGCTTTGAGGTCGTCGTTCGGGGTTGTATCGGCGACGGGTTCGGCCTCGACCCACAGGGCCGCCCCGGGGCCACTGACCCCGTGGCCGATGTGAGCACGACGAGTTGCCTTGATGACGGCGGCCGGGCGACCGTCAGCCAACCGTCCCATCTGCACGATGGTGGCGAGAACGCCGTAAGCGGCGTACCGATCTTCGAGTCGGGGAGCGACGAGCAGCGTGCCGTCATTGCTTGCCTTCGCTGCGTCGACGGCGGCGCGTGCGGCCTCGTCGAGTTCGACGGGCACCACCATTCCGGGCAGGACGATCGGGTCGGTCAGGAACAGTACGGGGACACGAACGGTTTCGGTCACTTCTCCTCCAAAGGATTGAGCTATAGGGGCTCAACTTCGAAAGGAGTAGTGATGTTCCCTGATCGGTCGGTGTTCTCCGTGGGCAGAACACCGACCGTCCACGACGCTTTACTTCAGGGCGCTGACCAGCTTCTCCGCGAGGGGACGCGTCGATGCGGGGTTCTGGCCCGTGTAGAGGTTGCGGTCGACGACCACATGCGGCGACCAGGCGTCGGCGTTCTCGAACTTGGCACCGTTCTCACGCAGCCGGGTCTCGAGGAGCCATGGGGCCTTGTCGGCGAGCCCGGCCTGGGTCTCTTCCTCGTCGGTGAAGCCGGTGAGCTCGTACCCGTCGAAAGCCCAGGAGCCGTCGGTACGGACGGCAGGCAGCAGGGCCGCCGGTGCGTGGCACACCGCCGAGACCACCTTGTTCGCATCGAGGAAGTCGACCACGAGGGCACCGAAGCTCGTCGAGACGGCGAGATCCTCCATGGGCCCGTGGCCGCCGGGGACGAACACGACGTCGAAGTCGGAGGCCTTCTGGTCTTCCAGCTTCGCGGGCGAGGACAGGATCGACTCGATCGAGGCCAGGTAGCTCTTCTGGTCCGCCACCTTCTGCTCGTCGCCGCCGTTCGCGTCGACGGCCAGACTGCCCTCGTCGACGACCGGAGCCTTGCCACCCGGCGTCGCCACCGTGATGTCCCACCCGGCCTCTACGAATGTGCGATGGGACTCGACGAGCTCCTCGGCCCAGTACCCGGTGGGGTGCTTGCTTCCGTCGTTCAGGGTCCAATGGTCGGCAGCGGTTACCGCGAACAGCAAAGTAGTCATGGTCGAACAGCCTCTTTTCTCTATCGGGATCCGTTCGGGAATGCCACGAAACGCCGCAGTCGAAACGCGCCGCCGAAACGCGCCGCCGAAACCGGCCGTGTGGCACTCGTCTCGTCACGTACGCGAAGCGATCACGACCACCGCGTCGAACTCGTCCGATGTGCTCACCCGCGCGTGGAATCCGCAGTCGCGCACAGCCCGCAGAGTCGAATCAGCCAGTGCTGCACTGCTTTCGATCAGCAAGTGACCGCCGGGGGCCAACCATGCAGGTGCCCCCTCGGCCACGAGACGGTGGAATCGGGCACCGTCTTCGCCGCCGTCGAGCGCGATGCGTGGCTCGTGCAATCGCGCTTCTCGCGGCATCAGTTCGATGTGGGCCGTCGGGACGTACGGCGCGTTGACCACTATCGCATCGAAGGAGCCGAGCAACTCCGGTGGTAAGGCGTCGTACAGATCGCCGCGGTGCACCGTGCCCCCGACGGCAGCCAGGTTGCGCGTGGCGCATTCCACGGCCGCTGCGTCGAGATCGGCGGCATGTAATTCGGTGACGCCACCGACCGACAGTCCTACCGCACCGGATCCGCAGCACATGTCCAATAATCGCGACGGCTGAAGTGCTGCAGCACAATTCACCAGGAATTCGGTTCTCCGACGGGGCACGAATACCCCCGGTTCGACGGCGACGCGTCGACCACAGAACCACACCCAGCCGACGATGTGTTCGAGCGGTTCCCCGGCGACACGGCGAGCGAGCAGGGCGGCGAGATCGTCGCTGTCCGATGCAGATTCGATCAGAATGTCGGCTTCTTCTTCGGCGAACACGCAGCCGGCCCCGCGCAGACCGGACACGACCTCGTCGTACTCGGGTCTCACCATGGATGGAGCCTCCTCCAAGTGCCTGCGCCCAACTGCCCCGCGCTGAAATACTGTAGCCCGGCATGTGTCACAGGGAGTCGAATGAACTGGGAACCCGAGGTCCGACAGATGTGTCTGGCGTTGCCCGAGACCTACGAGGAGCAGGCGTGGGTCGGTACCCGATGGCGGGTACGTGGCCGCACCTTCGCCCACGTCCTCGACATTGTCGACGGCACTCCTCCGGCATTCGCAACAGCAGCGGGGACCGACGGACCGGCTCACGTCCTCGTATTCCGTTCCCGAGGAACAGAACTCGACGCATTGTCGAGGCAGGACGGCTTCTTCGCCCCCGGCTGGGGACCCGAGATCATCGGCATGCTGCTCGACGAGTCGGTGGATCGAACGGAACTCGGCGAGTTGATCACGGAGAGCTACTGCACCCGGGCCCCGAAAAAGCTCGTCGCACTCCTCCGACGTCCGGAGTGACGATTCTCGTTTGACGCTGCGGCTGCCCGAAGGACAGAGTGAGCACATGAGCCCACCCGAGAATCTGCTCGCCGATTGCGGCAGCTGTTTCGGACTCTGTTGCGTTGCTCTGCCCTTCGCCAAGTCGTCGGATTTCGCCGTCGACAAAGCCGCGGGGGAACCGTGCCGCAACCTGCAGCAGGACTCCCGCTGCGGCATCCACTCGTCGCTTCGGGAGAAGGGCTTTCCCGGATGCACGGTGTACGACTGTTTCGGTGCGGGGCAGAAAGTGTCGCAATCGACGTTCGCGGGACGGGACTGGCGAGAAACGCCGTCGAACTCGTCGGAGATGTTCGCGGTGTTCCCGATCATGCGGGATCTGCACGAGTTGCTCTGGTACCTGGCAGATGCACGTGGCCGGACATCGACCGCATCCCTGCACAGCCGGCTTACCCGCGAATACAGGGAGCTGGACGCTCTCACGTCGGGGACTCCCGAGAGCCTGCTGTCGGTCGACGTCTCCGTACTGCGCTCGCGGATCAACGAGGTGCTGCTCGATGCCAGCGATCTGGTGCGCGCGGAAGTGTCGGGCAAGAAGAAGAACTATCGCGGACGCGACATGATCGGAGCCAAGTTGGCCGGTGCGGATCTCCGCGGTGCGAGCTTGCGGGGTACGTACCTGATCGGGGCGAATCTGCGCGGTGCCGACCTGCGCTGGGCCGACCTGATCGGGGCCGATCTTCGCGGTGCCGATCTCCGCGGTGCGAATCTGCGCGAGACGATCTTCGCGACGCAATTCCAGATCAACGCGGCGCTCGGTGACCGATCGACACAGCTACCCGATGCGTTGGCCCGTCCAGGACATTGGACGTGACCGTTCAGCTCAGTGACCTGCCGGTGCGCTCGAGCGCTTCCTGAACGATCCTCACTGCCTTCGGTCCGACTCCGTGCAGTGACGCGAGCTCAGCAGCGGGCACCCCGGCCAGGTCGTCGAGACAGGTATATCCCGCAGCTCGCAATGCCCGCATCGCGGGGTTTCCGATCCCCGTCGGAAAAACGGGTTCTGCTGTACTCACCGGCGCATTCTAAAACAGACCGGTAGCCTGTTGCCGTGCCCGAAACCAAGCAGAAACGCGTTGTCATCACCGGAGCGAATACCGGTATCGGCTACTACACAGCTTTGGAGCTGGCCAAGCGCGGCGATCACGTGACGCTTGCCTGCCGCAACCAGGACAAGGCCGACGCCGCAGCGGCGAAGATCCGCGCGGAGGCCCCGAACGGAACTGTCGACACGGCCACCCTCGACCTGGCCGACCTCGGTTCGGTCCGCAAGTACGCCGAGTCGGCTCCCGAATCGATCGACATTCTGATCAACAATGCGGGCGTCATGATGCCGGCGAAGCGAACCGAAACGAAGGATGGGTTCGAGCTCCAGATCGGCACCAACCATCTCGGCCACTTCGCGCTGACCGGGTTGCTGTTCCCCAAGCTCGCCGCCGACGCGAAGATCACGACCGTCGCCTCGGTCGCGCACCGTCAGCGCCCCAAGCTCGACTTCGACGACCTCCAGCTCGAGCGTGGCTACAACGCGCAACGCGGATACGCGAACTCCAAGCTCGCGAACATCCTGTTCGCGCTGGAACTGCAGCGTCGGATCGACAAGGCCGGATCCAAGGTCACCAGCAATGCTGCACACCCCGGCATCTCGTCGACCGAGCTCTACTCGAGCCCGGATGGTCTGGGCAGCAACAAGATCCTGGCGACCCTGGCACCCATCGGACTCAAGTTCATCTCTCAGTCTGCCCGCGCCGGAGCGCTTCCCACGCTCTATGCAGTCGACGTCGCAGGCGGCGGTACCTACAGCGGTCCCACATCGCTGTTCGAGTCCCGCGGCAAGCCGGGCCCGGCGAGCATGACCAAGATGGCCCAGGATCCCGCACTCGCAGCCCAGCTGTGGGACGCCAGCGAGAAACTCACCGGAGTCGGCTACCCGTTCTGAGACGCAATCCCGGCGAGATAGACCGATATCGGAAGCCGTAGTCCCGCAGCCCCTTTCGCGGTTCCACGGCCGAATATCGCGTCGGCCATCAGTCCCTCGCACAGCGAGACCAAGCCGTCTCCGTGGGCTGGCTCGTCGAACAGTTCTCTGGCCCGTTCGAGTGAGAAGAACGAACGGGCCAAGTCGGCCCTGATGTCGGCCGGGACCGCAGGATCGAGCATCAGCGCGTAGCGGGCCCGGAGCTCGACCATGCGATGGGTGATCGCATGGTCGAGATAGCGTGCGATCACCGTCGCAACATCGGTTTCGGTTCCGACGATCTCCAGAAACGATGCCCGCGAGAGCTCGATCAGGCGGGTAGCCACGGCGTCGAGCAGATCGGCCTTGGTGCGGAAGTAGTACGAAGTGGACCCTGCCGGAAAGTCCAGCGCCGAATCGATCGACCGGTGCGTCAACACGCGCAAGCCGTCTCGGGCGATGACGCCCAATGCGGCGTCGGCGATGGCGGTTCGGCGGTCCACGGCGGTGACCCTACACACGCACTCTACAAATGTAGAGTCGCGGGGCGTACGGTTCGTGACATGAGGCCGACCGCATCGCGACACGTCTTCGACGCTGCCTTCACGCTCGACGACGCCCAGGCCGCAGCGGCAGACATGCTGTCGACACCCGGCGACAGAGGTGTCTACCTGTGGGGACCGGTCGGGCGTGGCAAGACCTGGCTGCTGGACAGCTACTTCGCCGCGGCCGACACCACTGCGAAGAAGCGCGTGCACTTCCACAGCTTCTTCCGCGATCTCCACGCGGCGTACTTTCGCCACGGGTTTTCCATCGACGCAGCCATCGACGATGTCCTGTCGACAGGATCGGCTCCGGCGGCACTGCTGTGCTTCGACGAATTTCACGTCCACGACATCGGAGACGCCCGCCTCATCACGCGCATGCTCGACGCACTCTTTGCCCGTGGCGTCGTCCTGGTCGTCACCTCGAACTACGCGCCCGACGAATTGCTGCCGAATCCGCTGTTCCACCCGGCGTTCGTCCCGACCATCGAGAAACTGAAGCAGTGCCTCGACGTAGTCCGTGTCGACGGCCCCGTCGACTACCGCGCCGCCGGCGCCAGTGGATCGCGCTTCGCCTCGGGGACATGGACCGTGGAGCCCGTCTCGGATGGTCGGACGTTTGCCGAGCTGTGTTGTGCTGCCCGCTCGACGGGCGATTACCTCGAGATGGTCCAGAAAGCACCGCAGCTGACGATCACCGACATTCCGGCTCTCGCGAGCGTGGACGACTTCGCGGCTCAGCGCTTCGCGAATCTGGTCGATGTTCTGTACGACCGCGATGTGCGTACCGAATTCCACAGCGTGGTGCCGCTGACCGAATTCGCCGTCGGATGCACCGGACTCGATACCGACAGACTGATCAGTCGCCTGAGCGAACTGGGCTCCCGGTCACGCGAGTGCGCGGCGGACAGAGTCAGGATCCCCGGCTCGCAGTAGCTCTTCACCGCGAGCGAGGAGAACGACCTCGTTACCGTCGAGCGCGAGCCCACGGCACGCCAGGCCGGCTCCTTCCCACAGCAGAACGAGCTCGAGAATCAGCCGCGCGAGAGTGGCGTCGGGATTGCGGCCGATGCTCCACGACCAGTTACTGACTCGGATTCCGGCGTCTCGGGCGAGCGCCTCACCCAGCCGAGATCCGGTAACCCACGGATACATGTCGTCCAGGACCGGCGTGAAGGCGGAGGTGAGCAGTGCCGCAGCAAGATCACGACGGTCTCGCCCCAGCAGCGCTCGAAGTTCGGCGGACAGTTCGGTCTTGGATGCCGGCATCTCCGAATCCTAGACGCGCGCTCGATTCGAACTGCGGCACGTCGGTGCATCCAACGAACTCGAATACGGGCCTACGGTCGCGCAGCACGCAGTTTGGTCATCACAGCTTCGTGCTCCTGGGGAGCAAGGGGGTAAGGGACTCTGTCACCGGTGTCGTTGAATCCCATGCGCCGATAGAACGCCTGGGCGCGTTGATTGTGCTCGTGCACCTCCAGCGTCAGCTGGTCGTGCCCACGTTCGCCGGCCCACCGCTCGATTTCGAGCAGCAAGGCTTCGGCCAAGCCTTCGCCCCGCAGGAGCGGCGTCACGTAGACGCCCAGCAGAAATGTCCTGCCGTCCTCGACCCGAGCCCGCATGATCCCTACCCATCGACCGGCGTCGTCCACCGCGGCGAATCCACACGACAGCGCAGAACTGGTTTCGGCGGCTCGCCGCAGCCAGTCGTCGTCCGATTGCCGCGACGCAGCATCGAGAGTCTCGCCGAAGGCCTTCGGCGAATCTGCCAACATCTCGAGGCGAAGCGCGCGGAACGACCGCCACGACTCGGCCGTGACAGGAACGATACGAAACGCCATGAAGTCGATGCTAGGGAATCGGAAGGCCGATACGGGCTCACGGCCCACCTATGGCGTCCAAGACGAAGCCACTGCAAAACAAAGGGAGACACCCACTACTGACGGCGGTCGGGGGCGACAGCAGTAGCGGGTGTCTCATTGACCATTCGGGGCCCGTCGCCGGGTGGATGGGTAGCGGATGGGAAATTCTTTCGAAGTTTTATCACCGACCGAGGCATAGCCTGTGACCATGCCTTTCACAGCAGCGAACCACTACGACTTCAGCGGTGACGACCTCACCGGAACCGTCGACGCCCATCGCTCCGCCGGAGTGTGGGCGGCGCAGCTCGTCCTCAGTGGAGAGACGCTGGAATCCACCGACGTCACCCGATCCGATCTGGGATTCGAGGTGCGGAGCGTCGTCGAAACCCTCTCGGACGGTAACCGGACCCACCTGCTCGTCGTTCTGCCCCGCGTCAACATCGATACGGACGACGGCCAGGACGTCACGTTCACCTCGTACGCAGTGCTGTACACCGTGCACGGCGGAACCACCGAGCAGCACGGCCCGACCGAGTCGTACGACGTGCGGTTGCTCACCGGAACCGCGTCGCTCGTGCAGTGACCGCCGCGGAAATAACCCGGACCGCACCCCGGTTGTACGGCATAGTCAATGCAAACGCATGAACTTGTCGTTCGGGTAGGAGCACGCCATGCAGTTCGGAATCTTCACCGTCGGAGATGTCACCACCGACCCCACCACCGGGACGACGCCCTCCGAGCACGAGCGCATTCGATCGATGGTCACCATCGCCAAGCATGCCGAGGACGTCGGTCTGGATGTTTTCGCAACCGGCGAGCATCACAATCCGCCGTTCGTACCCTCGTCACCGACGACCATGCTCGGCTACATCGCGGCCACCACCGAGAAGTTGATCCTGTCGACGTCGACGACGCTAATCACGACGAACGACCCGGTCAAGATCGCCGAGGACTACGCGATGCTTCAGCATCTGTCCGAGGGACGCGTCGACCTCATCATGGGTCGCGGCAACACCGGCCCGGTCTACCCGTGGTTCGGACAGGACATCCGTCAGGGCATCCCATTGGCTCTGGAGAACTACCAGCTGCTGCGACGCCTGTGGACCGAGGACGTCGTCACGTGGGAGGGAAACTTCCGGACGCCACTCGACCGGTTCACGTCCACTCCCCGTCCGCTCGACGACATTGCGCCGTTCGTCTGGCACGGGTCGATCCGCAGCCCGGAGATCGCAGAAATCGCCGCCTACCACGGTGACGGCTTCTTCGCGAACAACATCTTCTGGCCGAAAGAGCACTACATCCAGCTCATCGATCTCTACCGGGAGCGCTACGAGCACTACGGCCACGGCCGCGCCGACCAGGCCATCGTCGGTCTCGGCGGTCAGGTGTTCATGCGCAAGAACAGCCAGGACGCGGTGAACGAATTCCGACCGTACTTCGACAACGCACCCGTCTACGGCCACGGCCCCACGATGGAGGAGTTCACCGAGCAGACCCCGCTGACCGTCGGATCTCCACAGCAGGTGATCGAGAAGACGCTCGCATTCGCAGACTACTTCGGCGACTACCAGCGTCAACTGTTCCTGATGGACCACGCCGGCCTGCCGCTGAAGACAGTGCTCGAGCAACTCGACATCCTGGGCGAGGACGTCGTACCGGTATTGCGCAAGGAATTCGCTGCCCGACGCCCGGCCGGCGTTCCGGAGAGTCCTCCGACCCACGCCTCGATGCTGGCAGAGAAGGCCGCGGCCGCTGCGAAGGAACCAGCAGTTGCCGTCTGACACGGAGGTGGCGGTGAACGCCTGGGAGTCGCTGTTTCGCTCCCAGGTTTCCCTGATGCGCCGGTTCGCCGCCGACGACATCTGGGATCCGATCGGCATGCGCGAATACGACGTGCTGTTCACCCTGAGCACCAGCCCGGACCGCAGACTCCGACTGCGTCGACTCAACGACGAGATCCTGCTCAGCCAACCGTCGCTGAGCCGGATGTGCGACCGACTCGAGGCGATGGGTTACGTTGTCCGAGAGCATGATCCGTCGGACAAACGCGGGACCGTGATCTGCCTGACGGACGCGGGATCAGACCTGCAGGCCTCGATCGGACGCAAACACGCCGCCCGCATCAGGCGCTACGTCGGCGATGCATTGGACACCGACGAACTCAGGACACTCGACAGTCTGTGCACCAAGCTCAGACTCGCCCAGACCGACATCCGGGAGCACTGATGATCCAGGTCCTCACCCCACGCGAGGTTCCACTCGGCGGCCCTCGTGCCATGAAGGTGCGCCGCACCCTGCCGCACAAGGACCGATCCCTCATCGGCGCATGGTGTTTCGCAGACCACTACGGGCCCGAGCACTCGCGCATGGACGTCGCACCGCACCCGCACACCGGCCTACAGACCGTCAGCTGGCTGTTCTCCGGTGAGATCGAGCATCGCGACAGCGTCGGATCTCATGCGATGGTGCGGCCCGGGGAGCTCAACCTGATGACGGCCGGGCAGGGCATCAGCCACTCCGAGGTGTCGACACCCGACACCGACATCCTGCACGGGATGCAGCTGTGGGTGGCACTGCCCGCCGTATCCCGTTTCGTGGCACCGACTTTCGAGCACTACGTTCCCGATTCGATCTCCCGGCCCGGCCTGACCGCTCGGGTGTTTCTCGGATCGCTTCTGGGCGAGACCTCGCCGGTGTCGACGTACACGCCACTGCTCGGAGCGGAGATCGTGCTCGACGCCGGGGCGCGGGTCAGCGTCGAGATCGACGAGTCCTACGAACACGGAGTTGTCGTCGACCAAGGATCGGTGACGCTGAACGAGACCGATCTGGCCGCAGCCGAACTCGGCTACCTCGAACCCGGGCACCGGTCGATGCAGCTCCACAATCCCGCCCGCGAACCGGTTCGATTCCTCCTGTTGGGCGGTCCGCCGTTCGGTGAACAGATAGTCATGTGGTGGAACTTCGTCGGCCGCAGCCACGAGGACGTGGTGGAGTATCGGGCCGCGTACGAGGCCGAGAACGGTCAGTTCGGCACCGTGGAGGGCTACCCCGGGCCCAGGTTGCACGCACCGGAACTACCCAACGCGCGGATGAGACCCCGCGGCTGATCCGGAACATGCGCGCGGCTCGGCCGTCAGAACAGGGTGGCGATCTCCGGTTCGGACGGGCGCGGCGCAGCGGGAACGGATTCCTTCTGTGCAACGGGTCCGCTGCGAGCCTCGGTCGGTGCAGGCACCGCGTTCGCTCCGGCGGCCGCGATGGCACGGGCGGCTTCGCCCGCCAGCGCGTCGGCTGCTTCGTTGAAGTGATTGCCGACGTGGCCGCGAACCCACCGGAATCGCACCGGCCCCTCGCGTTCGGTGATGGCTCGCTCGATGCTCTGCACCAGATCGAGGTTGCGCACGGGGGTGCCGCCCGCAGTCTTCCACCCCTTGCGCTTCCAGCCTGCCAGCCACTCCGACGCGCACTTGATGGCGTACTGAGAGTCCGATTCGATCAGCAACGGCTCCGGGCCGGGGTGGGCCAACACTGCCTCGAGCAAGGCGCGGAGCTCGGCTACCTGGTTGGTGCCCGAGGGCTCGCCGCCGGAGTTGCTCGGACCCGTGTGATTGACCCACGCCCACCCGATTGCTCCGCCGGGGTTACGCAGACAAGAGCCGTCCGTACTCACGATGATCACGGACAGGACCCTACTTCGGGCCACCGACAAACCCCGGCTGACTCGCCCCGGCAGCCGGGAGAGACTTCTCCCAAGCTGGGCATCGCTGACACTGTGCTGCGAAACATCGAACCTCAGTTCCCGCGGGCGATCCATTCTTCGAGGTGCGGGGACTCGTCCCCGATACTCGTTCCGTCTCCGTGCCCGGTGTTGACCCGGGTCTCGGCGGGCAACGCGAACAACCGATCCCGGATCGAGCCGATGATCGTCGGGAAATCCGAATACGACCGACCCGTCGCCCCGGGCCCACCGGAGAACAACGTGTCCCCCGAGAACAACTGACCCGCCTCGGGCAGATACAGACAACTCGACCCCGGCGAATGACCGGGAGTATGCAACGCCACGATCTCCGTCCCCGCGACGGTGATCCGCTGACCGTCCTCGAGCACCGAATGACCGATGCCCGGATGCGTCTGCTCCCACAACACATCGTCGGCCGGATGCAACAGAATCGGCGCATCCAACTCCCCCGACAACTGCGGCGCAACCGTCACATGATCGTTGTGACCATGCGTACAGACAATCGCCCGCACCTGCCGACCGGCGACCGCATCGACGATCGGACCGGCCGTATGCGCAGCATCGACGATCACCACCTCGTCGTCGTCACCGACCAACCAGATGTTGTTGTCGACCTCCCACTCGCCACCATCGAGCGCGAACGTCCCCGACGTGACGACCTTCTCGACCCGCAACTGCCCGCTCACAGGACCACCACCGAACGCAGCACCGTGCCCTGATGCATCTTCTCGAACGCCGCCTCGATATCACCGAGACCGATCCGTTCGGTCACGAACTTCTCGAGCGGCAACCGACCCTGCTCGTACAGATCGACCAACATCGGAAAATCCCGCTCCGGCAGGCAATCGCCGTACCACGACGACTTCAACGACCCACCCCGGGAAAAGAAATCGATGAGTGGCATCTCCAATGTCATCTCCGGGGTCGGCACCCCGACGAGGACGACGGTCCCGGCGAGATCGCGGGCGTAGAACGCCTGCTTCCACGTTTCCGGGCGACCGACGGCATCGATGACCACATCCGCCCCGAACCCGCCCGTGAGCTCTTGGATGGCCTCGACGGCATCGACCTGCGAGGCATCGACAGTGTGCGTGGCACCGAGTTCGAGGGCCCAGTCGAGTTTTTTCTTGTCGCGGTCGACGGCGATGATCGTCGACGCCCCCGCCAGGCGGGCCCCGGCGATCGCAGCATCACCGACACCGCCGCACCCGATCACCGCCACCGAATCACCGCGGGAAACGTTCCCGGTGTTCATCGCCGCACCCAGCCCGGCCATCACCCCACACCCGAGCAACCCGACGACCGCCGGATCGGAGTCCGGGTCGACTTTGGTGCACTGGCCTTCGTGGACGAGAGTCTTGTCGGCGAACGCCCCGATCCCCAACGCAGGAGACAGTTCGGTGCCGTCGGCGAGGGTCATCTTCTGCGATGCATTGTGGGTGTCGAAGCAGTACCAGGGGGTGCCTTTCTTGCAGGCTCGGCATTCCCCGCACACCGCCCGCCAGTTCAACACCACGAAGTCGCCGACCTCGACATGAGTGACAGCATCGCCGATGGTTTCGACGGTGCCCGCGGCTTCGTGGCCGAGCAGGAACGGGAACTCGTCGTTGATACCGCCCTCGCGGTAATGCAGATCGGTATGACACACCCCGCACGAGGCGATGGTGACCACGACATCGTTCGGGCCGGGATCGGGAATGGTGATCGTCTCGATCGAGACGGGCTCACCCTTCGCCTTGGCGACGACGGCATGAACGGTTTGTGACACAAGCACTCCTGAGGTCAGGTGATGTACGGAGGACGATTCACTCGCCGAGCCAGAGCCTGCGGCGGCACACCTCGAGCAACGCGGACATCGTGTCGCGGTCGAGGGTCGATTCTGTGTCGGGTTCGCGAAGCACTGCGGCGAGCCTGGTGAAGTATTCGGTCGGGCTGATTCCGAACCCGACCAGAATGTCCTCGGCCGGCCCGCCGCCGTAGGGCATCCACCGGGTCGCGAAGTCGATCATGCGCTTCGTTTCCGGGCAGCCGAGAGTCGACGCGAGGGTTTCGGTGGTCGTCCTCAACGGTGTTCCCTTCGTCGATGAATCCGATGTCCAGGTTGTCGTCCTACCGCGAGAAAAGAACCACGCACAACGGCTAGCAATCACTGGCCGAACGGACATCACACGACGCCGCTCCGAGTACTAGGATGCGCACGTGAGCAGCTCTGCCCCGTCGACCCCCGCCAGGTCCGAACCGACCGACTCGCTCGCCGCGCTTCGGGAGGTCCTGACCGGTCCGCTGGTCGAGATAGCTGCTCGTTTTTCGTGGTGGTCGTCGCAGCGGTATCCGCACTCGGCGATGATCATTTTCACCAGGGAATGCACCGGCCGTCCGAGAAAAGTCAGTGGCGACGAGTCGATGACGAGCCGCGTGACGATCAAGGAGCTCGACGACCTCAAGCAGTCGGTGCAGCAGAGTGGGCGCCGAGCTCTGGACGGCCCGGGGCGCCTGGCCGGTGCACAGCGACGTCTCGCGACGCAACTCGACGACACGACCGACACCCTGCTGGTCATGGTGCCCAAATCGGCTGCGCCGCAGTTCGATCCGGACTCCGACGTCGGCGTTGCCTTCGGAATCGTAGCCACCTCCATACGCCATCAGGTGGTCCAGGCGAGTCCTGCGTATCTCGCCGAATCCCTGGCGGCCTCGAGCGAGCGTGCTCGGGTGATCTCGGAGATGGTCGACGCCCACGTCGATACCCTCACGTCCGTGCTGTCCACGCTGCGCTCGAAGGACCTCGATGACGCGCGAGCACGCGCAACCGCCAGCGATACCGCGTCGGCGGCACTGATCGAGCTTCGCTCCATCGAAGAAGCCAACCGTGAGCTGGGGCAGGAAGCAGTGACCACCGCCTTCGCCAGGCTGCAGGGGGAGCTCGCCACTGTGTTGGACCAGTCCTCGATCGACGTCGAATACGTCGCTCCCCCAGTCGACGGAAGACCGGTCCCCGGCGAGATCGCACGCGCGGCGCGAGCCGTGGTTCGGACCGTCGTACTCGCCTACGTGGCTCAGCCGGATGTTCGACGGGTACGTATCGCGTGGGATTGCGACGGAACCAACCTGCTGCTCGAAGTCCGCAACGACGGCCTGCACGCCTGCGACACCGAGACTCTGACCCAACAGCTCTCCGGACGCGTGCACACCCTCCGGGGATCGATCTCGTTCGAATCCACCGCCGGGTGGGGATCACGCGTGAGCATCGCGATTCCTCTCGACCCGCCTCCCGCACGAGCCGACGAACAACTTCTCGCCGCCCTCAACCGTCGCGAGAGAGAAGTTCTCGGCTACCTCGCATACGGCAAGCGCAACAAGGACATTGCCGCGAGCCTCAACATCGGCGAGAGCACGGTGAAGTTCCACGTCGCAAGCATCCTGAGGAAGCTCGAGGTCAAGACCCGCGGTGAAGCGGGTGCCGTGGGCATGAAGGCCGGAATCCGAGCATCGTGACGCGTTCGACCACTCGGGTGAACGACGACCCGTCTCGGCGTGGTCCGACCCAGCGTCGGCGCATCGGCATTCTGCTCTTCGACCAGGTCAAGATGCTCGACTTCGTCGGCCCGGCCGAGGTCTTCCTCGAAGCGAACCAGCGAGTCGACGGCTACGACATCGTCTTCCTCTCGATCGACGGCGGTGACGTGGTGACCTCGATGGGAATGACGGTGTCGGTGAACGCCGCCGTCGCCGACAGCGGCGACTTCGACACCCTCATCGTTCCCGGTAGCGAATCGGCTCCGGCCGTCTTCGAGGACCCGGCGTTGCTCGACGCGGTGGCGCTGCTCGCGCCCCGAGCGCGGCGGGTGGCGTCTATCTGCAGTGGGGCGTTCGCGCTGGCGGGATCCGGTCTGCTCGACGGCCGGAGTGCGACCACTCACTGGAAGTTCACGTCGGCTCTGGCGGAAGGCTTTCCCGACACGCGTGTCCAACCGGATTCGATCTTCGTTCGCGACGGCGACATCTACACCTCGGCCGGGGTCGCTGCCGGAATCGATCTGGCGTTGGCGTTGGTCGAAAGTGATCACGGTGCCCCGATAGCCAGAACGGTCGCGCAACTACTGCTGGTGTACATGCAGCGCTCCGGCGGCCAGTCGCAGTATTCGGTGTCGCTGAAAGGTCCGCCGCCGCGGACCCAGGTCTCTCGCGCTATCACCGACTACATCCATGCCGACCCGACACGACCCGCGAACCTGAGCGCTCTCGCGGCACACGCCAATGTCAGTGTGCGACATCTCAATCGCATCGTGCGCGAGGAACTGGGCACGACGCCTCTCGATTACGTGACCGCGATGCGTCTCGATATCGCGGTAGCCGCACTCGAGTCCGGCTATTCCGTGGCCCGGGCCGCTGCCGACGCAGGATTCGGCACGCCCGCTGCTTTTCGGCGTGCGTTCGTCACCAAGTTCGGGGTGACACCGTCGGATTACCAGAGAAAGTTCCGCACGACCGATCCAGCCCAGTGATAGTCGGCCCCAACGCTTTCGTTCACCTCGGGAGGATCGAACACCGCCGGTCGAAGGTGGCCCTGGCAGGGTTACCGGACCGGCAACCGCCTGGATCTATGGTCGAATCATGCACAACGTGGAGGCGCTCGAGTCCTGGGCGTATTCGCCTGCGGTACTGCTGGATCGGCATCTGACCGTCGAATCGTCCACGATGCTCGCTCGTGCGGTGTCGCCGAGCTTCGCCGAGGGGGTCAATCTGGCCGTGTTCACATTCGTCGACGCCGGTTCGCTCTGCAGCGATCGAGACGATCCCGCCGCCGACCCGCCTACTGGGTGGGAATCGTCGGCGGATCAGGTGGTCGCCATGCTTCGTGAGTCGTTGGATCGGCACGAGCCAGACGACTCCTTTCGCCGCATCGTCGGCGAACTATCCACCCGTAGTTCGGCATTCGCGCAGAAGTGGGCCGGTGAGACCAGCGCGAGAAAAACCGGAACCGTGACGATCGAACATGCCGTCGTCGGTCCGTTGATGCTCGACTACCTGTTGATGCCTGCCGCCGAGGACCACGTCCTGATGGTGCTGCGGCCCCGAACAGCACAGTCGAGGGCAGCTCTACGTCAACTGGCCGACGCGGTCCGATCGTCCGAATCGGACCGAGGAACAACGAACTGAGTGTCGCGGCTGGGGACTCCGGCAACCAGATGCCGGATCGCCGATGCCGACCGACTACCGGGATCGGCGAAGTAGGTGGTGATGAACTGCCCACCCTCGCCGACGATCTCCAAAGTCTGCGAACGGAATTCGACCAGACCGAACGGCTCCACCGGGACGACGGAGATGCTCGACGACAAAGGCCGTACGTCGTGTTTGGCCCACATCCTGCGAAAAGCGCGGCTCTCCACCGACAATCGGCCCACCAACTCCGTCAGTCGCGGGTGACCCGGTGCCGCGTGGAATCGCAGCGCCGACACCATTCGCTGCGCCGTGACGGCCCAGTCCTCCGGAGAGGCGGCACTGTGCTCGTGCGCGAACACATCGAGCATCAGGTTGGTGCCCACTTTCAGGCCCGGCGTCATCAGCGCAGCCGGACCGTTGAGCGCAAGCAGATCGTGATGGCGGTCGGTGATGTACGCCGGCGTGTGGACCCACTGCTCCAACACCCGGGCCGACGCCTCGGTCACTCGCGGCGGAAGCGCCTCGACCACGGCCGGGCCGGACTGCGCGCGCGCCACCCGGTGGAAGTACGCCCGCTCGTCCTCGTCCAAACGCAGAGCCCGACTCAGCGCAGCCAGAACCTGCTCGGAGGGTTGATGATTGCGCCCCTGCTCGAGCCTCAGGTAGTAGTCGGCGCTGATATCGGCGAGCCGGGCGATCTCTTCTCGCCGCAGTCCGCGCACTCGGCGGTTGCCGTCGCGCACCAGACCCACCTGCTCGGGTTGCAGCGATTCCCGGCGCACCCGAAGGAAGTCCGCAAGCAACGAGCGTTCGGCCATCGTCAGGACCTCCTGTCGACAACCATCATCTCCTACCCGCCGTCCCGAATCGAGTACGAATCCGGCCCACTGTCGACCGTTTCAGGACACGACAGCCCGAGACTTGCGCAGATCGATGGTCAACAGCACGAACGCCACCGCCGCGAGCACCGCAATCACGACGGCGAACACCACTCCCGCCGTCACCAGGCCCCATCCGGTCGCCACGGCTCCGGCCCCGATCACCGGTACCGAGATCGCGATGTACAACACGACGAAGAAGGTCGAGGTGACCTCTGCCCGACGGTGCGGAGGAAGCTCGGCACCGATCGTGGACATGCCGTTGGCGAATGTCATGCCCTGACCGACGCCGCAGAGCAGCGCCGCTACCACCAGAATGACCAACGAGGTCAGCAGCAGCGACGCGGCCAGGAACACCAGACCGAGCAGCAGCAGCGCGCATCCCCACCGCTGCGCTGACGCGGGATCGGCAGCGCGCAAAGCAATCTGGGCTGTCGCCGACGCAGCGAAGACCGTGAACACCACTACCCCGGTGACGGCGTGATTGTCGACTCCCAACACACTGCCGATGAATCCCGGCGAGACGGCAGTGAACAGGCCAAGTACGGCGAACCCCGCGAATCCTCCGATCGAGGCGCGCACGAAGGTGCCGCGCACCTCCGGTGGAACGGACAGCCGCTGCATGTGCGGGCGTGCTCCGCCGTCCACGCGCACCGTCTCCGGTGCGAGGAACACCGCCACTGCTGCCGCAGCCAGCAGAACCATGTCGACGACGAACGTCAGACGCAATGGTTGCGGTAGATACTCCGCGAGCAATCCGGCCACCAACGGTCCGAGGCCGAGGCCCCCGATGTTCGCTGCGGTAGCGATCGCGGATGCACGGTCACGCCATCGGTCGGGTACCAACTCGATCAACGTCACCGTCGCGGTACCGACGAAGATGCCGGCCGAGATTCCCGACAACACACGGCCGATCACCAGGGCCGTCAGCGAGCCGGCGGTGACGAACACCACGGCGCTGATCAATCCGAATGCTATGGCCGCCAACAGCATCGGGCGTCGTCCCAACGAGTCGGACCAGCGGCCGAACGCCAACAGAGCTGCGAGTACACCGACGGCATACGCCGCGAACACGAGGGTGACGACGAAGACGGAGAAGTGGAACTCGACCTCGTAGAGCGCATAGAGCGGCGTCGGCATGGTGGTGCCCATCATCGCCACCACGAACGCGAACGCAACTCCGACGAATGCCGTCGCACTCGACACCGACATGCGGGGCGACGACTTTTCGTCCGATCGGGTCACGCTGATCTCCTGTTCTGCAAGGGCCGTCCGTCCTGTGCCGTCGACAAGGAGATCGAACCAGAGCCGGCGAGTACGTGCTCACTCACCGTCCGCCGCCCTCGTAACGAAGGAGTGCGTCCCGCAGCGCGGACCGCGTGGTGATCTGCAATTTGGGAAACACTCGGTACAGATGACCGCCGACAGTACGAGCCGAGAGATACAGCTGTTCGCCGATCTCCTTGTTGGTCAGACCGGCGGCGGCAAGCGACGCGATGCGCAGTTCCTGCCCGGTCAACCCCGAGCCCGCATCGCCCTCACGCGGGTGCGGGCCGGCTCCTGCAGCCTGTAGTTCGTCCTCGGCTCGGCGCAGCCACGTGCGTGCACCCAGTTCTGCGAACAGATCTGCGGCGTACCTCAGCCGACCGCGGCTTTCGATCACCCGGTGGTGGCGGCGCAGCCACTCGCCGTAGACCAGCGCAACCCGCGGCGCATCGAAACACCATCCAGCGGTGCGTAGTTCATGCAGACTCGCCTCGAAGAGCGCCTCGGCTCCGGCCTCCGCCAGCATCGCTTCGGCTGCAGCCAGAAGCGCACTGTGGCGGGCTCCCCAGAAATCGGGCCGGGTTCGGCGCAGTCGGTCGAGATACGTGCGCGCCTCGTCCGACCGCCGCAGCCGTACACAGGATTCGACGTAGTCCAGTATTTCGAGTGGTCCGTACGGAGTGATCGAACAGCGCTCCGCCGAGAGATCGCGGCGGCGCATCCGCTCGTAGGCGACGTCGAAGCGGCCCAGTGCCACCGATTCGGCTGCAGTACAGCTCTTCTCGCAACCAGCGACAGCTGCCACCGAGGATTTCAGCAGGCCCTCCTGCTCGCCGAAGAGGCCATCCGGCAGTCCCGAGGAGACGGCCTCGGCGAACGCAGAGAACTGTCCTCGAGCGGCGAGTGCGGCGAGGTGCCGCAGCCGGGTCAGAGACTCGGCGGCCGGAAACCCAGCTGCGACAGGGCCCACCACGTCCGACAGCCGACAACTGTCGTTCGGATCCCACAGCAAGGTGGGCAACGCCAGCTGCAGCAGTACCGGTTTCCACGGGTCTCCGGTGCGCAGCGAGGCTCGTACCGCGTCCAGCAGCGCCGGGCTGTCGAATGCCCGCACGTGCACTCTCGAACCCGAGACGCCGAGAGACCGCGCGACGAGCACGTTGACCGGATCGAGATGCTGTTCGTATTTGACCGCCCATTGCAGGGCCTGCGCAACCAGTTCGCTGTCACCCGTCAGTGCGCTGTACGCCAGAACCGAACCGATCAACTGGTCGACGACGTCCGGGGCGACCGCATCCGGCAATCGATCGAGAGCCTGCACGACGACGCCGAACGCAGCACGGGGGTCGCCTCCCCGGGCCACGGCGGCAAAGGCTCGGGCCGGAACGGTCTCGGACAGGGCCGCATCGGGATGTCCCGACCGCATCCGGTCCAAGATCGCTACCGCGAGATCGACGAAGCCGGCGAATGCCGCCATGGACGCCGCCCGCACCTCGAGGGCCTGGGCGCGTCCACGATCGGATTCGAGCGCTACTGCACGGCAGAGCAACGCCACTGCCCGGCGGTAGCGCTGCAGCGACGCCAGGTCGTGCGCCCGCTCGTCGAGTGCAGTGACGAGGTGCGCATCGGGCGCTCGGGCTGCGAGTGCCCGATGCACCAGACGCTCGTCGGGCGTCAGCCGACTGTCCACAGCCGATTCGAGGTGAACGGCGATGCGCTCCTCGGCGGTCGAGGAGGCAAGAATCCACAGTTGTGCGACAGTGTCGCCATGTGGGTGGGCGGCCGCGGAGTCGCCACCGTGCTCGCGAGAGACGATGTGTCGCACCGCATCGCCGAGAATGTGACGCCTGGACTTCTCGTCGAGCGCGGCGACCTCGAACGCGCCGATGTCGGCGAGAGTATCGGTGAGGTGGGCGCGGTCGAGCATCGCACCGCCGACGGATGGATCCCGGCTCCAGATCGGCGCAGCGCGAGCGAGTTCGGTCGCGACGAGAGGGTTTCCCTGCGACAGCTCGATGATCGATTGCCGTTGCGCCACTGACGTTTCCGTTCCGTTCAACAGATCGCGCACCGCGTCGTCGGGCAGCGGTCGCACACGGTGGAAGGCGAATTCCCGCCACAACGGCGGCGGGACGGTGTCGACGGTCGTGGCGATACACCGGACATGCGGGCTACGTACCGCCGTCTTCACCGCACGAGCGAGTCGGTCGCGCGAGCCTGCGGGCAACAGATGCAGGTCCTCGATCACCAGCAGCGTCGGCTTCACATCTACGTCTGCCGCCACCAGATCACCCAACAGCCCCTCATCGAGCAGCCCCGCGAGGCACGGCAGATCCACCACCCGGAAACCCAGCGCTGTCGCCTCGTCCGCGATGGTGTTGGCAACCGTGGACTTGCCGATGCCCCGTGCACCCGAGATCACCAGGATCCGCCGGTTCTTCGGCGAAGCGGACAAACACGAGCGGCCCTCACGCAGCACTGCGTCGCGATCCGGTGATGTGGGCATTCGTCCAATATATTTTCACCCGTGTCTGCGCAAGGGTGTTGAATATGGCCCTGGCAGGGACACACTGAACCGGCCGACCACGACTGCGACGGAGGTGACCCGAGCGATGACCGAGAACGCCTCCTCCGGCCCTACCGATCACGGCGTCACCCGCCTCGTCGACTTCGAGCAGCGCGTCGACATCCGAATGTCCCTGTCACCGCTGCGTCGGGGCCGCGGCGACCCCACCTACGAGTCCACGCCGGACGGTGCCGTGTGGCGGACGTCGCGCATGATTTCCGGCCCGGTCACGTACCGATTGGTGCAGGCCTCACCGAGCAGCGTCATGGTGCGAGCCTGGGGACCCGGTGCCGACGAACTGCTCGACGCTGCCCCGGCTCTGCTCGGCCGGGACGACGACGCCTCGAGCTTCGCGCCCGAGCATCCGATTCTGCGCGAGGCACACAGACAACTTCCGCACCTACGCCTCGGCCGGACCGGTCTGGTGCTCGAGGCACTGATACCGGCGATCATCGAGCAACGCGTACACGGCATTTCGGCGTTCGGCTCGTGGCGGTACCTGGTGAGCAAGTTCGGCGACCCCGCACCGGGCCCGACCCCGAAGACGATGTTCGTGTTTCCCACGGCCGACGTGTGGCGACGCATCCCGTCCTGGGACTACCACCGCGCCAACGTCGACCCGGCTCGGTCGAAGACCATAGTCCGTGCCGCGCGCGCAGCCGGACGCCTGGAGGAGGCGTCGAACATGACGCGCGAGGATGCGCAACGCAGGCTGCGCGCGATCCCGGGCGTCGGCATCTGGACCGCGGCCGAGACCGCTCAGCGCGCCCTGGGGGATCCCGACGCGTTGTCGGTGGGCGATTACCACCTGGCCGCGGTGGTGGGGTGGTCGCTGTTGGGCAGACCGATCGACGACGCGGAGATGGTCGAGTATCTGCAGCCCTTGGCACCACATCGACATCGCGCGATTCGGCTCCTGTATCTCAGCGGCAAGGCGACCAAGCCGAAATTCGGGCCACGGACCGCGCTGGTGGACCACACCTGGCACTGATCCCGGCCTGCTCGTACAGTCGAGTTGTTCGCCGACCTAAGGAGTAGTTCGTGGTTGCTATCGGTACGTCCGATCTGGACATCTTTCCGCTTGCCCTCGGCGGGAACACCTTCGGCTGGACCAGCGACGAGGACACGTCCTTCGACATCCTGGACGCGTTCACCGCAGGAGGTGGCAATTTCGTCGACACGGCCGACTCGTACTCGGCGTTCGCCGACGGCAACTCCGGCGGCGAATCCGAAACGATCATCGGCAAATGGATGACGGCCCGCGGCAACCGCGACGACGTCGTTCTCGCGACCAAGGTGAGCCAGCATCCCGAGTTCCGCGGTCTGGCACCGGGCAACATTCGGGCCGCAGCCGACGCCTCCCTGGCCAGGCTGCAGACCGATCACATCGACGTCTACTACGCCCACTACGACGACGACAAGACGCCGTTGGTCGAGTCCCTGGCCGCGTTCGACGACCTGGTCCGGGCAGGCAAAGTTCGGCACGTCGCCATCTCGAACTACTCCCCCGCGCGGGTCCGCGAGTGGCTGGGCCTGGCGAAAGACAACGGTTTTGCGGCACCGATCGCACTGCAACCGCACTACAACCTCGTTGCCCGTCGCGACTACGAGGGTGAACTGCAAGCCATCGCCATCGCCGTCGACAACGGCCTCGGGGTGTTTCCGTATTTCTCCCTCGCCGCCGGCTTCCTGACGGGTAAGTACCGCACCCGGGAGGATCTGGCCGGTACCCAGCGCGAGCGACTGACGACGGGCTATTTCTCCGAGGCAGGCCTGGCTGTGGTGCAGGGCCTGCAGGAGATCGCCGATTCCCGCTCGGCCGAGTTGTCGAGTGTGGCTCTCGCCTGGTTGCTCGCTCGACCGGGCATCACCGCACCGATCGCGAGCGCGAGCTCGCTCGCCCAGGTACCGGCTCTGCTCGACGCGCCGACACTGCGTCTGACCAGCCACGAGGTGGATACACTCACCGGACTGTCCGACGCGGTGGCATAGGACACGAAAGTTGTAGTCAGCAACGGGAACAGAATCAGCTCCTGCGCTGCTGACCTTCGGGTGGCCCCAGCATCGAACACATCCGTAACCAGCGCGCAGGTGACCGACACGCGCGAGAGCAGCACGTCGGCTCCTACAACCGAGCCGACGTCACGCGAGCGCCTCCGGGTGATCCTCGTACTCGGCGCGCTCATCGCCCTCGGTCCACTGACCATCGACATGTACCTGCCGGCACTTCCTGCCATCGCCGAGGATCTGAACACCCCGTCGTCTGCAGTGCAGCTCACGCTCGCGGGTACGTTGGTCGGCCTCGCGCTCGGCCAGCTGGTCATCGGGCCGCTGTCGGACATCATGGGCCGACGACTGCCCCTCATCGTGGGCACCGGAGTGCACATTCTGGCGTCGCTCGCCTGCATCGTTGCTCCCAACATCGCCGTGCTCGGCGGCCTGCGTGTGATTCAGGGTCTCGGTGCCGCTGCTGCTGCCGTGGTCGCCATGGCCATCGTTCGAGACCTGTTCAGCGGGCGCGCCGCCGCGACGGTCCTGTCTCGCCTGATGCTCGTCATGGGCGTCGCTCCCGTGCTGGCACCGTCGCTCGGCGGTGCGGTACTTCTCGTCGGTTCCTGGCGGCTCGTGTTCGCAGCGTTGGCGATCATGGGCGTGGCGTTGATGACGCTGGCAATCGTGTCGCTGCGCGAGTCCCTGCCGCCCGAGCGTCGTCGGGCCAGTGGCGTCATGCCGGTTCTGCGGACCTACCGATCGCTGCTGCGGGACACCCAGTTCGTCGTCCTCGTCATGGTCGCTGCCCTGGCCATGTCGGCACTCTTCGCGTACGTCGCCGGTTCGTCGTTCGTCCTGCAGGAGGAGTTCGGCCTCGACGAGCAACAATTCGCCATCGTCTTCGCGGCCGGTGCGATCTCTCTGATCGGTGCATCCCAGCTCAACGTCCTGCTGTTGGGACGCTTCGCACCGGTGCAGATCGTCCTGTCGGCGCTGTCCTTCGGCGTCGTCGCCGGCGCGGTCATGGTCGTCCTGGCGGTCACCGGGGTCGGCGGAATGGCTGGGTTCGTCGTCCCGCTGTGGTTCGTACTCGGGGCCGTCGGGTTCGTCATGCCCAACGCGCCCGCGCTGGCGCTGTCCCGCCACGGGGAAGCGGCAGGCGGCGCAGCTGCACTACTCGGTGCCGCGCAGTTCGGGCTCGGGGCGATCGTCGCACCGATCGTCGGTGCACTGGGCAACGACGCGATCGCCGTCTCGACGACGATGGTCGCCACCTCGGCGGCGGCGCTGATCGCACTCGGGTCGGTGACCGTCCTGTCCGCACGTCGATGACCTCACTCGCGTCATCGTGTGGGCCATGGCGGTCACCCCACTAGGGTGACCGCCATGGCCGAACGCGAGCGCGACCCGCAGGGCAAGCCCCTCAACGCCCGGCCGCGCGACGGCCTCGGCCGCCCGCTGGCCCGCGGCGGTACCGGAACACCCCGGGTTCCCGACGATCTCCGTCTTCCACCGGACGCCGCCCTCACCGAAGCGCAGCGATTCCTGGACGCACGTATGCCGTTTCACGCCCACGAGGTACTCGAGGGCACGTGGAAGAGCTGCGTCCCGGACGAACGCGAGCTGTGGCAGGGCCTCGCGCAACTGGCCGTCGGATTGACGCACCTGATGCGAGGAAACCGCGTAGGTGCCGCTTCGTTGCTCCGCCAAGGACACGACCGCCTGATCGGTTACGAGGTCGAGCCCCCGCACCGGATCGACGTGACGGGTCTGCTCGGCTGGTCCGAGGACCTGCTCGAGGACCTGGAGACGGGAACGCTACCGAGCTCACCAGGCGTTCCCGTACTGCGCCGGGCGGTGGAATCGGGATCCGACGGGGGCGTCCTGGCGCACCGGCCGGACTCGAGCTAGCCTGAGGGAATTAGGTAAGGCTAGGACAATCTTCACCGGAAGTGGGGTTCCTCGGCGTGACCGTGTTCGCACCGCTGAAACTCGCCCATCGCGAGACGATCAGCCCAGCTCAGCTCGGACGTACCTTCTGCACCGAGGTCGCCGAACAGGTTCCCTACTGGGTCGCTGTCCTGACCCCGGCCGAACGTCCGCTGCAGGTCACGCCGTCTCCGCTCCGTGAGCGCACCACGGTCACGCTGCCCGTTCCCGCGAACACCCTCCGGCTCGACGCTCGGCTGCTCGCCGCGCTCGGATCTGCGGTGTCCACGTGGCAGCGAGACAACCGCCGAGGCTCGTCGTCGGGCGTCCTGGTCGATATCGACGTCGACGACACCGGATTCGTCCATCCCGTCCGGCTCCCCGCCGTTCCGGTCGACGCCCTCACCGAATCCGCCCGCGCCTCGTACCTCGTCGACGACGTCTGCAGACGGCTGGACTCGGCACCTCACGGTGGCCGCGACTACCCGCTGACCCGGAACTACCCCGCGCTGGCCTGCCGCCCGGGAGCGCAGATTCTGTTCCGCCACGATGTATCCGAAGCCGACGCCGGCCATGGCGAGCCCAGCGGCTACGCCATCGACATCGCGATCGGCGAGACGGAATCAGGGCTCGTGTCGGCCCGAATCACCTGGTCCACCGGCATCGAGGGAATGGACGAACTGGTCCGGCTGTGGGCCGCAGCGACCACCGAGCTGACGGCAGTGCCCTCGTAACAGCCGGATTCGCTACAGGCTTTTCAGCAGCCTCACGTCGTCGTCGATTCCCTCGGCCGGGGTTTCGAGGATCACCGGTGCATCGGCGGCGAGCGCGACGGCCGTCAGAATGTCCGCGTCGATCGTTCCGGTGCCCAGGTTCGCGTGCCGGTCGCGGGCAGAGTCGAACTCGTCGCGCGAATTGTTCAGATGCACCAGGTCGATTCGTCCGGTGATCGCCTTGATGCGATCGACCACGTCGATCAGGTCTTCGCCGCCGGCCCACGCATGACAGGTGTCGAGACAGAAACCGGCACCGAACTCCCCGATGGCGTCCCACAACCGCGCGATGTCGTCGAAGCGCCTCGCCATCGCCGAGTCTCCGCCGGCAGTGTTCTCGACAAAGATCGGTACGCCGAAACCACCCTGCTCGGCCTGACGCTCGAACAGCTTGCGCCAGTTGTCGATTCCCTTGGCGGTGTCCTCGCCCTCTCGGACGTGACCGCCGTGCACCACCAAACCGATCGCACCGATCTCGGCAGCTGCTGCGGCCTGTTCGACGACCGCTTTGCGGGACGGGATTCGGATGCGATTGTTCAGGCTCGCCACGTTCAGAACATAGGACGAGTGCACCACCACATCGACGTCTCCGGTCAACAGAGCCTCACCTTGGGGGTGCGGGGTGAGCTTGTTCCACTTCTGCGGATCCGTCAGAAACATCTGGACCAGGTCGACGCCGAGCGTCTCGGCCGTGCCCAGAGGGTCGCTGCTGTCGCGGACATGTGCTCCGATGCGCATGACGCCCATCATAGGGGTCGAGTTCAGGGTCTCCCCTGATAGCGACCGGGCCCGAACACTGAAACACTGGCACCCATGAGCGACATTGCCGCACGTGCGGTCGACGTATCGAAGGTCTACGGTTCTGGCGACACCCAGGTGCACGCACTGTCCGGGGTGAACGTCGAGTTCGCCCGCGGAGAATTCACCGCCATCATGGGCCCGTCCGGCTCGGGCAAATCCACACTGATGCATTGCCTGGCCGGGTTGGACACCGCGTCCTCGGGCACGGTCACGATCGGTGACACCGAGCTGACGGCGCTGTCCGACAAGGAGATGACCGGGTTACGAAGGGACCGAATCGGTTTCGTGTTCCAGGCCTTCAATTTGGTGCCCACCCTGACCGCGCTCGAGAACATCACTCTGCCGCTCGACATCGCCGGACGCACCCCGGATCAGGGCTGGCTCGATACCGTCGTCGACCGACTGGGCCTGCGCGACCGCCTGGGCCATCGCCCGAGCGAACTCTCGGGTGGGCAGCAACAGCGCGTGGCGTGCGCTCGTGCACTGGCCGGTCGACCCGACATCGTGTTCGGCGACGAGCCGACGGGCAACCTGGACTCCCGCTCGTCCGGTGAGGTGCTGTCGATTCTGCGCACGGCCGCAGACGAATTCGATCAGACCGTCGTCATCGTCACCCACGACCCACGAGCGGCCAGTTACGCCGACCGCGTCGTGTTCCTGGCCGACGGAGCTGTCATCGATCAACTGGCATCGCCCACCGCCGACGCCGTCCTCGAGCGCATGAAGAAGCTGGAAACGGTCCACTGATGTCGCACTCGGTCGCCAAGAAATCGAATCCCGACAAGGCCCCGACGCGGGCCGCGTCGGGCAACCCCATGCGTAAGGTGTCGCTGCGAAACCTTGCCGCCCACAAGGTTCGGCTGGCACTGACAGTTCTGTCCGTCGTACTCGGAACCGCGTTCGTCGCAGGCTCGTTCGTCTTCACCGACACGCTGCAGCGCACGTTCTCGTCACTGTTCGCCGACACCGCACAGGGAGCCGACGTTCGAGTCGCCCCCGAGGATGCGCGATCGAGCGGAGTACCCAACGAGGACATCGCCGCCATCTCGGCGCTTCCCGGCGTGCGTGCTGTCTCTCCGTATGTAGGAGGACAACTCGTTCTGCTGGGTAAAGACGGTGCCGCAGTGCAATCCGGCGGAGCACCGACGATCGGCGAGTCCTACCTGCCGGACGAGCAGCGGCTCGGCGATCCGGCGACATTCGTCTCCGGCTCGGCCCCCACCGCGCCCGGCCAGGTCGCGATCAACGCAGGTGGTGCCGATCGAGCGGGCCTGACGGTGGGCGACGCGACCCAGGTACTCGTGCCGTCCAAGGGGATCACCGACATCACGATCTCCGGAATCTATTCCACTGCAACAGAATCCGGTGGTTTCATCGGGGTTCAGTTTGTGCAGAGCCAGGCGAACGAGTTGTTCACCGACGGTGCGCACGTGCAGTACATCGACGTCGCGGGCAACGATCTCGCCGCACAGGGCAAGACGCAGAGCGACCTCAGGGACGAGATCGCCGCCGCGTTCCCGGATCTGAAAGTGCAGACCGCTGCCGACGTCCAGGCCGAAACCAAGGCCGAGGTCGAGTCGGCACTGTCGTTCATCACGTACTTCCTCCTCGCGTTCGGCGCTATTGCACTGCTCGTCGGCACGTTCATCATCTACAACACGTTCTCGATGATCGTCGCTCAGCGGGTACGCGAACTGGCGCTGCTTCGCGCCATCGGAGCCAGCCGTGGGCAGGTCAGTCGCTCGGTCGTACTCGAAGCGGTCGTCGTCGGCGTCATCGGAAGTGTGCTGGGGTTCGCCGGCGGCGTCGGACTGGCGTACGGATTGCGCGCTCTGCTCAATGCCTTCGACCTCGGGTTGCCGTCGGGCCCACTCGCCCTCGAACCACGCACCGTCGTCGTCGCCTTCGCGGTGGGCATCATCGTCACCGTCCTCAGCGCCTACGCACCGGCGCGGCGAGCAGCCAAGATTCCACCGGTGGCCGCAATGCGCGAGGAGTTCGCGTCCGCCGGCGACACCCTGCGAACCCGGACGTTCATCGGCGTCGGACTGGGTATTGCCGGAGCGGCAGCGATAGTCATCGGCGCTCAGTCGACCGGCGGCGCTGCCGCAGCAACCGTCGGCGTCGGCGCGGTGGCGGCGATCGTGGCCACGGCCCTGGCCGCACCGTCGTTGTCACGGCCCGTCGTGGGAGCGCTCGGGGCCGTCCTCACCCGGCCGTTCGGTGCGATCGGTCGCTTGGCCAGAACCAACTCGGTGCGCAATCCGCGCCGCACGGCAGCCACCGCATTCGCGTTGATGCTCGGCCTCATGCTCGTCACCGTCATCGGGGTACTCGGGTCGACGGCGAAGGCGAGTGTCGATTCACTCGTCGACACCGGCGTCGAAGCCGACTACATCCTGTCCGGTCCACAGTCGATCGGTGTCCCGGCCGGAGCCACGGCGGCCGCACAACAGGTCGACGGGGTGGAACGAACCGCTGTGCTGCATCCGGTGTTCGTCACGATCGCCGGAGAAGAAGAATTCGGCGCTGCCATCGACGGCTCCCCGGAAGGGCTGCTCGACCTGTCCATGGTTCGGGGCACCGCAGACCTCGAGAGCAACGGCTTCTCGGTGTCCGAGACCGAAGCGTCCACCAAGGGCTGGGACATCGGCACCCAGGTCGTGTTCGACTCCGTCGACGGAGCTTCGGTTCCCGTCACCGTCACCGGTGTGTTCACCGACAACCCACTGATCGGCAGTTGGATCGTCTCGGGCGACATCTACGAGAAGGTGACGCCGTCCATCACGCGGTCGGATCTGCTGGTCCTCGTCAAAGCCGCGCCCGGAACCGACCTCGGTACGCTGCGCACCGACCTCGAGGCTGCGACCAAACCGTCCGTGGTGGTGCAGGTACAGGACGTCGAAGAATTCAAGGGCAGCCAAGGCCAGCAGATCGACACACTGCTCGCGGTGCTGTACGGACTGCTCGCCCTGGCCGTGGTCATCGCGGTGCTGGGCATCGTCAACACCCTCGCGCTGTCGGTCGTCGAACGTCGACGCGAGATCGGCATGCTCAGGGCGATAGGAATGCAGCGACCGCAGGTGCGGCGCATCATCTACCTCGAGTCGCTGCTCATCGCCCTGTTCGGTGCCATCGTCGGCGTCGCCCTCGGCATCGCCTTCGGGTGGGGCTTCGTCCAGACCCTGCGCGACGAGGGCCTGGGTGCCATGACGGTGCCCTGGGGGCAGGTCGTCGCAATGCTTCTCGGGTCCGCGGTGGTCGGAGTGCTGGCTGCTCTGTGGCCTGCCGTTCGGGCCGCGCGCACCAAACCGCTGGAGGCGATAGCCGACCTCTGATCGGGGTCGGCGATAGCCGACCTCTGATCAGGGTCGCCCCGACACCGGGCATTTCGTAACGACACCCGTTCGTTACGAAATGTCCGGTTTTCGGCTTGCGCGGAAAGACGGCCCGCGTCTACTTTAGGGGTGGTAAAACAGTCTTCAAGTAGGTTTGTGTACCGCAAACGAACCTTTACCTCGCGGGTCGGGCTCGTGCAAGGAGAATCATGACGATTCAGGACGCGTACGCGCCGACCCGATCTGTGCCGACGGTATCCGTGTCGAGCCGAGCTGTGTCGACGGGACCTGTACCGGCACGATCCGCGCTCGCCCCGCTGTGTCGTCCCGACGGCCGCGACACGCTGATGGCGCGCTACCGCGAGGTAGCCCACGCCATGCCGGATGCGGCCGCGTTGCACGCGGCGGGGACGTCACTGACTTTCGACCAGCTGCTGCATCGCGTGTACTCGCAGGCCCGCAAGATTGCTGCCCTGCGCCCGTCCGATCATCGCCCCGTCGCCGTCGAGGCGGACGCGTCGGTCGACTCGATCGTGCTGATGCTGGCCGTCATCGCCGCAGGCCATCCATTGGTTCCGCTGGATCCGCAACTCCCCCACGAGCGCCGCGACCGCATCGTCGAACAGGCCAAGGCCTCGACCCTCGATTCGGCGACCGTCGACGCAGCGGTCGATTCCTGCGTACCGCTGCCGACGGTCTCGGGCGGCCACACCGCGGTGATCAACTACACGTCCGGATCCACCGGTACGCCCAAAGGCGTCGTACTCAGTCATCGCATGTGCCTGACCAAGGCGTACGAGGTGTCGACCGCGCTGGGGTTGGGCACCCACGATCGCGTCGGCGATGCCCTTCCCGTCAGTTTCGGCGCGGGCCTGAACACTCTGTTCGCCGGGCTGCTCAGCGGTGCCACCGTTCATTGCCGTGACCCTCGATCCGGCACGGTCGGCAGCATCGCAGAGTGGGTATCGGAGCACTCGCTGACCACGTTGCACTGCTCGTCGTCGCTGCTGCGCGCCGTCGCGGGCCAGGTCACCGTACCCACGCTGCGCGTCGTCACCACGTACGGAGAATCTCTGCACGCCGACGACGCGCGCCGCTTCCGCCTGGCTTCCGACAACCGCGCCACACTCGTCAATTGGTACGCGACCACCGAGGCCGGGGCCGTCGCGTTCAGCGAGTACCCCCTCGACCGTGCGCTACCGTCCGGCTTTCTGCCCGCGGGCACTCCCGTCGCAGGAAAGCTCGTCGAGGTCGTTGCTGCTGACGGCTCCCCGTGCGAACCCGACGTCATCGGCGAGGTGCGCGTCACGTCGGCGTGCCTGGCCGACGGCTATCTCGAGGATGTCGGCGTGGACTCGGAGAAATTCGCCGCCCTCGGCGACGGCCTGTTCCGCTACCGCACCGGCGACCTGGGCCGGTTCGATCAGGACGGAACATTGCAGCTCGCCGGGCGCATCGACGACGCAGTCAAGGTACGCGGCTACCTCGTCGAACCGGCCGAGGTGGAGGCAGCACTGCGCGCGCTGCCGAACATCGACGATGCCGTGGTGATCGGCAGGAGATCCGGCACCGATACCGACCTCGTCGCGTACATCTGCTCCGACCGCACCGTCCGGGCGAGCCAGGCCGACATCAGGGCCGCCCTGCGCCGAACCCTGCCGGAATGGATGGTGCCCACCCACCTCGTCGCGCTCGACGCCATGCCCCGCAACGAACGCGGCAAGATCGACCGCAGAGCACTGCCCGAGCCGTCCGACCGACGCGTCGAACGCACCGCGGTCGGCCCCACCGAATACATCGTCGCGGAGGCCGCTCGCACTGCACTCGGACTGGACGCCATCGGGCGGGACGAGGATTTCCTCGAACTCGGTGGCAACTCGCTGACCATGACGGCGATGCTCGCCCACTTGCGCGAGAACCTGAAGATCGACCTCGATCCGCAGGACGTGTTCGCGTCGACCACCGTGCGAACGCTGGCGACCACCGTCGACGCTCGGCTTCGCGACACCGCCGCCGCACGTCGGAGCTCGTCCGGTGTCCACGACGTTCTGGTCCCGCTGCGCACCGGGGGTACCGGAGCTCCGATCTTCCTGATCGGTGGTGCCGGCGTGGGCGCGATGGCGTTTCTCGATCTGGTCAAGCACCTCGACGCAGACCGTCCCGTCTATGCCCTGCAGGCACACGGCCGAGGCACACGCGGGCGACCGGACCGGACCATCAGAGCCACTGCGGCACGGTATGTCGACGCGATCCGGACGGTGGCCCCCGACGGCCCGTTCCATCTTGTCGGCCACTCGCTCGGCGGCTGGATCGCCATCGCGATGGCAGAGAAGATCAGAGATTCCGGCGTCGGTACCCCGCATCTGCTACTTCTCGACACCCGGCTGTTCCGTCATCTCCTGGACCGGCTTCCCGGGGGTACGTCTGTCCCGGCAGCGCCGCCCGCACCGACCAGAGAAGACGCCGGCTTCCATCTGGGCCGTGCCGGTACGGCTGCGCTGTGGCTGCGTATGCAATTCGCTGGGCTGTTGCGGTATCCGACGACCATGGAATGGTTGGTGTTCGCCAGCATCGGGTACGTGGCGTTGAACAAGCATGTGCCGACTCCGTGGTCGGGGTCGATGACTGTGGTTCGCACCACCGAGAACGTCAAGGACCTCCGGTCGTGGCGAGCAGTCGCTCACGGCGAGCTGACATTCGTCGATATCACCGGCCACCACGCGAACATGTTGCGCGGACCGATGGCGAAGGAACTGGCCGACATCATCGACGACACCGTCGACAACGCGCGCTGACTGGGAATATCACCCGCGACGGCCTGTCGCGGTGGCGGCACAGCTTGTACGTTTGTGCCGGACGGCTAATTAGCCGAGCCACCGGCCCGAACCGAGACAGGGAGGTCGACCATGAGCGCATCGTACGAACTGCAGTCGGTGGAACTACACAAGGACGTCTTGCGGTACGTCGATATCGGCGACGGGCCGCCCGTGATTCTCGTCCACGGGCTGCTCGGATCGCACAAGTCCTGGGGCCCGCAGATCGAGCGACTGTCGGACCGGTATCGGGTCATCGCACCCGACCTGTTCGGGCACGGTGACTCCGACAAACCGTCCGGCGACTATTCGCTCAGTTCGCACGCGGCCACCATCCGCGACCTGATGGAGTACCTGAACATCGACTCGGCACCACTGGTCGGCCACTCGCTCGGCGGCGGCATCGTCATGCAGATGACGTACCTCTTTCCCGAACGGGTCGATCGCCTCGTGCTGGTCAGCAGCGGCGGGCTCGGCCCGGAGGTCAGCTTGCTACTCAAAGCCGCGACGCTACCCGGCAGCGAACTGGTGCTTCCGATGTTGGCCTCGGATTGGTTCCGCAGGAACACCGAAGGTGTGCTGGCTCGACTGGGCAAGTGGGGGGTTCCGGTAGAGCCCGGCCCCAGCATGGCCGAGACGTGGCGCTCGTTCCGATCGGTCGCAGACCGATCGACGCGGGAGGCATTTCTGGCGTCGACGCGGGCCGTCGTGGGTCCTCGCGGCCAAACCGTCAGTGCCAAGCAACATTTCGAGAAGTTCGAGTCCATTCCCTCGCTGCTGATCTGGGGCGGCAAGGACCGCATGATTCCCGCCAAGCATGCGGACAACATCCGACGCGAGGTACCCAACAGTCGCGTCGAGATCTTTCCCGACGCCGGCCACTTCCCGCAGCTCGACGAGCCGGACTTCCTCTTCCGGCTGCTGGACGAGTTCTTGGCCGCCAACCACACCGACTCGAGCGACGCGGACACCGGCGCGCCGACGGAGATCACCCCGGCAGCCATGCCGCTGCAGCGCCCGTGAGCGTCATCCCGATGTTCCCGCTCGGCAGCGTGTTGCTGCCGGGCGAACGTCTCCCGTTGCACATCTTCGAGCCTCGATACCAGGCACTGGTACAGGACTGTCTGAAGATGGACGATCCCCGTTTCGGCGTCGTTCTCATTGCCCGGGGGCACGAGGCAGGCGGCGGCGACGTCCGACACGATGTGGCGACGATTGCCCACATCATCGGTCACGAGGCCATCGGAGACGGCAGGTATCTACTCGAGTGCGTCGGCGGCGAACGGATCCGCATCGACGCGTGGCTCCCGGACGACCCCTACCCACTGGCCGACGTCCGCGCATGGCCCGACGCAGACGTCGATGCCGTCATCGCCGACACGCAATTCGCCGCTACCTGGGCCAAGGTCGAGGATCTGTACGAACTGATCGGTCGGCTCGAATCCTCCGGGGACATCGTGACGCCGGGCGTTCCGGATTTTCTGAGCCTCCCGATTTCGGCGGCCGAGAAGATGTGGTCGCTGGCCTCGTTGATCCCGATGGGCCAGTCCGACCGACTCGACATCCTGTCGGCACCGGACGCCCCGTCGCGCTTGAAGGCACTCGACGACGCGATCGAAAACGTCACGGCCGTCGTGCAATTCAGACTTCAGCCCTGACCGGAGCCAGCCCGGCGAACCCAGAAAAGAAATCAGGCCCGGCACCATCGGTGCCGGGCCTGATCTTCGTAGTAGCGGGGACAGGATTTGAACCTGCGACCTCTGGGTTATGAGCCCAGCGAGCTACCGAGCTGCTCCACCCCGCGTCGGGTGATACCCACGGTACATGCCGTCGTGGCAGACTCCCAATCGCCAGGTCAACGCTCTACGGTTCTTTCATGCCCACCGAGTCGTCACCCGTCCTGTCTTTTCCACACCAGGCGGTCGTACAGATCACGCTGAGCAACCCTCCGGTGAACGCCTTGACCCAGTCTGCGACGCGACGTCTGCGGGCGATGTTTCGCGAGCTGGCCGAGAACTCCTCCGTCCGGGCCGTCGTGCTCACCGGCGACCGGGTGTTCAGTGCCGGTTCGGACATCTCCGAAATGCCCGCGATGCAGGCGGCAGGCGACGTCCTCGAACGCAAGAGCAATGTCGAGAACGCGACCCTCGAATTACTGGCCGACCTACCGCTCCCGACGGTCGCAGCCATCGACGGGTTCGCCCTGGGCGGTGGGCTCGAGATGGCGCTGTGCTGCGATCTCGTCGTCGCCGACGCGGGTGCCCGCCTCGGCTTGCCCGAGATCGATCTGGGGCTCGTCCCCAGCAGTGGCGGCACCATGCGTGCATTACGGCGCGTGGGTCAGTCGCGCGCAGCCGAACTCGTCTTGCTCGGCGAGCCCATCTCTGCCGAAACCGCACTGGAGTGGGGTCTGATCAATCGAGTGGCTCCCCGCGGTGGGTCCTTGTCGGTGGCACTGGACCTGGCACACGTGCTGGCCGCCAAGTCCCGCTCGGCCGTGCACGCGAACAAACGCGCTCTCGCGCTCACGTTCGGGCAGTCACCACACGAACCGGCACGACGCGCACTGCCGGTGTTCGAGGAAGCTTTCGAGTCGGCCGACGGCCGAGAGGGCGTACGGGCCTTCCTCGCCAAGGAATCACCGAACTTTCGATAGCCGGGCCCGCGCGAGAAGTGCTGCACCGGTGACGATCTCCCATCCGATGATGGTGTAGACGGAAATCCGCTCGAACGCTCCACCGCCGAGGATGCCGGTATCGGCGAGAAACAATGCGAAACCGGCCAGCCCCGCGACACCGGCGACGGCGCTGGCCGCCGTGTACCACCGAGGTGCGCCGACGCGTCCGCCGTACCGGCCTGCAGCCAGGAGCACCAGGTTTCCACCGATGATCGCCATACCCGCGCCCGCTGCATGCGGAGTCGATGCTCCGTCGACCGAAGCATGCGCGAGCCCGACCACGATGCTGCCGACGCCGTGCACGACCGACGTGCCCAGCACGATCCAGCGCGCTCGCCCCTCGAACAACACCGACAATCCGAGGCCGGCAAGAACGAACAGCGTGCCGTCGACCACGAAGCCGGCATTCATCACCGTATGCAGCGGCGACAGATCTGGGATGCCGAGGTCACTGATGTTGTTGCGCGCGTAGCTGTACGGTCGGTCGGTCCAGCCCAGCGCCGAAATCGCTTCGGCAGCGAGGTAGGTACACCCACCGACGACGAACGCCGCGGCGGCCAGAACTGTCGATCGCTTCACCACTGCAGTATTCACTGCCCGATACCCGATGGGTCATTCTGCAGGCTCCACTCCCGGCGACCCCGATGCACCGGGCTTGTACCGATTGGTACAGTACCGGCTCATGAGCGATCGCCACGACGTGGTGCCGATACTCGCAGGAGTGTTCCGCGACCACGGGTTCGACGGGTCGTCCCTCGCGGTCATCAGCAGATGCACCGGACTCGGCAAAGGCAGTCTCTACCACTACTTTCCGCGGGGAAAGCAGGAAATGGCCGAGGCAGTCCTCGACGACGTCGAGCTGTGGTTCCACCACAACGTCTTCGAGCCGCTGCGGCACGGAGACGACGCGGCGTCGACGACCCACGACATGTTCGAGCAGACCGCCCGCTATTTTCGATCCAATCGCCTGGTGTGCCTGTTCGGCGCGTTCACGCTCGGGCTCGAGCGTGCCACCTTCTCCAGCCGTGTCGCCGCGCATTTCACCCAGTGGATCGAGGCACTCACTCCGGTGCTGCAGCGGCTCGGACACGGCGACGCGGCGGCCGAACTGGCCGAAGAGATCGTCGCCGGGATCCAGGGGGCGTTGGTGCTGGCGAGGGCTTTCGACGATGCCACACGATTCGACCGGGTGCTGGCCCGACTCGAAGCCTCGGCCGCACGCGTGTCGGCGGGAGTGCACGCATGACACCTGACGACACGACGCCGAAGCCGGCACCCGAGCTGAAGACCTTCGGGATACGAGAGTTGTTGCGACTGATCGTGATCGGATCGGTGCTGACGTACTTTCAGTTCATCGCAGTCGGCCGCTGGGTTCGTGCGCCGCGGCGCGGCTGGCCGGTTCACGCCTCCAAAGCCGTCGTCGACGCGTTCTTCGTGCTCGGCCCCACCTTCGTCAAGGTGGGGCAACTGATGGGTTCGTCGCCCGGACTGTTTCCCAAGGTCCTCGCCGACACCTGTCTGCGATGCCTGGACGAGGTGCCGCCGTTTCCCGGGTCGCAGGCCCGCGCGGTGATCGAGGCAGACCTGGGCCGGAGCGTCGAGGAGTTGTTCTCCTCGTTCGACGACGTACCTCTCTCGTCGGCGTCGGTCGCCCAGGTACACCTGTGCGTGCGCCGCGACGACGGCCGCGAAGTGGTCATGAAGGTGCAGCGGCGAGGCATCTACCATCGCATGAAGATCGACCTGCGAATCGCATATCTCATCGCGCGCGGTCTCGAGAAGTTCATTCCGTTCTTCGCCACGGCCAACGCGTCGGCCATCATCGTCGACCTGCACGCCGCGACGTTCGCAGAACTCGACAGCGCAGTGGAAGCCAAGCGACAGCACAGCTTTCGCAGTGCAATCGGGGCATTCGGCGACAACAAGCACGTCACCGCACCCGAGGTGTTTCTCGACTACTGCGGTGGACGCGTGATCTGCATGGAACGCATGCACGGCTCGCCGCTGGACCGGTACCGGCCCGGTGAGCAATCGGAGCTGATCGTCCGCCGTGCCGCCAAGGTCTGGATGGAGGCCCTGGTACTGCACGGCCTGTTCCACGGCGACGTGCACGCGGGAAACGTCTGGGTGCTCGACGACGGCAGAGTGGCCTTTCTCGACTTCGGCGTCATGGGCGAGGTGGACGAGCAGTGGCGCGCGTTGTTGCTCGACCTCTTCCACGCCACGGTGATCGACGGCGACTTCACCCGCCTCGCCGGTACCGTCAAACGTCTGGGAATCGTTGCCCCGCAGATGGGTTCGGACGCCGAAGTCGGCGCGATTCTGCAGTCGGTGTTCGCGCCGATGCTCTCGGCCACCCTCGCCCACTTCAGCCTGGCGGACTTCATCCGGGCGTTGGTCGGCATGGGCAAGCAGTACAAGACGTCGAGCCCCGAGGAGCTGATCCTGGTGGCCAAGCAGCTCGGCTACTTCGAGAGGTATGCCATCGAACTCGCACCGAACTGGGCGTTGGGCACCGACCCGTTCGTGTTCAAGAACGTCTTTCCCGCCGAGATCGCGGCGCTGTCCGAGGCACGGGGCATCGAGCTACCGGAGTGATCCGGCAGCCCGCGCACCCGATCACAGACTGAAGTCGAGAACCACTTTCCCTGCTGCCGTTCGGTTTTCGAGCGAGGCGATCGCTGCTGCCGCGTCGGAGACGGGGAAGACGGACGGCTCGGGAGCCACGAGCGAACCGTCCGCGAGCAGTGGCTCGATCTCGGCCCACTGAGTGGCCAGGTAGCCCGGGCGCGTCATCCACCATGCACCCCAGCCGACGCCGACGACATCGACGTTGTTGAGCAGCAACCGGTTGACCTTGACGGTCGGGATCTCGCCACCGGTGAAGCCCAGCACCAGGATTCGGCCCGACGGCGCGAGCGAACGGATGCTGTCGGTGAACCGGTCACCGCCCACCGGATCGACGACCACGTCGACGCCACGGCCGCCGGTCAGCTCCTTGACCGCGTCCTTCCAGCCGTCGACCAGTACGACGTCGGTGGCCCCGGCGGCTCGCGCGATGTCGGCCTTGGCTGCCGAGCTCACCACTGCGATCACCCGTGCTGCCCCGAGCACCGGAGCCATTCGCAGAGCGGAGGTTCCGATCCCGCCCGCCGCGCCGTGCACCAACACCGTCTCGCCCTGCGCCAACCGGCCGCGCTCGCGCAACGCGAAGTGCACCGTCAGATCGTTGAACAGCAAGCCGGCACCCGCAGTGAGCGACACGGACTCGGGCAATGCGAACACAGTGTCGGGCGAGACGACGGCGACTTCTGCCATACCGTCGCTGAGCCCCGTCAACGCTGCCACGCGGTCTCCGGCCGAGAAGCCGGAATCCGCCGGAGCCGACCGCACGATGCCGGCGATCTCGCTGCCCGGAACGAACGGCAACTCGGGCTTGTACTGGTACAGCCCACGGGTGAGCAACGCGTCGGGGAACGCGACGCCCGCGGCCCTGACCTCGATGACCACCGACCCATCACGCGCGGTGGGTTCGTCGATATCGGCAACGGTCACCGAATCGGGTCCATCGAGACTGGAGATCTGTACCGCGCGCATGAAGTGTCCTCTCGGTCGGGATCGTTCCCTGCCTGCCACGGTACAAAACTGCCGTACTCACCGCCGCTACCGGCATCCACTCCTGGTGATGTGCTCCAATCGAGGGGTGAACACCACTCCCCTCACCGTCGTCTCGCCCGACGGCACCGCCCGCGGCGGCGTCATCGTCATCCAAGAAGCCTTCGGGGTCACCGACCACATCGTCGACGTCTGCAACCGGGTCGCGGCCGCAGGCTGGGTAGCCGTGGCTCCGCATCTGTTCCACCGGCAGGAAGGTGTGAGCGTGCTCGACTACTCGGATATGGATTCCGCCATGGCGGCCATCGGGAAACTCGAGGCGGATGAGGTGGACTCCGACGTGGACGCGGCGGCGAGTGCGCTGGCCGAACTGGGGTTCGAGCCCTCGTCCATCGCGATCGTCGGCTTCTGTATGGGCGGGACCGTGGCCTTCCACACCGCGGTTCGACGGCAACTCGGTGCGGCCGCCACGTTCTACGGTGGCGGAATCACGAAGGGCCGCTTCGGTTTTCCCGCGATGGCCTCGGTGGGCGACGCCCTCCAGACACCGTGGCACGGCTTCTTCGGAGATCTGGACGAGGGCATTCCGTTCCAGGACGTCGAGACACTGCGGGAGGTCACCGCCACGGCACCGGTCGGCACCGAGATCACCCGATACCCCCACGGCAAGCACGGCTTTCACTGCGACGACCGCCCTGCCGTGTTCGATGCCGCAGCCGCAGGCGACGCGTGGACCAAGACCCTCGAGTGGTTCGACGCGCATGTCGCACGCTGAGCACCCTCGCTCCGACGCCGAACTCGCGGAGGAGACCGAACGCATCGTCGCGTTCTGGACCGAGCTGGCGTTGCCCGGTCTGTTCGACGTCCACACGCACTTCATGCCGAAGAACGTGATGGACAAGGTATGGAGCTACTTCGACAGCGCAGGCCCGCTGACGGGCAGCGTCTGGCCCATCTCGTACCGCTTCGCCGAAGACCGGCGGCTGCAGGTGATTCGAGGGTTCGGCGTGCAGCGATTCACGTCGATGATCTACCCGCACAAACCTGCGATGGCGGCCTGGCTGAACTCCTGGGGCGCCGACTTCGCGGCTCGCACCCCCGATTGCCTGCAGACTGCCACGTTCTATCCCGAGGACGGAGCAACGCAGTACGTCGAGCAGGCGGTGACGAACGGAACCCGAATCTTCAAGTCGCACATTCAGGTCGGGAACTATTCGCCCAACGACCCGCTGCTCGACGGCGTCTGGGGCACCATTTCGGATGCGCAGATTCCGGTGGTCATCCACTGCGGCTCCGGACCGGCACCCGGCTCGTATACCGGCCCCGAGCCGATCGCCGCTCTGCTGCAGCGGTTTCCGACGCTACCGCTGATCGTCGCGCACATGGGCATGCCCGAGTACGTCGACTTTCTCGATCTGGCCGATCGATACGAGAACGTACGTCTGGACACCACCATGGCCTTCACGGATTTCTCCGAAGCCGCTGCGCCGTTTCCCCGGCACGAGATGCCGCGGCTGTTGGACCTACAGGATCGCATTCTGTTCGGGAGCGACTTCCCGAACATCCCGTACCCCTACCTGGACTCGCTGCAGGCGGTGAGCCGTCTCGGACTCGGTGACGAGTGGGTCCGCGCCGTGTGCTGGAGCAACGGCGCGGCCCTGTTCGGCTGAGTCCCGTTCGCGGGTCTCAGCCCACCCAGAATTCGGCGATACGCTCGGCGATGGCGGTGCCCTGCGCCCGGCCCGCTGTTGCCGCCGCTGCGCGCACGGCGATGTCGGTGGGGTCGGGTCCGATCGCAGCCGACGAAGCCGCGTCGGGAACGATCACTTCCACCTTCGAGCCGCCCTTGACCAATTTTCCCCGTTCGACCTCGAAGGGGTCGCCTTCCAGGTCGAGTGCGCCGACCTTGAGCACCAGCACCTTCTCGAAACCCACCGCCAGATCGGCGTTCTCGCTCGCACGGATACCGCCGTCGACGTAGCGGTGATCGCCGATCGTCACCGGCGGCCACATGCCCGGGATAGCGCAACTCGCGGCCACGGCGTCGATGAGCTCGACGCCCGATCCCCGGTCCAGTACTCGATGGCGCCCCGTCAGGGCGTCCACGGTGACGATCCGCAGATCACGGTCGGGCCACGAGTGCTTCGTCAGTCGACGGGCGATGATGGCTCGTCGTTCCCGTTCGCTGATCGTCGCTGTCGCCAGAGCTTCGGCGCCGATGCGCCTGCGGGTGTCGAGCGCGCTGCCGTCCGAGTTCTGGGCTGCTCGGGCCAACATGGTGACGAGCTCGTCGATGGTGGCCTCGGCGTGTGGCTCGTTGTCCTGCTTCGACTCGTCCGCCTGACGCTCGAAGAACTCCGACACCGGGGTGCCGCTCGAGATCTGAGCAGCCACCGAAGAACCGGCCGACGTTCCGAGCAACATCTCGGCGTCGCTGACATCGGCCCCGGCCTCGGCCAGTCCCAGAAGGACGCCTGTCTGCCACGCAATGCCCGCTACACCGCCGCCGCCCAATACGAGCGCTCGTCTGGCCATGGTCGTAACCCCGTTCTTCCGCTGGACCCGTCAGGAACTTACAGCCCCGCCGCCGACCCGCGGACGTAACCACGTGATCAGGTCGTCGAGCACGCGTTCCTGCTCCGGCTCGTTGAAGACTTCGTGGAACAGCCCGTCGTAGGTTTTCAAGGTCAGGTCCTCGGATCCCGCCAGCTCGGCGATCAGCTCGCTGCCCGAGACGTCGGCCAACCGGTCTGCGGTTCCGTGCTGCAGCAACACCGGAATGGTCAGCGACGGCAATCTGGCGGGATACGTACGACTCTCCTGCAACAACGCTGCAGCGAGCCCGGCCGTGACGCTGCCGTGATAGCCCAGCGGATCGGCGACATAGGCGTCGACGACGGCTTTGTCGCGGGAGACGTCGTTGGGGTCGAGTTTCAGCACCGGCAGCGACGGCAGGAACCTGCCGAGGACTGCACCGACCGCGACCAACGCTTTCGGCTGGCCCACGGACGGGTTGACCGCAGGCCCGGACAGCATCAGTGCGTCCAGATCACCCTGATGGTCGAGGGCGTAGGACAGTGCGATGGCACCGCCCATGCTGTGTCCGAGGAGGAAGGTGCGGCTGCCGGGGTGCTCCTCCGCCGCGATCGAGAACAGTGTGTGCAGGTCGTCGGTGAAGTCCGACCATTTCGCCAAAGAGACTCGTTTGCCACCGGATCGCCCGTGCCCGCGGTGGTCGGGTGCGTAGACGACGAGGCCGAGCGAGCCGAGCCGCTCGATCACGTGTCGGTACCGTCCTGCGTGCTCCGCCAGGCCGTGGGCCAGCACCAGAACGCCGGTGGGCGAATTATCGGCGGCGACGTCCGGGGTCCAGACGTCGTAGACGATGCGAGTTCCGTGTACCCCGGCGAACGACGACTCGACATGCTGCATTCGGTCACCGTACAAGGACCGCGACGCCTTCGACGGCCCATCGCTCGAACCCCACAGATTCGTCTAGGTAACTATCCTCAGAGGCGTGGCGATGTACTTGTGACAGACCACCACCGCACCCCCTCGTACCGCGTGGGCAGCCTCGAAGATCAGGAGTGAGTTCACGCATGCCCGACAAGGACGCCGCAGGGGCCTCGCCGACGTGGCGCGATCCCAAGCGTTATCTCTGGCCGCTCGGCCTGACGATTCCGCTGAGCCCGTTCCTGGCGTGGGGCTTGGTGACACTCCTCGGACCCGGCGCATTCTGGGCACTCGGGCTGATGATCATGGGCATCGCGCTGCCCCTGGTCGACAAGTTCGCCGGCGTCGACCGCAGCAATCCACCCGACGAGGCTCTCGCAGCACTCGACAAAGACAAGTACTACCGGTGGTGCGTCTACCTCTTCCTCCCGCTGCAGTACGCCGGACTCGTGGCCGCGTGTTACCTGTGGGCCCACGGCCCACTCGGCACACCGGAGAGAATCGGCCTGGCCGTCACTGTGGGCGTCGTCGGCGGCGTCGGCATCAACGCCGCGCACGAACTGGGGCACAAGCGCGAGAACGTCGAGCGGTGGCTTTCCAAAGTCACTCTGGCGCAGACGCTGTACGGCCACTTCTACGTCGAGCACAACCACGGCCACCATCTGCGCGTCGCCACCCCCGAGGATCCGGCGTCGGCGAAATTCGGTGAATCGTTCTGGAAGTTTCTGCCACGCACGATGTTTCACGGTCTGCATTCGGCCTGGGATCTCGAAACCCGTCGACTCGCGCGGTCGGGCTCGTCACCGTGGACGCTGCGCAACAACCTTTTCAACGCGGCCGCGATGAGCATCGTTCTGTTCGGGGTACTGATCGCAGTGTTCGGTTGGATCGTGTTGCCGTACCTACTGATTCAGGCCGTCATCGCCATCGTCCTGTACGAGGCGGCCAACTACCTCGAGCACTACGGCCTGATGCGCACCAGGCGTGCGGACGGTCGCTACGCCAAGCCCTCGCACCGCGACAGCTGGAACAGCGATCACCTGTGGAGCAACCTGTTTCTGTACCACCTGCAACGCCACAGCGACCATCACGCGAATCCGGTACGCCGCTACCAAGCACTACGCACCGTCGACGAGTCTCCGCAACTCCCGGCCGGATACGCGGTGATGATCTTCTGCGCGATGGTTCCGCCCTTGTGGCGCAAGGTGATGGATCAGCGCCTGATGGACTTCTACGACGGCGACCCGAGCCTCGTCAACGTCGACCGCACCGATCGCACCGCGGTCCGTCGCCTCGACAAGCTGAGCGGGGCACGGGCGCAGTCGTAGCGTCGACGCCTCAGACCGCAGCGGGCTCGTCGGTTTGCGCTCTCAGGTAGCGCCCGAAATGCGGCACCGTGAACGCGATCGTGCCGCGCTCGGCCGAGTAGATCAGGCCCTTCTTGATCAAGCCGTCCCGGGCAGGCGACAGTGATGCCGGTTTGCGTTTGAGCTCGGTGGCCACGGCCGAGGTCGGTACCGAACCGTCGTCCACCGACAGTTCGGCCATCGCGCGCATGTATTCGCGTTCGGCGGGCGTCGCGCGTTCGTAGCGCGAACCGAAGAATCCGACGGCCAGTTCCTCCTCAGCCGTCGGAGCGGCAACACGCACGTCCTCGGCGGAAATCGGGCTGACGGCGGCGAGATCCCAGGTCGCTTTGCCGTAGGCCTGCACGAAGTAGGGGTAGCCATCGGCGGCTGCGTAGAGCGCGTCGAGTGCCTCGGGGGTGAATTCGACGTCCTCGCGGTCGGCCGGCGCGATCAACGCGAGATCTGCTGCGGCTCGCTCGAGCCTGCCGATTCGGTGGTAGCTGAACAGGCGCTCGGAGTAACTCTTGGATGCCGACAACACAGCCGGTAGGTGCGGTAGTCCGGCCCCGACGATGATCAGCGGCGCGGTGTCCTGACTGAGTTCGTGGCAGGCCGCGCACAGTGCGGAGATGTCTGCGGGACCGAGGTCCTGCATCTCGTCGATGAAGATGGCGATACCCACACCTACGTCCCCGGCCAGCGCGGAGGCGTCGAGCAGCAGTTCGACGAGGTCGATCTCGATGTCACCGGAGTCGGCGCGGCCGGTCTTCGCCGGGACGTCGATGCCCGGTTGCCACCGCTCGCGCATCCCCTTGTCCGCGGTGGCGCGCAGCGCGAAGGCCTTGAGGACGCCGAGAAACTCGTCGACGCGTTCGGGGTCTCGATGCGAGGCCGCAATGCCGCGTACCGCCATGTGCAGCGCCGACGACAGGGGCCGGCGCAGTTCCTGGTCGGGGCGAGCCTCGATCTTGCCGGTGCCCCAGCCGCGCGCGATGGCCGCGGATCGGAGGTGGTTGAGCAGCACCGTCTTGCCGACGCCGCGCAGCCCGGTGAGTACGACGCTGCGTTCCGGCCTGCCTCGCGTGATGCGTTCGAGTACGACGTCGAAGGCGTCGAGCTGCTTCTTTCGACCGGCGAGCTCGGGTGGGCGCTGGCCTGCGCCGGGAGCGTAAGGGTTACGCACGGGGTCCATGGGGCCAAAGTTACAACGAATCGTGCGATATATGCGGACATCTAGCTCGTGTCCTAGAGATCCGTATTCGTTCGATACTTGCGGGACGCCCGAGGCCGGGGCTACTGTCGGCTCCGTGAAGCGCATTCTCGTAGTACGCCGCCGTAGCGGGGTCTGATTCGGACCGACCCCTCGCTGCGGGTCGTAGTGCTCTCTCGGTCCTCCCTTCACATTCGCCAGGACCACCCTCATGAATTCACTTGCTTCCACCTACGCCACCGATCCGTTCCATGCCCGTTTCGGCTGCGCCCTGCCGCGCACGATGCGCGACGAGATCTCCGGGCAACACATGTCGTGGGCGGCCTTCGTCGACCGCTTCTCGCCCACCACCGGCCCTCTTCGGCTGGGCTCCTGGTCCGGCACTGGGGCCACCGGGGGCAAGATGTCGTTCGACGCCACCTTCGGTATCGGTGACACCATTTTCGCTTGTGCCGCAACAACATACGGACCGATCGAGGCGTTGACATCGATGCTCCACGACGCCGGATTCCGCATCGAGATCCTCTCGTTCCACCAGCAGCGCATCGGCGACGAGACCGCCACCTTCGTCCTGGCCGAGCACGACGGTCGCCGCGAATGGTCGATGTCCATCGAGCCCGACGCAACCCTGTCGTCGATCCGGGCCATCGTCGCCGGGGCCAATCTGCTGCATCGGTAGCCCCGACCAGTGCCGAGTTCGCAGTTGTGTAGGCCGAAACGCCCTCATCGCCTGCACAACTGCGAGCTCGACACGCCCCTCGCGTTGGTAGCGCTCTCTTCGCCTCTCTACCGTCCAAGCAATACAGGCGAAGATCTCACTAGGGCATCTCCACCGTCTGCGCGCGGTGAATCTCGGCGAGTGCGCGGCGCACATACGTTTCGGCGCGGCTTCGCCGAATCGCGAGCAGATCCGCCACCACCAGCAGGGCGTGCGCAGGACGCGGCCGCGAACGTGATTGTTCGTCGACGTCCGTCACACCCAGCGCGCCGGTGAGCACTTCGACGAATCCGGCGATGTCCACGCTCGGGAGCCAGTCGGCTCCGCGGACGGTTCGGCCGAGTACTTCCTGGACGTTCTCCCCCGTCAAGCCATCGCTGTATACCTCTTCGAGCAAACTCCGTACCATCTCCGCATGCACGTTCCCGGCCTTGGCCGCGTCCGAGCGGTCCAATAGTTCGACGGCCTCGTCGAACGCGATCGGATCCTGCGCCACGACAGCAGCAAGGGCATCGACTGTGGCGTCCGCGATTCGACGCACATCGACGGGCCACTCGGTGGGCCAGGTGACGGGGACGGTGCTCGAAGGAACTGCCGCTGGGGAGGGGTCGGTCATCACAGGAGTCTCTCACTGTCAGCCGACATGGTTCCTTTTACCTGTAACCGGTGTTTATACTAAGTCGCGCACTGTGGCAGCGGCCACATCGCGGACGTGGAGGAGGTCGACTCGATGAACGAGCGCAACGCCGTCGCATCGGACCCGGGCGAAGTGATGCTTCAGGCCAGGAACGTCAAGTTCGACTGGAGCGATCTGCCGATGCACTGGGTGCCCGGCGATCCGTACACCACGCACGTCCTCAACGTGCTGCATCTACTACTCCCGGCCGGCGAACACTGGTTCGTCGACACGTTCAAAGAGGCCCTGCCCTACATCGACGACGAGAAGCTGCGCGACGACGTCATCGGCTTCATCGGCCAGGAAGCCGTACACGCCGAGGCTCATACCGGCGTCCTCGTGCATCTGCAGAACAACGGACTCGACCCCACTCCGTTCACCGATCAGATGGAATGGGCCTTCGGCAAGGTCCTCGGATCGGATTCGGTGACGAGTCTGCGATCGAAGAACAACCTCGTCGAGCGGCTGGCCCTCATCGCGGCCATCGAGCACGTGACGGCGTTCCTCGGTGATTGGGTACTCAATGCCGACGGTCTCGACCGCGCCGGCATCCATCCGACGATGCTCGATCTGCTGCGGTGGCACGGTGCCGAGGAAGTGGAACACCGCTCGGTTGCGTACGACACCCTTCGTTACTTCGACAAGCGCGAGGTACGTCGCCTGCGCACGTTCGTCGTGGTCGTTCCGTTGATGGGGTACATCTGGATGCGCGGCATCATCTTCCTGATGAAGAACGACCCCGAGCTGCAGAGCGCCCCGAAGTCGGTCCGCAAGCCCCGATCGGCCCTGTGGCGCAAGTCTGTTCGCCGCGGCACGCTGCCGGCGCTGACGCACGTCGGCCGCAGTATGTCTCGCTACCTGAAGAAGTCGTATCACCCGAGCCAGGAAGGCTCGACGGCTCAGGCCGTGCGCTACCTGGCATCGTCCCCGGCCGCACAGGCTGCGGCGCGGTGAAGCTCTCGACGCGTCGCGTTCCGCGGCTGTTGCCCAGGGACGCGCCACCGGATCTGCGCGGACGCCCCCGCGCCGATCGCTCGATGCAGATGCTCGGAACGTTCCTCAACGGCTACATGCATGCGACTGCCGGCAAGGAGTACGACGACGCGGTAGCCGGCCACAATCCCGATTCCGCGCTGCGGTTGGTGGTCGTCGACCGGGAGATCATCGCCGAGGACGAGAACGTCGCCGCTCTGACCCTCGCCTCGCCGACGGGGGAGCAGCTGCCGACTTGGCATCCCGGTTGCCACCTCGATCTACATCTGCCGTCGGGTCGCCGTCGGCAGTACTCGCTGTGCGGCGATCCGTCCGACCGCAGTTGCTACCGGATCGCCGTGCGCCGAATCCCCACCGGCGCAGGTGGATCCATCGAGATGCATGCACTCGAGCCCGGAACCGAGGTCACCGTACGTGGCCCACGGAACGGCTTTCCCTTCGTCGCCGAGGGCAGCGCGCTGTTCGTCGCCGGCGGCATCGGCATCACCCCCATCATCGCGATGGTCCGTGCCGCACGGATTCTCGGGATGGATTGGCAGTTCGTGTACTGCGGTCGCTCCCGGGACACGATGCCTTTTCTCGACGAGATCGAGAGCTGGGAATCGGATCGCGTGTTCGTCCGGACCGACGACGTGCACGGGTACCCCACCGAGGGTGAACTGCTCCAGCGCGCGCCCGCAGGCGGTGCCGTCTACTGCTGCGGCCCTACCCCCATGCTCGACGCCGTCCGCCGCGACTTCCGCCAGTGCCCTGCCACCGCATTGCATTTCGAGCGCTTCGGTCCGCCGCCGATCCTCGATGGCACACCGTTCGAGGTGCAGCTGATCAGCAGTGGAGCCGTGCTCGACGTGGCTGCCGATGCCTCCGTGTTGACCGCAGTCAAGGAACAGAAGCCCAATATCGCGTACTCGTGCCAACAGGGCTTCTGCGGTACCTGCAAGGTGCGGGTGCTGTCCGGCGAGCCCGAACATCTGGAATCGCGATTGACCCCGGAAGAGCAGCGCGACCACATGCTCATCTGCGTCTCCCGCGCACGCAGCAGTCGTCTCGTACTCGATCTATAGAACGGAAAGACAGTGAGCAGCAACGCAGTTCGTACGACGGTCGTCAACGAAGGCATTCGGCTGGCGGTGTTCGAGAGCGGAAACCCCGACGGCGAACCCATCGTCCTCGTGCACGGGTGGCCGGATACTCACGAACTGTGGAGCCACATCGTGCCGCAACTCGAAGACCGTTTTCGGGTGATCAGCTACGACTCGCGTGGAGCCGGCGAGAGCACGGTGCCGGTCGAGCAGTCGGCGTACAAGTTGGCCCGGTTGGCGGCGGACTTCTATGCCGTGGCAGATGCGGTCAGCCCCGACGCTCCCGTTCACGTGCTCGCGCACGACTGGGGCGCCGTCGAAGTCTGGGAGGCTGCAGCCCAGCCCCAGGCGAAGGATCGAATCCGTTCGTACACATCGATCTCGGGGCCGAACCTCGATCACCTCGGCAAGTGGTCGCAGTCGCGCCTGCGTCGTCCCACCCTCACCGGCATCAAGCAGGTCCTCGCCCAGACGCGAGCATCCTGGTACACGGTCACCTTCCACATTCCCGGCCTGTCGACGCTGCGCATCAAGCGACAGTTCGCCAAGGGCTGGCCGGCATTTCTCCAGGAGTTCTCGGGAGTCGATCCGAAGCTCGTCACCCAGAACCCCACGCTGTGGTCGGACGCCACCAACGGCACCAAGCTGTACCGCGCCAACATCATTCCGCTGCTGACCAATCCGCGCGATCGGTACATCGACATCCCGGTGCACCTCATCGTCAACACCGAGGACGTCGCGGTGCGGCCGTACCACTACGACGACACCGGCAAGTGGGTGAAGAACCTCACGCGCAACGACATTCCGGCAGGACACTGGTCGCCGATCTCACATGCGGACGACATTGCCCGATTGACAACGGAATTCATCGACTCGCTGGACTGAACCTTCAGGTCATCCGGTCAGATGCCCGCGCAGCGTCGACGACGTGTATTCGGATCGAAAGAGGCCGCGCTGCTGCAGAATCGGGATCACGTGCTCGACAAAGTCGGCGAGTGAGTCCGGGTAGCGCGGGCACATCAGGTTGAAGCCGTCGGCACCGCGGCCGATCCACGATTCCATCTCGTCGGCGATGGAATCCGGTGTGCCGATCATCGTGGCGTGCCCGCCACCGGCCGCGAGGGTGCCCAGCAACTGACGCACGGTGGGCCGGTCCTTCTCGATGATGCGCAGAATCGTCTCGTAGCGGCCCTGCGGTCCGGCGAACTCTGCCGCCGGCGGGAGCGGCGGCACCGGCTCATCCAGTTCCCAAGCAGCACAATCCTGCCCGGTGAACGTCGAGAGCATCGCCAGGGATTGTTCCGTCGGCAGCAAGACGTCCAGTTCGGCCTTCTTCTGGCGAGCCTCCTCCATCGTCGATCCGATGTACGTCACCAGACCCGGCATGATGCCCACTGCCGCGCTGCCACGACCGGCTCGATCGATTCTCGTCTTCACGTCGTCGTAATAGCTTTGCGCGGCAACAAGATCGTAGGCGACGGCGTAAATCGCCTCGGCATACTTCGCCGCCAGGTCGCGGCCCGGGCCCGACGCCCCGGCTTGGAACAGAACCGGCCTGCCCTGCGGCGACCGCGGCACCGTCAGCGGGCCGTCGACTCGAAAGTGTTTGCCGTCGTGGTCGATCGAGTGCACCTTGGCCGGGTCGGCGTACATCCCGGTGCGATCGAGCGTCAGGGCATCGGGCTCCCACGAATCCCAGAGTGCCAGTGCAGTATCGACGAACTCTGCTGCGCGTGCGTAGCGCTCCTCCCGAGCCGGGATGGCGTCCATTCCGTGATTGCGTGCTTCGGCGTCGAACATGGAGGTGACGACGTTCCAGCCGGCTCGGCCGCCGCTGATGTGGTCCAACGACGCCAGCATGCGCGCGGCATGGAACGGGGTGTAGAACGTCGACGACACAGTCGTGACCAGACCGATGTGGGTGGTCGCTCTGGCCATGGCCGACAGCGCCGTGATCGGTTCGAGAAACCAGGTTCCTGCGCCGGCCGGATCGCGAACGGAATGCCCGTCGGCAAAGAACACCGCGTCGAACTTGCCCCGTTCGGCCAGCTGCGCAAGTTCCTCGTAGTACGCGATGTTGCCCAGGTCCTCCACTCGCGAATCGGGGTGCCGCCACGCTGCGCTGTGATGTCCGCAGCCGTACAGAAACGCGTTGAGGTGCATGTCAGTTCTTGACCAGGCCGCCGTCGACGACGAGGTTCTGGCCGGTCACCGACCGCGCCCACGGCGAGGCGAAGAACAGCAGAGCGTCGGCGAACTCCTCGGGCGTGGTGACGCGTTGCAGCGGGGTCGAGGCCGCGATGAAGTCGAACACCTCGGCCGGGGTCGCGGCGCTGGCATCGGTGGTGCGCAGCAGTCCACCCGAGACCATGTTGACGGTGATGTTGTCTGCGCCCAGATCGGCGGACAGAGTGCGGGTCAGCGAGAGCAGTGCGGCCTTGGAGGCGGTGTAGTCGTGGTACGGCACCACTGGGTTCTGGAACAAGTTGGTGCCCACGTTGATGATTCGGCCGAAGCCCGCCTCACGCATTCCCGGCAGGGCCGCCTGCGTGGTGAGCAGTGCCGCGCGAACGCTGCCTCGTAGCTGAGCGTCGAACCGATCCCAGGTGATGGTGTCGGCCTTCGGTCGAGCATCCCCGTCGAACGAGAAATCGGCCAGTGCGTTGTTGACGACGGTGGTGATCGGGGCGCCGAAATGCGCACGGGCCGAGTCGAACACCGAGGCCACCGCGCTCTCGTCGGTCACGTCGCCCTGAACAGCAAATGCACGGTCGCCGAGCCTGTCCGCCAACGCCTCGGCGGCATCTTTGCTGGTGCGGTAGTCGATCACCACGCGTGCACCCTGGCCGGCGAACGCCGCGGCGATCGATGCTCCCAGCCCGCGTCCACCGCCGGTGATCAACACTGTCTGCTCGTCGAGTCTCATGCGCTACGCCTCTCGTTCGAGGTCGGGACCGTCACGAGGGACAGGAAATACCGAGACATCACGACATTCCCTTCGCTGGTCCTAACCAGATCAGGTTCGACGGGTGTGATCTCAGCCCTGACGGGCACCCCGTGTCGCGGTCGACTGTACCTGTAGGTCTCTCTACTGCTTTCTTGCGCTCGACGTAGACAGCCGAACACAACCATATGCAGCGATCAGCCGATGACAGCCCAGCCGTGGGGAGGAACGCTTACCCGTCCGTCGTTCAGGTGCGCCTCACCGGCCAGTACTTCGCTGCCCTGGGCCGGGTAGTCGATGCCCTCGTCGCCGAGGTTGAGCGCCACCGTCATGGAATTGTCGTCCGCGTACACGCGGTAGAGCAGCGCGGTGTTGGTGAGCTCGAGTGTCTCGGTGCGTGCGGAGTACAACCACGGATTGCGGCGCCGAACTGCGATCAGCTCCTGATGCACTCGGTAGACGGGCCAGCCGTACGGTGCCAGATCCTCGGAGGTGTCGGGGTATTCGGGACGGACCTCGTCGTCACCGCCGACGCGATCTTCCTTGATACCGCGGAAGGCCTGTTCGTCGCCGTAGTAGATCATCGGCATCCCGCCCACGGTGAACAGAACCACCAACGCGTGCAGCAGATGTCGCTCGTCCTCGATGACGCTGGCGATGCGATTGACGTCATGATTACCGACGAACGTGGCGGGCACGAAGGCGTCGAGCCAGCCGTTGTGACGCTCCAACGCGTGCGAGAGCTCGAAGAAGTTGAGCTCGCTCAGCCCACTCCAGATCGCTTTCCACAGTTCGTACTGCGTCACCGAGTCCAACGTGGAGGCCGAGACGATCCGGTCGTAGTCACCGTGGATGACTTCGCCCAGAAAGTATGCGTCCGAATGCTTCTCACGAACCTTCGGCAGCACCGCGGCCCAGAAGCGCGGCGGTACCGCGTAGGCCGCGTCGAGCCGCCAGGCGTCGACGCCGCGTTCGAGCCAGTGCGACAGCACGTCCACCACGTACTGCTGCACGTGCGGGCTCTCGTGGTTGAGCGCGACCAGTTCGTCGTGGCCCTCGAAGTTGCGATGCGTCGGCTCGTCGCCGGACCAGTCGAGGTGGAACCACTCCGCGGCCTCGGAATCCGGGCCCTCGGCCAGGGCCTCACGGAACTTCGGAAAGCTCTGCGCCACATGGTTGAAGACGCCGTCGAACATCACTTTCAGACCGCGGGAATGCGCCGCAGCGATCAGCGAATCGATATCCTCGTCGGTGCCGAGCCGACCGTCGACGTGGTAGTAGTCGACAGTGTCGTAGCCGTGCTTCTCCGACTCGAAGATCGGCCCCAGGGCGATGCCCGAGGCACCGAGCTCGACTGCGTAGTCGAGCCACTTCTCGATTCTGTTCAGCCGGTGCAGATCCGATTGGGATTCACCGTCCCATCCGTGCACCGGAGCGCCGGTGAAGCCGAGCGGGTACAGGTGCCACCAGATGGCATGCTTCGTCCACTCCATCAGGACGCCTCGATCGAGTCGCGACCGAGCTCGCCCGCGCCGGTATGGCCGGACAGGCTGGTCACCAAGTCGAATTCGGCCAGCAGGCAACGCAATACGTGCGCAACACCCTCCTGCCCGCCGAGGGCGAGACCGTACAGGAACGGGCGGCCGAGGAGAACCGCATCGGCACCGAGCGCCAGCGCCTTGGCCATGTCGGCACCGGTGCGCACACCGGAGTCGAACAGGATCGTCAGTTCGTCGCCCACAGCCTCGACGATGGACGGCAATGCGTCGAGAGACGGCCTGGCACCGTCGATCTGACGTCCACCGTGGTTGGAGACCACGATGCCGTCGACTCCGTGGGCGGCCGCTTCTCGGGCGTCGCCGACGGTGCAGATGCCCTTGAGCACGATGGGACCGTCCCAATGCTCGCGCAGGAACGCCAGGTTCTTCCACGACAGGCCGGGATTGGGGAACATCTGCGCCCAATGCATGGCGGCCGCAACGGGATTCTCCTCGACGGGCTGAGCGAGTCCGGCTTGGAACGCCGGATCGCTCAGATAGTTCTCGATGCCGAGGTTCGCCAAGAATGGGAGGTACCCGCGGTCGAGATCGGCGGGCCGCCAGCCCAGCAACGTGGTGTCGAGCGTCAGCACCAGCGTGGTGAATCCGGTGTCCTTCGCGCGCTGCAGGAAGCTCAGCAGTACCGATTCGTCCGTCGGCCAGTACAACTGATACCAGCGCGGCGCATCTCCGCCCGCCTCGGCGATCTGCTCGAAGGAATGCGATGCCTGCGTCGAATGTATGTACGGCACACCGAGTTCCGCAACCGCGCGAACCGTCGCGAGTTCACCGTCGGGATGGGCGAGAGTCTGAATACCCACCGGAGCGATCAGCAGCGGTGCAGGCATGTCGGTGCCGAGCACGGTGCACGCATGATCACGCGAGGCCGAGCTGCGCAGCATCCGCGGCGTGATGGCCCACCTGTCGAAGGCGGCCCGGTTCGCCCGCGCCGTCGAGCCACTGCCCGCGCTGGCGACGATGTAGCCGAGCGCCTCAGGCGAGAGCTTCTCGGCAGCCTGGTCCTCCAGCCTTGCCAGGTTGGTGGTGATCGACGGTGTCTGCTGAGCGAACATCCCCGCGGCGTAGATGCCGAGTTGGTGATCGCTGAAGTTGCTGGGCCTGGCCTCGGTCATCGTTCGACCCTACCGGGGCACCGCCGAGGATCGGGCGAGAAATGCGTCCAGCAGGGCCGAACACCGATTGCGAGCTGCTGCTTCGGAGTCGGCAATGTCTTGCCTGATCTGGTGCACGTCCACCGCGTGTTCGACGCCGTCGCGCTGCCACGCCGCCGCCCATGCATCGTAGGTATCGAGGTCTATCTCGGGGTGGAACTGCAACCCGAGGTGCGGGCCGCAGACGAAGGCCTGCTGCGCAGCCGCGTTGCGGGCGATGACCGTGGCCTCCGGCGGCGCGACGAACGTGTCGCCGTGGAATTCCATCCACGGGCCCGAGGCGACGAGCTCGGTATCGGAGGTCTCGACGTCGACGAATCCGTACTCTGGGTACTCGGACTTGCGGACGGATCCGCCGAGCACGCGAGCAAGCAACTGGCCGCCGAAGCACACACCCAGAACCGGGACCTGCGCATCGATCGCCTGCTGCACGTACGCGATCTCCGGCGCGAGCCAGGTCAGCGTGTCGTCGTACGCGGCGTCGGGTGAGCCCATGACCACGACCACCTGCGCGTCGGACAGCGTCGGTGGTGCGACATCGGGACTGTGGTCGAAGGAATGCACGTCCAACAGGAAACCCCTGGTGCGCAATTCGGCGGCGAGGGTGCCGATATCGCGACGCGCCAGGGACGGGTCCCGGTCGTGGACGAGAACTACGGCGCGCGGGTCGTTCGGGTATGTCACAGGGCTCCTTTACGGTGTTCGTGCACACCGTACGACAGACTGGATCCGATGCCACCTCGTAAACGCACTGCCCGATCCACCACTGCCCGCACCGTCAAGGCCGGGCAGAGCAGCGCTGCGCGAAAGTTCGCGGCCGCGAAGAACGGTGAGCCTGCGGCGAAGAAAGCTGCCCCGAAGAAGGCCGCACCTCGCAAGAGAGCAGCCCCGCGCAAGACGTCGCCCCGCAAGTCCGCCGCCCCCGATCTTCGGGTGCCCGATCCCGGCGAGCGCGTGTGGGTGTTGGACGTGCCGTTCGAGGATCGGTCCGCGGCGGGCGCAGCGGGAGCGCGCTGGTACCCCGGACCGCGCGTGTTCGCGTATTACGGAACCGAACTGCCCGAGTACCTGCAGCCGTACGAATCGATGCCGTACAGCCTGCAGCGGTGGCTCGAGGACGACGCGAACGACAGTTGGCGCGACGAAGAGGTGCGCGAACGGGCGATGCAGCCTCGCGACACCCAACTCGAATCGGTCCGACGCCATCTGGCCGCGCTCGACGCCGGCTTCCCGTACTTCGCGCAGATGGATTCGACGGGTCTGGGAAAGACGTTGGCCGTGTGCGAGGCCGTGCGGCAGATGTCGGCCGCCGAGATCGGCACGGTTCTGGTGGTGGCACCCAAGGGTGCGCTGCCGGGGTGGCGTCGCACCATTGCAGACAGCGAGGCCGACATCGAGCCGTCCGACCGCAAGCGTTGGTTGCTGATCACCTATCAGTCCACCAAGAAACTGCTGTCGGTTCCCCCCGAGACCGATCTGGGCAAACGTAAACGGACGCAGAACAAGCGGACCATCTCGCTGGGAGAGCTGCGGTTCGACATCGACGTGGTGATCGCCGACGAGTCGCATGCGTTGATGAACATCGAGTCGCAGCAGTCGCAGATCCTCTGGCGGTATCAGGAGGCGGCTCGATCCGTGGTGTGGATGTCTGCCACTCCCGGCTATCAGCCGCTGCATTTCGCGTACATGGCCCGTGCCGTGGAACGCAGCCGCGGCGTCGAGATCCTCGGTGACGACGAGTATCTCGGCTATGCCGTGACGATGAAGTGGGCGGAGTTCCTCATCGAGTCCGGCTTCGCCGTCAAGGCAGGCAAGGCGACGACGGGGTTGACCACGTGGCGGTGGGAGCCCGAGGACGCGACGACGCGAGCCCGCGACATCGCGTCTGTGCACGGCTGGTTGTCGGGAGGCGCTGTGCCGTGGTCGATTTCACGACCGTCACCGCCGACTCCGCGGGAGCCCCTCGGCCAGGAACTCACGGCCGCGCAGAAGCGGCTGTACAACTCGGCGTGGGTGGACTACCGCAAGGAAGTCGGCCTGCCGATCTGGAAGGCCGTCGGCGGAAAGCGAGTGCTGCAGAAGAATCCGAGTACCCGTGCGGCGACGCTGCGATTTCGCCAGAAGTGCTCGTACCTGCGCATTCCCGCGTCTGCGGATCAAGTCCGGACGTGGGTCAAGGCAGGCAATCAGGTGTTCGTCTCGATGTTCTACCGCGAGTCGGTCGCTGCTCTGGCCCAGACACTTCGAGACGAGGGGCTCGAGGTCGCCGTGGTCGACGGGAGCATGAGCAGTCCCGAGCAGGAGGCGTCGATCCGCCGTTTTCAGACCGGCGACGCGTCGGTCATCGTCTCGACCACCACGAGCGCGATCAACCTGCACACCAACGAGTTACTGCTCCCGGAGGGGACGGTCTCCACACTCGCACCGCGCGTGACGCTGATTCACGATCCTCGGTGGACACCCATCGACATCAGGCAGATCGAGGGCCGCGCCAACCGCATCGACAAGGACCACAACCACACCACGTCGACCTGCTACTACGGCTACGCCGAGGGCACCGTCGAGGAGGAGATGGTGCTCACCGGGATCGAGCGCATCGCGGATCTGGGATCGATCGTGGGGCAGGCGGATCTGATCGATCCGGAGGCTTTCCTCGCGGCGAAAGTGGATGCCGGAAAATAGCGACAATTGTGAGCAATCGTCCACGCGCCCGAGTAGGTTCGGTCCCATCGACAATTCGTCGATAGTGGGCTCACTTTGGCACCAGGAGTAGTCATGATCGTTCTCGGAATCATCCTCGCCCTCATCGGCTATTTCGCCGGCATTTCAATTTTGACGACTATCGGCATCATTCTGGTGGTCGTCGGCGCGGTTCTGACGTTGCTCGGTTCGATGGGGCGCGCAGTCGGTGGCCGCAAGACGTGGTTTTGACATCCACGTTAGAACATACGTTCGATTTCTGTTAGTCTGAGCGGGCCCCCGGAGTTGGCGATGCGGCCAGCGGAGCCACTTCGGGCGGTCCATATCGGGCGGTAGACAGTGTCGAAGGCGGTTGCGCGCGATGGCATCCGACGAGCGCGACACCGACCCGGTTGCCGGGTCGCTCTACCGCGTCGGCGATCGGTGGGCAGAACGAGCACCTACTCACTGCACCAACGGCCATCCGCTTGTCGCCGGTTCGGTATTGGTGGGTTCACGTGCTTGCTCGTGTGAGCGGGGGCATCACCGTACCCATCAGTGCCAGAGGTGCAATCTCGTGCGGTTCACCCCAGAACTCGGTGCCACGTGCAGCGACGCCAGCTTCGATTCTCGCGCGGCGCGGTCACGTCCGGCGATCGTGGACAATCGGGGGCATGAGCAACAGTGAAGCCGTCGTCGACCTGGTGCAGCTGAGGCACGATTTCACCCGCTTCATGATGAGTTACAAGTTCGGAATCGACGAACTGATCACCAAGATCAACATCCTGAAGCAGGAATTCACCCACATCCACCGCTACAGCCCCATCGAGCATGTCTCGTCGCGACTCAAGACGCCCGAGAGCATCGTCGACAAGGCTCAGCGCAAGAAGTGCGCACTGACGCTCGACGCCATTCGCGAGAACATCTTCGACGTTGCCGGTGTCCGCATCACGTGCAGCTTCATCTCCGACACCTACCGCATCGCGGACATGCTCAGTAGTCAGACCGACGTTCGAGTCGTCGAGGTCAAGGATTACATCGCGAACCCGAAAGCCAACGGCTACAAGAGTTTGCACCTCATCGTCGAAATTCCGGTGTTCATGTCCGATCGCGTCCAACCGGTCCTGGTCGAACTCCAGATCCGCACGATTGCCATGGATTTCTGGGCGAGCCTCGAGCACAAGATCTTCTACAAGTACCGCGGCCAGATTCCGCCCACCCTGTTGGCGGAACTGACCGAGGCCGCCGAGACGGCCAACACACTGGACGAGAAGATGGAAAGCCTGCACGACGAGGTGGAGGAACTGAACGGCGATTCCGACAACTCCATCACTCTCGGCGCGATGCCTCCGATGGCATTGCCTCCCGAGCTGCTGCACATGTTGCTCACCGCGCAGGCCGAAGCGATCGACCCGGACTGACGATGCCTTCGAAGAGCAGAACCCCGCTGCTCGACGGCTGAGCAGCGGGGTCCTCGGTTCGTGCCTGCGTTATCCGATGTGTACCGGGGTGTCGCCGACGGGCAGGTCGTCTTTCTTCGCGCGGACGAGCAGCAACACGACCGGGCTCACCAGCGCGACGAGGATCGCGGCGGTACCGAATGCCCAGGCGTAGCCGGAGACCTCGGCCGAGAACGCGTGGTCGATGGTCGCGAGCACGAAGTTGCGGATCGGCTCCGGCAGCGCGGCCAACATCTCGTCGCTGGGCACTTCCTGGCCGGCGAGAGCTTCCGCGGGAACTCCGGCGGGCGGAGTCGGTGCCGGATTCTCGGACAGGTACGAGGTTTTGGACGAGGTGTAGACGGTGGTGAACACCGCAGCACCGAGTGCACCACCGACCTGCAGGGTGGCGTTGATCAACGCCGATGCGGCACCTGCGTCGTGATCGGGAACGCCGATCAGTGCGACGTTCTGCATCGGGACCATCAGCAGACCGAGGCCGAGACCGAGAAGTACGACGCCCGGCAGGACGTGCGTGAAGTACGAGGTGTCGACGCCGATCTGGGTCAGCAGCAGCAGGCCGACTGCGGACACGACCGGACCGACGGCCATCAGCGGCTTGGGTCCGATCTTCGGCACGAGTGCAGAAGCGAGCGCGGCCGTGATCAAAATGCCGCCGGTCATCGGCAGCGACGCGACGCCGGCGATCACCGGGCTCATCTCCAGCACGATCTGGAAGTAGAACGTGAGGTACAACGTGCCACCGAGTAGAGCAGCGCCGATGACGGCCGAGCCGATGTACGCAGCACCGCGGTCACGGTCGAGCAACACACTCAAGGGCAGCAGCGGGTTGGCGGACTTGGACTCGACGACGACGAACGCGGCCAGCAGAGCGAGGCCGAGCGCGATGAACGAGATGGTGGGTACCGTCGCCCAGCCGTCTTCGGCCTCGGTGAAGCCGTAGACCAGCGATGCCAGACCGAGAGCGACGAGGATCGCGCCGGGCAGGTCGTAGCGGGTGTCTCCGTGAGCCTTGCTCTCCTTCACCAGCGGCACCGCTGCGGCGATAGCGAACACTGCGACCGGGATGTTCACCAGCAGGCACCAGCGCCAGTTCGCGTATTCGGTGAGCACTCCGCCGAGGAGTAGGCCGACCGCTGCGCCGCCACCGGCAATGGCGCCGAAGACGCCGAACGCTTTGGCGCGTTCCTTGGTGTCGGTGAACGTCACCGTCAGGATGGCCAGTGCTGCCGGGGCGAGCAGCGCAGCGAACACACCCTGGCCGGCGCGCGCGATGAACAGCTGCCAGCCTTCCTGAGCGAGTCCGCCGATAGCGGAGGCAACGGCGAAGCCTGCCATGCCGACGATGAACGAGCGCTTGCGTCCCCAGTAGTCGGCGATGCGTCCGCCGAGCAGCAGCAGTGCGCCGAACGACAACGCGTAGGCGGTGATGACCCAGGCGCGGCTGCTGTCGCTGATGCCCAGGTCCAGCTGAGCCTGCGGCAGCGCAATGTTGACGATCGTGCCGTCGAGCACGATCGTGAGCTGCGTGATGGCGACGATGCACAGCACCAGCCATCGGCGCTCGTAGTTCGGATTCAGATCCGGCGCTTCGCGCTCGGAGAGCTGCGACATGTTTCTACCCCACTCGTACTCGTTGATTCTGGGCACGAAAAATGTCCCGAGCAAAAAGGTAGGCGACCCAGAGCCAATAGTCAAACGAACTAGTTGGTTGGGGGTATGGTGACCGCCATGAAACCTGACGCCAGTGCGACCCGCGCCCGCATCGTCGTCGCCGCCCGGGACGAGTTCTCGGTACACGGGCTGGCCGGGGCCCGCGTCGATCGGATCGCGGCCGCGGCCAAGGCCAGCAAAGAACGTCTGTACGCCTACTTCGGGGACAAGGAAGCCCTGTTCCGGGCCGTCGTCGAGGACGGGTTCGCGCGGTTCATCGACGAAGTGCCCTTTGCCGTCGACGACCTCGGCGGATACGCAGCGCGCGAATACCTGCACCTCGCTGCGCATCCCGAGGAACACCGCCTCCTGCTGTGGACTCAGCTTCAGGGCGGTATGGCGACCTCGGGCACCGACGACATCCACTCTGTCATCGCCGAGCGACACAGGGCCATGGCCGACGCCCAGCGAGACGGACTGATCTCCGACGCCTTCACCGTCGAGGATCTGATCACCATGATGTTCGGCATCACCTCGGCGTGGATGACCGCGCCGAGCCTGCAATGCGAGCCTGCCGACGACGCCGAAATTCAGCGTCGGGCGTCGAAAATCGAAGCCGTCGTGCGTCGACTCTGCGCTCCGTAGCGCTGCCTATCCATATCTAGCTTTGACGCAAGAGTGCGGAATACTGGGGTAGCGGCCCCCATTTCCGCAAACGCGCGCGCGTTTGCCAGACGCGCACAAATTAGACACCGATCACGTCGCTATTCTGCGCGCATCTGGCAAGTGCGCTCGCGTTTGTCACCCCGGTCGGCTGCGTCCCTCGACCGCACACACGCGGGACGCCCCACCACGTCGAGCGCACGTGGTGGGGCGAGTCCCGAACTACGGCCGGCATCTACGCCGCACTACACCGGGAGTTTCTCGCGTCCGGTTTCCTTGATGGTCAGCACCGTGAGTACGCCGATCACGCAGACACCCATGACCCAGTAGGCGGGTGACATGGCGTTACCGGTCGACTCCACCAGTTGAGCGGCGACGTACGGTGCCGTTCCGCCTGCGGCGATGGTGCCGATGTTGAAGCCCAACGACACTCCGGTGTATCGAACCGCCCGAGGGAACAGCTCGGTGAACAGTGGGAAGGCGGGTACCTGCACGACTCCGTTGAGAACCATGTAGACGAAGTACACACAGCCCACCACGATGATCGACGACGTCGCACCGAGGATCATGAACACCGGCAACGCAATGACGACATACGCAACGTAGCCGCTGAGCAGTACCGGTTTGCGACCGAATCTGTCGGTGAGCATGCCGCTGAGCGGGAAGGTCGCACAGGCCAACGCAATTGCGATCGCCGATGTCCAGTAGACCGAGTCCTTGGAGAATCCGAGGTCGTTGATCAGGTACACGCTGAAGTACGTGAGACCGATGTAGCCGGATCCGTTCATGGCGATGGCGATGCCCACGACGCGCAACACCGACCACGGCTGCTTCTTCACGACATCGCTCAACGGGCTCTTCGCGACCTCGTTCTTCGCCGCCATTTCCTCGAACTCCGGGCTGTCTTCGAGCTTCAGCCGCACTCGCAGACAGACCAGAGCGAGGGGAAGTGCAAGCAGAAACGGAATGCGCCAGCCCCACGACGACATCTGGTCGTCGGTGGTGATGAGGGCGACCACTCCGACGACGGCTGCGGCGACCGCAAACCCGAGGGTGGAACCGATCGGCGTGAACGATCCGAAGAAGCCGCGACGGTTCGGCGGTGCAGACTCTGCGATATAGGTTGCTGCACCGCCGATTTCACCTCCTGCAGAGAATCCTTGGGCGAGTCGGATGATGACGAGCAGAATCGGTGCCAGCACGCCCACACTCGAGTGCGTGGGCAGCATTCCCAGGACTCCACACGCGATACCCATACAGACCACTGTCACGACCAGAGCCTGCCGACGGCCCTTTCTGTCGCCGAGGCGGCCGAAGAAGATGCCTCCGAGCGGACGTGCAACGTATGCGACGCCGAATACTGCCAGGGTCGCGAGGATGGACACGCCGGGGCTCGTGGACGGAAAGAACAGTGGCGCAATGACTACGGCGAGAAATCCGTAGACGGCGAAGTCGTAATACTCGATGAGCGTGCCGACGCCACCGGCGAGCGCGGCACGGCGCGCGGTGGTGGTGTCGGCTTTCGGTGCGCTGGTGACCGCAGAAGGCTGGTCGACGTTCGTCATCGCGCTGTTCCCTGTCCTGTGAGTGGTTGCTTGCTTCGGTGTTCGGCCAGAAGTAGTTCGTACGATCCGCCGGCCTCGATGACTGCGACAGTACGAGGGCTGGGCGCACTGCCCACCATCGATCGACCATCGGCAGTGGTCAATGCTGCTCGTCGCCAATCGAGTTCGACGGCATCACCGGTGACGACCGCGCCGGAGACTTCCGGAATGGTGATGAGGGGTACTCCGTTGAATGTCTCTCCGCGCCAGAATCCCGGCGAGAACGACTCGGCCACGATGGCCTGGATACCGGCGTTGCGCAGAGCCACCATCGGCGGATAGTGCGGGTGACCGTACCCGAAGTTGCGGCCGCCGACGATGATGTCGCCCGGCCGAACACGATCGACGAAACCCGGATCGTATGCGGTCATGCAGACCGACCTCAGGTGTTCGGGATCGTACGACTTGATATTCGCAACGCCGACAACGAGATCGATGTCGAAGTCGTCGCCGAAGACCCAGGCAACTCGGCCGGAGATGACGTCGGGCGGGGGCGGGTAGGCGCTCACGAGCCCACCTGCTGGATCGTGCCGGCCAGCGCGCTGGCGGCGACGGTGTACGGAGAACCCATGTAGATGTTGGCGTCCGAGCTACCCATCCGGCCGGAGATGTTGAGCACGCCGGTGGATATGCAATTCTCGCCCGCCGCCAACGGCTTCTGATAGCCGAAACAGAAGTCGCAGCTCGACACTGCAATGTGCGCACCCGCCGCGCGCAGTACGTCGAGCAGCCCCTCTTGCTCGGCCTGATCGTGCACCTTCTGCGACGTGGGCACGACATTGAGCTCCACACCGGGAGCCACGGTGCGTCCGTCGAGCACGAGTGCCGCGGCCCGCAGATCCTCGATTCGTCCACTGGCACAGGATCCGATGAACGCCTTGGTGATCGGAGTGCCGGCGAGTTCGGCTGCTGTGTGGGTGTTGGCTGCACGCGCCGAGCCGGGCTGCACGACCTGCGGCACGATCTGGGCGAGGTCGATGGTGTGCCGGGCTGCGTAGGTCGCATCGGAGTCAGGGTGGACCGGTGTGAACGACTGTCGCGCAACATCGTTGGCGTAGGCGAGTGAGGTCTCGTCCGGTTCGAATATCGCGGACACGGCTCCGGTGAACATCGCCATGCCGCACAACCCCTGCCGGTGATCGATTTTCATCGACCGGGCACCGGGGCCACCGAATTCCATCACCTGGTGTGCGCACCCGTCGGCCCCGACGAGGTCGATGATGGTGTGCACCAGATCGCGGCTGTCCACTCCCGGCGCGAATTCTCCGTACAGGTCGAACCGCGTGGTCGCTGGAATGTCCACGTAGAGTTGGCCGGTCACCCATGCCTCGATCAGATCGCGGCGGATACCCCAGCCCAGCGCACCGAACGCCCCGATTCCGCTGATGTGGCCGTCGAAGTGGACGAGGAAGTCACCGGGGATGGCCAGGCCGAGTTCGGCGGTGAGTTGGTGCCCGATGCCGCGGCCCCCGTGCAGCTCGATTCCGTAGTACTCGCACCAGTCTCGAGTGACCTGGTGTACTTCTTGTTCCCGGTCGTTGCGCTTGGTCAACATGTGATCGATGAAGACGACGTACCGAGACGGGTCCTCGAGTGAGGTGATACCGAAGTCGTCGCGCATCTGCCGGAACATCACATCGGTGTACCCGGGGAAGTCGTACGCGATCATCCGAGCCGGTCGAACCGCGTGGTTCTCACCGGCACGCACTGGATCACCGCCACAGGTCCTACCGAGGATCTTCTCGACCATCGTGAACGCGGCCGATGTCATCGATTCGCCTCCGCAGGAAGGTACTTACGCTGCTGCGCTTCGACTTCGGGAAAACCGATGAGGTCCACGAACTCGTGGTGCTGCAGCGCGTCGGCACTGACGTCGGCGGGAGCTTCGCCTGCGGCCAGGCGACGCAGAGTCTCGCGTGCGGCACCGGTTGCGGCCATCAGCACCTGAGTGGGCAGCAGGGCCAGCCGCACTCCGATCTGTGCCAGAACCTCCGGAGTGAACTCCCGCTCGGTCCAGGTCGACGCGGTGAGCGTGGCCATCAGCGGAACCCCGACCGCTCGGTGACAGTTCTCCCACTGCTCGACGGTCTCGAACGTCTTCGTCACCGGCATGATCATGTCGGCTCCGGCGTCGACGTAGGCCTGTGCGCGCATGATCGCCTCGTCGCCACGTGCGTCGGTGCGTGCGATGAGCAGAACGTCGTCCGGCATGGAATCACGCACCGCCCGAACCTTGCCCGACGCCTCCTCGACGGAGATCAAGTCCACCGGCTCGCCGACGCAGATCGGGCATTTCTTCGGCGACAGCTGGTCCTCCATGAACACACCCTGGACGCCGGCCTCGGCGAACCGCGTCGCGGTGCGCGCGGCGTTGACGGCGTTTCCGTAGCCGGTGTCGATGTCCGCGACGAGGGGCAGAGACGATGCCTCGCGAATGGTCCGGACGGCCTGCAGGTTCTCGGTCATGGTGTACAGCTCGGCGTCGGGCAGTCCGAGCGCAGCCGATACGGCGAAGCCGGACGCGCACAGCGCCGAGAAGCCCGCCTGCTCGGCCAGCTTGGCCGTCAACCCGTCCCAGACGCCGGGCGCATACACCAGGCCTTGTTCGGTCAGGCCTCTCAAAGTCATCGTCACGAGCACTCTCCGTTTCGTATTGCGGAACGCCTTCCGAATTTAGAGTGGCTCGGATCACAAGTCAATACCCGTGGATCGATAGCGCATCGCGCGTCGGTTCGTAGGATGGCGACGACGCTCCACCCGACCGGAAGGAACAACTCGTGGCAGTTCCCACCGAGTCCGACGCCCAGGCCGGCCGCGACATCGTCGGTGCCGTCGTGAAGGCATGCGCTCTGCTCGACCATTTCGACACGACGCATCCTGTGTGGACGCTCAACGACCTGACGACGGCGAGTCGAATGAACAAGACGACCGTGCATCGTCTGATGACGACGTTGATCCATGCCGGCTGGGTGGACAGAACAGCGGAGGGTTCGTACCGGATCGCCATGCCGATGTTCGAGATCGGATCGTCCGCGTTGACACAGCTCGACATCCGCGGTGCCGCCCAGCCGTATCTGTCGGACATCGCCCAAAAGTTCGGCGACACCGCCTATCTGATGGTTCCCGCTGACGAGGGCGCGGTGTGCATCGACCGCCACGAGGGCAGCAATCCCCTTGTGGTAGCGGGCATTTCGATTGGATCCGTTCTTCCGTATCACGCGACGGCCGGGCCGATGGCGATGCTCGCGTTCTCCGCTCGCATTCGCGACCGCTGGCTCGGCGGAGAGCTTGCTGCATACACGAGCCGAACACTGACGTCACCCGACCAGTTGATGGATCATCTCGACCGGATCCGAACGCAGGGATACGCGCTGAGCAACTCCGACTACCTGGCCGGCGTCGCGGCGGTGGGCGCACCGATTCTCGGACGCGACGGGGTGGTCGTCGCGTCGATCAGCGTCGGTGGCCGCGTGGAGACATTCGAGGGCGACGCCTTGGCGGACAAGGTGGAGACAATTCTCGCGGCGGCGCGCAGCCTTTCACGTGTCGCAGAGGCTCTACCTGCATCGAGTCAGTAGCTACACGAGTATTCGCTCCTCTAGCTTCGATCCTAGAGAGACGAATACTCAGCTACCGACGCGCTCGATGAGTTTCATGGCATCGAAGGGTGCGTAGCCCTTGATGTCGTTGTCGAAGTACACGAAGACGTCCCGGCCCGCCGACGTCCACTCGGAGATCTTGGTGGCCCATCGATCGAGAGCGTCGTCGGTGTAGCCGCTGGCGTACAACTCTTCGTCTCCGTGCAGTCGGGCATACATGAAATCCGCTGTGGGGGTGTCGATGTACGGGTACTTTCCGGCGGTGTCGGCAACCACGATCGCAATATCGTTCTCGCGCAACAGTTCCACTGCCTCGTCGGAGGCGAAGCTTGCATGCCTGGCTTCGATACAGTGCCGCAGTGGCCGAGACGACGCAGCCGGCAACAGCACTCGATCCTCGGCCAGTTTGTCGTCCCGCGACTCCGCCAGAGTTACTGCAGCAGAAACAGTTCTGGGCAACAGGGCGCAGAAGTCCGTCATCTTCTGCGCGTCGAACTCGAGATTCGGTGGGAGTTGCCACAAGAAGGGCCCCAGCTTGTCACCGAGGGTGAGGACCCCGGTGGCGAAGAAATTCGCCAATGCCGACTCGACACCGACGAGCCGCTTGATGTGCGTGACGTACCGCCCACCCTTGATGGAGAACACGAAGTCGTCGGGAGTCTCGTCGTGCCACTTGGTGAAGCTCGACGGCTTCTGCATCGCGTAGAACGTGCCGTTGATCTCGATCGACGTCAGGTGCTCGGACGCGTACCCGAGCTCCTTGCGATGCGCGAGACCGCTCGGGTAGAAATCCCCTCGCCACGGCGCGTACGTCCAGCCGGAGATACCGATCAGAACCCGAGGGCGAAGCTGCGCGGACATGAGCCGACTGTAGCCGGGCAGCTCAGCGGTTTCCGCGGCTCCGGCGCTGGTATCGGTAGCCTCGATGGCATGAAGCGCCCATCGGCATTCGGCTCCCTGGCGCTGACCTGTGTGCTGCTCGCCCTCACCGGTGCCGATGCGGCTGCCGAGCGCCGCGACCAGCCGACGCCTCGCCAGGCGGCTGCGGTACCGGGGATCGGATTGACGACGGTTCCCGCAGCGATCACCACGTCCATGGTCGCGGGTGTCGCAGACGCACCGAATCCGCCGACTCACGAGGTCGGAGTCGAGTCGTCGACGACGGAGATGCGTACCTCGGGGTGGGACGAATACCCCTACCTCCGCTACACCGCTACGTTCGCGCCCGGTACGGACACGGCGACACTGACATGGTCGGGCAGATCGGTGAACACGAACGATCTGGCGTTGCATGTGTGGAACGAGTCGGGCAACACGTGGGGTCCGGCCATTGCGACGGCCGACCCGGTTGCGCCCGGCGGTTCGGTGGAATTGAGTGCCGAGATCTCCACCGAGAGAGGCACTGTCGAAGTACTGGTCATCGACAGTCCCCGAGCGGATCGTTCGTTCGCCGAGACCAACGCGCGCCCCGACAGCAGCTTCGCCGATCCGAGCACGTACGATTTCGCGCTCCAGCACATCACCGACACGCAGTACATAGCCCGCGACGATCCCGGTGTGTATTCGGAGATGACGCAGTGGACCGCCGACAACGCCGACGAGCTGAAGATCGACTACAGCATGCACACCGGCGACCTGATTCAGAGCTGGATCAGCCCGGGGCGTCCGGATACTCAGGCGCGCAAGGAGTTCGAGGCCGCCAGCGAATCGATGCAGATCCTCGAGGATGCCGGCATCGCCCACGGCGTTCTGCCCGGTAACCACGACAACATCTGGAACGTCGCGGGCAAATTGGTTCCCGGAGAGCACGAGAAGAACCACGCGCTCTACAACGAGTACTTCGGCCCTCAGCGTTATCGGGATCAACCCTATTGGGGCGGTTCGTTCACCGACGAGGACAATTCGGCGCACTACGACCTTGTCGACATCGCGGGTGCCAAATTCTTGATGCTGTACATCGGCTACAACCCGCCGGAAAAGGTCATGCAGTGGGCCGAACGAGTTCTCGACGAGAACCCCGACCGCAATGTCGTCATCGGCACGCACTACTACCTCGACGAACTCGGCGAGAAGAAACTGATGGGGTTCGGCGACATCGGGTCGAGCTCCGGCCAGCAGATCTGGAATCGACTGGTCGTTCCACACGAGACCGTCTTCCTCGTCCTGTCCGGGCACGTCGACGGCCAGGTCGCGGTCGTGGACGAGCACGTGGGAGAGACCGACCGCTCCGTCGTGCAGCTGCTGGCCGACTATCAGTACTTCGAGGTCGACGGCGAACGCAGCACCGGCTTCCAACGCCTGCTCCAGTTCGACGTCGACGGTGGCTCGATGGCCGTCACCACCCATTCGCCGTCCCTCGACGCGTTCGACGTCGAGAGCTACGACATCAAGAATCGATACGGCCCCGAGGACGGCGAATTCGTCACCGACTTCACACTGCGCGCCGACGTTCCCCGAGCCGTGATCGCAGACTGACTGGCACGGTGCTCGGCATCGGACCATAATCGATTTTCATGCAGTCGGGTGGGCGAGCGTGGGTACTGACGCTGGTCGCCGCCGGTGTCTGGTTCCTCGCCACGCCGCTGAGTCCCGGAGTGCTGAGTCCCGGAATTGTCGGCACCGACGTCCAGCTGCAGGCCCCCGAGGTCACGCCTGTCCCCGTCGTTGAGCCGCCCCCGCTCACTCTCGAGGACCTCTCGGCGCGAGTGAACCCCACCGTCGTCACGATCTCCGCCACGGCCGGCTACTCCGGCGTCGCAGGTACCGGCTTCGTCGTCGCCCCGGACGGCCTAGTGCTCACCAACTTCCACGTCGTCGAAAACGCGACCGAGATCAGCGCCGTGCACATGGGCAACGGACTGATCTACGACGCCACCGTGCTCGGTTACGACAAATCTCGTGATCTGGCGGTCATGCAGTTGATTTCCGCGGCCGACCTGCCGGTGGTCGAGTTCGCTTCGGACTCACCTCCCGAGGTGGGGGATGCGGTCACTGCCGTCGGGAATGCCGCTGGCGCAGGTGTTCTGGTGCCTGCCCCGGGTGCGGTGACGGCTCTGGATCAGCAGGTGCGTACCCGTAGTTCGGTGGACGGTTCGCGGAACACTCTGGATCGGATGATTCGAGTCGATGCCGATGTGCGAGCGGGTGATTCGGGTGGCCCACTGTTCGATGCCTGGGGTCGTGTGGTGGGCGTCAATACAGCGGGCCTCTCGGACGAGGCGCGCACCGGCTCCGAGAGCAGGCCCCCGCAGGCACCCGAGGCGTATGCGGTTCCGATCTCGGAGGCTGCTGCCGTGCTCGACCAGGTCGTCGCGGGGCAGTCCGGCGGGACGGTTCATGTGGGCCCGACCCCGTATTTCGGGGTGTCGGTGCGAGATGTGTCCGTGTTCGACAACAAGCCGGCGATGGGTGCCGAGGTGGTGACGGTGGCTACCGATTCTCCGGCCTCGGCAATCGGACTGTCCGGCGACGATGTGATCGTCGCCTTCGACGGTGCCGGTGTCGGTTCGTCGTCGGATCTGGCCCAGGCCCTCATCGGACGTCACCCCGGTGATGTCGCCGTCATCGAGTGGGTCGATCCCCGGGGCGTACGACGTTCCGCGACAACGGCTTTGGCGGAAGGAACCCCGGCTGCCTGAGCGGTCGAGTTCAGTCCTGCAGCACCGACAACACGTTGCCCGCCGGATCGGTGAACCAGGCGATGAGCGGTCCGCCGTGCCGGAAGATCCCCTTCTCGTCGGTGCCCATGTCCGGATACTGGTGGAACACCACCCCTTTGGCGATCAATGCATCGACTGCGGCCTCGATGTCGACCACCGGGAAGTTGAGGATGGTGTACTGCGCCGGCACGTGACCGGGCCGGGGATAGATGAGTACCGTCGCCGCTCCCAGGTGAAGTTCGAGCATCCCCATCTCGTTCTCGGTCACCTCCAGACCGAGGGTGTCCGCGTAGAACGCGCGAGCTGCCGGCAGGTCGTCGACGGCGAATCCGGAGAACGGTGCTCGGGCCAGATCGATGGTGGTCATGGACGAATTATCGCGCTGTCCCACGTGCTGCGGGCCGATATCCGAGTAGCGTGGCAGCCGTGACTATTCGCCTCGGTTACCAGATGCCCAACTTCAGCTACGACGGTTCGGTCGCGGAACTCTTTCCCCAGGTCATCGCGCAGGCGCGCGAGGCCGAAGCGGCCGGGTTCGACACTGCGTTCGTGATGGATCACTTCTACCAACTCCCCGGAATCGGAAAGCCCGACGAGCCGATGCTCGAGGCCTACTCCGCCCTGTCGGCGCTCGCGACGGCCACCGACACCATCCAACTCTCCGCCTTGGTCACCGGCAACACGTACCGCAACCCGGCGATCCTGGCCAAGACCGTCACCACCCTCGACGTCGTCAGCGGCGGCCGGGCCATTCTCGGTATCGGTGCCGGCTGGTACGAACTCGAGCACCAGAGCTTCGGACTCGAATTCGGTACGTTCACCGACCGATTCGAGCGCCTCGACGAGGCCCTACAGATCATCGAACCCATGCTGCGCGGCCGGCGTCCCACGTTCGACGGCCTGTGGTACCAGGTCGAGAACGCCATGAACGAGCCCCGCATCCGAGATGACCTGCCGATCATGCTCGGCGGTGGCGGCGAGAAGAAGACCTTCGGCCTGGCCGCACAGTTCGCCGATCACCTCAACATCATCTGCGACGCAAACGAACTGCCCCGCAAGATGGCGGCCGTTCAGGCTCGTTGCGAGGAAGTCGACCGCGATCCGAAGGATCTCGAGACGAGCTTCCTCGCCTTCGTCATCATCGACGAGGACGGCGACAAGGCCAAGGAGTTGCAGCGGGAGTTCGTGCTGAAGCAGGGCCTCGATCTGACGAATCTCTCCGAGGAGGACGCAGCGAAGGCCACCGATCGCCACTTCTGCGGAACCCCCGACGACGTCGCCGAGCAGGTGCAGAAGCGCGTCCTCGATCAGGGCATCGACGGCGTCATCATCAACCTGATCACCAACGGACATCAGCCCGGTGCCGTCGAATTGGCGGGCAAGGCTCTGAAGCCGCTCGTCTAGATTTTTCTCCAGCAGTAGCCGCGGGGGCGCGAGCGATGGCATAGTTCCCCCGTGGCTCAGCTGAGGATGAACGGGCACCGTGTTTTGGTCGCAGACCTGACCGGTGACTCTCTGCGCGCGATGTCGGGTTCGATGGTTGCTTACGAAGGCGATGTCGCCTTCAAGAGCGCAGGCATGGGCGGCGGCGGCGGTTTCCGCGCCGCGCTCAAACAAAAGGTGACCGGCGAGTCGTTGTCGCTGATGGACGTGTCCGGCAAAGGCACCGTGTACTTCGCGGTCGACGCCCAGGACATCACTCTCGTCGAGGTGCAAGGCGACAACCTGCACGTCGAATCGTCTCAATTACTTGCTCTCACAGGTCAATTGAAGACGGACGTGAAGTTCTCCGGCCTTCGTGGTGCGACGTCGGGGCAGGGGCTTTTCACCACCGTCGTCAGCGGCTCGGGGACGGTGGCATTGCTGTCGAAGGGTGGGCCGATCATCGCGCTCGCCGTCGATCCGCAGTATCCGCTCGTCGTCGACCCCGATGCCTTCGTCGCCCATCGCGGACAGCTCAACCAGAGTTTCGTCACCGACGTCACGTGGCGCTCCGCCATCGGCGGCGGCAGTGGCGAGGCGTTCTCCCTCCGCTTCGACGGCCAGGGTGTCGTCTACATCCAACCCGAGGAGCGCTGACGTGCCGCTCGAACTCGTCAACAGCAAAGTCGTCAAATCCGTTCTGGCACCGAATCAGAGCGTGCTCGCTCGACGCGGATCGATGCTCTACTACACCGGCGACGTCCGGTTCGTCCCGCATTCCATGGGCGGCGGCGCGGGTGCCATGCCCGGCATGAGCGGCGTCGCGGGGATGGCCGGCCGCATGATGGCAGGCGAGCACGTGGCGATGATGGCCGCCGAGGGTCAGGGCGAGGTCTTCTACGGCCACGCCGGGCTGTACGTCGAAGTGATCCATCTCGACGGCTCGTCCATGCTCACAGTGGAGGCCGACCGGCTCCTGGTGCACGACGGCTACCTGCAGAGTTCCATCGTTGCGCTCACCTCCCAGGGCGGCGTTCGCGGAGCAGTGCGCGGTGCCATGACCGGGCAGGGTCTGTTCACGACGCAACTCACCGGCCAGGGCAGCGTCGCGGTTCTCTCGCACGGCGGCGCGACTCCGCTGCAGGTCGGGCCCAACAACCCCATGGTCGTGATCGATCCGCAGGCGTACGTGTGCCACATCGGCAACATCAACGTCGACATCTCCGCCAATGTCGGGTGGCGTGACGCCGTCGGCAAGGGCAGCGGCGAGGCGATCCAGTTGAAGATGACCGGCATGGGCACCGTGTGGGTGCAGGCGTCCGAGCAGAAGTTCTAGGGAGCGGCAATGAGTTTGGAGATTCACACCCCGTACACCCTGCCGGTCAACGACAACGTGCCCGGCAACGACTACGCGTTCTGCGTCGAACTCGCAGGCCAGCCGTGGTTCACGTCGAAGGGCGCGATGATCGCGTACTACGGCAACATTCGCTTCGAACCGCTCGGGCAGACGTCGATGCCCGCCATCGTCGCCGCGCGCTTCTCGTCTCCGCTGTACTCGAACGACTGGGTTCTGGCGCAGGGCCAGGGCAAGCTCATCCTCGGCGACCGCGGCTTCAACATCAACAGCTACGACCTCGACGACGGCAACCTGACGATCCGAGCCGCGAATCTGCTGGCGTTCGAGCCCACTCTCGACCTCAAGCAGTCCATCGTGCCCGGCTTCCTGACCCTGCTCGGTACCGGGAAGTTCCTCGCCTCCTCCAACGGCACGGTCATGTTCGCCGAGCCGCCGCTGCGGATCGACCCGGAAGCGCTTGTCGGATGGGCAGATTGCCCGTCACCCTCGCATCACTTCGACGCGGACTGGATGCAGAACTTCCTCGGCGCAGCACGCGGATTCCTCGGGGCCAACAGTGGGGAAGAGCGTCAGTTCGATTTCACCGGCGCGGGCACGGTGCTGATCCAGTCGAGCGAGAAGGTTCTGAACGACACCCATCTGTTGCGACACATCGAATCTCAGACGGTCTCGCTCGGTCAGAACTCACTGCGGGCTCTGCACAACACCATCGGGGCCCGACTGCAGCAGTAGCTGCTCGCCCATTCGGAGAAAACGCGCATACTGGAGTTTCACTCAGGAGGTAGCGCCATGGCCAACCAGGGACCCTTCGGATTCGGATCCGACGACTTCGACAAGTTCGCGCGTGAAGCAACCGAGGGCCTGCGCGAGGTCGTCGGCTCGCTGTTCGCCAACACGGGAGCACCCAAGGCCCCGCCGGAGCCGGAAACCACAGGCCAGAAGGGTGACGGAGTGTGGGCGATCTACAGCGTCGACGATGCCGGCTCGGCGCAGATCGATCAGCTCTACGCCACCGAACTCGATGCGCTGCGGGCACACAAGGACAACACCGACCCGCGTCGACGGGTTCGTTTCCTGCCCTACGGCGTGAGCGTCAGCGTTCTGGAGGACTGAATCGGTACCTTTGATTCTCGTGACTACACAGCAGGATGCAATCTCGATTCCGTTGGGCCGACCCGTGTTCGTTCAGGCGCTGAGGTACACGGCACTGTTCGATCAGAAGCCGTTCGCCGAGGCGTTGTTGATCTACACCGACAACGGCGCGTACAAGATCATGTCTCCGGGAGAAGATCATTACGGCAGCTACGTCTCGTACACCGACCCCGCCGAGAACCCTCGACACGTGATCTTCCTGTCGTGGCCGTCGGAGGATTGGGGCCGCAACGTCGCCTCGCACACTCTGACGTTCAATCCTGACTCTGCAGCGTTCACGCAGGTACTCGTTCTGCCCGGTAGCCCGGTGCCGCGCTCGCAGTACGGCTATGCGCTGCCGATCGCCGGTCCGGAGAGTGTGGACATGACGGCTTCCTGGGATCAGGTCCGAGACACGTACGCCGAGACGTTCGAGGAGTTGGCGACGCTGGCTACGTAGCCGCGCCGCCGGCATCGACACCGAATGCCTCGATCGCATTCGCGGCCTGGTCGACGCCGCCGTGCGCGCGCACCTCTGCGCTGATCTCACGTGCGCGCGGCGCGAGTCCCCGGGCTTGTTCGACGGCGTCGCGTAGTCCTGTCGCCGTCATCCCGTCGAAGTCGATGTGCACTCCTGCGCCGAGTTCGGCGAGCATCGCCGCGTTGCCGAATTGGTCGACCGCCTGCGGTAGGGCAACTGTCGGCACGCCGAACCACAGGGCTTCGGTGCACCCACCCATTCCGGCGTGGGTGACGAACACGGTGGCGGCGTCGAGTACCGCGAGCTGCGGAACGTGTTCGTGTACTTCGATATTCGCGGGCAGCTCCCCGAGTACGTCGGGGTCGACGCGTCGGCCGATGGAGATCACCACGTGCCAGTCCGTGTTCGCGAACGTCTCGATGCACAGCCGGTAGAAGTCGGGGCGTTCGTTGTACCCGGTGCCGAACGATACGTAGAGGACGGGCCCCTCGGGCGCGGACCACGATCGGTCGTGCAGTCGCACCGGATCGAGACACGGGCCGACGAACTGCACCGAGCTGGGGACTCGATCGGCGTTCGGCTGCATCACTTTCGGGATCAACGACAGGCAGTGCGCCGGGTACGTGATCCAGTCCCACGGGTCTGCGTCGATGTCGTTCTCTCGCAACCAGGTCGCATAGGTATCGCGATACGCAACGCCGGTTGTCGACTCGCGGATTGAGGTCATCCCGTCACCGAGATCCTCGACGTAGCCGTCCCAGGCGACGTACGTGGGGGAGAGCTGCACGGCCGTCACGCCGTACCGGACGCCGAGGATCGGGGCGGTCAGGCCGCCGATGTCGTAGAGGATCACACCCGGCTGATCGTCGTCGTAGAACGCGGTGAGCACGGGAAAGGACGCAATCGCTTCGTCGAGGAACACCTGCATCGCCGAGGCCGGGTCGTCCGGCCAGGAGCCCTCACCGTCGGGAAGTATCGAGGGGAACGCCACCACCTCGACGCCGGCCGGTTCCACCAAGTGCCGCAACGACTCGCCGACGGCATAGGTGACGCGATGCCCGCGTCGGACCAATTCGGCGACGACGGCGAGCGAGGGGTAGATGTGACTCGGCGCCGTCGTGCCGATCATCGCGAAGTGCATGCCGCCCACCGTAGGACGCGGAGAGGGTGCGGGGCTACCGGTTTTCGTTGGCGATCAGATCGAGCAGACCGGGGAATCGCTCTTCGAGCTCGTGGCGGCGCAGCGTCACTTTGCGACTGTTTCCGCGATCGACCTGGAACACCAGGCCTGCCTCGCGTAGCACTCGAAAATGGTGCGTCAGAGTCGATTTGGTGACACCGAGCTCGAACGACATACACGTCCGCTCGGCTCCGTCGTCGTCGCCGACGAGTTCGGTGACCACCTGGCGACGCAACGGATCGGCCAACGCGGACATCACCGCACCCAGTTGCATTTCCTCGGGCTCGGGATGCCCGTCCTTGTCCGCCATGCGCTCCTCCTACAAGGTACGACTTGCGCCGTACCTTGAAACCTGGTCTAGTACGACAACCATCGTACCTACGGTTCAGGGGGACACATGAAAGCAGTGCTACCGGTCGTACTCGCGGCTCAATTCGTCGTACCGATGTCCATCTCGGGTACTGCACTCGCCCTCCCGGTCATCGCCGGCGACCTCGGCACCGATCCGACGCCTCTGCAGTGGGTCGTCAACGGCTTCAACATCGCGTTCGCGCTGTTCACCGTCGTCTGGGGCGCGGTGTCGGATCGAATCGGTCACCGCACGTCGTTCCGCATCGGGGTGGTGCTGACGGCCGTCGCGAGTGCGGTCAGCGCCGTCGCGCCGTCGTTGTACCTACTCGATGTCGCGCGGGTGTTCGCGGGCATCGGAGCCGCAGCGGTTCTGGTGGGCTCCACTTCCATTCTCTCGCTTCACTTCCACGGCACGGCCAGAGCAACCGCGTTCGCACTGTTCGGCACCGTGAACGGTCTCGGTCTGGCACTCGGGCCCACCATCTCCGGGCTGCTCGTCGCGGCGTTCGAGTGGCGGGGCGTGTTCGCCGCCCAGGCGGTCGTCCTGGCTGCGGCGGCCATCGGAACTGTCGCTCTGCCGACTCTGCGAACCGAATCGACGGCGCACCGCCTGCTCGATTTCTCGCTATTGCGCAACCGGAGATTCCTGGCCCTGTGCCTCGTTCCGGTGGCCGGGGCCATCGGATTCGTCACGCTGCTCACGTATCTGCCCGCTGCGCTGAGCGCTGTCGCGTCGCTGACGCCGGGGCTTGCCGGAGTGTTCATGCTGGCCATGACCATCCCCGTTCTGCTCGCTCCGCTGACCGTTGCCCGCCTGAGCCGCATGTTCGACGCCATCACCCCCACTCGGGTCGTGCTGGTCAGCCTCGGCTGCCTCGTCCTCGGCAATCTGGGCATGCTGGCACTGCAACCAGGTGTCCCGCTCGGTGCCGTCGTGGTCCCGATGATCGCGTTGGGGCTCGGATTCGGACTCCCGATCGGCTTGGTGGACGGCGAGGCACTGGCTGCGGTACCGCCGCACAGCAGCGGTACCGCTGCGGGCGTGCTGAACCTGTTTCGCATCGGCAGCGAGGCCCTGATGGTGGCCGGATATGCCTGGTTGTTGACCGTCCTGGTCCGCGGCGAGCTACCCGACCGAGCCGACGCCGACGCCGCGGCAGCCGGACGACCCGGGTTTGCCGACGCCTACGCGCACGCCTACACCGAGGTCGTGTCGATCGTCGTCGTAGCTCTCGTCGTGACCGCGGCGGTGATCTTCTCGCTGTTGCGAACACCACGCCGGGACGTATCGTCGGCCAATGTCCTTTCTGCAACCGGTGACCCTCACTGACGACCTCGTGACCCTCGAGCCGCTGAGCCGCGATCACCTCGAGGGGCTGTGCGATGCCGCCCGCGACGGCGAGCTCTGGAACCTCTGGTACACGAGCGTTCCGAAACCGGAAGACATGGCCGCAGAGATAGATCGCCGGCTCGGACTGCTCGACGCGAGAACCATGCTTCCATTCACTTTGCGGCGCAACGATACCGGGCAGATTCTCGGCGCGACGACCTTCTGCAACGTCGATGCGAACAACCGTCGCGTCGAGATCGGGTACACCTGGAATGCGCGCTCCGCCCACGGAACCGGTACCAACGCGTCGAGCAAACTCCTGTTGCTGACGCACGCTTTCGAGGAACTCGGTTGTATCGCGGTGGAATTCCGCACCCACTGGATGAACCTCCAATCGCGGACGGCCATCGCGAAACTCGGAGCCAAGCAGGACGGCATTCTGCGCAATCACCAACGCATGGCCGACGGTTCACTGCGCGACACCGTCGTGTTCTCGATCATCGAATCCGAATGGCCCGCCGTGCGCAACGAACTCCGTCGACGTACCGCACGGTAAGTTGAGCCCATGCGCGTGGATGGGCGGGACGTTCCCGTAGCGGGAAACCTGCTGCAGCCGCTGGTGAGAAGAACCAGTGACATCATTCGGGTCGTTGCCGCCTCGGTGTTCTTGAGCTTGGTCATCGCCGGCTCGCTCATCACCCGAAATCAGTGGGATGCACTCGAACAATCGGTGTCCAACATCGTCGGCGTGCTCAGCCCCGATCAGTCCAACGCTGTCTACATCGTCTACGGCGTCGCGATCCTCGCCCTCCCGTTCGGGGTGTTGATCGGGCTGATCGCCGGACGCAAATGGAAACTGTTGGCCGGGTACGCGGCAGCAGCTCTGATCGCCGCGCTGGCTCTGTCCATCACCGGTACCGGAATCTCGACTCCGACGTGGGACCTGGACGTGCCCGAGCGACTCGACACGTTCCTGTCGCAATTCCTCGACGATTCACGTTGGATCGCCATGCTCGCCGCGGCGCTCACGGTGTCGGGCCCGGGCCTGCCCGCGCGGTGGCGTCGAGCATGGTGGGCACTGCTGCTCGCCTTCGTACCGATACACCTGGTCGTGTCCACGGTGGTCCCGGCCCGTTCGCTGCTTGGGCTGGCCGTCGGTTGGCTCGTCGGTGCGATCATCGTGCTGCTGGTCGGCACCCCGGCACTGGAGGTTCCACTCGACGCGGCCGTGCGCCTGTTCCGCAGCCGGGGCGTCGACGTCCGCAGCTTCACCGTCGTGCGCCCTGCGGGCCCGGGCCCGTTGGTGCTGAACGCACACACCCCGGACGCCGATGTGGTGGTCGAGCTCTACGGACAGAACCAACGCAGTGGCGGTGCGCTGCGCCAGTTCTGGCGATGGATCACCCGCCGCGGCAGCGAGACAGCGCCGTTGCACGCGTCCATGCGCCGCGCCGTCGAGCATCGCGCATTGATGGGCCTGGCCATCAAGAGTATGAACGCCGCAGGCAGCGACCCGTTGGCGGTAGCAGCACTCGACCGCGGCTGGACATTGTACGCACACAGCCAGCCCATCGGCGACCCCATCGAAGCCGAGCTCGACGATGCCGCGCTCAGAGCTCTCTGGTCGGCTCTGAACACGTTGCACGAGAACCAGATCTCGCACGGTGACCTGCATCGGGGTGAACTGCGGCTCCACAACGGCGCGGCACTGTTCTGCGGGTTCGGGCACGCAGAACTCGGCGCGTCGGACGCCCAGATGCAATCCGATGTCGCACAGCTGTTACTCACCACCGCAGACCTTTTCGGCTCCCATCGCGCCGTGGCCACCGCCGTCGAGGTGCTGGGAATCGACGTCGTGATCGCGGCGTCCGGTCGATTGACCAAGTCCGCCATCCCTCTTCGGGTGCGTCAGTCGGTTGCCGATGCAGGAAAGACGATGAAGTCCGTCCGGCTCGAAGTGCTCGATCAGACCGGTGCCGCGAGGATCGAGGCCGAGCAGGTCACTCGATTCAGCCGCAACCAGATCATCTCGCTCGTGTTGCTGATCGGATTGGTCTACGTCGCCTACCCGTTCATCAGTGCGGTTCCCGCGTTCGTCGTCGAATTGGGCTCGGTCGACTGGTGGTGGGCGCTGCTCGGTCTGGCCGTCTCCGCACTGACCTACATCGGTGCGGGTGCCGCATTGTGGGCCTGCGCATTCGGCAAGGTCAGCTTCCGGAATCTGACGATCATGCAGGTAGCGAACACTTTTGCCGCGACCACGACACCTGCGGGCGTCGGTGGCCTGGCCCTGAGCGTTCGCTTTCTGCAAAAGGGTGGATTGGGTACCGTCCGCGCGACAGCCGCTGTGGCTCTGCAACAGTCGGTTCAGGTGATCACCCATGTCAGCCTGTTGATCTTCTTCAGCGTCGTCGCCGGAACGTCGTCGGGGCTGTCCAACATGGTGCCGGGCAACACCGTGCTGTACCTCATCGCCGGCGTCGCATTCGGAGTCGTCGGGACCTTCATGTTCGTGCCCAAGCTGCGACTGTGGCTGAAAGTGGCCGTCCGGCCCCAGGTTGCCGAAGTGCTCACCGAGCTCGGCGAACTCGCCCGCGACCCGAAACGGTTCTCGATCATCATCTTGGGTTGCGCCGCAACCACTTTGGGTGCTGCGCTCGCCCTGTGGGCGAGTGTCGAGGCGTTCGGCGGCGGAACGACGTTCGTGACGGTGACAGTGGTGACGATGATCGGTGGCACATTGGCCTCGGCCGCCCCGACGCCGGGCGGTGTGGGGGCCGTGGAAGCAGCCCTCATCGGCGGGCTTGCCGCGTTCGGCCTCCCCGCCTCCATCGCAGTCCCGTCCGTGCTGCTCTATCGCGTACTGACCTGCTGGTTACCGGTGTTTCTCGGCTGGCCGACGTTGCGCTGGCTCACCAAGCACGACATGGTCTGAACGGCTGTATCCCCACTACGGGACCAGGTGTGGGTGCTAGCGTTCACGCAGGTTAGTGGCTGGTTCTACGGAGGGTGTCACCATTTCCGCACCGGGAGACTTCGCACCCACCGCGGAGGAACGCTGGGTGCGGCTGTTCATCAGCGGAATGACGCTCACATTCGGCCTCGCCGGGGCCCTGATGGTCCCCGCCGGTCAGTTCTCCGACCCCGTGTCGATCGCCGTGCTCCTGGCGTCCGCCACCACGGTGCCGGTTGCGATTGCCTGGTACCTCCGGCCGTGGGCATCCCCGAGGATGGCGATCGTCTACATCCTCTACGCGGACGTCGGCATCGTGACCGTTCTGTTCGCCTTCAAAACCCACTTCGACGCGATGCCGGGCTGCGCGATGTTCTCGATCGTCGCAGCGTTCATCGTCGTCGCGAGCTCGCACCGTGTCATGTTGATTCACTTGGCAATCGGCGCACTGACCCTCGCGGGCCTCGCCGCTCTGGCTGTCTCGGAGGGTGCCGATCCATGGTCCACCGCTTCTCGAATGGTCACCATCGGATCCCTCTACGCCGCCCCCTTCATGATCAAGTCGTACATCGGTCAGCTGCGAACGAGCGCGGCGAGGGCATTGCGAGATCCGTTGACCGGCCTGTGGAACCGACGTGGGCTGCTCGATACCGTCGACTCGTTGCGCCTGTCCCCAGCAGAGGATCGCGCACAGCAAGCGGTCGGGGTGACCGTCCTCGACATCGATCGGTTCAAGCACATCAACGACAAGTTCGGCCATCCCTCCGGTGACGCAGTGCTCGTCGAGGTCGCCCGTCGCCTGTCCTGTGCGGTGGGGGACAAGTCCGCGGTCGCACGACTCGGCGGCGACGAGTTCGTGGTCGTCAGCGTCGGCACCAGAGAGTCGATCGCCGAATCGGACAACAGGATTCGCGCATCGCTGGAGGAATCGTTCGACGGCCCGCCGTTCACCACCAGTGTGGGCTCGGCCGTGGAGACGCCACCCGCCGACACCGGCCTACATGTCCTGGTCCGACGGTTGATCGCTCTCGCCGACATCGAGATGTATCGCTTCAAAGCACGGACCTCGGGAAAGTTTCCGGAGACGGGACTGTCCGCAGCGGATGCTCGCGAACAGGCCAGGCAGAGAATCGATGCGCTCATCGAATCCGGTGGTCCCGACATCTTCTTTCAGCCCATCTGCGACACGGTCACCGGTTCGACCGTCGGCTACGAGGCATTGTCGCGATTCCCGTTCGGCCACGGATCGCCCCTGTCGTGGTACCGCGACGCAGCCGAGGCCGGCGTCGGTCCACGGCTCGAACGCGCCGCACTGGAACGGGCACTAGCGGATGTTCACCTGCTGCCACCGGGGCCGTTCGTGTCGCTCAATGCGTCGGCCGACACCATCCGCACGACCGACCTACTCGACCGGTTGCGTCCGCATCTGGCAACCCGAACCTTCCACCTCGAGATCACCGAGCACGAACGTGTCGACGACTACCGTGCGGTGACCCGCGCCATCGAGAATCTGCGCGACGGGGGGGTTCAAATCTCCATCGACGACGTCGGAGCCGGATTCGCCGGTATGCGCCACATCGTCGAGCTCAGGCCCGACACCCTCAAAATCGATTACGCACTCGTGCACGGAATCGACCGGGACTCGTTCCGTCGCGCCGCGGCCACGGCGATCATCGACTTCGCCCGACAGATCGGTGCCGGCGTGATCATGGAGGGTGTCGAGACCGACGCGGAATTGCGGGTGGCGGCCGATCTCGGTGCCGACATGGTGCAGGGGTTCCTCACCGGTCGACCACAACCGGCCACCGTGGCCGGTGGCCGGATCGACGAATCCGCTACACCGAAGAATCGACGGTGAATTTCGTCAACGACGGTGCTGCGGCGAGCAGCGGCGGCAATTCGACGATCTTGCCCGGTCCGGCGCGGAACTCGCGGTACTTCGCGTCGGCCTCCGCCGATTCCCACGTCTCGTGCGCGACGACGTGCGCTTCGTTCTCTTCGTCGACCCACACCTCGACGCCGAGGCACCCCTCGAACGCGCGGGTGTCCGCGAGAACGGTCCGCAGCAGCGCCCGTGCTTCGGCAAGGGATTCGGGCTTGAACGTCAGATCCAACAGTGCAATGAGAGCCATACCGTCACCCTAGACCCGCTCCGCTGCGCCGACGCTCCGGCGGGCTTACGATGTCGCAGCAACTCGAAAGGCCGACGACACATGACCACCGTGATCTCCAATGCGTATATCGCCCCCATTGTCGGCGACGAGATTCCCTCCGGCTATCTCGTGATCGAAGGAACGAAGATCACCGCCGTGGGATCCGGCTCGGCACCGGTCCTCGCCGGGGCAGAGAACATCGACGCGTCCGGCTGCCTCGTCACGCCTGGACTGGTGAATACCCATCACCACCTCTATCAGTGGGCCTCTCAAGGTCTCGCCAAGGACAACACGCTCTTCGAATGGCTTGTGGCGCTGTACAAGCCATGGTCGAAGATGGATGCCGAGGTCGTCGGTGGCGCAGCTGCTGCCGGCCTCGGCTGGCTGGCGAAATCGGGATGCACGACGAGCACCGATCATCACTACATCTTCCCCAAGGGCCGGGGCGACCTGTTCGCCGCCGAGATCGACGCGGCTCAGCGCATCGGCGTCCGATTTCAGCCGTGCCGCGGCTCGATGGACCGGGGTGTCTCCGACGGCGGTCTGCCGCCCGACGAGGTGGTCGAAACGCTCGACGACATCCTCACCGCTACCGCCGAGGCCATCGACACCTATCACGACGCCGCCTTCGGCTCTATGCTCCGCATCGCCGTCGCGCCGTGCTCCCCGTTCTCGATCAGCAAGCAACTGCTCGTCGAGTCCGTACAACTCGCCCGCGCAAAAGGTGTTCGGCTGCACACCCATCTGGCCGAGACTCTGGACGAGGAGGAGCATTGCCTCGCTCAGATGAACTGCACCCCGGTCGAATACATGGAGCAGGTCGGCTGGCTCGGTGACGACGTGTGGTTCGCCCATGCGGTACACCTGCACGACTCCGACATCGCGAAGATGGCGGCCACCGGCACCGGCATTGCGCACTGCCCGAGTTCCAATGCACGTCTGGGCGCAGGCATCGCGCGAATCTCGGACCTGCTCGCGGCCGGCGCACCCGTCGGCCTCGGTGTGGACGGTTCCGCTTCGGCCGAGATGGTGCCGCTTGCCGGCGAGGTCCGCCAGGCGATGTACATGCAGCGAGCCAAGTACGGTCCGACAGCACTGACCGCGCGTCAGGCACTCGAGATCGGAACCCTGGGCGGTGCAAAGGTACTGGGACGGCAGAGCGAGATCGGTTCGCTCGAGGTCGGCAAGCTGGCCGACATCGCCATCTGGCGCACCGATGGTTTCTACTCGGCCGTGGACGACCCTGTGGTCGCGTTCGCCTACGGGCAGACGCCACCGCTTGCTCGCTTGATGGTGGGCGGTCGAACGATCGTCGAGAACGACGTCCTGATCAGCGCACCGCAGGACGAAATAGGCCGCGCCGGAGCCGATGCGCACCGTCGCCTGATGACACTCGCGCAGGACGTGCTGTGAGCGGGTCTTGGAACCCAGTGCTTCAATCCCGCAACACCTTTGCATCACGCGCGAAAGACCGCACCTGCTCGGTCAACCACACATGCGCCGGGACTGCTCCGCCGAGAAGCTCCCGCGCCAGAGCCGGGGAGTCCCCGATCGGGACGTCACTGCCGGCAATGATGATGTTGCCGTAGCGCCTGCCCTTGAGCATCGCCGGATCGGCGACGATCGCCGTGTGCGGAAATATACTTCCGATGGTCGACGCCTCCTGCTTCGCGAGCGACAGATCGCGTCGATCACCGCAGTTGACGACATACATGCCGCCGGGCGAGAGAACGCGTCGAACATGCTCGGTGAACTCGGCGGTGAGCAGCGGGGTCGGAGTTGTGGCTCCGGAGAACACATCTCGCACGATCAGATCTCGACTGTTCTCGCTCAGCGTCTCGGTGACGGCCCGTGCCTCGCCGACGCGGATGCGGAGCAGCGGTGCCCGAGGCAGGTCGAACCACTCGCGGACCAATTCCGAGAGCTTGCCGTCGAGCTCCACGACCACCTGACGCGCACCGGGAAATTCGGCGGTGAAGGAGCGGGCCAGCGTGCAGGCTCCACCCCCGAGATGCAGCGCCCGCAGCGCGAAGCTCGAATCCCACTGTGCACGTACCAGTCCCGAAATCCACCGCATGTACTCGAATTCGAGCACGGTGGGGTCGTTCATGTCGATGTGCGAACTGGGAACATCGTTGACGTTGACGACCCACCCGTCGTCCGAGAAGGTGTCGCGGACCAGTTCGCAGGTGCCCGAGTCGATTTCGAACAGGCCGGGCTTCAGCCCTCCAGCGGACTCACGCTTCCTACCCATGGGAGTCCTCGAGCCGGAAGTCCTCGAAATCGAATCCCGGGGTGACGGTGCAGCTGACCAAGCTCGGCTCGTCGCCCATCGGACGCGCCCGCTGCCACACCGACGGTGGCACGATCTGCTGCGGAGATTCGGGTGCAACCAGCAGCGAGGTCACCTCACCCGGCTGGGTTCCATCACTGCCCAGGTCGAGTTGCACCGGACTGCCCCGGTGATAGAGCCACATCTCGGTGCCGCGGACGGTGTGCCAGGCCGACTGCTGACCGGGCATGAGTAGGAACAGAATTGCCGTCCCTGCCGCGCGGGGACCGGGATAACCGTCGGGCAGAGCTGCCTGTGGAATCGTGACCTCGCTGCGCCAGGTCTCCTTGAACCATCCACCCTCCGGGTGGGGTGCAAGGTCCAGGCTCTGAGCCCAGTCGGGCAACAATGTCATGCCGGCAAGCCTAGTCAGTCCGTGGCGACCTGAACCCGGAACCTGTCGCGCTCGGTGTGCAGGCTCCACAGCTGCTCGGCGAGAGCCTCGGGGCTCTTCTTCGGATCCTTGCCGTCGATGGCACCGCCGATGATCAACTGCGACACCTGAATTCCTTCGTCGGCCAACTCCTCGTTGAGCAGCTGCGCGTACGCGGCCTGGCCGGCGAACGCGATGGACGTGCCGGTGACCGTACGACCGGGCTTGACTGCGGAACCGCCGTTGACGAACAGGATGGTGCCTTTGTTCTCGCCGAGGAAGCGCATTCCCGGCAGCACCTGATGAACGGCGGCGATGGGTCCGTAGATGGAGAACTCGACCGGACCGACCATGTCGGCCGGGGTGGTCTCGAGCACGGGCCGCATGAAGTCCTTCTGCGGAAGCGGGCTGTACTGCAGCACCTCGATGGGGCCGAGGGTTTCTGTGACCTGCTCGAGCGCTGCGGCGATGGAGGCCGGATCGCGCACATCGGCGACGAATCCCTTGGCGGATACACCGTCGGCAGCGAGCTGATCAGCGAGTGCGTCGACACGGGACCGGTTGCGGGATATCAGGCCGACCGAGAAGCCCTCCGCGCCGAACTTACGCGCCACTGCTGCTCCGAGACCTGCACCTGCTCCGACTATTGCTATCGATGTCATGTCGAATGCAAGGAGCGAGAATCCTCGACTATTCCGACGACCGCCTCGAGCAGGGCTTCCGCACTCTCGTGCAACGCGCTGACATCCGCGGTCCAGCCGAGCACCCGCAGGGCGGCCTCGGCAATCCCCGCCGCATCCACCGTCGGGTCGCGCCGTCCGTTCTCGCGGTCAGCACGCGCGTTCACCACGGTCTCCACCAGACGAAACGGCAGGTCTTCCGTGCCCGGTCGGCGCTCGGAGCCGAGTTCAACCAGCGTGTCCGACGCGATGGCCGCATACAGGCTCATCAGTGTGTAGCGGTGATCGCGAAAGGCCTCGAAACGCTCACTGCGCAACTCGGGCAGCAGATAGAGCGCACCCAGATTCCAGGTGGACGCGGCCAGCTGCCCGGCGTCGAAGTAGGCGAGGGCGTACATCTGGGTCGGGGCCTCGGCTCCGGAATCGCGGATTCGCTGCGCAACGGCCAACGGCGCGTCGACGGTGCCGCTGAGAAGTGCGTCGAGGATGTCGTCCTTGGTGGCGAAGTGGTGATAGAGCGAGGCCTGACGCAGTCCGACAGCGTCGGCGATGACGCGGGTCGAGGTGTTGGTGAATCCGCGAGTGGTGAACAGCTCAGCCGAGGCGTCGAGTATTTCCTCGCGAGCGGTGTCCCCTGCCCGCTTCTTTGTGCTCAGCCGTGGTCTGCCTGCGCCGGTCATGACTGCATCTTGTCAGGTCCACGTGACGGTGAGATTTCTGTCATCTGATCGAAATAGACGAAACGAGCTTGTTTCACGACGGACACCGCCCGGGAACGGCGGTGCCGAAAACTATCAACTGACAGAAACCCGCCTCGGCGATGCAGCGGGCGGTCACTCACCACCCACCTCGCCCGTAGGAGTGAACATGAGCTCGACAACATTGCCGGCCCCCGGCGCGGGATCGGAACCGGTTCGTACGACGGACCATTCGGATCTTGCTGCCCTCGGGTACGACCAGCAGCTGCACCGTAGCCTCGGCAAGTACGCGTCGTTCGCCGCCGGCTTCTCGTTCGTCTCGATCCTGACCACCATCTTCCAGCTCTTCGGCCTCGGCTTCAGCTTCGGTGGCCCGGCCTTCTTCCTGACCTGGCCGCTTGTGTTCCTCGGCCAGTTCATGGTCGCCTTGAACTTCGCCGAACTCGCCGCGCGCTATCCCATCTCGGGGGCCATCTACCACTGGTCCCGGCGCATGGGCGGTGAACTGGTCGGCTGGTTCGCCGGGTGGTTCATGATCATCGCGCAGATCGTCACCGCCTCCGCCGCCGCGATCGCGTTGCAGGTGGTGCTCCCCAGTATCTGGGGCGGATTCCAACTGATCGGCGAGGACACGGCGCTCACCTCGCCGAGCGGTGCCGCCAATGCCGTTGTGCTGGGCTCGATTCTGCTGGTACTCACGACCACCATCAACTGCATCGGCGTGAACTGGATGTCGCGCATCAACAGCATCGGAGTCACCTGCGAGATCGTCGGTGTCATCGCCCTCGTGCTGGTCTTCTTCACTCACGCCGAGCGCGGCCCGCAGGTGGTGTTCGATACCGGCAGCGCCGGAGCAGATCCCGGCTACATCGGTGCCTGGATCGTCTCGGGCCTGATGGCCGCCTACGTCATGGTCGGCTTCGGGTCGGCGGGCGAGCTCGCCGAGGAAACTCGCAATCCCCGACGCGTCGCACCGCGCACCATCCGCCTCGCCCTGTCCGCTTCGGCTCTCGGCGGTGGCCTGATGATCGTCGGCGCACTGATGGCCGCACCGAGCCTCACCGACGGTGAGCTTGCGACGCAGGGCCTTCCGTACGTCATCGACTCGATCCTGACGTCCCCATGGGGCAAGGTCCTGCTCGTCGACGTCGCCATCGCCGTGTTCATCTGCACCCTCGCCATCCAGACCGCAGCCTCCCGGTTGATGTTCTCCATGGCCCGTGACGGACGACTGCCCGCATCCGCTGCACTGGCCAAGGTCAACTCGCGCACCGGAACTCCCATCGCACCCTCGGTGCTGATCGGCCTGGCCTGCGTAGCCATCCTCGCCGTGAACGTCGGCAACTCCGCGATCTTCACGACCCTGTCGAGCGTCTGCATCGTGCTCATCTACCTCGCCTACATGATGGTGACCGTCCCGCTGCTGATGCAGCGACTCAAAGGCTGGCCGCACGGCGGAGTGCAGAAGGACAGCGACGGCGAGAAGCTTTTCACCCTCGGCCGCCTCGGCCTGCCGGTCAACATCGCCGCAGTTCTCTACGGCGGGCTCATGGTGGTCAACCTCTCGTGGCCACGAGCCGAAATCTTCGACCCCACCGGCGAATTCCCACTGCTGCGCTGGGCCGCACCCCTGACCGTCCTCGCAGTGATCGTCGTGGGCATCGCCTCCCTGCCCCGCGGCAAAGCCCACCCGAAGCCCGTCACGATCGGAGCCTGAACCACCATGAGCACAGCAACCACCCATTCGGCCAAGGAACACGCGCGGTCCCAGGCGACCCTCGCCCCGGCCCCCACAGCACCGGAGGGCGTGTCGGAACTGACGTGGGCAGAATCGGTGCCCGGCGGCAGCTACACCACGAAGGTTCTGGCTCGCGGAACCCGCTTGCGCCTCGTCGACGTCGACGGCGCCGCCTGCGCCAACCTGCTGCTCTATCGCGTCGACGCACCGTGGGAGCGCCTCAACACCGCCGACACCGTCAAGGTTCCGTGGCAGGCGTACCTGAGCGCGGGCCACCCCCTGCTCTCGGATCAGGGCCGCGTGCTGGCGACGATCGTGGCCGACTCCTCCGGTCACCACGACGCGCTGTGCGGCACCACGTCCACGGCGACGAACATCGCCAAATACGGAGTGAGCGGACCGCATTCGTCCGCTCCGGCCGGACGCGAGCTGTTCACCCTTGCCGCGGCCAAGCACGGACTCGAGCCGCGTGACGTCGGACCATCGCTGTCGTTCTTCCACGGCGTCACCGTCGACGCGGACGGGAGCCTCGTCAGCACCGGCTCTGCCGGACCCGGCCGCTCGGTGGATCTGCTCATCCACCTGCCGGTGATCGTGTTGCTCGCCAACACCGCTCACCCACTGAACCCCAGTCCCGAGTACGACACGACGACACTCGACGTACTGGCCTGGCGCGCACCGGAAGAGCTGCTCACACTCGACAACACCGAGCCGGAATACCAACGAGCAGTGCAGAACACCGAAAACGCATGGAAGGCAGCGCAATGACTACCAGCACAGTGAACACGGTGACAGTGAGAGACGAGATCGCTCCCGCGTTCGGCCCCTGGTCGGCAATCGTCGAGGCCGGCGACGTCCTGACCATCGTCGACCTCTACGGCAATCAGGCCGTGGACACCCTGCTGTACGCCGCACACGATCACTCGCTCCGGTACTCCGCGGCCGCGACCGTCACCGCGCAACAGAACCTGTTCCTCACCACCGGAACCGTTCTCCGCAGCGATGATTCGACACCGCTGATGACGATCATCGACGATGAGGTCGGCAACCACGACACCGTCGGCGGTGCGTGCTCCAAGGAATCGAACACCCTGCGCTACGGCCATCACACCCAGCACCAGCACGCGTGCGTCGAGAATTTCCTCATCGAGGGTTCCAAGTGGGGACTCGGCAAGCGAGATCTGGCCCCCAACATCAACTTCTTCATGAACGTCCCCGTCGACGCCGACGGCACCCTCGGTATCGTCGACGGCCTGTCGGCCCCCGGCAAGACGCTCTCGCTGCGTGCCGAGATCGACACCCTGGTGTTGGTCTCGAACTGCCCGCAGATCAACAACCCCTGCAACGGGTTCGACCCCACCGCAGTGCAGATGATCGTGACGCGATCATGACCGCTGTGAACAATACGGCCGCCAAGATGACCGTGCAGCGGCCCGGCATGATCACGACCGTGCAGGACTGGCCGGGACGCGTCGGATATTGGAAGGTGGGCGTACCGCCGTCGGGGCCGATGGACGATCTGTCGTTCCGGCTCGGCAACACCGCGCTCGGCAACCCCGAGGGTGCACCGGGACTCGAATCCACCATGGCCGGACCGGCATTGACGTTCGACGCCGACACCTACGTCTGCGTCACCGGTGCTGCGGCGCCGGTACGCATCGACGGCCGACCGGCCCCGCAGTGGCGACCGGTTCTGGTACCTGCCGGAGCAACACTGGACGTGGGCACCACCACCGGACACGGTCTGCGGGTGTACGTCCTGATCCAGGGCGGCCTCGACGTCGACGACTACCTGGGCAGCGCAGCGACATTCACGCTCGGTAAGTTCGGCGGACATCGCGGCGGCATCCTGGGCGAGGGAGACATCATCGGACTGGCCGGCCGCTCCGACAACTCCGCCGTCCTCGGACCGATCCCGATGGAACACCTGCCGGTGCTCACGTCCAACTGGGACATCGCCGTCACCGAAGGCCCACACGGAGCACCCGAGTTCTTCACCCGCGACGACATCGACACCCTCTACGCCACCCGCTACGAGGTCCACTTCAACTCCGATCGCACCGGAGTCCGGCTGGTCGGACCCAAGCCGCAGTGGGCTCGCACCGACGGCGGCGAGGCCGGATTGCACCCGTCGAACATCCACGACAACGCCTACAGCGTCGGGGCATTGGACTTCACCGGCGACACCCCGATCCTGCTCGGCCCCGACGGCCCGAGTCTCGGCGGATTCGTCTGTCCTGTCACCGTTGTCGCGGCCGAACGCTGGAAGCTCGGCCAGCTTCGGCCCGGCGACACCATCCGATTCGTGCCGGTCCGGGCTGCAGCCACCGCGCCGCTGGGATCGCTCGGCCTCGCTCGGCGCGCATCACTGCCCGCAGTCTTCTCCGCCGGCGGCGACGGGGATGACGGCGTCATCGCTCGGCGCGACGCCGATACCTGCGTCACCTACCGGCGATCTGGGGACGACAACGTCCTGGTCGAATACGGCGACATGAAACTCGACCTCACCCTGCGAGCACGGGTACACGCGCTGCATCAGCGTGTCGAGGCCATCGCGCCCCGAGGCCTGCTGGATCTGACCCCCGGCATCCGCTCACTGCAGGTCAAGGTGAATCCCGATGTGCTGTCGATCGATTCGCTGATGGGACTGCTCGCCGAGGTCGAGGACGATCTTCCTGCCGCCTCGGAACTCGTGGTCCCCAGCCGCCAGGTTCGGCTCCCGCTCTCGTGGGACGACCCGTCGACCAGGGAAGCGATCCAGCGGTACATGCACGGCGTGCGTGCCGACGCCCCGTGGTGTCCCTGGAACATCGAATTCATCAGGCGGATGAACGGACTCGATTCCGTCGCAGACGTTTTCGATACCGTTTTCGCGGCGGACTACATGGTGCTCGGGCTCGGTGACGTGTACCTCGGTGCCCCGGTGGCGACTCCGCTGGATCCGCGTCACCGCCTGGTGACGACGAAGTACAACCCGGCACGCACGTGGACGCCGGAGAATGCCGTCGGCATCGGCGGGGCATACCTGTGCATCTACGGCATGGAGGGTCCCGGCGGATACCAGTTCGTCGGCCGAACCACGCAGGTGTGGAACCACAGTGCCACGTACAGCGGAGGCCCGTTCGAGGAAGGAACCCCGTGGCTGTTGCGGTTCTTCGACCGAATCTCCTGGTACTCGGTCGAACCCGAGGAGCTGATGGACCTGCGCGCGGATCTCGCGGCAGGCCGAGGCGGTGGAGTCGAGATCACCGACGGTGAGTTCTCGCTCGCCGAGCACGAGAACTTCCTCGAGTCCAACGCCGAATCCATCGCGGAGTTCCGCGCGACTCAGGCCGTGGCCTTCGGGGCCGAGCGGGACGCGTGGTCGGCAGCCGGAGAATTCGACAAGAGAGGCAAGATCGATGCTGCCTGAGGTACGAGAACGAGTTCTGCAGGCGTACAAGCGAATCGCGGAGGTCGACCGACCCGAGGTGTGGATCACCCTGCGCGACGAGGACGACGTACTGGCCGAGGCGGTGGCGCTCGAACGCGCACTTGAGGCAGGTGCAGATCTGCCGCTCGCCGGCGTGCTGGTTGCGGTCAAGGACAACATCGACGTCGCCGGTCTGCCCACTACTGCGGCGTGCCCCGAATTCGCCTACACACCAGCAGTCTCCGCCGTCGCCATCGAGCGATTGACGAGCCAGGGCGCTCTGATACTCGGCAAGACCAACCTGGACCAATTCGCCACCGGACTGGTCGGCACCCGCAGCCCCTACGGAGCAGTGCGCTGCGCCTGGGACCCCACGCTGGTCTCGGGCGGGTCCAGTTCCGGCTCGGCAGTGGCGGTGGCACTGGGGATCGCGGACATCGGAATCGGCACCGACACAGCCGGATCCGGGCGAGTTACCGCCGCGTTCCACGGACTCGTCGGCATCAAGGCGACACTGGGGATCGTGCCGAACACCGGCGTCGTTCCCGCCTGCGCCGACTACGACTGCGTCACCGTTCTGGCCCACGATCTCGACAGTGCCACGGCAGCAATCAAAGTGATGACCGGTCCGACCACCACCGATCCACGCAGCCGGGCCTGGCCCGCCGACGTACGACTGGCCGCGTCGCCGGAACCCCGGGTCGCCGTTCCGCGTGCCACGGATCTGGTATCGCTGAGCCCGGCATACCGTCGGGCATTCGAGGAGACGGTCGCAGGCCTGGCCGAGAAGGGCTTCACCCACATCGAGGTCGATATCTCAGGGCTACTCGACGCGGCGACGCTGCTGTACGACGGAGCCATTGTGGCGCAGCGCTATTCGGCCGTCGGCCAATTTCTCGACACCGCTCCGGACGGTGCCGATCCAACGGTCGCTGCCATCGTCCGCTCTGCAGCCGGCCCGTCCGCGCACCGTTACGTGGACGATCTGGGCACACTCACCCAGGCCAAGACGGCTGCCCGCGAAATGCTACGAGACGTCGACGGTCTGCTGCTGCCCACCACCACCGAACATCCGAGTATCGCTGCAGTGCAGGCGGATCCGATCGGCATCAACCGACGCCTCGGCACGTTCACGAACTTCTGCAACCTGCTCGACATGGCCGCGGTGGCCGTTCCCGGTGCCCCGACGCCGGACGGTACTCCATTCGGAGTGATGTTCGTCGTCCCTGCGTTCGAGGATCAGATCGCGATCGACCTCGCTGCTCGGCTGAGCGAAGCGCCGTCACCCTCGCTGATCGACGACGGCATCGAGGTGCTGGCCGTAGGGGCACACCTACGCGGGTTCCCGGTACACAGCCAGCTGACCGATCGGGGCGCACGGTTCAGCGGCGAGGTGACCACGTCTGCGGACTATCGACTCGTGGATCTGCACACCACACCGCCCAAGCCCGGTCTGGTGCGGCGGGAAGGGGACGGCGCACCCATAGCCGGAGAGCTGTACCGGATGTCCGCTGCTGCGCTCGGCACCTTCCTCGCCGGGTTGCCCGCGCCGATGGGCCTCGGTCCGGTCGAGTTGTCGGACGGACGCTGGGTCACCGGGTTCTGCTGCGCCCACGACGCGGCCGAGAACGGCACCGACATCACCGAATTCGGCGGTTGGCGTACGTACTGCTCACGCGGGAACGGGCCTGCTGCCGTCGGTGGCGACGCGGACAGCCAGTAGCCCGAGCACGGTGCCCATGAGGTAGCGCTGCATCTTCAGCCAGGTGGGCCGGACGGCGAGAAATCGGGCGATCGATCCGGCCAGCACCACGATGGCCAGGTTGATCACAACCGCTACAGCTATCTGCACGCCGCCGAGTGCGAAACCCTGCAGCAGAACGGGTCCGGCAGCAGGATCGACGAACTGCGGAATGACCGAGATGTACATGATGGCGATCTTCGGGTTCAGCAGGTTGGTCACCAGCCCCATCATGAACAGCCTGCGATTCGAATCCTGCTGCAGCGCAGTCGGCTCGAAGGCGGAGACTGTTCCGCGTAGGGCCTGCACCGCAAGCCAACCGAGGTAGGCGGCACCGGCAAGCTTGACCGCGATGTACAACGCGGGCACGGCCGTGAACACCGCTGCCAGGCCGAGATTGGTGGCCGTCAGGTAGATCAGAAAGCCGACAGCCACACCTACGAGGGACACGATCCCCGCCCGCCTGCCTTGCGAAATGCTGCGCGAGACGAGGTAGATCATGTTGGGACCCGGTGTCAGAACCAACACGAGGGCGACGGCGAACACGCCGAATACTGCGGACCACGAGACCATACGGTCGACACTTCCCGATAGTCGAACGCCCGGGTAGAGCCAGTTACCTTCCCGTGGACACCTATTCGCTTCGCGCGATCGCGGCGACCTCGTCACCGATGGCGGCCATGCCGGCTGCCGTCGGGTGCAGTGGCGCAGCGGGGTTCTCCGGGATGACGCCCTCGAAGTACCGCTGATCGACTGCCGCACAGACATCGTGGCCGACGCTGAGTGCCTCGGTGTCGACGAACTCGGCCCCGTGCTCCTCGGCCTGTGTCTTCAGCGCCTGGTTCATGGCGGTGATGCTGCTCTGGATGTAGTCGGCGTCCTCGGGGAGAACCGGCTGAGTGGGGAAGCAGCCGCCGTCGGGGAGATACGTTCCGTATCCGACGACGAGGATCCGCGCGTCGGGCGCACGCTCGGCCACCGCGTCGAGCATCGCTCCCCAGCCCGGAGCCTCGGCCTCGATGGTGGCGGCGACGGTGTCGACTCCGCCGGCGGTGAGTCGGTCCTTGCAGACGTTGCCGGTCGAGGAATTCGCGAACGTCAGGCAGCCCACCGCGGTCGAGACGAGGCCGATGTCGTTGCCACCGATCGTCACAGTCACCAGATCGGTCTCGGGCGTCACCGCGTCGAGTTGGACGGGCTGATCCCCGCTGGAGGTGCTTTGGGGCGTCGAGACCAGGTTCTCGGTCACTGCCCCGCCGCACGTGACGTCGACGAAGGACGCGACCTCGAGCTGAGCCGCGACGACGTGTGGGTAGTTCGAGTCGGACTGCTCGCAGCCCTGCACACCCACCTGCTCCGGGATGCGTGGCCCCGACGCCGCGGAATCACCCAGCGCCACATAGTTCAGTGGCGCCGAAGCCGGGGTGTCCGGGACGTCGGCGTCCGGTGCACTGGGCGAAGAACACGCCGCAAGCAGGCTCACGGCAACAGCAATCCCGACGTAGATCCCAGGGTTCCTCACAGGTTCGACGCTACCGCGGCCGGTAACCTCGACCGGGTTGTCCCACGAGTACGTCTACACATCGAAGCAAAGGAACATCTCATGATCACCAACTTCATCAACGCGATCCTCGCCGGCTTCGGCTCCATTTCCGCTGGTAGCAGCGGCTTCGAACTGGCACCGGGAACGCTGCCCTTCGGACTGTAGGACCGGCAGTATGCTATCCGTGTTGTGCCGACGGTTCGTCCGGCACCGCACGGGTACACACCTCACATGACTGATCCGAAGCACGACGAGAACTCTGCCCCCGACGCCGACAAGGACGTGCAGTCCGACCCGGCTGCGAACGCAGACACCAACGACTGGTCCAGCGAGGGTGGGGCCATCGAAACCGGCCCGGCCACCGACGACGAGCGAACCGACGGCAGCTAGCCGAACAAGCGGCGAGGTGCCGACCGCACCGTCCGGACGTCACCGTCGGCCACGATGTGCTCCACCGCTTCTCCGCGCGCTCGCATCGACGGGTCGGCGGTGAAGTCCACTCGGGCGTCGCCGAGCCAGTCGATGCCTACGACGATCCCCACGGTTCCCCTGGGAATGCCGCTTCGCCAACGCACGCGTCCCAGATTTCTGAGTGCGACGACCGTATCCCCGATTTCGAAATGCCCCATTGCGCCCCCAATTTGTTCCTGCCGATCAGTAGACCGCACCCGAACGGCCTGTTCAAGCGGTAGATCCGCGCTTACTACCACCGATGGCAACCGTCGGTTCGGACGACGCGGGCACAAACAGGGCAGCTACCTCGTTTTGTGTGGGCGGGTCGGAGCAGCGGTATTTTCATCTTCGACAAGTTGCTGTTCTGGCAATCTTTCTTGCCAACCCAGCAGTCCTGTCCGCACACTGCAGACATGACTTCAGACAACGCATACCCAGCGCCCACCGAGAATGTCCGCGTCGATGCGATCATCGTCGGCGGCGGAGTCGCGGGGCTCAGCGCAGCCGTGGCTCTCGGACGCTCCCGCCGATCCGTGGCGATCGTCGACGCCGGCGATCCGCGCAACGCTCCGGCCGCCCATTCGCACAACTACCTGACGCGCGACGGCGAATCTCCGCTCGAGCTCGTTCGTCTCGGCCGTATCGAGGCCGAGCACTACGGCGTCCGCATCGTCGACGGCAGCGCGACCTCGGCTGCGCGGACCGACTCCGGGTTCGAGGTGTCCCTCGCCGACGGGACCGTCGTTCGAGGCCGTCGCCTCCTGGTCACCACCGGTCTCACCGACATTCTTCCCAGCATCCCCGGGCTCGCCGAGCGCTGGGGCCGCGACGTACTGCACTGCCCGTACTGCCACGGATGGGAAGTCCGAGACCGGGCGATCGGCATCATCGGCAGCGTCATGTCCGGACATCAGGCCCAGATGTGGCGTCAACTGTCCGAGAATGTCACCGTATTCACCCACACCGCAACGGAATTGAGCCCCGAGGAGCTGACGCGCATGCGCGCCCGCGGGATCGTCGTGGTCGAAGAAGAGATCACGCGAGTCGACGTCGAGAACGACGCCATCGTCGGCGTCACGTTGGCGAACGGCGTCGCCGTCGAGCTCGACGCCGTGGTCGTCGGCCCCAACTTCACTTCCCGCGCAGACGTTCTCGAGTCATTGGGACTCGAGACGACCGACATGGTGATGAACGGTCACGTCTTGGGCACCTACATCGAGGCCGACCCGGTCGGGGCGACGTCCGTGCCGGGGGTATGGGTGGCCGGCAACGTGGCGGCACCGATGGACACCGTCGTCGCGGCCTCGGCGGCAGGCGTGAAGGCCGGTGCCGCGATCAACGGTGACCTCATCGAGGAGGACGTTCGGTTCGCCGTACAGCAGGCCGAAGCAATGGCCTCCTGACGTCGGACATCAGCTTCCCAGCGCGGTTGCCAATCCGCTCTCGATGGCGTCTTTGCGAACCCCGAGTTCGGCCAGGGTGGCATCCTCGTTCTCGAGCAACGCCAACAGGATGTGCTCGGTGCCGATGTAGTTGTGCCCCAACCGAAGCGCCTCACGGAAGGTCAATTCCAGTGCCTTCTGGGCACCGGCGTCGAAGGGGATCAGCGCCGGCAGGGGATCGGCCGGTTCGGGCAGCGTCGCCGTCACCGCGGTACGGATCTGCTCGTCGGTGAGCCCCTGCGCACCCAGTAGCTTCGCGGCGAAGCCGTCGGGCTCACCGAGCAGGCCGAGGATCAGATGGCCGGTGGTGATGTGATCGTTGCTCGTCGCCCGGGCCTCGTTCTGGGCCCCCACCACCACATTTCGTGCGCGTGGAGTGAAGCGTGAGAAGCCCTGACTGGCGTCGAGTTCGGCCGGGTCGTCGCCGCCCTTGGCCACGAACCGCTTCTGTACCGCCTGCTTGCTGACGCCCATGGACGCGCCGATGGCGGTCCAGGACGCACCGGACCGACGCGCACGATCGACGAAGTGGCCGATCAGGTGGTCGGCGATGTCGCCGAGCGCATCGGCGGCGATCACCGCGTCGGAGAGTTGATCGAGTGCGTCGGTGTGCACCTTCTCGATGGCGGCGATCAGGTCGTCGAGTCGGACTGGGTTGGTGATCTTCGTCGATTCGGTCATGCGTCAACTCTAGGTTGACGCCAGCCCGTCGTCAACCCTCGGTTGACGACTCCGTGCCGATGGTCGGTGGAGTCGAAGTTTGTTCGGGGGCAAATAGTGACCCTGATCACCGCTTTTGCTGGCAAAGACGTATATTCACCGATGAAGGCGTCAGTCGGGACGGTGCGAGTCCGCACGCGAGGGGAAGTGGGGTCCTTCGATGAATGCGAAGGCCACTGCGCCCTTCGCCGTGCCGTCGGTGCGGACCGCGTTCCTGGCTGCGGTGGCCGTCATCGCGGTGACGGTGTTCGTCCAGGGCAGTGCCGACGTACGTGCCGGCGTTCTGGCCGTCGTCGCCGTGGGATCGGTCGTGGCGATCAGTGCGGCAATTCGTCGCTACCGCCCGAGCGACGCCCGATGCTGGTGGGCTCTGTTCGGAGCCTCGGTGCTGTTCATGTTCGGAGTCTCGTTTCGCAGCGACCCGAACGCGCTGGATCGATCGTTCTCGCTGCTCCCGGATCTGTTCACTCTCACCGGGTACGCCCTGGTGGGATACGCCCTGTCTCGGTGGATCCGAGACCGCCGATCGATCGACGACATCACCCCACTCGTCGATGCAGGCCTGATCTTCCTCGGCACGCTGTTCCTGTCGTGGTTGCTGCTGATCTCTCCGGCCCTCGACCTGCCGCGTTCGTCCGTGTCGACGGTGGTGAACGGGATCTATCCGGCGATCGACGCGGCGCTGATCACGTTGACGACATATCTGCTCTTCTCCTCGAAACCCCGCTCCGCCGCGCTGTTCTGGGCGCTGCTCGCCCTGGTGGCGACGTTCGTCGGCGACGTGTCCTACGCCTTCGCGGCGACGACCGACGACGCTCCGTCCTCGGGGTTGCTCGACGGCATCTACCTGTTCGCGTACCTGTCGCTGGCGATGGCAGCGCTCGACCCGTCGATGCGCACGGTGTCGCACCGGCAGACCCCCGCGCCCGCCCACAGCAGCCGTCGGGTGGTCTTCGTGGTGTTGATGTTGGTGGTCTGCGCGACCGTGCCGCTGCTCGGTTCGGCAGTCTCCACCGGCGACCTGATCGTCCGCTCGCTGTTGCTCGCCTCGATCCTGGTCGGTGCTTTCCTCCGCGGCGAACGCGCCCTGGCCCGAGTGCAGACCGGCGAAGAGCATGCCCGCTACCTCGCGGCACACGACCTGCTCACCGGACTGCCGAACCGCACGACGCTCGACGCGGAGTACGCCCGACACGAACGCGCTCAGCGACCCGGACGCACCTGCACTCTGTTCGTCGACCTCGACAACTTCAAGATGGTCAACGATTCGTACGGCCACCGCGTCGGAGACGAGTTGATCGTCGCCGCGGCACGTCGCATCCGCGCGGCCGTCGGTGCCGCCGACACCGTCGTTCGGTATGCCGGCGACGAGTTCGTGGTGCTCACCCGCCGCGACCGTTCCGGTTCGGAACTGTTGGCGCGCCGCATCATCGAGCGACTGAGCGAGCCGTTCCCGCTCAGTGCTGCCACCGCCTACGTCTCGGCCTCGGTGGGCATCGCCGACGCCGAACGACTGCACGACGCCATCCGCGAGGCCGACACCGCGATGTATCACGCGAAATCTCTCGGGGCGTCTCGCTACGCGTTCTTCGACGAGTCCTTGCGTGCGCGAGCAACATCGGCGATCGAGACCGCCACCGCACTTCGCGGCGCGATCCGGCGCGGGGAGCTCGAGGTCTACTACCAACCGATCGTCGCGACGAAGTCCCGCAAGACCGTTGTCTACGAGGCGCTCGTGCGCTGGAACTGGCAGGGCCGAGTATGGACGCCGAACGAGTTCATCCCGATCGCCGAATCGACCAATCTCATCGAGGAGATCGGTGAGTGGGTACTGCGCACCGCGATCTCCGATCTGGTGACACTGCGCGCGAACGGGCAGGACGTCACCATGTCGGTCAACGTCTCGCCGATGCAGTTGCGCGACGACTCGCTGCCGGGCATCGTCCAACGGGTGCTCGATACCTTCGGCGTCACCGGTGCGGACCTGGCGCTCGAGATCACCGAAAGTGTTCTGATCGACGACATCGGCGCAGCGAAGACCGTGCTCGATCGGCTCGCCGCCATGGGCGTACTCATCGTGCTCGACGATTTCGGTATCGGCTACTCCTCGCTGAACCGGTTGCGCAAGATGCCGATTGCGCTGCTCAAGATCGACAAGTCCTTCGTCCACGAGATCGGCGTCTCCGATTCCGACGTCCAGCTGATTCGCGCTATCACCGCCATGGCGTCCGCGCTTTCCGTGACGACCGTCGCCGAGGGGGTCGAGACCGAGGAACAGGCCGCGATCATCGAGCAACTCGACTGCCGTTTCGCGCAGGGCTATCTGTACGGCAGGCCCGCCCCCATCGCGCATTGGCTTCTCGAATCCGCGCAGCAACGGTGACCACGGTGTTAGCGTCGAGCGGTGTCTGCAACCGGAATGCGCCCTGTTCGCTACACCGCCCTCGCCTGTGCTCTCCTGCTGGTGCCGCTCGTCGCGTGCAGCAGTAGCGACGACGCCGGTACCGACACCGCCGCGGCGGACAGTTGCGTGCTCGGTGCCAGTGGCGGCACCCCGGTAGGAAAGACACCGAGCACCGGCTCGGGTGACATCTCCACCAATCCGGAAGTGGCGACCGGATATCGGTCGAACATGACTCCGGTGGAGACGCCGTCGTACTCGGTCTCCACCGCCAACCCGGTCTCCACCGCAGCCGCGTGCGAGGTACTACGCGACGGCGGCACCGCGGCCGACGCACTCATCGTGGCGCAGACCGTGCTCGGGCTCGTCGAACCCCAGTCGTCGGGAATCGGCGGCGGCGCTTTTCTGATGTACTACGACGCCGCGTCGGGTGAGGTGCAGAGCTACGACGGCCGCGAGACCGCGCCGATGAGTGCCACCGGCGACTACCTGCGGTACATCGACGACGTCAACCGCACTGTGCCGCAACCCGATGCGCGGTCCAGTGGCCGATCGATCGGCGTGCCGGGTGTTGTGCGCATGCTCGAGCAGGCGCACGAGGATCACGGTGACAAGCCGTGGGGGGATCTGTTCCGACCCGCGATCGAGCTCGCCGACAACGGAATCGAGATCAGCCCGCGCATGGCCTCGTCCATCGCGGACTCGGCACCGAAGCTCGCACTCGACCCGGCGTCCAAGGACTACTTCCTGCAGCCCGACGGAACCGGAAAGCCCGCCGGCACGGTGCTGAACAATCCGGCGATGTCGAAGACGTTGTCCACCATCGCAACCGACGGTGCCGATGCCTTCTACACCGGCGACATTGCCCAGGCGATCGTCGACGCGACAGCAGATACCACCGCCGGCCGTACCCCGGGGCAGATCACGGTGGACGACCTCGCCGGCTACGAGCCGAAGACCCGTACCGCAGTGTGCACGCCGTACCGCGATCACGACATCTGCGGAATGCCGGGGCCGTCCTCCGGCGGCATCGCGGTGGCGTCGACGATGGGCATTCTGTCGAACTTCGATCTGGCGCAGTACGCCCCGACGGATATGGATGCCAACGGCGGCAAGCCGACCGCCGAGGCCGTGCATCTGATCTCCGAGGCCGAGCGTCTGGCGTACGCCGATCGCGACAAGTACGTCGCCGATCCGGATTTCGTACCCCTACCCGGCGGCTCGCCCGACGCCCTGCTCGACCCCGAGTACCTCAGCAGCAGAGCAGGACTGATCGACGAGGGCAAGTCGATGGGTACCGCGAAACCGGGCGACTTCGGGCCCGTGCAATTCGCCTCGTCCACCGATCCCGAGCACGGCACCAGCCACATCTCGATCGTCGACGGCGAGGGCAACGCGGCCTCGATGACGACAACAGTCGAGTCGGCCTTCGGCTCGTTCCACATGGTCGACGGCTTCCTGCTCAACAATCAGCTCACCGACTTCTCCGCCGCGCCGGTGGCCGAGGACGGAACTCCCATGGCCAACCGCGTCGAGCCAGGCAAGCGCCCGCGCAGCTCGATGGCCCCGACCCTGGTGTTCGATCGCAGCGACGACGGCACACGCGGAGATCTCGTTCTCGTCGCAGGCTCACCCGGCGGGTCTGTCATCATCCAGTTCGTCGTCAAAACACTGGTAGGACTGCTCGATTGGGGAATGGACCCGCAGCAGGCGGTGTCGATGGTCGACTTCGGAGCGGCCAACACCCCGTCCACCAACTACGGCGGCGAACATCCCAACGTGACCGGAGAGAACGATCCGGTCGTGGTGACGCTGCGCGAGAAGGGCCACCAGGTCTCGGTTGCCGACCAGTCGAGCGGGCTGAGCGCGCTGCAACGCACCGACGGTGGCTGGATCGGCGGAGCGGACCCACGCCGCGAAGGTGAGGTACTGGGTGGATAGGTGCGGGCGCGGGTAGCGCTCAGCTCACAAATCGATAGCCCATGCCGGTTTCGGTGATCAGATGTACCGGTGCCGCTGGGTCTCGTTCCAACTTCTGGCGTAGTTGGCCGAGATAGATTCGCAGATAATGCGTTTCGCGTTCGTGCCCGGGTCCCCACACGGTACGCAGAATCTCCTTCTGCGACACCAGTTTCCCCTCGTTGCGGACGAGCAGTTCGAGGACGCCCCATTCGGTGCGCGTCAGGTGCACGTTCTCACCCTGTCGAACAACGGTTTTGGCGGCGAGGTCGACCGTGAAATCCGCGGTCTCGACGATGGGATCCGCCACCGACTGCGGACCGCGGCGCAGGGCCGCGCGCAGTCGCGCCAGCAGCTCGTCCATGCCGAACGGCTTGGTCACGAAGTCATCCGCTCCGGCATCGAGTGCCTCGACGGTGTCGGCCGAGTCGGTCCGCGCCGAGAGCACCAGAATCGGCACATCGGTCCATCCGCGCAGACCTGCTATGACGTCGATACCGTCGATGTCGGGCAGACCGAGGTCCAGGATCACGATGTCCGGGTGGAAGTTCGCGGCCACCCGCAGTGCTTCCCCACCCGTAGCCGCGCTGACGACCTCGAATCCGCGGACGTTCAGATTGATCCGCAGCGCCCGCACGATCTGTGGTTCGTCGTCGACGACGAGCGCCCGTACCTTCACCTGCTCGCCGCCTTCAACTCGACCGTCATCGTCAGCCCTCCGCCGACGGTGTCCGACGCCGTGACGGTACCGCCCATGGCCCGCACGAATCCTCGCACCACCGACAGGCCGAGTCCGACCCCCACCGAGTTGTCGCGATCGCCGAGGCGTTGGAACGCGTCGAACATGGTCGCTTCGGCCCCGGCGGTGATGCCGGGGCCGTGGTCGACGACGGAGATGGCGGCCATGTCACCGTGCACTGCGGCGCGCACGGTGATCTCGCCGGTGGGGGCGTAGCGGGCACTGTTCGCCACCAGGTTCGCGAGCACTCGTTCGAGCAGACCCGGATCGGCGAGCACTTCGACGTCACCCACCTCGACCCGCACCCGCTCGTCGGCCCCCACCAGCGCGCCTGCCAGTACGTCGTCGACGAAGACGGGACGCAGACTGGGTTGCACCACACCGGCTTGCAGCCGCGAGGAGTCGAGCAGATTGGTCACCAATGCCGTCAACTGGTCGGCCGACTCGTCGATGGTGGCGAGCAGTTCGTCGGTGTCCTCGGGCGAGAACTGAACGTCGGTGCTGCGCAGCGACGACGAGGCTGCCTTGACCGCCGACAGCGGTGTCCGCAGATCGTGGCTGACCGCCGAGAGCAATGCTCGACGCAACGCGTCGGCCTCGGCCAGTGCGTTGGCGCGGCTGGCTTCCTCGGCCAAACGGGCTTGGCGCACCATGCCCGCGGCTTGGTTGGCGACGGCGGCGAGGACGCGGCGATCGTGGGCGCGGGTACGTTCGCCGACGAGCAGCAGCGTGAAATCGCCCGCGTCGATTTCGGTGTCGGCCCCGTTGCGATCGGTCGGCGGGTGTTCGCCCGAGCTGCCCACGATGGACCGGGACTGGTTGTCCCACAGTGCGACGCCGGACTGCCGATACGTCTCCCGTGCGCGCTCGAGCAGCGCGCCCAGATCGGCACCGCGCAGGACGGACCCCGCGAACAGGGTCAACAGTTCGGCTTCCTGCGTCGCCCGGCGTGCCTGACGCGTCCGACGAGCGGCCGCATCCACCAAGGCCGCGACTGCCACAGCGACCAGCAGCAGTACGACGGTCACGACGAAGTTGTCCGGCTCGGCGATCGTCAGGCTGTATCTGGGTGTGGTGAAGAAATAGTTCAGCAGAAATCCTGCGATCAGCGCCGAGAGTGCCGCCGGTGCAACACCTCCGAGCAGCGCCACACACAGCACCACCATGAAGAACAGGGCGCTCTCACCGCTGGAATCGAAGTCCGGACCGACCGTGCTCAGCACTGCAGCGGCCAAGCAAGGCACGAGAACCGCGGCGAGCCAGGCGATCACCCGTCGACGACCCGAATCGACCTGCAGACTCCGCCGACGGGCCTGCTCGGCGTGAGTGACCATGTGCACGTCGATCTTTCCCGAGTTCTGCACCACGGCCGCACCGATACCCTCGTCGAGAATGCGGGCGGCACGTGACCTTCTCGAGGTACCGATCACCAACTGCGTGGCGTTCACTCCGCGCGCGAAATCGAGCAGAGTGGTGGGCACGTCGTCCCCGACAACGCTGTGCACACTCGCACCGAGGCCGACGGCGAGCTTGCGCACGGAACCCATCTGCGGTGCGGACACGCCCATGAGGCCGTCTCCGCGCACGATGTGCAGGACCATCAGTTCTGCACTCGACTTCGAGGCGATCCGACTCGCCCGCCGCAGCAGGGTTTCCGACTCGGGGCCGCCTGTCACCGCGACCACCACCCGCTCGCGCGCCTCCCAGGTGTCGGTGATGCGATTGTCCTTGCGGTACTTCACCAATGCGGCGTCGACCTGGTCGGCGATCCACAGCAGTGCGAGCTCACGCAGAGCCGTCAGGTTGCCGCCGCGGAAGTAGTTGCTCAGCGCGGCGTCCACCTTGTCGGCGGCGTAGACGTTGCCGTGCCGCAGCCTGCTCCGCAGCGCCTCGGGTGTGATGTCGACCAGCTCGACTTCGTCGGCGGCCCGAACCACGCTGTCGGGAACCGTCTCTCGCTGCGGAACACCGGTGATCTGCTGCACCACGTCGTTCAGAGATTCGAGGTGCTGCACGTTGAGGGTGGAGATGACATCGATGCCCGCGTCGAGCAGCACTTCGACGTCCTGCCACCGCTTGTCGTGGACGCTGCCGGGAGTGTTGGTGTGCGCCAGCTCGTCGACGAGTACCACCTCGGGGCGACGAGTCAGGACCGCGTCGAGATCGAGTTCCTGCGCCGAGGATCCGCGATAACGGACGGTGGCCATCGGCAGGACTTCGATGCCCTCCAGCGCCTCGATGGTTCGCGCCCGCCCGTGCGTTTCCACGACGGCCGCGACCACGTCACGCCCGCGATCCTGCAGCCGACGAGCTTCGCCGAGCATGGCGAAGGTCTTGCCGACGCCGGGCGCGGCACCGAGGTAGATCCGCAGCTCACCCCTGTCCGCCACAGCCTGTCTCCTCACCCGGCCGGTATGCGTCCCGCAGTGCCAGGTTCAACTCCGGGACATTCACCGCTTCGGCACCGAGTACACCGTACTGCGGGCCGCGGGTGTACTGGTCGACCAGAGCCTCCACCTCGCTCACCGACGCTCCGTTGACCTGGGCCACCCGAGCGACCTGGAGGGCCGCGTAGGCGGGACTGATATCGGGATCGATACCGGATCCGGAGCCGGTGACGGCGTCGGCCGGAATCGTGGACGGGTCGACGTTTTCCCGGGCTGCGATGGCGGCTCGGCGCTGTTCGACGAACGACGCGAGTACCTCGCTCGACGGGCCCTGATTGGTCGGTAGCGCTGCGGCCGGATCTCCCGGCGCAAACGCGTCGTCGTCCGATACCGAGCCCGTGACGCGGGTGTGGAAGAACGGATCCGGCTCTCCCGGAGCCACCTGCGGATCGACGCCGATCAGCGAGCTGCCGACGACGCAGCCCTGTGCGTCACGCAGCGGTGACCCCTCGGCGGAGTCGGTGCCGATGCGGCTGATGCCCCAGACCACAGCCGGATAGGCGATGCCGAGGATCACGGTGAGCGCCAGCAGCACTGCGAAGCCGGCGACGACCTGACGGAGAAATCCCTGTACGAAACGCATGGTCAGCCAATCCCTGGAATGAGTCGAACGAGCAGGTCGATGAGCCAGATACCGACGAACGGACTGATGACGCCGCCGACGCCGTAGACCAGTAGGTTCCGCCGCAGCAGCGCAGCTGCGGACGCCGGGGTGTATCGAACACCTTTGAGTGCCAACGGAATCAGCGCCACGATGACGAGCGCATTGAAGATCACCGCGGACAGGATCGCCGATTCCGGGGTCGCCAGGTGCATGATGTTGAGCCCGCCCAGCTGGGGATAGACGGTGGAGAACATCGCCGGCAGAATCGCGAAGTACTTCGCCAAATCGTTGGCCAACGAGAACGTCGTCAGAGCACCGCGAGTGATGAGCAGCTGCTTACCGATCTCGACGATCTCGATCAGTTTGGTCGGATCGGAATCGAGATCCACCATGTTGCCGGCTTCCTTGGCCGCCGAGGTGCCGGTGTTCATCGCCACGCCGACGTCGGCCTGCGCGAGAGCCGGGGCGTCGTTGGTGCCGTCGCCGGTCATCGCAACGAGCCTGCCGCCTTCCTGCTCCTGCCGGATGAGCGTGAGCTTGTCCTCGGGAGTGGCCTCGGCCAGGTAGTCGTCGACACCTGCCTCGGCAGCAATGGCTTTGGCGGTCAGCGGATTGTCACCGGTGACCATCACGGTTCGGATGCCCATGGCCCGCAGCTGAGCGAACCGTTCGGCAATGCCGGGTTTGACGACGTCCGAGAGTTCGACGACACCGAGAGCGCGAGCAGCAGAACCGGTTTCGCGTACCGCGACCACCAGCGGAGTGCCGCCGTTCTGCGCGATGTCGTGCACGGTGCCGTCCAGATCGGCCGTCCCGCCGCCGTCGCGAATCCAACTGTAGACCGAATCCGCTGCACCCTTGCGGATCTCCATGCCCGGTAGATCCAACCCGCTCATCCGAGTTTGCGCCGTGAACGCCACGAACTCCCCGCGCTCGGATTCACCTTCTGCCGTGACGGATTCGAAGTCGCGCTCGACCAGTTCGACGATGCTGCGTCCCTCGGGGGTGCCGTCGGCCAGCGACGACAGCCGAGCTGCACGAGCCAATTCGGCGGCGGCGATGCCCGTCGCCGGATGCAGGCCGGTGGCGCGGCGGTTACCGAAGGTGATGGTCCCGGTCTTGTCCATCAGCAGCGTGTCGATATCGCCCGCCGCCTCCACTGCCCGGCCGGACATCGCCAGTACGTTGCGCTGCACGAGGCGGTCCATGCCTGCGATGCCGATGGCGGAGAGCAGCGCACCGATGGTCGTGGGGATCAGGCAGACGAGCAGAGCGATCAACTGAATGGAGTCCTGCTGCTGCCCAGCGTAATTGGACATCGGTCCGATGGCGACGACCGCGAACAGGAAGACGATGGTCAGCGACGCGAGCAGGATGTTCAGGGCGATCTCGTTCGGCGTCTTCTGCCGCGCCGCGCCCTCGACGAGGGCGATCATCCGATCCACGAACGTCTCGCCCTGCGCTGCAGTGATTTTCACGACGATCTCGTCGGACAGCACGATCGTGCCGCCGGTGACGGCCGACCGGTCACCTCCGGATTCACGGACCACGGGAGCCGACTCACCGGTGATGGCAGATTCGTCGACGGTTGCAATACCCTCGATGACGTCACCGTCGCCGGGAATGACCTCACCGGCCGAGACGACGACCTCGTCGCCGACCTTCAATTCGGCACCGGCCACCTCGGTGATCACGAACTCGGCACCCGACGCCGTGCGTCGTCGAGCAGTAGTGTCTTGCTTCACCTTTCGCAGGCTGGCTGCCTGCGCCTTGCCACGGCCTTCGGCGACGGATTCGGCGAGGTTGGCGAACAGCACCGTGAACCACAGCCAGCCGGTGACGAACCAGGCGAATACCGACGGCTGAGCGATCGACAGGATCGTCGTGACGATCGAGCCGAGGAAGACGACGAACATGACCGGGTTGCGGGCCAGGTGACGCGGATCGAGTTTGCGGAACGCGCCGGGTAGAGCGGTGTTCAGTGACAGGTTCATTGCATGGCCTCTGCTATGGGTCCGAGAGCAAGTGCGGGGAAGAAGGTGAGGGCCGCGACCAAGATGGAGGTACCGATCAGCAGCGTGCCGAACAACGGTCCATCGGTGGGCAGGGTGCCGGCGTTGGGCGCGCTGCGTTTGGTCGTCGCAAGCGAACCGGCCAGTGCCAATACGAAGACGATCGGCAGAAAGCGGCCGAGCAGCATCGCGAAGCCGAGGGAGATCTGGAACCAGTCGCTCGTCACCGTCAGGCCGCCGAACGCGCTGCCGTTGTTGTTCGATGCCGATGCGTAGGCGTAGAGCACCTCGGTGAATCCGTGGATGCCCGGGTTGCCCTGATAGCTCGTCGTCGATTCGAGTATCACCGTGATCGACGTGCCGACGAGCACGAGGATCGGCATCACGAGAACCGAGAGCGCGGCCATCGTGATGGCCCGTCGACCCAGCTTCTTGCCGAGGAATTCCGGAGTTCGGCCGACGAGCAGACCACCGACGAAGACGGCGATGACCGCGAGCACCAGCAATCCGTACAGACCGGTGCCGACGCCACCCGGCGCGATCTCGCCGAACAGCATGTTCAGCAACACCGCTCCGCCGCCCAGCGCAGACATACTGTCGTGGGCCGAATTGACTGCGCCGGTGGATGTTCCGGTCGTCGACACCGCGAACAGCGCAGACGCCGGGATGCCGAAGCGAACTTCCTTGCCTTCCATCATCGCGCCCGCAGCCGTTGCTGCCACTCCACGGGTACCGGATTCGGCGAACAACGTCACCGCCAACAGCGTCGCCCACAGCGTCGCCATCACCGCCAACAGAGTCAGGCCCTGCTTGCGGTTGCCGATCATCGTGCCGAACGTACGAGTGAGGGCCACCGGAATCAGCAGCAACGAGATGATCTGCACGATGTTGGTCAGTGGTGTCGGGTTCTCGAACGGGTGCGCCGAGTTGGCCGCCAGAATGCCACCACCGTTGGTGCCGATCTCCTTGATCGCCTCCTGCGAGGCAACGGGCGCAAGCCCATTGGTGACCGTCTGCCCATCGAGACCGGTGGAGGTGAAGCCGGACGAGAACGACATCACGGTGCCCTGAGTCAGCATGATCACCGCGACGAGCACGGAGAGCGGCAGCAGAATACGGAGCGTCCCGCGCGTGAGGTCGACCCAGAAATTGCCGAGCTCACCGCCCGTCGACACCCGAACGAAGCCGCGCACGACGGCGATCGCCACCGCGAGACCGACAGCAGCCGAGACGAAGTTCTGCACCGCCAGCCCCAGCGGCTGCGTCAGATTCGACAGCGTGGTCTCGGGAACGTACGACTGCCAGTTGGTGTTGGTGACGAACGACGCTGCAGTGTTGAACGCCATCGCCGGACTCACCCCCGACAGGCCACCGTTCAGCGGGAGCACACCTTGAATTCGCTGCAGTACGAACAGGAATACGACCCCGGCGAACGAGAACCCGAGCAGGCTGGTGGAATAGCCGACCCAGGTCTGTTCCGACGACGAGTTCACCCGGGCCACCCGATAGAGCAGACTCTCGACGCGAGTGTCGTGGGTAGAACCGAACACCCGGGCCATGTAGTCACCGAGCGGCACGTACGCCGCCGCCAACACGACTATCACGATGCCGATCTGAAGACCGGCAAGCAGAGCAGGATTCATGGCGCCGTCAGAACCTCTCCGGATCGAGAAGAGCGACGAACAGGTAGACCGCGACGAACGCGGCCACCGTGAGACAGAGCAATTCGGTCATTGCTCGATCTTGGATCCCACCAGCGAACGAAAACGCGTTCCTTACGCTTTCCTACGCTCACGACCTGCGGTCATGACGGAGTTTTTACGCTGGCCCCGCTAGCGCTCCTCGGGCAATCGCGATCCGCTAGCGCTCCTCGATGTCGTCGACGCGGATTTCGACCGCATCCCTGCCGAGGGTGACGCCGAGCAGGTCCGCAACCACGTCGATGGCGATCGATGCCAGTTCTTCGCCTGCCGCCTGCAGATCGTCGCCGTACACGCCGATCACCGCGACGAACAGACCTGTGCAGGCGTGATCGTCGAGATCGAGGTCGATCTCGGTGGGCTGTGCACCGTGTACGCCCGCGAGAGCACGGCGCAACGTCGTCTTGACGATGTGATCGCTGATCCGCAGTGAGTCCCGTGGATCGGCCGCTGAACCCGCCGGGAAGGCGCTGTCGATCGGCCAGGTGCGGCGCGTCGTATTGCGCACTTTCGCGAGGATGGACGAGCTGATGTCCACCCAGTTCGGTTCCTGCGGTGCCTCCCGAAGCTCGGTGGCAGCACGCGCGAGAACCGCATTCGGTTCTACCGGGTTCGCCATGACGCCAACCTTTCGCTCAATGTTGCTCGTGCTCTGGTCAATTGACCTCGTACTGCTCCTGCGGACAACGTCATGATCGCGCCGATCTCCGGATGGGTCAGGCCCTCGACCTCCCGAAGCAACCAGCAGGCCCGCTGCCGATAGGGCAACTCCGCCAGTGCCACACCCAATTCGGCCATGAAGCTGTCTGCTTCGACGTCCGCCTCGGGATCACTGCCCGCGCCCGTGCTCTTGCGCTCGAATACCCAGTCTTCCGCAGGAGGAACGCTGCGACGCCGGCGATGATCTATCACTTTGTGCGAGACCAACGAGAACAGCCAGGTGCGCAGAGCCGAATCGCCCCGGAAGTTGTCGAGCCCCTTCCACGCTGCGACGAACGCGTCCTGCACCACCTCCTCTGCTGCACCCTGATCGGACAGCATGTTTCGGGCGTACCGAAACATCTCCGGTCCGTATCGGCCCACGATCTCCTCGAACGCATCCGTCTCGCCGAGCGCGGCTGCGCCGACGAGTACGCGGTCCGACGCATCTCTCCACTCCATCGGGCCCCCAGACGTAATCTATGACGTAGGTCACTTTATTTGTACGTGCGTTTCGGTGATCGAGCTACGACCAACTCCTGACACACACTGTGCACCACTACTCAGCGAAGAGAGGCAGTCATGAGCTCCACGACGGACACCAAGGCAACCGTATCCGCAGCAGGCGAAGGCAAGACCGACATCACCACGAAGTCGGATTCCGTGCTCGTCAGCTCGCAGGGCCGCACCACCATTGCCGATACCGTCGTCTCGAAGATCGCCGGCATCGCCACCCGTGAGGTCCAGGGCGTACATGCCGTCGGCGGCGGAGCGAGCCGCGCGATCGGTGCCCTGCGCGAGCGTATCCCGGGTGCCCGCGTCAACCAGTCGCAGGGCGTCTCGGTCGAGGTCGGCGAGCGTCAGGCAGCGGTCGACATCGACATCGTCGCCGATTACGGCGTCTCGATCGCAGACCTCGCAGCAGGCATTCGTCGCAACGTCATCAACGCCGTCGAGCGCATGACGGGCCTCGAGGTCACCGAGGTCAACATCGTCGTTCACGACATCTACCTGGACGACGGCTCGGACGAAGAGGAGACCACCGAGACCGCCTCCACCCGAGTGCAGTGACCGACCCGAACCCGACGGACCGTGACAAGTCCGAGGACATCGCCGACGCCGTACAGGCGATCGACGGTGTCGTCGGACTGCACGGCGGCATGTTCGGCGAGGCTGCGACCTATCTACCCGGACGCCGCGTCGCCGGCATCCGGATCGCAGACGACGGCACCGAGGTACACGTCACTCTCCAGTTCGGCTACGCCGTACGGGAGACCGCCGAGGCAGTGCGTAGCACCGTCGCGGCAATGGTCGACGGGCCCGTGCACGTCACAGTCGAGGATGTCGTGCGGGTCTGAATTGTGCGAGTCTGACCAGGTGAACGAGCATTCAGCGCACGACCGGGCCGCCGAGTACAAGGCGGCCCGGCGCGCTGTGGCCCGAGAACACCACCCCGACATCGGTGGTGATCCCGCCCGGTACATGGCAGAGCTCGCGGAAGTCGACCGCCGGTTCGCCGTACTTCCGTCGACTCCGATCAACACTGCCAGCGCACCGACAGCGTTCCGCTCGTCCTCGGTACCGACGCCACTGCGCACACTGCCGAAACGCATCGCCCGGCTCCGCAAACGCATCACTCGACGCAACTACTTCGACATCTGAACCCTCGACATCCGACACCTCGGATTCCGAACACTCTGACTGGAGATCAAGACCATGACCACTGCAACCATCGGTTTGTTCGTGGGACTTCTGCTGGCCATCGCCGCAGCAGCCGGCGGCTTCACCGGCTTCCTCATCGCCATCGTCCTCGGCGGACTCGGTTTCTTCGTCGGCCGCTACATCGACGGTGAACTGGATCTGAACTCGATCATGCGTGGTCGCGGTCGTGACTGACACAGCAGCAGCCCCCACGACCCCCGGGACACCGGCAGCAACCCCGGGGTCACTCGCGGACCCCGGCGATCGCGGTTCCCTGGAGATCAAGCACAAGGCAGTCGAACGCCTGGCCGTTCTGGCGGCCCGCGGCACCGACTCCGTCACCGACCGCCAGCCCGGACTGCACCTCCTCGGTGGGCGTGATCTGCCGAAGGCCGATGTGACGGTCACCGGCGAGCGCGTGCGAGCGAAGGTCTCCGTCGGAGTCACCTGGCCCTCACCGTTGGCGAAAGTGGCTGCGAACGTTCGCGCCGCCGTGGCCAGAGACCTGTCCGAACTCGGCATCTACACCGTCGACCGAGTCGACGTGACCGTCGAATGCATACCGGCCGAGCCCACCAGCGAAGAAGGGAGAGTGCAGTGACAGAGCAAGCAAGCAAGAAGCCGGTGGCCAACCCCACCGCAGCTGTTCCGGCCGTCCTGTTCGCTCTCGTTCTCATCGCCGCCGGAGTCGTACTCGGCCGCGAGGCGCTGCTGAAGCTGGGCGCTCTCGACGGCTCCGAGTGGGTCGGCCCGGCCGCATCGAACCTCGACGGGCTCACCGCTCAGCAGTGGATGCTGCCCGCAGGTATCGCCGCCGTCGTCATCGGATTCGTTCTCGTGTTCGTGGCAATTCGCCCACGTCGTCGCACCCACCGTGCTCTCAACGAGCAGGGCGTCTGGCTTCGTAAGGGCGACGTCGCTGCCGTCGCGCGATCTGCCGCCCTCGACAGTGTCGGCGTCGACACCGCGTCCGCCAAGGCAGGCAACAAGAAGGTCACCGTCGCCGTATCCACCGTGGCCGGTACCGACACCTCGGCTCTGAAGTCCGCGGTCGTGACGTCCGTGGACGACGCCCTCCGCCCACTCGCGTCGGCGCCCAAGGTGCGCACCCGAGTGCGCACGACAGGACAGGCCTCATGAAAGGACAGCAGCTGTGAAACGTGCAACCGCATCGCTCGACCGCACCGGCACAGCCGTCGTCGGGCTGGCTCTGATCGCTCTCGGCGGCGGAGCCATCGCGTGGGAACGCGGCGAGCTTCCCGGCCGTGAGCGGCTGGACGCCGCGTTCGTCGACACCGCCGTCGACGCCGCTTGGTGGCCCTGGGCTCTCGGCGCAGCCGCTGTCGTGCTGATCCTGCTGGGTCTGTGGTGGTTGCTCGCGCACCTGCCGCGCCGATCGGTCGGGACCGTGGCCTTCGGATCCACATCGGCCGACGTCATGAACGTGGACGGAGAGCAGGTCGACGGCAGGCTCAGCGTCGACCTCGGCACCGCCGCCCGTAGTGCAGCCAAGTCGCTGGCAGGTCACGATGGAATCGTCTCGGCCTCCGGTCGCTCTGTCTCGGACAGGGGACAGCGCGTGGTCGAGATCGTCGCGACGCTCGACCCGGCCGTCACGTCCCTCGAGCAGGTGTCGGGTGCCGCAGCACGGACCCGTGACGACATCGTGACCTCACTCGACGGAACTCCAGCCAAGGTGCGAATTCTGTTGCAGTGCGGCAAGTCTCGCAAGCAGTCGGCGCGCGTCAGCTGACTCCGGAGAACTCGATCTCCCCGATCAGACCGTGGTGGTCCGATCCCGGGAGGTCGATTCTTTCCAGTGATCGGGCGTGCCCGGAATTGGTGAGAATGTGGTCGATGCCGACGACGGCCGGAGTGCCCTTGTCCGTGGGATAGGTCGGTATCAGCCCCATCCCCAATTGTGCTGCAGCGTCGGCATATCCGGCATCGAGTAGGTTCCTGAACTTCTTGTGCGAATACGTGGTGTTGAAATCACCGCTGACGATGACGGGGCCGCTCGCAGACACCGCCTCGAGATCGCTACGGAGCGTGTCCAATTCGGCGGTCCAGATATCGGCCGGGGTGACGTATGCCGGGCCGGGATGGACGGCCAGCAGCGTCACTGGCTCCGATCCGGGAACGTCGACGGAGGTGGCCAAGTTCACCGGACCGAAGCCATCCAGTTCGCGGTTGTCGGACAGCGGTGTGCGACTGTAGATTCCGGCACCTCCACCACCCGTCGGCAACGCTCGCAGGTAGCTGTACGGAAAGAGTTGCTCCATGCCGGCATCCCGCAGCCCGAGCACCGACGCATCGGTCAGCTCTTGGATCGTCACGACGTCGACGGCGTTGTCGCGTGCCGATCCGACGACGACCGACGGATCGGCGCTGCCCACCATCAGGTTGGCCTGCATCACCCGCAGCCGGACGGCATCGCCGCTCGCCTCGTCCTGAGATGCCGCGTCGGCCACGTACAGAGGTGCGTACGCCACTGCGGCTGCTGCCAACACGACCGCCGACACCGCCGCCAGAATCCATTGCCTACCGATCAGCGCGACGACGGCACCGACCACGACAGCGACGAGCATCAGGGGAACGAACGATGCCAGCGCGATCAGAACATTGATGCGGGTGTCGGTGTAGTACGCCCCCATCGCTACCAGTCCGGTGACGATGCCCAGCGTCGCGATCGTTCCGGTGAGAATCCGTACCCAGGTTCGCTGCATCGCACCGAGAGTAGCTACGCCCTGACGCCGACGGTCAATGCTCGGACGGTTGTCCAGGTCAGAGACATCAAGCCCCGTACAGCCGCGAACGAGAACGCCGTCGACCACACCGTTCTGGTCGCCGGTTCGGCAACAGGAAGGCCGGCAAAGCGATCGGCCAGCCAGTCGAGGGTCAGGGGCGCACTGAGCGGATGCAGCGACAGGTGCTCGCTCAGCCGATCTCGCAGGTAGGTGACGTGTGCGCCGGCTTCGAGATACCGATCGACCTGGCCGTCGACGTCGTCGACGGCAATGATCTGGTCGTGCACGGCCTGCACGACCAGCAGCGGCACCGACGGCGCAGTGCGACCGGGCTGGATGTCCTGGAACACCTGCACGATCTCGGGTAGGGCGAGCAGGTCGGCGAGCGGAATGTCGATGTAGTTGTCGAGATCGTGCCGAGCCAGCCGCCTGACGGCGCGAACGGTCGTCATCGATTCGACGGAATCGAGAATGCGCATTCCGTCCTCGCTCACGTACTGACGCACCACACGATCGAGATCGGGGTAGGTGCGCCGCAGCCCCGCGACAACAAGCGTCGGCAGAGCCGCGTGCAGCGTCGCGTTGAGCCTGGTGAACGCAGAACCCGGATCGCCGACGGGGGAGCCGAGGGCGGCACCGACGAGCTCGAGCTCCGGTGCGTATTCGGGGGCCATCTCCGCGGCCCACGACGTCGCGAGCCCGCCGCCCGAATATCCCCACAATGCGACGGGTGTGCTCTCGTGCAGTTCCAACGACTCGAACGACAGCGCCGCGCGGATCGCGTCGAGTGTGCAGAATCCTGGTTCCTGCGGCGACCCCCAATGTCCGTCCGGTCCCTCGTGGTCGGGGATCGAGATGGTCCATCCGCGGCGCAGGGCATGCAGAACCAGCAGAAACTCGAACTGGGGAACTGCGCCGAGGGCCTTCGAGCCGCGTCGAAGCGCGTAGGACGGGAAGCACGAGGACGCGACGCCGTCGATGGCGCACTGGTACGAGAGCAACACCGGTTCGGCATTCTGCGGCCGCAGCACCGTCGTCACACTGGCCTGCGGTACACCGCCCAGACCGGCGGTGCGGTACAGCAGCTGCCATGCGTCGACTCGCTGTCGCACGTGGCCGAACATCGCGACCTCGACAGGCCTCACCTTGAGAATCGTCCCCGGTAGAGCCGCTTCGTAGCCCTCGGGCGCGGCGTAGAACGGGTCGTTTTCCGGCCTGGTTGCATCCTCGCAGCTCGGCCATTGTTCTACCGGCCAGGACTGTTCGTCCGCCATCGATCTGTCGACGCTCATATCCCACCGCTTCTTGTCCGAGTCTCTTCGTCACACTAACTTGCCCTGAACGGCCCCTTTTCATGCAGCCTGCTGCCAGTTGGTGATCAGAACGTCGGTCGCGTAGCTCAGGTCGAGGCCTTCCCCGCCCCAGTTCGGGACAATGGCGTCGGGTTCGATGTGCTGATATTGCCGCCGGAGGACCTCCGCATCTCCGGACAACGCCGGCGCGTGAACCATCTCTCCTCCCGATGGGTGCCGGAACGTGAATCGTTGGTGGCCGAGGGATTCGATGAGGAAGTAGCCGTCGTGCAGTGCTCGATGGTGTTCGCCGCACAGCAGGACCAGGTTGTCGAGCGACGTCGCACCTCCCCGCGAGCGGTAGGTGACGTGGTGAGCATGCAGAAACCGGGTGCGCCCGCACCCGGGCACCGAGCAGCATCGATCGCGAATGATCAACTGACGCAACTGGGTTCGACTCGGAGCTTTGGCCGTGGTACTCCACCGCACAGTTTTTCCCAGCCGGCCGTGACCGACGACTCGCATGACCGACGAACACAACACCTGGGCGAGAGTTTCGTCGTCCAGACCAGGTCCGTCGTCGAAATGAGCATGATCGCACCCTGCTTCGCTGCTGTCTCCGAGGTGTACCAACACTTCCGCGGCAGGTGAGACGACCGGAGAATCGATGGCGTCACACACCATCTCCGCCATTGCGACGAGCGCAGGAACGGGGTTCGGCGGTGCCGGGGCCGCCCGGTCACCCTCGGATTCCACCTCCGTGCGAGTGCGCTCGTACTCGGCCCTGGTCACCGCGGCCAGAAATCGCTTGCCGTCCTCGGGCCGAAAGCGCGCCGTCACCACGAGCGAGCCGTCCTCGTCGTCCCAGCGCCACCGACCCACACACGGATCGAGGTGGACACCGTTGCCCCTGGTCGGCCGCATCGCCTTCTTCAGACCACGGCAGAGACGTTCGATGTGCGCGGCGGGTGCATCGAGCGCCTTCTGCAACAGTGACGCTTCGTTGTCGGCAGTAGCGACACGGGTCATTGCGCGCACCTTCGAGTACGACACCGTGCCGCTCAGGTACGCAGAGGTGATCAGGGGCAGCTCTCGCATCGCCTTGGCCACCCGCACCTGCTCACGGGCAGTGTGCAGATCGACTCCCGCGCGCCAGGACAACCAGTGCGCACAGGACCTCGTCTCCCACGCGGCCCACCCACGTCGAGCATCGAACTCACCGACCAGGATCAGATACTGCGCAGATGCAGCCGCGATCTGGCCCGCCAGCGCGCATATCTCCGTCTCGATGTCTGCAATCTCGACCATGAATGCCCCCACTCGTCGAATGTATGTTCGACGACAGTACGACGAGGCACCGACAAGAACGGCGGGAAACCGACGCACCCGTCCCCGCGGGGACGTCGTCGGGGTTGCTTTCTCGCCCACGGGCCCGATACTGAGCATCAGATGCTGGATCCGACGGAAAGTGGGTGTAGCCATGAGCGGTTCGGACACCTGGGGCATCCCCAGCACAGACTTTCTCCGCTGGTACCTGCTCGCGGCCGTTCTCGCGATACTCCTGACGATGGCGGGGAACTGGATTGCCGCTCACCGATCGACCCCGGTGACGTCGGCGGGGCGCGTGCTCACACCCCCCGAAGTAGGTGTGCTCACCAGCGACTCCCAGGCGGTGATGGCGTCGTTGGCCATACTTCGCGGTGCCGAGATCATCGACTCGCAAGGAAGGAAGCGCCGCGAGCTGAGCGCCACCGAGCGCACCCAACTGGATTGGTTCACCCGCACCGTCCTCGAACGACTCGGTAGCGGTAAAGCACCCCTGGTTCGCTCCCGACTGGTGGCGAACATGTCCGGCACATGCGCGCAACTGCGGAGCACTCTCGTCGACGAGGGTCTGCTGCACGGCGCACGCGGCTCCGCTGTCACACGGGTATTCCCGGTGCTCTTCGTCATCGCAGTCGGAATTGCCCGCATCGTCGCCGGCACCGCGAACGGCAAGCCCGTCTGGTTTCTCGTCGCGATCGTGCTCGTCCTGTTCGCGGCGGTGCCGGTTCTGCTTCGTCGACGCCGTCGGACAGCTGCGGGCGATACCGAACTACGCCGGCTCCGCGCCGAGAACGACTACCTTTCACCCCGCGCGCGACCGTCCTTCACCGCCTACGGGCCGACTCGTGCCGGAATGTCTGCAGCCATTTTCGGAGCAGGGGCCCTGCTGATGCTCGATCCGGCGATGGCCGGTGCACTCAGCTACGGCACCTCCCAGGCCGGTGGGGCCGCGTCGTTCGGCTTCGGCGGCGACAGCGGAGTCAGCGGAGGCGACGGCGGCAGTAGCAGTTGCGGCGGTGGCGGTGGGGGATGCGGCGGCGGAGGGTGTGGAGGTTGAACATCGACACAGTGCCCGTCGGGCTCGGAATCGGTTGGCGCTCGGAGATATCCGGCATCGTCTCGGAACTCCCGGGGCTGGCGTTCTGCGAGGTCATCGCCGAATCGATCGGTGAGCAGGCACCCGATCGCCTCGTCACCTTGGGAGTTCCCGTCGTCACGCACGGAATCTCGTTGTCCTTGGGCGGTGCCGAGCCGGTGGAACAGCACCGTATCGACCGACTGGCACGAGTGGCATCCATGCTCGGATCCCCGCTGGTGAGCGAGCACATCGCCTTCGTCCGCGCCGACGGCATCGAGGCCGGTCATCTGCTTCCGGTACCACGCACCCACGAAGCCCTGACGGCGCTCGCACGAAACATCGCACGAACGCAGGATGGTGTGCCGGTTCCGCTGGCGGTGGAAAACATTGCAGCCCTATTCGATTGGCCGGAAGACCAATTGACCGAGAGTGAGTTCCTGGCAGAACTCGTCGAGCGGACCGGCGTGAGCCTGGTGCTCGACATCGCCAACGTGTACGCGAACGCACTCAATCGAGGCCGCGACCCGTGGACCGAACTCGAACGCCTGCCGCTGGATCGAATTGCCTACTGCCACATCGCCGGTGGCACGGTCCGTGGCGGCATCTATCACGACACCCACACTGCGCCCGTGCCCGACGAAGTCCTCGAATTACTACGGACCTTTGCGACGGCTGGGCATCGCACGCCCCTGATGCTCGAGCGCGACGGTCACTATCCACCCGAGGCCGAGCTACTCGCAGAACTGGATGCGATCGCGGATGCCGCGGGACTCGATCGCATCACCGGGGTACGGACGTCCGGGTACGCGAGGTGAACGACGACCTGGCGCGCCGTCAAGAAGAGTTGGTGCGCGCTCTCGTGGCAGGTGGGCCACTGCCCGCCGAATTCGATTCTGCGACAGTGGACACTGTCCGAGCGGCGTTGCTGAACAAACGAGCGGCCGAGATCGCAGCACACTATCCGGCACTGCCCTCGGCGTTGGGCGACCGATACGAAATGTTGTTCCGCCGATGGGCGTCGAACCGCCACAAGGTGTCGACGGCCGAGGATGCCGAGGCCTTCTACCGAGCCATGGAACAGGAAGGGGAACTCGCCGCCACACATCCGGGACGGGTCGGGCAGCGAATGCCATACATGGCCGACGCACCCAACCCGCTCGCGCGCTTTCGCAGTCCGCTGCGCAGCACGTGGTTGACGTCGGTGTTCGGCGCGGTGCTGCTCGTTGCGCTGCCGATCGTGATTCTGACGGGCCTACTGTCCTACAGCGCGTACGGGCCGCAGTTCGGCCAGGCCAAACCAGGTGCCGTCGGGTGGTTGCGCTTACCGTTCTTCGACTGGCCGACGAACCCGGCCTGGCTGTACCAGCTGACGCAGGGCCTGCACGTCGGGCTGGGCCTGATCATCGTCCCGCTCGTGATCGCCAAGCTCTGGTCGGTGATGCCCAAGCTCGTCGAACTGCCGCCGGTACGGTCGCCGGCACATGCACTCGAACGACTGTCGCTGCTGGCACTCGTCGGAGGCCTGCTGTTCGAGATCGTGACCGGCGTGCTGAACATCCAGTACGACTACGTGTTCGGCTTCGACTTCTACGCCGCTCACTACTTCGGTGCCTGGGTTTTCATCGCCGGATTCCTGGTGCACCTCGGCCTCAAGGTGCCGCTGATGTGGCGGACCCTTCGATCGGAATCGTTGATGGACGTCCTGCGCGCCCGCAACGAAGCGCCGAGCCGGCCACACCAGACCATGAGCCGACGCGGTGCGATCGGATTGGTCGCCGCCGGAATGGGTTTCGTGGCCGTGTTGACGGTGGGGCAGACCGTCGGCGGCGTCCTACGCAAGGCAGCAATTCTCCTTCCGCGGGGACGTTCGTACGGCGACGGGCCCAACGACTTTCAGATCAATCGCACTGCCGAGGCGGCCGGGGTCACCGAAGAACAGACGGGCGCAGACTGGACACTGTCCGTCGAAAGTACTTCGGAGAACATGGAACCGGTGGTTCTCTCCCGCGGCAGGCTGCTGTCGATGACTCAGCACACCGCCGAACTTCCCATCGCCTGTGTCGAAGGATGGTCGACCACGCAGAGTTGGACGGGCGTTCCGTTGGCCGAACTCGCAGCATTGGCAGGTGTACCCGCACCCAGGTCCGCGGAAGTCATCTCGATAGAACAGGGTGGCCCATTCGGTCGTGCTGTGCTGCAGGGTAATCAAGCGCTCCATCCCGATTCACTGTTGGCATTGAAAGTCAACGGCGTCGATATCTCGCTCGATCACGGCTACCCGGCACGCGTCATCGTTCCCGCGCTTCCCGGTGTGCACAACACCAAGTGGGTGGCGCGCATCGTGTTCCGTTCGTGACTTTGCAAAACCGCCCGGATGGTCGAGAATCTTTCATCGGTGGCCCGCGGGGCTGCCGACGAAGGAATGCTCCTTCGCCTGGACGAGTCCAAAAGGTCATGCCACGATGCACGCACTATCTCGAGGCCTTCTCGCCGCGGGTGCAGCCCTCACGCTGATGCTCGCCGCGGGCTGTTCGTCGTCCGACGCCGGCACCGCCGTTGCCGCAGACACCACCGCCTCCAGCAGCTCCGCAGCCCCCACCACCACCGACAACGTGTCCGGCCAGGAAGGCATCGACGCCGGTGGCTCCACCGACATCGACGTCGAGATCGGCCAGTGCGTCAAGCTCGGTGGCACGATGACGGCCGCCGAAATCGACAACGCCGAATGCGGCAGCATGGAGTCCAACTACAAGGTCATCGCCAAAGCCGCAGAGAACGAGCAGTGCCCCACCGACGTCAATCAGACGTACTACGAGACTCTGAACGGTGTCGAGCAGGGCGCACTGTGCCTCGACGTCGACTGGGTGATCGACGGCTGCATGAGCGTGCCGAGTACCGGAATGGACGAGCCCGCCCGCGTCGATTGCGCAGACCCCAGCGCGACGAGCGTCGAGAAGGTCACCGAGATCAAGACCGGTACCGCGGACCCCAACGACTGCCCCGAAGGCGGATTCGCCTACGAAGCACGGCAATTCGTCGTCTGCACCACGACGGTGGCCTAGCCTCGAGTCGCCGTCATCATCTGCGTGACGTACTGATAATCCAGGTGGCCGTGGCTGTCGATAGCCGCATGAACCGCTCGGAGCACTTCCTGCCGACGTGTGTCGGTGAGAATCAGGTGACTCGAGTACGTCGCGGCCATGGCGCAGAATTCGTCCGCGGAGTAACGCTGAACCCACTCGTACGTCGACGTGGACCAGGGGCCGAAGCCGGCCGCGCGGGGTACCGCGGTCTCGGATTGCACGCCGAGGGAGTGCGCCAACAGCGGTGCGGCGTCCGGCTCGGTGGCGATGTACGCAGCGCGTACCGACTCCCACACCGGGCCGTCGAGCTGACCGGGCATGTTCCACCACAACCGAAGTGATCCCCCGGGCACCAACGCACGAGCCGCCACCGCGGCTCCTCGACCGGGGTCGACCCAGTGCCACGCTTGAGCGGCCACGACGACGTCGAACGATGAAGGCGCGCCGACGAAGTCCTCGAACCGGGAGACCTGAACATCGACGTCCATGTTCTCGGTGCGGCGTCGGATCACCTCGGCCATACCCGAATCCGGCTCGACCGCAACCACCGAAGCGCCGCGTTCGGCCAACGCGACGGTGGCTTTTCCGGTGCCGGCTCCCGCTTCCAACACGCGGGTCGCACCGCCGGCAAGAACATCCGTGTACAGCGCCGCCGGGTATCCAGGGCGAGCCCGGTCGTACTCCTCGGCGACTCTGCCGAAGCTCAATCCGCGGGGTCGTTCCGGCTCGTCCGTCACGTTAGCCAGAGTACCGATTATTCGGGACTACCGATGTTCGGCCGATTCCAGCTGCGACCGCAATGTGGACTCGGTGTGCCGAATCGCCTGCCCGACGACGGGCTCCACGACGGCCCCGAGAACTTTGCCGGCGATGCCCCCGGGCAGGCTGTAACGGAAGATGACATCGAGGCGGGTCCGGCCCTCATCCAGGTCCGTGAAAGACCAGGTCGAGGAGTTTGACAGGCCTTCGACCGATTCGAGCGTGAGTCGCTCGTTCTCGACCCATTCGGTGACGCGGACTATCGAATTCAACGATTTGGGGCCGATCTGCATGGTTGCGTCGTATGTCGCCCCGAGACCGGAGGTGGTCTCACTCCTCGGCTCGAACCGCGTGATCCCGAACATCCACCGCGGGACGTTTCGATAGTCGTCGAGGTAGGCGAAAGCCGCATCGCGGGGTGTCGACGCGACCGCCGAATGGTTTATCTCACGCATTCCACCGACACTAATACACGCGACGGCGTGTTACACATAGATTGACGTCGGCTTCTACCGGCGGACGTAGCCCGCCTGCTTGTCCACCACATTGACCAGGGACTCGTTCCGCCGGTACCTATCGAGATTGTCCTCGAACAGCGTCCACAGCCGATCGGCGAAGTCGTCGGCGTCACCGGCCAGATGCGCCGTCAGAATCACGTTGTCGAGCTCCCACAGCGGACTCGACGCCGGAAGTGGCTCGACCTCGAAGACATCCAACACAGCCCATCCGATCGCCCCGGAATCCAACGCCTCACACAAGGCCTGTTCGTCGACAACGGGACCACGGGCAATGTTGACCAGCCCCGCGTCGTGACGCATCGCCCCGAGCACCTCTGCATTCACGAGCCCGCGAGTCTTCTCGGTCAGCGGCGCGGACAGCACCACCACGTCGTATTCACCTGCGTAGGACGGTAACTCGTCCACCGAACGAACTCTCTCGAACTCCGCATCTCCCGGCCGCTCGGATGTACCGGCCGCGTCGACACGCATGCCGAGTGCACCGAGAACGCGACCGATGGCGCGGCCGATCGAACCCGGACCGACGACCAGCACCCTTCGATTGTGGATTCCACTGGTGAGGCGATGTTCCCAGACCCGTTCGCGTTGCCGCCGAAGCGCTTCGGGCAGCTTCTTCATCGACGCCAGAACGCCCGCAGCGACGTATTCGGCGATCGCACGATCGAGAATGCCGCCGGAGTTGGTCAGCACCCACGGACTGTCCCGCAGCACCGGATCCAGCACCCGATCGACCCCGGCGCTCGACACGTGAATCCAGCGAAGCTTGTCGGCGCGCGGCCACACATCCTGCAGGTCGACTGCCTCGAACGTGCGAAACAGTAGAACCTCCGCCCACGACACCGCATCGACGAGTTCGGGGATCGTGCAGCTCCGGAAGTGGACTCCGCCGATCGACGGGAAGGCCTTTCGGTCCGAATCACTCTCGACCACGAGCACATTGATCACGGGACAAAGATAGCCTCTGGTCCATGAGCGAGAATCGGGACCGGATGTTGCGCGGCGAACTCTATCGAGACAATGATCCCGACTTGGTGGCGTCTCGGGTGTCGTGTGGAAGCTGCTCGACAGATTCAACGCAACCGAGGCGGACCAGGACGCAGAAAGACGTGAACTGCTCGGCGAACTACTTGGTTCCATCGGAACGGACTCGTGGATCATGCCGCGCTTCCAATGCGACTACGGCACATACATTTCCATCGGGTCCAACAGCTTTCTGAACTACGACGCCATTCTGTTGGACTGCGCGCCCATCACCATCGGGAACGACGTCTCGATCGGTCCACGGGCCCAGCTACTGACGGCGCTGCATCCCATGGAGGACCACGATGCTCGTCGATCTCGTTGGGAGAGCGCCCTTCCCATCACCATCGGAGACAATGTCTGGCTCGGCGGAGGCGTCATCGTCTGTCCCGGAGTCACGATCGGAGAGAACTCGGTGATCGGAGCCGGAAGTGTCGTCACCCGCGACGTACCGCCGCATACGTTCGCTGCAGGCAACCCGTGTCGGGCGATCCGCGCACTACCGTGAGATCACCGAGTTCAGGATTCTGTCGGAGTCACGAACCAGCGTGCCGACTGCCATTCGCGCGCCCCACCACATCCCCAGCCAGCCGATCGCTACGGCCACCGGGATGGACAGATACGCCCACGCTCCCGGAAGGAGCAGTGCGAGAAGCAGTGCGGGCACGACCGACACGGCCAGGACCACTATCCCGAGGATGAGGAATACGAATGCATTTCCGGTGAACGACCCCCGGGTGTTCATCGAAAACGACTTCGTAGCTTCGGGCACCGGGTAGGCACCGCGTACGGAGTTCACGGCGGTCAGACCGGCGCTGACTCCGAGCATCGAGATCGTCACGGCGACAGGGATCTCCAGTCGGTCGAGCCCGAGATCTCCGAACACTCGAACCACCACGACCGGCACGATCGCGAACGGGGTCGCGACCAGCAACCAGGCGATCTGCCGACCACGGATGTCGTCGGGGAGGGCCTGCGGAATCATCACCAGGTGCCACATCGAACCGCCGTCGAGACCGTACGAATTCGATCCCGCACCCATCGCCATGAAGATCGCGATCCACGCACCCCAGGCTGCGCTGAACGGAATCGAGTCGGTCACCAGCGGGCCGATGCCGGCCAGCACTGCGAAAATCAGCACCGACAGCAGCTGACTCCGACGACGCATGTCACCGCGCCACAGGGACAGCTCTCGCGTCACTACCGCCCCGACGCGCGTTGCCCGCCACCCTGTTGCACCGTCGCGCCCCTTCTCTGCCGTCTGCTTACGGGTCGATCCCGACGACGTCGAGACACGTCCCTCGAAGTGGCGTAGAACCAGTCGCTGCCAGGCCCACACCAGTGCGACGTCCAGCAGCAGCAATCCCACCACCGCGCCGATCGCCAACAGCCACTTGCCCTCCAGCACAGCATCGACGCCGGTGATGCCCCAGCCGAAGGGAATCGAATGGGCCAGTGTGAGCGGCCACGTCACCTCACCCGACAGCACACGATCGAGATTCTGCGTGATGGGGAACTGCAGGAAGTACAGGCCTCCGAAGACAGCGCCGAACGCCAGCAACGCGAATTCGCGGCTGCGGCGACTCTTGAGTAGTTGCGACATGGCCAGCGTCACCACCCGCGACAGCGTCACGAAGAACACCACCGTCGCGGGCCAGGCCACGAGCGCCAGAGGCACTGCGGCAACCGACCGCGACAGAGCGTAGATCGGAATGGACGCCGTCGCGACGACCGTCAGCGGAACCACCATGCCGATCACCGACGTGGTCAGCAGTGCACGGGCCAGTCGCGCAGGATCGACGGACAGCAATTGGAAGTGGCGGGGCTGGATGTTGTCGTCGGAGATACCCGACAGCACCGGGAAGAGCACCCAACTCAGGCCCGTCAGGGTCAGTCCGAGGCTTGCGGTGCCGCCCACCAATACCTGCGACGCGCCGGTTCGGGCCGCCATCACGCATGCGAGAACCGCGAGGGCCAGCCCCAGCAACCCGAACACGGTCTTGACCACTGCTTGTCCGCCCTTGAACTGCCTGCGGTAGAGCGTGATTCGCATCTGCAGGACGGTGCGACCGACCGACTTCACGAGCGCATCCAGGACAAGCCGTCCGGGTTCTGGTCTCGGGATCCGACGAGGCGCACGAAGGCGTCGTCGAGGGTGCCACCGGCGCGGACGTCGTCGACCGTTCCCGCCGCCACGACTCGACCACCGGTGATGACACCGACGTGGGAGCACAGCCGTTCCACGAGGGCCATGACGTGACTGGACAGAATCACCGAGCCACCGGAGCGAACGAACTGAATCAGGATGTTGCGGATCGTCGTGGACGAGATGGGATCGACGGCTTCGAAGGGCTCGTCCAACACCAAGAGGCGAGGCCCGTGCAACAGCGCCGACGCCAGTCCGATCTTCTTGGTCATTCCGGCGGAATAGTCGGCGATGACGGTTCCGCCGGCATCGGCGAGACCCAACGCGTTCAGTAGCTCGTCGCGACGTTGCGCGATGACGTCCTCCGGCATCGCGCGCAGTCGACCGATGTAGGTCAGGAGCTCGTGGCCGGTGAACTGGGAAGGCAATGTCAGTCCGTCGGGTAGCACGCCGAGCAGCTCCTTCGCCGCTATCGGATCGGCCCAGACGTCACGCCCGAAAACGAGGCTTCGGCCGTACTGCGGTCTGAGCAGCCCGACCGCCATGGACAGACATGTCGTCTTACCAGCACCGTTGGGGCCGACCAACCCGAACATCGACCCGGGCGGAACCATCAACGACAGGTCGTCGACCGCAATCTTCGGGCCGAAGGCCATGCACATGTGCTCGAGCAGCAAAGCGGGAGGATTCGTTTGCACGGGTAACAGACTAACCGGTATGGGCGTTTTCGTCATGCGCTACGAACCGACTGCACCGGTACCATCTGGGCATGAATCGCACCGCAGTGGTCACCGGAGCTTCGTCGGGCATCGGAAGGGCCGTCGCGTCGGCGCTGGTCGCCCGCGGCTACCGAGTTATCGGCACTTCTCGGAATCCGGATTCGATGACCTCCGATCAACGGGCAGCAGGCGTCGAGTATCGCGCTCTCGATCTCACCGATTCCGCGTCGATCACCGCATTCGTGACCGAACTCGGCGCCGTCGATGTTCTGGTCAACAATGCCGGAGAGAGCCAGTCCGGGCCCTTCGAGGAACTGCCGACCGACGCCATCGAGCGATTGTTCCAATTGAACGTGTTCGGCGCAGTGACGCTGTCGCAGAACGTCATTCCCGGCATGCGTGAGCGCGGGTACGGCCGCATCGTCATGGTCGGGTCGATGCTTGCGAGCTTTCCGCTCGCCTACCGCTCCTCGTACGCGTCGACGAAAGCAGCCATCAAGGGCTTCTCCGACGCCGCGCGGCTGGAACTCTCTCCGTTCGGCGTGTGGATGACCACCGTGGAGCCGGGATCGATCAACACCGGAATCAGCGAACGACGCACCAAGTACATCGCCGCGGATTCGGTCCACCGAGACGACTTCCACACAGCGATCTCGTCATTGGATCGAAAGGAGGGAACCGGAATCTCCGCCGAGGACGTCGCCGAAGTAGTACTGAAGGCCATCGAGGCCGACAAGCCGAAACCCTTGTACGCCAGAGGAAGCAACGCACCGGTCGTGTTTCTGGCGCGACGGTTGCTGCCGGCGACATTCATGGAGAAGACGATTGCGAAGATGTTCGGGTTGAAGAGATAGTTTGAACCCCTGACCTGGTGGAATACAGCCGGGTGATAGAAACTCTGGGCCTGGTCCTGGCGGCGACGGGTCTGATCGTCGCCGCGCAGGTGATCTCGAAGAAGACGGCGCTGCCTGCGGCAGCGTTGTTGACCTTGGCCGGCCTCGCCGTCTCGGCGTCGGCGTTGCCCGACATCGTTCTCGACCCCGAAGTCGTGCTTACTCTGGTGATTCCGCCGCTGCTCTACAGCGCCGCGCTGAACTCCTCGTTGATCGCGATCCGCCGCAACGTCTGGACGATCCTGAGTCTGTCGGTCGCCCTCGTGGTGGCGACCGCTGCCCTCGTGGGCGTCGGCATGTGGTTGCTCGTTCCGGGCATCACCCTGGCCGCCGGTATGGCGCTCGGTGCCGCGGTTGCGCCGCCGGACCCGGTCGCCGCCCTTGCGGTAGGTCGTCGCGCCGGTATCCCACCGAAACTCGTCACCCTCATCGAAGGTGAGGGACTGCTGAACGACGCGACGGCGCTGACGATGCTGACCGTCGCGATCGCCGCAATATCCAGTCAGGACATGACCTTCGTCCACGCGGGTGGGTTGTTCGTGTTGGCTGCGGCCGGCGGCATCGTCGTCGGATTGGTCGTCGCCCTGCTGATTCGCCTCGTACAGCGCTACGTTCACGATTCGCTGCTGCTCAACATCGTGTCGCTGGCGACGCCGTTCGTGGCGTACCTGGCGGCAGAGGAAGTTCACGCCTCGGGTGTTCTCGCCGTGGTCGTCGCGGCTCTGGTGATCGGGCACCACACCCGCCACGCCATCTCCGGGGCCAGCCGACTGCAGACCAGCGCTGTGTGGCGACTGATCGATCTGCTGCTCGAGGGCTTCGTATTTCTGCTCATCGGTGAGCAACTGCCCACCGTGGTCGGCGGCCTCTCGGCCTACTCGGGAACGACCATCGCTCTCGCGGTCACGGTCACTCTGGCCGGCGTGCTCCTACTGCGTCCGCTGTGGTTGCTCACGACCGGGCTGTCCCCACGCGAGGCGGTGGTGATGAGCTGGGCCGGCACCCGCGGCGTCATCACCGTCGCCGCGGTGTTCACGCTCCCTCTGACGATCGACTCGGGCGAGCCGTTCGAGAGCCGAGACCTGTTGCTGTTCTGCGCATTTCTCGTCGTGCTGGTGACGGTCGTTGGACAGGGCCTCACGTTCGCTCCACTGGTCCGCAAGCTGAACGTCGTCGCGGACCCCGCCGCAGAGGCGCGTCTGCGAAACGAAGCACGTGAGGGATCGGCCAAAGCTGCACTGTCACAGCTCGATCGCATCGCCGACGAAGAGAACCTCGACGACGAAGGCCGGGAGATCCTGCGGAGCGAACTCGAGCATCGCATCGACCGGTACCACCGTCGACTCGATCATCTCGACGAGACGGACGTCGGCGACGCGGTCATCTCACCGGAACAGATTGCAGCGATGAGTACGCGCCGCCGAATCCTCGATGTGGAGCGAGAAGAGTTGCTCTGCTGGCGCGATGCCGGCCGGCTACCGGACAACAGCATGCGCAGCCTCGAACACGAACTCGACCACGAGGAGCATTCGTTCCGCCCACACCGAGAGACCGATTAACCGGCGATCGCGGCGTGCATCTCCCAGACGATCACTTCGGCACCGCTGGCAGTGCTCAGTTTCTGACCGCCGCCTCCGCTGACGCGCACGGCGTCGCCCTGCGCGAGGGGTCCGACTCCCTCGAGCATCGCCTCACCCTCGGCCACGAAGATGTGCACGAACGGTGCATCGGGAATCTCCACCGGAGCCTGCCCGGGCTGTAGGCGCGCCACGTGCATGGCGGCGTACTTGTTCTTGATGCGAATGGCGGCGTGATCGGCATGGTCGGGCATGCCGGATGCGACGGGAACCAGACCGCCACTGAGCAATTCGTTGTCGATCTCGAGCTGCTCGTAGCCCGGGGTGATGCCCTGCTCGTCGGGCACGACCCACATCTGGACGAAGCGAACAGGATCGCCGTGCTTGCCCGAGTACGAGCCGGCAGTATCGCCGAGTCGCCACGAATCGTTCTTCTCCGAGTGCAGAATTCCGGTGCCCGCACTCATGCGTTGCGCGAGGCCGGGGTAGATGACTCCGGAGTGGCCCATCGAATCCTGGTGCACCAGCGATCCCTGCAGAACCCAGGTGATGATCTCCATGTCGCGGTGCGGGTGGGTATCGAATCCCATTCCCGGGGTGACGATGTCGTCGTTGTTGACCATGAGGACGCCGTGGTGGGTGTTACTGCGATCGAAGTGGTTGCCGAACGAGAAGGAATGCTTGGAGTCCAGCCAGCCGATCTTGGTCTTGAATCGGTCGTCGGCGCGGCGGAGGTCGAGTGTGGTTGCTGCAGAGGTCATGTCATTGCCTCGAATCTCGAAAGTAGGTGGGTTCTCAGAGAACGTGCGAGCCGTACATCTCACCGAGCGGATCGGCGATCAGTTCGAGCCGCGCACCGTCGGGGTCGCGGAAGTAGAGCGAGACCTCGCTGTGCTCGATCAATTCGATTCCCGCGTCGATCAGCTTGGTGCGCAGGTGCTCCCAGCGGGTGGGCTCGACACTGATGGCCACGTGATGCAAACCGCCCAGCACCTCCGCGTACGGGCCGACGTCGAGTCCGGGGAAGTCGAAGAAGGCCAGCAGGTTGCTGTTGCCGATGTCGAAGAAGAAGTGCGACGAACCCGGGTAGTCACGGTTCTCGATGAGCTCGGTCAGAGGGAACTCGAGCAGGTCTTGATAGAACCGCACGGTCGCCTCGACATCGCTGCTGACCAATGCCGTGTGATGAAGTCCGCGGGCAGACGATGCCGGACGCTCGCCTGCAGGCTTCATGTACTGCTGACGAATGCGATCCCGCTGTTCGGCGTGCTCCTGCGCGCGGCGTGTCTCGTCTGCAGTCAGTTCGTTGGTCTCGGTCATCGCTTCGGCCTCCGGTCAAGTAGTTGCTTCGTCAACTACCGAGAACAGTACACCGGTTAGTTGCGTTGTCAACTAGCATGGGGGCATGGACTCACCACGGTGGCTCGGTGCCGACGAACAGCAGGCCTGGCGCGCATACCTCGATGCGACGCGGCTGCTGCTTCGCGACCTCGACAATCAACTCACACGCGACTCCGGGATCTCCTTCACCGACTTCGAGCTGCTGGTCGTGCTGTCCGAAGCGCCCGACCGTCGCCGACGAATGAGCGAACTGGCCGACGCCGTCACCACGACTCGCAGCGGCGTCACCAGAGCCATCAGCAGACTCGTCGACAACGGCTGGGTCACACGCGTCAAATGCGACGACGACAAGCGAGGAATGTCCGCCGAACTCACCGAAGCGGGCATGAACACCCTCGCCGCCGCCAGCCCGGGACACGTCGAAGCAGTACGAGAGAAAATGTTCGATCTGGTTGACCCGAACGATCTCGCGGCTCTGACCCGAACTTTCACGGCGATGCGGAACCACGCATCGTGACCGTGACTCACATACCCGGTGCGCAACGCCATCACTGGTGGAACGAGTGGCTCGATTCCAAGCAGTCGTTTCCCGCCACCGGCAATTACGACCTCGCGGCCAATGCGCACGGGCTGCTGATGGTGCACAACGAGGACACGGTGTTTCCCGGCGAAGGTTTCGACTCCCATCAGCACGAGAACATGGAGATCGTCACGTGGGTGCTGGAAGGGACGCTGAAACATACTGACTCCGAGGGTAATTCGGGGCTGATCTACCCCGGCCTCGTTCAACGCATGAGTGCCGGAACCGGAATTCGGCACACCGAGACCAATGCGTCGAGCCGGACCAGCAGAGAAAAGTTGCGCGTGGTGCAGATGTGGATCCCACCCGACACCGATGGAACCGATCCCTCGTACGAAGAGCTGGACGTACAGGACCAGCTGGCGAACGGCGAGCTGGTTCCGGTGGCGTCCGGCATGCCGGGTCGGGGCGGCGTTCGGATCGGCAACCGCTACGCGACGCTGCATGCCGCCCGACTCGCACCGGGGGAGTCCGTCACCGTCCCTGACGCGCCGTACGGTCACGTCTTCGTCGCCGACGGTTCCGCAGTGTTCGAGACCGTCGGAGACGTTGCCCAGGGTGACGCGGTACGACTCACCGCCACCGGAGGTCACCGTGTGACAGCATCGACGGCGAGCGAGATCTTGATCTGGGAAATGCACGCCGGCTTCGCCTGACCGAGAACCACCGAGGTTACGACTGCTCGCGCCCGTCCAGAGCCTCGGCACACGTAACAAGGTTGCGGTGCAGCACTTCTCGCGCGCTCTTCGACAGCGACGCAATCATGGCGTGTTCCACCGCAGCGACAGCGGCCGACGCTTGCCGCAGGCGCTCCCTGCCCAGGGTCGTCACGTACAGACGCTGGTCTCGACCTACCCCCTCGATCTCCACCAGGCCGCCGCGCGTGAGCCCGGCCAGCAGTTGATGGGTTGCCTGCCTGCTGACGAATACCGCGCGCGCGAGTTCGGCGTTGGTCAGTCCCGGTTTGTGCGCGAGGAGTTCGAGGCTCGAGTACTGCGAGACGGTGATATCGAGATCGCGTAGGCACTCGTCCATCGCCGAACGCAGGGCGGACGTGGCCCGCTTGAGGGCGTAACCGATCGAGGTGTCGACATCCACTTGACTCATGTCAACATCTTGACATACATTCAGTTCGTCAAGAACTTGACGAATTACCGAAAGGACACGACATGACCGTTGCAACCGTTTCCGGACCGAGCTTCCTCTCCCTCCAAGTACGCGACCTCGCCGTCAGTGCAGACTTCTACGAATCGCAGCTGGGCCTCGTCCGCGCACCCCAGGCACCACCCGGCGCAGTGGTGTTCACCACCTCACCGATACCGTTCGCCGTCCGAAACCCCGCTCCCGAAACAGATCTCGACAGTGGTCAGCCGGGACTCGGAGTTGCCCTCTGGCTGGTGTGCGACGACGCCGAAGCGCTCCACGACAATCTCGTCGCCGCCGGCGTGACGATCGTGACCGCCCCCTTCGACGGCCCCTTCGGAATGACCTTCGTCCTACGTGACCCCGACGGATACGCCGTCACCGTGCACAGCAGTTAGCCCCGAAGTCATCGACAAATGTGGGACCCTGAGCGCGGATGCCACCTCCGACGCGTAGGGAACACGACCATCATCGAGCGCCTGAAGAACCGCCTCATCGAGTCGGCGAACGCATCTCGAAAAGCCGCGAAACCGCCCGGGCCGATCCTGCTGGTGTTCACCACGATCGCCGCCGTCACGTGGGTATGCGTGTCCAGGAACTGGTGGCCGTCCCCGTACGGCGATCCGACAGGGCCCGACCAGTTCCTCCTCGGACTGATTGCAACCGTGTCGCTGCTGATCATCGGCCTGATCTGGGCCATTCGCACCCTCCACGTCGTCGGCCAGGATCGACGATGGTCTTGGTGGATAGTGCCCGCTCCGATCGTCGTCGGCATCGGGACGACGCTGTTGATGCTGACGCCGTCGGCGTAGTTCCGTACATGGCACCCACCGATACAGCCGGACGGAGTCCGAAAGAACTATTGCGAAATATTTCTTTCGGGTTATGGTTGTTGCATGAGCCCACCACCTCCCGGTAGGACGCCGCGCAAGCTGACAGACATGTCCGAGCTGAAAGCGCTGACGCATCCCATCCGGTTACGTCTGCTCTATGCACTCCGCGCCAACAAGTCGATGACTGCGACCCAGCTGGGCGATCTGGTGGACGAGTCACCCGCCTCGGTGAGCTATCACCTGCGCAAGCTCGCCGAGCACGGTTTCGTCAAAGAGGTACAGAACGGCTCGGACAAGCGCCAACGTTGGTGGTCGGAGGCCAATGATGAGGGCTTCAGCTGGTCCGAGAACGACTTCTCCGACTCGCCCGAGTCACTGTCGGTTGCCAAGGCGTCCAAGGACTCCTGGTTGGCGCACCAGTGGTCTCGGCTGCGTGATTTCGACCGGACTTCCGAGTCGTGGGGCCATGAGTGGGTATCGGCGGCCTTCAGCTCCGACGACGTCCTGCGGCTCACCGCCGAGGAGACGAAGAAGATGGGCACGGAGATGCGCGCCGTCATCGACAAATGGCGTCGACACGGCGAGAACGCGACCTCGGGGGAGCGGGAACACGTGATGGTGCTGATGCACGGATTCCCCACTACACCTTAGGAGTTGGCATGTATCCGTTCGATCCGCACACGTACCTCTTCTTGGCCGAGCAAGATCGCGATCGGCATGTGCTTCTGGCCGAGCGGCGCAGACTCGCTGCTGCGCAGAAGCGCCTCCGCCGAGATGAACTCCGCGTTCAGAAGGCGTGGGACGAGTTGACCGCATCGCTCGCCGATGTCTCCCTGTCCGAGCGACGGGTCCTCGAGCTGGCTCGTCGGTGACGAAAGCTGTTCAAAGCAGTCGCTTTTCCAGCCATACCTCGGCATACGGCTCGGCGTTGAATGCCGGCACCTCCCGATAGCCGAGCTTGAAGTACAGGCCCCGGGCCTCGACGAGGTCCGCTCGCGTATCCAATCGCATTGTCTTGCGGCGCGATTGGCGGACCGATTCTTCGACGAACTCGACGACCGACGCCCCGACGCCGTTTCCACGGGCACGCGCGTCGATGAAGACCCGAGTCAGCTCTGCGATGTCGTCGGAGACGAAACGAGCACCACCGCAACCGACCAGTGTCGAGCCCAGGTATGCGACCACGAACAGACCCGAATCACCCACGAGATCGTCACTCGGCTCGTCGACCATGACTCGTCGTACTTCCTCGTCCGACGCCTCGCGGCCGTAGAAGCGTCCGACGATATCGACGTTGTAGCGAAACAGGATGTCGAGCGCCGGCTCCGAGGAGGGATGAACGACAGCGAACGTCGCCGATACAGGCACTACTTCGCGGCGGCCCGTTTGGCGAGCACCTTGGAGATCCCGAGCTGCGCAACAACGATGATGCAGCCGACGATCGCACCGATGACTGCCGACGCAAGAGTGTTGACGATCCACGCCAGCACTCCGCCGACACCCGCGACCCCACGCACCGCATCCTCACCGTGGTGCACCAGCTCGTAGATAGGGTGAAAACCGAGCTCGTCGATGCCCACGAGAAGGATGTGCCCACCGACCCACAGCATGGCTGCGGTGCCGACGACCGACAGCACTGCCATCACCTTCGGCATGCCCTTGACCAGTCCGCGGCCGAACTTCTCGACGAACCCGGACGAGCCCTCGGCCAGCTTCAGACCGATGTCGTCCATTTTGACGATGAGTGCGACGACGCCGTAGACGACGATGGTGATGACCACCGCGACGACCGCCAAGATGATGAGGCGACTCCAGAAGCCCTCGCTCGCAATGGTGTCGAGAGCGATGACCATGATCTCGGCGGAGAGAATCAGGTCGGTCCGAACGGCACCGGACACCACGCTGTCCTCGTCCCGCGGCTCGTCCTCTGCCTCGGCGTGATGATCGCCGTGGCCGAACAGCGCTACCCAGATCTTGTGCGCTGCCTCGTAGCTGAGGTAGCAGCCACCGAGCATCAGAATGGGCGTCAGCAGCCATGGGAGGAACTGACTGAGCAGCAGGGCGATCGGCAGAATGATCAGCAGCTTGTTCCGAAGCGAGCCGACGGCGATGCGCTTGATGATCGGGAGCTCCCGCTCGGCCGCGAGGCCACGAACGTACTGAGGCGTCACCGCTGCGTCGTCGATCACGACACCGGCGGCCTTGGCCGTCGCTTTGCCGGTAGCGGCTCCCACGTCGTCGATCGATGCTGCCGCCAGCCGTGCCAGCGCAGCCACGTCGTCGAGCAGGGCTACCAGTCCGCCGGCCATCAGTGATCTCCGAGTGAAGACGAATGCACGATCAGGCTCCTAGGGCTGAGTACGACGCCGAAATCCGGCAATCCACGTGCTCGAACCATACCGCCAGTAGCTTGCTGCGGACCACACATCGGAGTGGGATGTATGGTTTCCTATACGTATAGCAAGCTATACCAACGAACGGAGCATTCAGGTGAGACTCAGATGGATATCGGTCGCCGCTGTCGGCCTGGCCACTGCATCGGCGACGGCACTGCTCGCCTGGCTCGTGTCACCCATCGCGCCAGGGGTTTCCGCGCTGGTGTTCGGCGTCACCGCGCTGCCCTTCGGCGCGATGCTGGGCTGGATACTGTTCGTCGCGCCGGTCACCACCGACCAGACCTACACCTCGGGCGACAGCATCGAAAGCCATTGGACGACATCCGCGTCCAGCGGCACAGCCACCGATCTGGTGACCGTACTGGGTCTGACTCTTGCGGTGGTGTCCATCGCAAGAGTCGACCCCCCGGCCACGCTGCTTCTGACGGGCTTGCTGTTGGCTGCGTTCGCATCGTTCACTGCGCGGTACGCGTTCGCGCGCTACCGGGCCCTGTCCGAGTGAAGAACGATGTTCGACGTCGTCGCACCGAGAAGGGGTGGTCTCAGAGCGAATTGGCCGAGCGAATCGACGTCACCCGACTGACGATCATCTCCATCGAGAAGGAGCGGTTCGACCCGAGCCTGCCCGTTGCCTTCCGCCTTGCCGCAGCATTCGACTGCACGATCGAGGAGTTGTTCGAGCCGGATTCGACTTGAGCACTACTGCGAGTACGAACTCATGAAGTTGCCGAGCCGCTCTAGTGCGGTCGAGAGATCGTCCACGTTGGGCAAGGTGACGAGCCGGAAGTGGTCGGGCACATCCCAATTGAACGCTCGCCCGTGACTGACCAGGATTTTCTCGGATTCGAGCAAGTCGAGGACGAACTTCTCGTCGTCGACGATCCCGAAACGGTCGGTGTCGAGCTTGGGGAACATGTACAGCGCGCCCGCAGCCTGCACACAGCTGATTCCGTCGATGGAGTTCAGCATGCGATGCGCCAGATCCCGCTGCGCGGTCAATCTGCCCGTCGGCAGCAGGAGGTCCTCGATCGATTGGCGGCCGCCGAGCGCCGTCTGTATTGCATGTTGTGCAGGCACATTCGCGCACATGCGCATGTTGGACAGCAACGTGATGCCCTCGATGAAACTCGCCGCACGGCGTCGCGGACCGGTGATCGCCAGCCACCCGGCACGAAAACCACACACTCGGTAGGCCTTCGACAACCCCGAATAGGTCAGGCACAGCACATCTTTACCGGTGAGAGTTGCGAGATTGGTCATCTCGGAACCGTCGTACACGATCTTCTCGTAGATCTCGTCGGCGAGCAGAATCAGATCGTGCTCGCGCGCGAGGTCGACGAAACGCTGCAGAACGTCGCGTGAGTACACCGCACCAGTGGGGTTGTTGGGATTGATCACGACGATGGCCCGGGTACGGGTGGTGATCTTCGATTCCAGATCCTCGAAGTCCGGAGCCCAGTCCTGAGTCTCGTCTGCCAAGTAATGGACCGGTGTGCCTCCGGCGAGAGCCACCGAGCCCGTCCACAGCGGGTAGTCGGGGGAGGGGATCAGCACCTCGTCCTCGGGGTTGCACAGCGCCTGCATCGTCATGGTGATCAGCTCGGAGACCCCGTTGCCCAGGTAGACGTCGCCGACGTCGAGGTCGCTCAGGCCCTTGGTCTGGTAGTACTGCACCACCGCGGTGCGCGCCGAGAACAGGCCCCGCGAGTCGGAATATCCCTGCGCGGTAGGCAGATTGCGAATCATCGCCATCATGATCTCGTCGGGTGCCTCGAAACCGAACGGGGCCGGGTTACCCACGTTGAGGCGCAGGATCTTGTGCCCCTGCTCCTCGAGTTCCTCGGTCTTGTCCAGAATGCGGCCACGAATGTCGTAGCGAACATTCTCGAGCTTGCGTGCCTGATCGATCGATCGCGTCATGACGAAAGTTCCTCCTGTCGAACGGACGGCGACATCCGAGTTCGGACCGCCACTGTTGCACATACGATGACCGCTGCTCCACCCACGACCACCGGCCACGTCAGTCCCTCGTGGAGCAGAATCGCGGCCCAGCAGATCGTCAGCACCGGCTGAACGAGCTGCACCTGGCTCACGCTCGACATCGGACCGATGGCCAACCCCCGATACCAGGCGAAGAACCCCAGATACATACTCACGACGGCCAGATAGGCGAACGCAGCCCACTCCGAGACGCCTCCGCTCGTGGGTTGATGCCACCACGCGAACGCCGTCATCGCTCCGGTCACCGGAACAGAGACGACGAGCGCCCACGAGACCGTCTGCCACGCTCCCAGTTCACGCGCAAGCAGCCCGCCCTCCGCATATCCCACCGCGGCCGCCACGACGGCTCCGAGGAGAAGCAGATCCGACCACCCCAGTCCGGCGACCTCGCCGCCCTGAACGGCCGCGAATCCGACAGCGACCGCAGCACCCATGGCCGCAACCAACCAGAACATCGGCCGGACGCGTTGCCGCTCGCGGACGACGGCGAAGGCCGCGGTCGCAGCCGGCAGAAGCGCGATGACGACGGCACTGTGGCCGGCGGAGGCGGTGGTCAGAGCGAACGACGTGAGCACGGGGAAACCGATGACGACCCCGGCCGCGATGACACCCAGTCGAACCCATTGCCGTCCGCGTGGCAACCGTTGCGAGGTCAGGGCCAAGGCGGCAGCAGCGAGGGCCGCGGCGACGACGGCGCGTCCGGACCCGACGAACAGCGGCGACAGGCCACCGGTCACGGCGATCCGAGTCAGCGGCACGGTGAACGAGAACGCCGTGACACCGGCCAATCCCCACAAGAGGCCGGCTCGGGATAGCAGCCCCGGCGCGAGCTGGGTAGCGCTACTATGCTGTGTCATGTCCGACGATAGCAGTTCCCGGATCGTGTCTGCACTGCGAACCTGGATCGCAACCGCCCCGCCCGAGGCGAAGCTGCCATCCACTCGTGCGCTGGTGGCCCAGCATTCGGCCAGCCCCGTGACGGTACAGAAAGCACTGCGCACCCTCATTTCGCAGGGAGTCATCGAAACACGGCCTGGCGTCGGAACATTCGTAAAGACCGTGCACACGGCCCGCCCGAACGACTACGGGTGGCAGACTGCCGCGCTCGGTGCACCCGGAAACAGATTGCAACTCCCAGCCGCACTGCAGTCCACGTCGAGTGACGTGATCGCTCTGCATTCCGGTTACCCGGCCCGAGAACTGTTGCCGGAGCGACTCGTTCACGCTGCTTTCACCCGAGCCTCACGCACCGACGCAGTGGTTGCCCGGCCACCGACCGCAGGTCTGCCCGAGCTTCGAGCTTGGTTCGCCGCGGAACTCGGCGCTTCCACCCCGCTGGGCGTCACGCCGCCCTCGGCCAGCGACGTGGTCATCATCCCGGGCAGCCAGACCGGCCTGAGCACGGCCTTTCGGGCGCTCGTCGGTGCGGGACGCCCACTTCTTATGGAATCACCGACGTACTGGGGAGCGATTCTGGCGGCAACGCAGGCAGGCGTTCGCGTGGTCCCGGTCCCCACCGGGGTCGACGGACCCGACCCGGACGCGCTGGAGCAGGCATTCGCCGAGTCCGGCGCGCGGGCGTTCTACGCTCAACCGACCTTCGCAAGCCCCACTGGAGCGCAGTGGTCTCCGGACCTGTCCGAACGTGTGCTCGACATCGTTCGACGACACGGCGCGTTCCTGATCGAGGACGACTCCGCCCACGATTTCGGGATCACCGCCGAACCCAGCCCATTGGCCGCACGAGACGACGGCGGACATGTGGTGTACCTGCGTTCGCTGACCAAGGTCGTATCACCGTCGATTCGGTTGGCAGGCTTGATCGCTCGTGGCCCGGCTCACGAACGTATCCTCGCCGACACGGGAGCCGAATCGATGTACGTCAGCGGCATCCTGCAGACCGTCGCTCTCGACGTCGTCACCCAACCCGCCTGGCGCACACACCTACGACGCCTACGCACGCAACTCGAAGCTCGTCGAGACCTATTGGCCCACAGCCTGATCGAGTTCGCTCCTCGCGGTCATCTCGACCGGATCCCCCGGGGCGGACTCAATCTGTGGATGCGCCTGCGTGACGACATCGACCTGGAAGACGTTGTGCACAAATGCAAATTGGCGGGTGTCATCGTCGGTGCGGGAGACGATTACTTCCCGGCCGAACCCACCGGCAAGTTCCTGCGGTTGAACTACGCGGGCTCGAACGCCGGTGAGTTCCCGGATGCGGCACGCACGATCGGATCGGTCATCTGAGACTGTTCGACGCTTCGACGGCGAACGTCGAGGTGCGGCCCCATACGAACCAGACCAGAGGCCCGAGAAACGGAAACGCGAGCACGACGAAGATCCACACCGCACGGCCTGCGACACTGTAATTGGGTGAGCGAAGGATGCTGACGAGCGCGGCGACGAACAGAACGACCGCGCCGAGCACTGCCACCAAGACGATGGTTCCCAGCCCGAACCCGAGTACCTGCTCGGTGGTCGAGTGTTGTTGTGAAAGTAGTACTGCGGCGTGCATGACGGTTCCTCTGCTGTGCTTGTTCTTCGCTGTTTCGTTGACGACCACAACGCTATGGACCCGAACGTTCCTGCACATCGGTCTGCACGTGTATCTCGTCGTACATCGGACGATGTAGGCCTACCGCCGGAGTCGTCGCGCAGTTACCGTGGTGCGGACGTATCCGACCTGGGGGGACTTGTGCAGACCGTCAAGAACGACTACACGACGTGGAGGGCCCTGGGGCCGGGCGGCTTACCGGCCAACGTCGGTGGGTGGTTGATCGCCACCGCGCTACGACCGTTGTCCAGACGTGACCTTATGACCGTCGCCGGCGCGTCGCCCGCAGGCCGGCACTGGCACCTCGAACCGCGCCGAGGACCACGGCCGACGATCGCCCCGTACCCGATTCCACATCGCCAGCTCACCGACCGTGCTACGCCCGTACTGACAGACAGGATCACCGGCGCAGTTACTACCGAAGCGCGCACGAACAATCGATACCACCTGGCGCGCAGCCACTTCGAGAGGCGAGGGGACGCGCTGTATCTGACGGATGTCACCACTGCTGCACCGTGGATTTCGCGAACCAACGGCGAGATACTCCACGTCCACGAGACCGAAGGATCGATGCACGTCGTCATGCAGCCCGAAGATGCTCAGACCGTCATCTCCGCGGGCTGGGGTGAGCTACACCCCCTCGCCGGACGCCCTGGCCTCGGACTTCCCGAAACCTACGTCTTCCTCTACGCACCGAGAGATTCCGACGACGCGAATCGAACAGATCATCCATCGCGCAACAGCTACTTCGACGATATGACCCTGCGCTCCAGGGGGTTCGCCTTCATCGCCGGGTACATTCCTGAGCGCCACAAGGTCGCAGCCGTCGACTGCGGTCTCCTTCTCGATTCGATCTTCATCCTGGATGCGAAGTCTGCGGCGAAACCTTCTCGCGTATAGCTGGATTCGATGACATCGACGCAGTGCGGATCGAGGTCTCGAATCCGACGGCCACTGACGTCCAGGTGTGCCGCATCGTGCAGCAGGGCCGCCTCCGATCCCATCGGTGTCTCGACGTCCATGTGCCTGGCTACAGTCTCGTGGACGATCTGCGCCGTTCGGTCGTCGCCTTCGTGTCGGCGGACGAACTCTTCGGCTCTCCCGGCTCCGATCACCGCGAAACATCCAGCCACCGGGTTCTGTTCTGCGCCGAGAGCTATGTCGTGCAACAGGCACGCGACGTACAGCGCCTCCCGATCCGGCCGTAGACCGTCGATGACCGCAAACGCCGACGCGTACTGCCAGCACCGCACGCTGTGCATCAACATGGGCTCACTGAGGCACTCTCTGGCCTCCTCCAGTGCTTCCCGGCACAACCGTGAATCCGGAGCATCGACTGTGTGCCATGCGGAACCCGCCGAACGTCGCCGGGGACCGAGCACGGTACCGGGCAACATCGTGAGTTGTTCTCGCACAGCAGCTGCCACTATTCGCGCACGATGACCTGCGCTCAGCTCACCGGGTTTCATCGGGTGTTCCCTTCAGGTGGCGGAGCATATCCGCCCGCGTGATCGCGAGCATGGCGTCGAGCATGGATCGATCGACGATGCGTCGTTGATGCAGTGACACAGCACCGTTCATCGCCGCCCAGGCATTCAGAACCAGTGCACGGGGGAGGACGTCGGCACCGGCGTCCTCCACCGCACGCGTCACCGAATCGATGAGTTCACCGAGCGCAGTGTCGATCTTTTCCTTCGCCTCACCGACCGACGCGGACTCGGACTTGTCCACATCCGTCAGCGCCAGCAGCCGCAACGCCAATGGATCGTCGCGGTGAAACGCGATGTAGCGATCGAGGAACTCGGCAACGACGTGCGCAGAATCGACCGCATCGGTGGGGGCAGTCATTTGCTCAGCGTGGCTCTGGGCGGTTCGCCACGCGAGAGCGGCGTAGATGTCCACCTTGCCGGCGGGGAAGTTTGCGTAGATCGAACTCACCGCCACATCGGCTGCGGTGGCCAGCATCTCGATCGTCGTTGCCCGATATCCGTGGCGTAGGAAGAGCGAACGAGCGCCGTCGAGCACCGCAGTGTGTGTTCGACGCTTCCGCTTGTCGGTGGGGGTATCCAAGACCATAAGCTTATCGTACTCTGATTCCGATATCGGAATCCAATTACGATAGAGGGGTAGCGATGACAGCCAACGAAGTACTGACACCGGACAGCGGCAGCGCCGCGATGACCATGTTTCTCCCGCAATCACCGTTCGTGCAGCAACTGGGCATCGAGCTGGTCGACATCGACGAGGGCACAGCTCGACTGCGGCTGCCGTACCGCGACGAGCTGTCCACCGTCGGCCAGATGCTGCACGGCGGCGTGATCGCCGGCTGTATCGATATCGGGATCATGACCGCAGCATGGGCCGGATCCGCAGTGCCCCAGAAGCTTCGGGGCGTCACGGTCTCCATGTCTGTGCAGTTCATGGAACCGGTATATGCCGAGGGCGTCGATATAGTCGGTACTCGGATACACGCGGGTCGGAGCCTGAAGACGTGTCGAGTCGACATCGTCGGGACCGAATCCGGCCGCCTCGTCGCAACCGGCACGGGAACCTACAAAGTCGGCTGAACTCTGGGCAGAGACCGCAGAACATGTGACGATCGATGAATGACACTCGATGACATCGTAAATCTGGTCGGCAGCTTCGACGGCACGTTGGCGCAGCTGCCTCGGGAGGGTGATGGGACTCCGGAACTCGCATGGGGCGATGTGTTCTTCTACTACTCGCCGGACGGAACTGTTCCGTCGTCCACCCAGCCGTTCGCGACCATCGTGACGAAGAACTATCCGGGTGACGAGTTGTCCCGGCTGGACCGGCCCGACGCGTTCCGTGTCAATGTCATTGCAGGAAAGCAGGAGTTCGAGCGGCTATTGGGAGTGCCCCCACGCGAAGCAGCCCACGCACCCCAGGCCGATACCGACGACACCCTTGCCGCCCACCCTCAGTACGGCACTGCGGGCTGGTTGTCGGTGGTCAACCCGTCTTCGCAGACCGAATCGCAGATCGGGGAACTCCTCGAATCTGCGTACAGCGTCACCAAGGACAGGTACGAGCGCCGCCGACACTGATCACTCGAAGAAGTCGTCCATCGATCGGGATAGTCCTTCGATGTCGAGGCCGTTGGCTCGGTCGTGTTGGGCCACCGTTCCGTACTTCCTACGCTCTCCAGGCTCCACCCCGATCCCCAGTACGCGATGCCGTATGTCTGCCATCGCTCGATCGATCTGCGGCACAGAGGTTCCCGCGAGATAGGGCTCGACGATCATGATGTCCGGCGCAGTCAGCGTTTCTCGAAGAGTCGTACCGTCGAAGGGCCTGATCGTCGACGCGTGCAGCACGGTGACGTCACGTCCACGGGCCGCGGCCAGGACCCGGTCCGTCATCGGACCGACCGAGATCACAGTGCCCGAATTACCCTGTTGCAGAACGGTCATCGAACCTCCGGGTCGACCGTACGAGTGATCGTTCGAGACGCCGTCAAGCCTGATGTAAACGCGGTCGTCGGATGCAGCCGCACCGCGCAGCATCCATTCGACCTCGTCGACGTGCCCGGGCACGTGCACCGTCCACCCGTCCAGGGTGTCCAGCAGTGCGACATCGCGTTGGCCGAAGTGCGTCTCACCGCCTTGCGGCCACCCGTAGGAGCCGCCCGAGCTCACCAGGATCGCGCCGACATCCTGATGTCCCAGATCGAGTTTCACCTGCTCGAAGGGTCGCTCGATCAGAAACGGTGGAAAGGTGTGCACGATCGGACGCATTCCGGCGAGCGACATACCGCCTGCGACACCGATCATCGCCTGCTCTCGAATACCCACGTTGACCACACGCGATCGGATGTCAGGAGTGATGTGCGGTTCGAGATAGGCGGCGCCGATCTCGGCCAGTACCAGCACGACTCGCTCGTCCTGCACCAACAACTCCGGCAGCAGTCGGTAGAAGGACTCGCGTTGATCCGCGGTCCTCTTCATCGTCGACGTCACTCAGTTCTCCTTCTTCTCCACGTGGGCGACCACCACATGCGGCCGGTCGCCGCGATCGATGCGAAACGCCCGCCGGAGCGCGCTGTGGTCCCTCCCGTCGACGTCGGAGGTCGACCACCCCTCGACGGCGAAGCGCGACGCGATGCCACCGGGCCAACCCAGACCAGCCGAATCGTTGTCGATCACCACGGTGGTCAGGTTGCCCAGCTGCGACCGGCCGGCGAATTGGATGGCTTCCATGTTGCTGCCCTCGTCGAGCTCGGCGTCACCGATCAGCACGAACACCTGAGCCTGGCTTCGCTGAATCTGCAGCGCCACAGCAGTTCCGGCTGCCAGCGCCAGACCATGACCGAGTGATCCCGATCCGATGTCGACCCCGGGAATCAGCGTGCGGTCCGGATGATTGCCCAGCGGTGAGTGGTAGCTGCCGAACGACGCAAGCTCGTTCGGCGTCAGAAAGCCCCGTGCAGCGAGTACTGCGTAGTACGCCATCGGGCCGTGCCCCTTGGAGAGGTAGAACCTGTCGCGATCGGGATCGTCGGGCTGTGCCGCGTCGAGACGAAGAATGTCGGAGTACAGCACCCACAGCACGTCCAGCGTGGATGTGGCGCTCGCACCGTGCTTTTCGTCGCCGGTCATCAGCGTCATGAGTTGAGGCAACTCTTCGAAAGTCATCTGCATGGGACCACCCTGCAACCTCGAGTGCACTCGAGGTCAAGAGCGACGTACTACACCCAGCCGTCCGACGACCGTCCCGCGAAGTTCGCCAGGCGTTCCAACGGCCCTGCCTCGGAACGGGGTTCCACGATGGGCCCGAAGGGGACTCCTGGAATCCGACTCTCCGCCGGCAGCAGTGCTCGAAGTTCCACGGCGACCGGATCGACGACAGCCGGGTCGGCGTGGGCCGGTTGTCCTGTCGCAACGGCAAGATCCCATCCGTGCACCAGTAACTCCCGCGCATATCCCCACACAGCCGATCGCCCCGGTACCTCACCCCACGGGACCGCGACCGGGGCATCGAGCAATGCATCGTCGGCCCACGCGGCACGGGCTTGCGTCACCGACGTGTCGAAGGATGCGGCGTCATGATCGGAGCACAAGGGCGACACAGAGTCCGGACTCCCGAGTTCGGCGATCGCAATCAGCCTTCGGACCGTGGCAACGAGATGGCCTGCCAGCGTCCGGACATCGAACTCGTCGCACGGAGTGGGAAGGTTCAGTTGGTCGGCGCGCACGCCTGTGAGCAGACCGCTCACCCATGCGGCGGACGTGAAGTACACCTCGCGCGGATCCGCCTGCTGCGTGGTCTCGATGGTGTTCACTGTCGATCCTTCCGTTTCGCGGCCACCGGGTGTGGCCTGCTGGGTAGAAGTAGATCGGGTAAACATGACATCTTCTGTCATGTTTTGGTGAGAGACTTTTCGGGTGCGCGCAGACCGGTTGTTGTCCATCGTCATGCTGCTCCAACATCGGGGCAGACTGAACGCTGCCGACATTGCCGCCCAGCTCGAAGTATCCACGCGCACCGTGTTGCGTGACATCGAAGCGTTGTCTTCGGCGGGCATTCCGGTCTACACCGATCGCGGTCGCGGTGGTGGCATCAGTCTGCTGCAGGGCTATCGCACCGAGCTGACCGGTCTGACGGCCGCCGAGGCGACGGCATTGCTCGCTTCCGGCGCGGGACGCGTCGCCACCCCGGCGTTCGCAAGCGCCATGCGCAAGGTGATCGCAGCGATACCCGACGCTCACCGAGCAGCGGCAAGCACTGCCTCACAACGAATCCTGGTACGCCCCGACGGTTTCGCGTATCCCCACGAACCGGAAGAACATCTGGTGGAACTCCAACGGGTCGTCATAGACGGTGTGCGGATAAGAATCACGTATCGCGATCGCAGCGGTTCGATGAACGATCGAATCCTTGACCCAATCGGGCTCGTCTACGCCGGCGATCACTGGTACCTACTCGCCGGGCGTGACGGCACCGAACGTGTCTACCGGGTATCGCGGATCGACGAACTGACTGTGCTCGACGAGCAGGCTCACCGCGCTTCCACCGTGGACCTGGAGGCCGCCTTCACCGCACACTGGAAGTCGTTCCGTGCGAGTTTGGTCGAGACCGAAATCACCTGCACAGTCGAGGAATCAGCGTGGCTTTCGTTGTCCAAGAACGTAGTACGAGTCATTGACGAGAGGATCCATCACGACGGAAAGCGACTGGTAGTGATCGTGTTCTCCGGACACAATCACGCCCTCGGTGCACTGTGGAACTGCGGACCCGGCGTAGAAGTTCTGCAGCCCACAGCAATCCGGGAGGAACTAGCTGCTCGGGCATTCGAGACCTACGAGCTGTACAGGTGAGGATTCCAGCACGTCCGTATTCTCCTGACATGCCGATTTCACATCTCGCTGTCGCAGGGACATCCGTCGACTGCGCAGAGCCAGGAGAACTTGCACAGTTCTACCTGGCGCTCCTTGGAGGCGAGGTGCTGTGGGACAACGACGAAAGTGCCGCAGTACAAACGATGTCAGGTGTTCGCATCGTCGCGCAGAAAGTCGAGAATTATCGACCACCCGTCTGGCCCTCGGCGGCGATCGTGCACCTCGACTTGGACGCCGGCGGACGTCTCTCCGAAGCCGTCGATTACGCACTGGACTGCGGCGCGACGGAAGCGCTCGACCAGCCCGATTTCCGATGGAGGGTGCTGCTGGACCCGGCCGGTCATCCCTTCTGCATCACCACGGAGGTCTGGGACGACGGAGACGCTGACGCATTGTCCGAACAGGGCTGCGATGACACGATGGACCGATGAACGCCCGTCAGCGACCGTGGACTCGATATCTGTTGGTCATCTGGCTGACGTGCATCTCCTTCCTGGTCATTTCCGACGTGTTGACCGAGCCGTCCATCTGGACCTGGATCAAGTTGGCTCTACTGGCCATGGCCGTGCCCTGGTTCCTGTACCGGTATTGGCGTCCCGCGCCTGTCTGCACCGTACAAAAGATCGGCCCCGAGTCCGTACCCGCCGAGGACGTCGACGCCGTTGTCGACGAACACGGGCGCACCGTCAAGGCCATTCGCTCGCTGCGTGAACTACATCCCGGCCTCGGCTTGGGTGACGCGAAGAACCTGGTTCGACCTGAACTCTGACGAAGGAACGGGCGATGATGGACATGGACGGTACACACGTAGTTCGTGACCGGGACGGCTTCGACGAGGCCGCAACACTGCTGGTCGACTTCAATCGCGAATACGACGACCCTGCACCCGAACCGAATTGGCTTGCAACGCATCTCGATCGACTGGTGCAGTCCGGTGATACCAGCGTGCTGACGTTCGGGTCTCCCGCGATCGGGGTGGCGGTCCTTCGATTTCGCATCGGAACGTGGAGCTCGAACATCGAGGCTTACCTGGCCGAGTTCTACGTTCAGCCCAGCCAGCGCGGAAAGGGCTACGGCACGACGTTTCTCGACGACGTCATCGAGCACGTCCGCAGCCGTGGCGCGACCTACCTCGATCTGAACACCTCGGAGGACGACGAGGCAGCTCGACACGTGTACGAGAAACGCGGATTCGACTGCCACGAGGGACGCGGAAGCGGCCCCAAGGCCCTGTACTACGAACTCGAACTCGAATGATCGGTTGTCGTAGAAGAAGTCCGAAACGTCCAGGAATCGCCACAGCCCGAGAAAACGAATACGATTGCCAATAACAGCGGTCCGGATCGATCCCGAGGAGTTCAATCATGGCGTTTCCGATCATCGTCGCGAAGGCAGTATCGACGGTCGTGACGGGTGCAGTCGGCGTCGCCGCATACAACGGTGCCAAGAAGCTGTACGAGAAGGCCCCCGTCCGCAAGGCTGCGGTGTCGGCCACCGAGCTCGGTCTACGCGCAGCGCGCAAGGCCGAGGTTCACGCGGAATCGGCCCGACTGGCCGTATCCGACGTCGTTGCCGAGGCCCGGGACCGGATCGGCGAAGAGGTTCCGCCGCCCACGGCCTCCGATGCGGGCCACGGCCACGCGCACTGACCGGGACTGCTTTCGATTATGACGACCCTCGCCCAACGCCCCCTCGACATCGACGCGACCCACGCTGACGGCATCGAAATCCTCTCCGACGCTGCCGGACGCATGCGACTGCGCGTCGACTGGCTCCGCTCGAGCCCGGGCCGTGCCGTTGCGGTCGAGGACCACGTGGACAAGATCCGCGGAGTGCGCGCCGTTCATGCGTACCCGCGGACGGCGTCGGTCGTCATCTGGTACTCCCGCACACGAATCGACAGGGCCGAACTCTTCGACGCGGTGAATGCGGGGCGCTCGACGAATTGGGCCCTGGTACCGGTCCGTAGTCCGCGCTCAGCTGACGTCACCAGCGGCGACGTGCTGCGGATGACCATCGGCGGCGCGGCACTGGTCCTTCTCGGTCTTCGCCGCTACGCGTTCCGTCGGCCGCCCATCCTCGGCCCCACCAGCCGTCTCGTTGCCACCGGCGCAACGATCTTCACCGGCTACCCGTTCCTCAAGGGAGCCGTGCGCTCGCTGGCCGGCAACAGGACCGCAGGAACCGACGCACTCGTCAGCGCCGCAACCGTGGCCAGCCTCGTGCTGCGCGAGAACGTCGTCGCCCTCACCGTGCTGTGGCTCCTGAACATCGGCGAGTACCTGCAGGAATTGACCCTCAAGCGAACTCGACGCGCGATCTCCGATCTGCTGACCGGCACACAGGACACCGCCTGGATCAGGCTGCCCGACGGCTCCGAGATCTCCGTCGACGTCGATCGACTCGAGATCGGCGACGAGGTCGTCGTCCACGACCACGTGGGCGTTCCCGTCGACGGCACCGTGGTCGACGGTGACGCAGTGGTGGATCAGTCCGCGATCACCGGCGAGACCTTGCCGGTATCGATCGTCGCCGGAGACCGTATTCATGCGGGATCCGTCGTCGTCCGTGGCCGCCTCGTCGTGCGCGCATCCGCCGTCGGTCGCGACACTACGATCGGCCGCATCATTTCTCGCGTCGAGGAGGCGCAGGAAGATCGTGCACCGATTCAGACTGTTGGGGAGAACTTTTCACGACGCTTCGTCCCTGCGTCCTTCATCCTGTCGGCGCTGACCCTCGTCGTCACCCGCGATGTACGACGTGCCATGACGATGCTGCTCGTGGCGTGCCCGTGCGCGGTGGGGTTGTCCACGCCGACCGCCATCAGCGCAGCCATCGGAAACGGTGCTCGCAGAGGCATTCTCATCAAGGGCGGATCGCACCTCGAACAGGCCGGCAGGGTCGACGCCTTCGTGTTCGACAAGACCGGAACCCTCACGGTGGGACGCCCCGTAGTGACCAATGTCGTGTCGTTCCAGGACGATTGGGAACCGGAGCAGGTGCTGGCCTACGCGGCGAGCTCCGAGATCCACTCGCGACATCCTCTGGCAGAGGCTGTCATTCGGAGTACCGAGGAACGACACATCGTCATCCCGCCGCACGAGGAGTGCGAGGTGATCGTCGGACTCGGCATGCGGACGGTCGCAGACGGACGGACGCTGCTCCTGGGCAGTCCATCCCTGCTGCGCAGCGAGAACGTCGCGGTGTCCGAGGATGCGCAGCAATGGGTTTCGCGGCTGCAGGACGAGGCCGAGACTCCGCTGCTGTTGGCCGTCGACGGCGTACTCGTCGGCTTGATCAGTCTCCGCGACGAAGTCCGTACCAACGCATCCGCCGTTCTGAACGCGCTTCGAGCCGACGGTGTCGAGCGCATCATCATGCTCACCGGCGACCACCCGAAGACAGCGGCGGCGGTCGCCGCGGAACTTGGTATCACCGAGTGGCGGGCCGAAGTGATGCCCGACGAAAAGCTCGAAGCCGTCCGAGAACTGCAGGACGCAGGCTACGTCGTGGCGATGGTCGGTGACGGCACCAACGATGCCCCTGCTTTGGCCGTCGCCGATATCGGAATCGCGATGGGGTTGGCGGGCACCGATGTTGCCGTCGAGACCGCGGACGTGGCACTGGCGAGCGACGACTTGTCGCGTCTGCTCGACGTACGTGACCTCGGCCGGCATTCCGTATCGGTCATCCGTCAGAACTACGGAATGTCCATCGCCGTCAACGCTCTCGGCTTGGCGGTCAGCGCCGGTGGTGCGCTGTCCCCAGTGCTGGCGGCAATCCTGCACAACGCCTCGTCGGTCGCGGTGGTCGGCAACAGTTCGCGATTGATCCGATACCGACTCTGATCAGTAGGTACCGAACGCCAGGGCGAGGTGTCCGGTACCTACTTCGCTATTTTGCGTCGCGGAAGTACGGTTCGACCGTGCCCTTGAGCTTGACTAGCATGGGGTTTCCGTAGCGATCCTTCGCGGTCGGGACCTCGACACGCACCCAACCCTCGGACACGTTGTATTCGCGAATGCTCGTCTTCTCGACGCCGTTGAAGCGAATGCCCACGTCGCGGCGAAGAACCTCTTCGTTGTAGAAGCGGCTGCTCGGATCGATCGAGAGATGATTCGGTGGAACGTCTGCGTTCTGGTCCTCGGGCATGATTACTTTCGTCGATGTGCTGCGTTGGGTGCTGGGGTCTGAACCCCATGAAGAATACGCGACCCAGCGTTGGACCAGCGCCGCTGTCCCTAGCCCCGTGCCATGTCCACGAATCTGGACAGGTGCAGCTGGTGCGCCACAGTGATTGTCGCCGTCGGACCGTTACGGTGCTTGCCGAGGATCAGGTCGGCCTCACCGCCGCGGGGGTCGTCTCGCTCGATGGCGTCGGGGCGGTGCAGCAGAATCACCATGTCGGCGTCCTGCTCCAGTGAGCCGGACTCACGGAGGTCCGAGACCATCGGCTTTTTGTCGGTTCGCTGCTCGGGACCACGGTTGAGCTGGCAGACCGCGACCACCGGGCATTCGAGTTCCTTGGCCAACAGCTTGAGCTGACGGGAGAAAGTCGGTCCGTAAGCCTTGCACGTCGCTGACGTAGCAGGTTGAGCTGCACCCCTCGTTCCGAAACTTCCGTGACGCCACCGCTTGACTATTTTGGCTCCAGCATGGTGTCCTGAAGTTGCTAGCTGAGCCGGCCGCATGGCCGAGGTAGGTTAGCCGTCAAGGGGCCTCCGAGAGGAGGCCCCTCTTCATTTCGGCGGAAACAAGTAAATTCCGTCGCCTCGCTGCGAGACTTTGTTGACATGAATCGGCGCAAGCAGGTCCCACATCTCGTCGTTGCAGATCTTCGCCGTTCGTCCGTTGCGGGGAAGCGCTTTTACGGAAGCAGCGTAGGCAACCAGGTCCGCGAGCTGTATGAAATAGGACTGCTGCGAATCCCTAGGCACAGAATCCTCGATGATGTGACGCGCATTGACTCGGTCGCCTACTGCGGACCATGTAATGCGCCGAAACCGGCGAACCAACTTTCGCACCTCGTCGTTCTGACCGATGTCGTGGACGATCACGATCGGAACGCCGCTCGAATCACTACGCTTACGCAATCGTTCCAATAGATACGTCCAAGATCTATCGAATACGTCGAGGTCACGCTTCTGCACCAGGTCCTTGCGAATCGAGATTGCGAAGACTCCGGACGACACGGCGACCAGAGTTCTAAAATGCCGCTGGTACAGGTCGCGCATTTGCCCATCTCCTAGACCGAGATCGCGGTAGACCTTTTTCACCCCGACAATATGGTTCGCCTTCGCTTCCTGCCTCATCGGAATCTGGTACAAATCGCGCACGGCCCGTCGCATTTCGATCACACGATCTAGCCTTGTCGTCCAATCGTCGGCTGGAACTAAGACACATCCGAGCGTGAACGTCGTTGAACCGCCAGTACCCATGCCGGTGTCACCGGACTCGTCGATGTATGCGAACTCCAAGCGTGGTCCGACAAACTGATCCGAAAGTTGCATCAAGGCAGTCAAATGGCAGTCGGACGAACAGCAACGACCTGAATGCACGTACGAACGCGCTCAGCCCAAAAGAACATCGCCTTAGCCCCGCGCCATGTCCACGAATCGGGACAGGTGCAGCTGGTGCGCCACAGTGATTGTCGCCGTCGGGCCGTTACGGTGCTTGCCGAGGATCAGGTCGGCCTCGCCGCCGCGGGGGTCGTCGCGCTCGATGGCGTCGGGGCGGTGCAGCAGAATCACCATGTCGGCGTCCTGCTCCAGTGAGCCGGACTCACGGAGGTCCGAGACCATCGGCTTTTTGTCGGTTCGCTGCTCGGGACCACGGTTGAGCTGGCAGACCGCGACCACCGGGCATTCGAGTTCCTTGGCCAACAGCTTGAGCTGACGGGAGAAGTCCGAGACCTCCTGCTGACGCGACTCGACCTTCTTGCCGGACGACATCAGCTGAAGGTAGTCCACCACAATGAGTTTCAGGCCGTTGCGCTGCTTCAGGCGTCGCGCCTTGGCTCGAATTTCCATCATCGTCAGGTTGGGCGAATCGTCGACGAAAAGCGGTGCTTCGCTGATCTCGCTCATGCGACGGGCCAGCTTGGTCCAGTCGTCGTCGGTCATCTTTCCGGAACGCATGTCACCGAGCTTGATCTTCGCTTCCGCGGACAGCAGACGCATGACGATCTCGGTGCGACTCATCTCCAGAGAGAAGATGACACTGGGCATGCCGTGCTTGATGGAGCACGAACGCATGAAATCCATACTTAGGGTCGACTTACCCACGCCAGGCCTCGCCGCGACGATAATCATCTGACCAGGGTGAAGGCCGTTCGTGATCTCGTCGAGTTCGGCGAATCCCGTCGGCACGCCGAGGGAGATGCCGCCGCGGCTGGCGATGGAGTCGATTTCGTCCATCGTGGGCTGCAGCAGCTCTTCGAGGGGGAGGAAGTCCTCGGAGGTGCGTCGCTCGGTGACCTCGTACACCTCTGCCTGTGCGCGGTCGACGACCTCGGCGACGTCCTGACCGTCGGCTCCGGCGTAACCGAACTGCACGATGCGGGTACCGGCTTGCACGAGCCGCCGGAGAATGGACTTCTCCGCCACGATCTCGGCGTAGTACCCGGCGTTGGCGGCGGTGGGCGTCGTCTGAGTCAGCGTGATCAGGTACGGCGGGCCGCCGATGCGCTTGAGCTCGCCGCGGCGATCCAGCTCGGCCGAGACGGTCACCGGGTCGGCAGGCTCACCGCGGCTGTAGAGGTCGAGAATGGCGTCGTAGACGTTCTGGTGTGCCGGCCGGTAGAAGTCGCCCGGACGGAGCACCTCGAGCACGTCGGCGATGGCATCCTTGCTCAGCAGCATGCCACCCAACACGGACTGTTCGGCGGCCATGTCCTGTGGCGGCTGTCGCCCGAAGTCTTCGCCCGGACCTTCGCTGGAGGAGGAGCCGGAGTAGTCGGACTGTCCTCGATCGTCCACAACTGCCACGCGAACCGGCCGTCCTCTCCCCATAGTCCGAGCACGGCCGGGTAACACCCGGACGTGCGGTCAAGCAAGTTCTACCCCCGGGCACCGACAGGTCCTGTTCGGTACCGGATCCGCGCTGCCCCGGCACCGTTCGACGGCATCGAGAGAGACGCTGGAGGGACGTTAAGCGGTATCGCCAGGAGTCACAACACAGGCTGTGGATGGATCTGTGGATGAAATGTGGACGAGGTTGAACAACGGTGTTGACCGTCTGGGGATAACCTGGGTATAACTTTTGGACTTTGAACCATTCCCGCACGTCAAGGCGTGTACATAAAGTTTCTTGCCTGTGCATCGTTCTGGGGGCGGCGTGTCGGCCGAATTGACAACTCGGGCGTGTTGAGTAAATGCCGAGTGAACTCCATGGTGAAGTACGTCACACCGGCTGGAAATTGGCACCGAAAAAGTCTTAATGCTGGTTTTCGAGCCGACGGGCCCGATCCCCGTCGGGAATCGGGCCCTCGTACTTCGCTCGAACAGACCGTCAGAGATCGGCCTTCTGCGGGCACAGCGCCGGGTCGAGAACAGTGATCTCCTTCGTACCGATCTGCAGCACCCGGGCCGACGGGATGTCGAAGAAGAGACCGGTGATCCGCAGACGACCCTCCGCGTTCGCGCGTCCCACCACCCGGTGACGGGTCAACGTCTGCAGCTGCACCGCCACATTGACCATCGCGAGCTGGTCGGCCTCGCCGAAGCCCAACTCCGCCGCTTGACGGCCCACCGCGTGCCCACTGCGGAACGCCTCCAGGCTGGCTCTTCCGTGCCCGAGCCACTCGGCCACCGACGGGTCGGCGGCGTTCTCCGCCCCGCCGAGAATGGCCTTCATGGCACCACAACCGGAATGGCCACACACCACAACCGACGACGTACCCACTTCGTCGACGCCGAAGGCAAGAGCTGCCTCCACCGAACAGTCCTGACCTTGGGTGGGGATCATGTTGCCGACGTTGCGCACGGTGAACAGGTCACCGGGGCCGCTGCTGGTGATCGTGTTCGGCATGACGCGTGAGTCGACGCAGCAGAGGAACAGCGTGTCCGGGTCCTGAGACTCGGTCAGTCCTTCCAGGTGCGGACGAATGTTGGGGGCATGAGTGCGGTGGTATTCGGCCACTCCGCTCAACACCGGACGCAGAGCGGCAGGCGAATCCTCCTGCGTGTCGTCGCTCTTGAGCTGCCACGCCCGCCACGGTGCCAACGAGCTGCGCACCGTGGCAGATCCGCGCCGCGGTGGCCCTTCGGTGGCCGCAGCCATCGACGCCGTGCCCACCTCCTCGACGCGCACGGAACCACCGGTCGCCTCGTGTTGGCGGACCCACTCGTTCAACGCGTCGTGCACAGCATGGTCGAGGAAGTCGACTCCGAGATGGACGGTGACAGACGTGCCTGCGGGCACCGTGGCCAACACACGAGTCAGTCGCGGCAGCGCGAGGAAGCTCAGCGAGCCCTCCATCGTCACCCGCCAGGTTCCGTCGACCGTTTCCTCGGCCCGAATCTTCGCCAGCACCACGCGTCGCAGAACCAGGATGATCGAGAGCGCCAGGCCGATCAGCACTCCCTCGAGCAGGTTGAGCGCCACGACACCCAGCACCGTGACTGCGTAGACAGCGATGTCACCGGTCTTGTTGGCGATCTTGATGTCGGCCAGTTTGATGAGCTGCACACCGATCATCACGAGCAACCCGGCGAGCGCCGCGAACGGCACGAGCTCGACGATCGAAATGAACAGCACCGAGAAGATCAGGATCCACACGCCGTGCAGAATCGCCGACGCACGAGACTTGGCACCGACCTTGACGTTGGTCGCGCTACGCACGATGACGCCGGTGATCGGCAGGCCACCGATGGCACCGGAGGCCATGTTGCCCGCACCCTGCGCCATCAATTCGCGGTCGAAGTTGGTGCGCTCACCGCTGTGCATCTTGTCGACGGCCACAGCGGACAGCAGGCTCTCGACGCTGGCGATCAGCGCGATGGTGATGACACCGGTGGCGAATGCGCCCCACTGACCGTCGGGCATGATCGGGAAGCTCAGAGACTCGATGAGGTTGCCCGGCAACTCGATTCGCTCGACGTCGAGCGAGAAAAAGATCGAGACCGCGGTTGCAGTGACCACTGCAACCAGTGCCGCAGGCACTTTGGAAACCTTGGCCATCACACTGGACACGCCAGCCAGTCGCGGCCACGAGAACATCAGCACGACGACGATGCCGCCGACGACGATGGACGGCCATTGGCCGTCGGCCACGGAACGCGGAATGGCGAGGAGGTTCTGCACCGCGGAGCTTTCGGATTCTCCACCGAGCAGCACGTGAATCTGTTGCAGCGCAATGGTTATACCGATGCCGGCGAGCATCGCGTGAACGACCACCGGCGAAATGGCAAGTGCACTACGAGCAATGCGGCTCATGCCCAGAAGAACCTGGACGAGGCCGGCCAACACCGTGATGGCACATGTTGTGGCCCAACCGAATTGATTGACCAACTCGGCGACCACCACAGTCAGACCCGCAGCCGGACCACTGACCTGCAACGGCGATCCGCCGAGAATACCGGCGAGAATGCCGCCGACCACAGCGGCGATGAGGCCGGCCATGATGGGAGCGCCGGAGGCGACAGCGATACCGATCGAAAGTGGCACTGCCACAAGGAAAACGACCAGCGAGGCCGGTAGGTCGTACTTGATTATCGACCCGACCCGAGACGGCGGCTCGGATCGGGTCTTCGGACTGGGTTCTGAATCGTGCTCTGCTGTCGTTGTCACGGCAGTTCCTCCGGGCGTCTAGGCGTCAGGTCGGTCGATCGTGTTCCGGCTTGGAATGTCGCCCCCAAGTAAAGGGTACGCAAACCTCGGCCGAAGGTGGCACCGAGAGAGATCCTTCACAATTTGGAAACCGTTGTGACAGTTGAATTTTGTGAGATGGCACGAAAAAACCCCACGAACCGAAGTTCGTGGGGTTTCTTGCAGCCGTTTCGGGCCGAAAGCTGAAAATCAGCTTCCGACGACCTCCAGCTTGAACTTGGCGGTCACGTCGGGATGCAGGTTCACGACGATGTCGTGCTTGCCCGTGCTCTTGACGTGAGCCTTCGGCAGATCGATGCTGCGCTTGTCGACGACCGGTCCACCGGCAGCCTTGAGTGCAGAAGCGACGTCCGACGCGGTGACCGAGCCGAACAGCTTGCCCGAGTCGCCGGCAGTCTTGACAGACAGCGTGACGGACTCGAGGCCCTCGATGGCCTGCTTCAGCTCGTTGGCGTGCTCGAGGCCGCGAACGGCCCGAGCTTCCTGAGCGCGGCGAATGCCGTCGACCTGCTTCTGAGCTCCACGGGTGGCCTGGATGGCCAATCCGCGGGGCAGCAGGAAGTTACGGCCGTAGCCGTCCTTGACCTCTACGGTGTCGCCAGGCGCACCGAGGTTGTCCACATCAGCGGTGAGGATCAGTTTCATACCAATCGCCCCTTTCTATCGAGCCGTCGCGGCGTAAGGCAGCAGTGCTACCTCACGCGAGTTCTTCACGGCAACGGCCACGTCACGCTGATGCTGGACGCAGTTGCCGGTGACACGGCGAGCACGGATCTTTCCGCGATCGCTGACGTACTTACGCAGCAACGTCGTGTCCTTGTAATCGATCGCCGTGTTCTTTTCCTTGCAGAAGGAACACGCCTTCTTCTTGAGCACCTTGTCGCGCAATGGCGGTTTGGGCATGGGTCTTTCTCCGTTACATCTGGTTGTTCTCGATCGAAGGATCTAGAACGGTGGCTCTTCGTCTCCGCCACGTCCGCCGAAGGAGCCCGACGCCGCCGGGGCACTGCCCCAGGGATCGTCTCCACCGGAACCGGAGTTGGACGAGGAGTTCGAGCGGCCGCCGCCCGATCCGCCGGAGGAACCCGAGCCGGAGTTGAAGCCGCCTCCGCCGCCACCTCCACCGCGATTGGCCTTGTTGACCTTTGCGGTGGCGTAGCGAAGTGAAGGTCCGATCTCGTCGACTTCGAGCTCGACGACTGTCCGCTTCTCACCCTCGCGCGTCTCGTACGAACGCTGCCGCAGCCGTCCGCTCACGATCACTCGTGAGCCTCGGGTCAGACTCTCGGCAACGTTCTCCGCTGCCTCGCGCCAGATGTTGCAGCGCATGAAGAGCGCGTCGCCGTCTTTCCATTCGTTCGTCTGACGATCGAATGTGCGCGGGGTGGATGCAACCGTGAAGTTGGCAACTGCCGCACCGGCGGGGGTGAATCGAAGTTCTGGATCAGCCGTCAAGTTTCCGATGACGGTGATGACGGTCTCGCCTGCCATGGTTCCTCTTTCAGTAGTAAGCGTTGTGAGTGCCAGCCTAGGGCCGGACACCGACAATTACTTGCCCTGTCGCAGGACCTTCGTACGCAACACGGACTCGTTGAGTCCGAGCTGACGATCCAGCTCGCTGACGGTGGCAGGCTCGGCGTTGAGGTTCACAACGGCGTAGATGCCCTCGGCATGCTTGAGGATCTCGTAAGCCAGACGACGCTTGCCCCATACATCGACCTTGTCGACGGTGCCGCCATCCTTGCGAACGACGTTGAGGAACGTATCGAGCGACGGAGCGACAGTGCGCTCGTCCAGATTGGGGTCGAGAATGACCATCAATTCGTAATGACGCATAAGACCTCATCACCTCCTGTGGACTAGTGAAAACGGCCACGGACTATCCGTGGCAGGAGGGTCGTTGCGTCAGCAACCCCTCGAAGATACACGAGAGGGCCCTGACCTGCTAATTCCCTCTGGGCGCACAGTCGGGCATTCGCTCGTCATACTCTTGCACCATGCGATCCGGGGTCCGCGCCAGTCCGACGACGGTTGTCGTGGTCGTCGCGATGGCAGCAATCGGGTTGATTCTGGGATATCTGAACAAGGCCCGCTGCGCCGTCGCACCGTTCGACGAGTCCGGACGCAGCACGGTGTTCGACGTCATCAAGGACTCGTCCGTCTGCTACTCCGACATCCAGTTCCTGTGGCTCGGTCGCGATATCGACAATCACATATTTCCCTACATCCACGGGGCCATCACGAGCGACGGAATCCTCACCGGAGGGACGGTCGAGTATCCGGTTCTGAGCGGTCTGCTGATGTGGCTCGGCGCGATCCCGGCCCACACCGACGCGCAGTTCCTGTTGACCTCGGCACTGATCCTTGCGCCGTTCGGGCTTCTCACCGCTTGGATGCTCGGGCGGATGGCCGGCTGGCCGGCGCTGCTGTGGTCCATCTCCCCACCCCTGGTGATGTATGCCTTCCACAACTGGGAGCTACCGGTCGTCGCCTCTGCGGTAGGTGCGATCTTCGTCATGACATTGCCGATTGCATTGCGGCGCAAGGCAATTGCGGCTTCGGTACTGCTGGCGATCGGCTTCTGCCTCAAGATCTATCCGGGCGCGTTCGTGCTCCCGCTCATTGCCTATGTCGTCACCGGCGGAACGAACGGTCGAGAAAAACCGGAGACCGTCCGTGGCCGCTACGACATACGCGGCGGCCTGCAGGTCGCCGGAGCCGCGATCGCCACCGTGGTCGCGGTCAACCTGCCGTTCGCCGTCATCGGTTACGAGGGCTGGCGCGCGTCCTTCACCTTCCAGTCGCTGCGCCAGGCGGACCTGACGACCAACTCCATCTGGTACTGGGGGCTGCGTCACCTCTACGTCAACGACCGCATGACGCCCGACGCGTACAACGACGCCGAAGCGTCGTTCCAGAAAGTCGTCGACGTGGCCTCGCCGCTCCTGGTGTTCGTCGCGTTCGCGATCGCGCTGTGGCTCGGCTTCCGGCGCGCGAACGTGATCGGCACCTATCCCTGGGTCGCCGTGAGCGGGTCGATGCTGTGCGGCTTCATGCTGCTGCACAAGGTGCACTCGCCTCAGTACACGCTGTGGCTGCTTCCCTTCCTCGTGTTGCTTCGGGTCCCCTGGGGAATCGTCGTCGCTTACTTGGTGGTCGATCTGTCGATGGGAATCGGCGTGTTCAAGTACTTCGCTGCGCTGGCCTCCGGCGTCGACGCCAACGACGAGGAATTCTTCGTACTCGTCGGAGTGTGGGGGCGAGCGCTGCTGCTGGTGGTGCTGTTCGTGATGTTCGCCCGCGCTCGCCTGCGGTTTGCCCAACCGGGCGAAACCGACTCGGAGTCGGTAACGTCGCCTCGTTCGTCGACGACATCTGTGACGGCATCACCGAGGCACTAGCGCTTCGGGAAACAGGGCGCTGGGGAAATAGCGCGCAGAGCGGGGCGGGAACATGGCACAGGTGTCGCAATCTCAGGGAAGTACCGAGGACGGCACTGCCGCGGTACGTCGGATCGGTTTGATCGAGGACCACGAATCCGTCGCGCTCGGCCTCAAGGCCATGCTGGCGGACGAACCCGATCTCGATCTCGTGATCATGGCCTCCACCGTGGACGAATTGCTCGCCCACCGAGAGCAGCTCGACCTGGTGGTACTCGATCTGCGCCTCGGCGACGGATCTTCTCCGCGCTCGAACGTGGAACAGCTACACGCCGCGGGATCACGAGTGCTGGTGTACACCGGTGCCGAGAACGCATTCCTGGTTCGGTCCGCTGCACGCGCGGGAGTGCTCGGCGTGGTGCGCAAGTCCGCGCCCGCATCGGCCATCGTGTCCGCGATCCGGCGAGCCGCGAGCGGCGGGCAGGTGGTCACCACGGACTGGGCCGCGGCGATCGACGGCGATCCACAACTGCCCGACGTCGGTCTGAGCCCACGTCAACGCGAGGTACTTGCCCTCTACGCGTCGGGCGAGAAGGCAGGACGCGTCGCCCGCCTGGCCGGACTGTCGGAACAGACCGTGAACGACTATCTCGTGCGTATCCGCAACAAATACGCCGAGGCCGGGCGTCCGACACCGACCAAAACCGATCTGTACAAACGCGCGGTCGAAGACGGGTGGCTCCCGATGCCCGAGCTCCCCTCGCAGGACTGATGACCGGTTGGAGCGCGACTCATGACGCATCGTCAGAGTTGACGGTTCAAATGCCCATAGAAATCAGGGCAGCGAGTCTGTGATCGACCTGTGAGAATGAGTTGGCTCAGGTTTAGACCGTCTCAACCTGCCTCGGCCCTCGGGAGAACTGATGTCCGCACTGCTCGATCCCATGCCCTCGGAACACAGCGACTCCATCTCTGCCGCACCGCTCGCTCGCGGTCTGATCAGCCTGGTGCCGCCCACTGAGCAGCTGGACACGTTCCCCACGCGGCCCGGCCTGACCGACCGTGAGATCGAGGTACTGCTCTGCTGGATTCGCCTCGACTCCAAGACCGAGGTCGCCAAGGCACTGTTCCTGTCACTGGGAACCGTCAACACCCACTTGACGCGCATCCGCGCGAAATACACCTCTGTCGGACGGTCCGCCCCGACCAAGGCCGCCCTGGTGGCCCGGGCCCTGCAGGACGGACTCGTCGACATCTCGGAGCTGTAAGTCTTCGAGCTGTTGCGGTTCGAGAGCGTAGGTCAGACGTGGACTTCGGTGTCCACGCCTTCGCTCTCGAGACGCTTGTTGCGTCGGATGCTGCTGATCAGTGCGGCACCGATGAAGAGGATTCCGACGAAGCCGGTGATCAGTTCGTTGATGTGAACGCCGATCGACACGAGCAGGATGAGGGCCAAGGCACCGATGGCCCAGTGCGCGCCGTGCTCGAGGTAGACGTAGTCCGACAACGTTCCCTTGCGAACGAGGAACACCGTGATCGAGCGAACGAACATGGCACCGATGAAGCCGAGGCCGAGCGCGATGATGATCGGGTCCGCGGTGATGGCGAAGGCTCCGATGACACCGTCGAACGAGAACGACGCGTCGAGGACCTCGAGGTAGAGGAACAGGAAGAAACCGGCCTTGCCGGTCGCCTTCGCCAGTTCGCTCGGGCCGCCGGAGGACTCTTCGCCCTCTTCCTCGATGTGGAACAGTTCGCCGAGACCGTTGACGGCAATGTACGTGATCATGCCGAGCACACCGGAGACCATGACGGTGGAAATCTTGTCGTCGTCGGCGAGGAATTCGGCGCTGAGCACGAGCAGCAGGCCCGCGACGACAACGGACAGCTGATCGAGGCGACCGATCCGGGCGAGAGGCTTCTCCAGCCAGCTCAGCCACGTGATCTCGCGATCCTCGAAGATGAAGCCGAGGAAGAGCATCAGCAGGAACATGCCGCCGAAGGCTGCGATCTGTGGATGTGCGTCGGTGAGGAGCGTTTCGTAACTGGGCGAACCGTCCGGGAAGGTCGCGGCACCGTCGGCGGGCGGGTTGAGTGCCAGGTCGATGGCGGCGACCGGACCGAGGCCCGACGCGGCCCAGACGATGACCAGCGGGAACAGCAACCGCATGCCGAACACGGCGATGACGATGCCGATGGTGAGGAAGATCTTCTGCCAGAACTCACTCATCCGTCGCAACACGGTGGCGTTGATGACGGCGTTGTCGAAGGACAGGGACACTTCGAGCACGCCGAGGATGAGGACGAGAATCATCGCCTCGAGTCCGCCGTATAAGAAGGCCACGATGACGGACACGATGGTGACCGCAATCGACCAGCCGAAGATTCTCATAACCACGTCAGTGGCCTTTCTGGCTAGGAGCAGAGCCCGCAGGCGCGACCAAGTTGGGGGACGAAACGGAAAAACCCCCGCCCATCATGAATGACGAGGCGGGGGTATCCCCAATCTTGGGAGTGCCTTTACTAGACGTTTACTCCGAAGTCCCGGGCGATGCCTGCGAGTCCGGACGCGTAGCCCTGGCCGACTGCGCGGAACTTCCACTCCGCGCCGTTGCGGTACAGCTCGCCGAAGACCATCGCGGTCTCGGTCGAGGCATCCTCGCTGAGGTCGTAGCGAGCGAGCTCGGAGTTGTCGGCCTGGTTGATGACGCGAATGAACGCGTTGCGCACCTGACCGAACGACTGCGAGCGAGCGTCCGCATCGTAGATCGACACGGGGAACGTGATGGTCTCGATCTCCGGCGGCACAGCGGCGAGATCGACCTTGATCTGCTCGTCGTCTCCGTCGCCTTCACCGGTCGTGTTGTCCCCGGTGTGCTCGATGGAGCCGTCGGGAGACTTCAAGTTGTTGAAGAACACGAAGTGCCCGTCGCTCAGGGCCTTCTTCGTCGAGTTCAATGCGATGGCGCTGGCATCGAGGTCGAAGTCGGTGCCCGTCGTCGTGCGGATGTCCCAACCGAGGCCGACCACGACCGCGGTCAGGTTCGGTGCTGCCTTGGTGAGCGAGACATTGCCACCCTTGCTGAGGCTGACGCCCATTGAGAGGTCCTTTCGCAATTGGTTTCCCGTTACGGGTACAACCGTAGTGGGAATGTCCGGTTTCTGGACGTACTCGACCAACGAGCGCGGTGATGCGGAGGTTCCCGTCGGTAGTATCGAACAGGTGACAAGTCGCTGGCCTGGGGTGTTTCGCCGAGGTTCCGAATCGGACGCCGCCGCGCGTCGTTCCCAGGACGCCGCTGTCGCCGCCTTTCTCGACATGGACAAGCGACAGTCCATCGCATCCGCCGGCGTCGAGGCATCCACCGCGCTGCGTCCGGAGGACGGACTCGCCCGCCGATGGTTCGATACCGAGAAGCTGTGTTTCGACGCGGGAGCGGCGTATCTCGCTGCCGTCGAACAGTTCGACGGAATCACCACTGCCGCCGCGAGGTCGGCATTCGACAACGCGACGCGACTGCTCCACGACGCCAGTGTCGCCGTCGATCGTTTCTACGAGGCTCATCGCAGCACTCTCGAGCACGCCTCGGCACAGTTCGCGGCCACCCCGCGCCTGGTGCAGGACGCACTGGCCGAGGCGGACGCTGCGCGGTCCACCGTCGACGAGCAGTACGCCACCTATCCATCACTGCGGCAGGCCTGGAACGAACTGGATGCCGCCACAACACAATTGAACGATGTTCGACGGGATCCGCTGCGTGCGCGAGAGCAGGCCACCGTCGTCCGGGACAGATCCACTGCGTTGCGCGAGGCGGTTCGCTCGGCTCCCGGACGCCAGCAGGAGGCCCGGACCGCACTGGTCTCGGTGCGGACCCGAATCGAAGCCGTACGAACGAGATCCGAGGGGATCGCGCCGGCCTTCTCGAGTTTGCTTCGCGAATTCAATGCCAAGAGTTCGGCAGATCTGTCGCACAACGAACGATCGAGTGTGCGCCACATCGAACAGGCCGACGAGGATCTGCGAGCGGCCCGTTCGGCGCTCGACACGGGCAACCCCGAGCAGGCCTTGGATCTCGTCGCCCAGGCCCGGTCGCACCTGACCGATGCCGAGCACCTGGTCGATGCCGTCACCGATCGTGTTCGCCTGCTGCGCGCAGTCAAAGCCGATCCGAGCGAGACCGAGAACAAGGTCCGGTTCAAACTTCGTGACGCTCAACAACTCGCGATCAATCGCGGTCTGGTTGCCGAATGGGGCTCGGTGCTGGATGCTCAGCTCGCCCGGATCGACAGGGCGAGCAACGCACTGACGGGTACCCATCCCGACTACTGGTCATATCTGCAGGATCTGGCTACCATTTCGGACTTCATCGCAGGCGTGATCGAACGCATGCGCAGCTAGCACCGACCGCATTCACACGAAGGATCATGGTGCAACACTTTCGCCATCTCGACGCCGACACCCGCGAACGCATGTTCTTCCTGCAGCCGGAGGACATCGCGGTCAGCGACGGAAACAACGTCGTAGCAACAGCACTCGGTGCAACGCTGTACATCCCCGCGACCCGTGCGGACCTGACCGCGACGGTGCACAAGCGCACCGACGAGGGCGTTCGATCGATCGTGATCGATCTCGAAGATGCAGTCGCAGATCATGATCTGCAGTACGCGGTGGAGAACACCATCCGAACTCTGAACGAACTCTCGGGTTCGAATGCACTGGTGTTCGTCCGAGCCCGCACGGCCCAACAGATTCGGACGGTCTGCGCCGGTCTCGCTCCTGGGGCCGCTGGACTTGCCGGTTTCGTCGTACCGAAGTTCACCTCGGCAACCGGAGCCGAGTACCTCGACGAGATTCTTGCCGCATCCACCGCGCACGACACCCGCTTGTTGGCGATGCCGGTTCTCGAGTCGGCCGAGGTGGTCCACCGCGAAACACGCGACACCGAACTCGTTGCCATCCGAGAACTACTGGGAAAATACCGAGACATCGTGCTGGCCGTCCGCATCGGAGCCACCGACATGTGCGGCACCTTCGGCATTCGCCGCGACCGTGACCTGACGATCTACGACGTCCGCGTCGTAGCCGACGTCATCAGCGCGATCGTCAATCACCTGGGCCGCAACGACGGATCGGGATTCGTCATCACCGGGCCGGTGTGGGAGTACTTCGCAGACCACGAACGCATGTTCCGGCCACTGCTGCGCCAGACGCCGTTCGTCGACCAGGAGGCCGTGCGCTTCCGGCAGCAACTGGTCAGCAGCGACTTGGACGCACTGCTGCGCGAGGTCGCCCTCGACCGCGCCAACGGTATCCAGGGCAAGACGGTCATCCATCCATCCCACGTTCCTGCCGTGCACGCATTGTCCGCAGTGACGCACGAGGAATACCACGACGCCCTCGACATTCTGGCCTCCGATCAGGGCGGCGCGCAGGCCTCCGGCTACCGGAACAAGATGAACGAGCTGGGACCACATCGCAATTGGGCGAAACAGACGATGGTTCGCGCCCGGGCATTCGGGGTCACCAACGAAGGGATCACGTTCGTGGACCTACTGACGGCGCTGGCTCAGCGATGACCGACAACCCGGCCGACGGCATCGCCCTGACCGACACCGGCTCCTCGTCGTCGTGGACGGCACGACAACTGGTGCGTCCCGGCCTACGCCGCAATCCCCGACGGGCACATCTGTTGGTGTCCACTGTGCTCGGCAAACACATACCCGTGGATCCGGACGTCGTCATCGGTGCCGGCGATGAATTGGCCGGCCTGGTCGCTGCGGCGGTCGGCGGCTCCGACGTCGATGTTCTTGGATTCGCCGAGACGGCAACGGGATTGGGTCACACGGTGGCAACCGCCCTCGATGCGCGCTGCTATGTGCACTCGACCCGCCGCACGGTCCCGGGCATGACGGTGCACGGAGAGTTCGAGGAAGGGCACTCGCACGCCACCGACCATCTGCTGATGCCGACCTCGGCGGACCTGCTCGGCGGCGAACTACCCCTCGTTCTCGTCGACGACGAGATCTCGACCGGAGCCACCGCACTCGATGCGCTCCGCCAGATCCATTCCACGGCTGCGCGTTCCCACTACGTCATCGCATCCCTGGTGGACATGCGTACCGCCGAGCATCTCGACGCGACCGCAGCAACGGCCGCCGAACTGGGCGTCGTGATCGACAACGTCAGCCTCGCTCAGGGATCGGTCGAGCTGGCACCCGGGCTCGTGGAGACGGTACTGGACCTTCCCGATCCGACGTTCAATCCGATTGCTGTACAACCTGGTTCGGTACACCGCATCGACGCGCACTGGCCCGCAGCTCTACCCGACGGCGGCCGCCACGGCTTCCTCAGGTCTGATGCAGCCGGGTTCGACGACGCGATCGAAGCAGTCGCGGCCACCGTCGACGCGTCGCTCCCCGACTCGGGTGCCGTCGTGGTCGTCGGCCACGAGGAGCTGATGTACCTGCCGTTACGCCTGGCGGCAGCGCTGCAACGACGCGGACACAGCGCACTGTTCCAGACGACCACCCGCTCGCCCGCCTACGTACTCGACGTGGCGGGCTACCCACTGCGCCGGGGCTTCGAATTCGCAGCACCCGAGGACGAATCCTCTCTGCGCTACCTCTACAACGCCGACGCGCCGGCCGACTCGACCCTGGTGTTCGTCGCCGATGCCCCCGCAGATACCGACGCACTCACCGCCGCGGCGGGGACACTCGCGGCGGCGGGCACCGACGTGCTGGTCGTGGTCGTCACCGGTGCCGATCCGCAGGCGCTCGAGATCGCCAGACGTGCCCGTCCGCTGCGTGGGCCCGAGTTCGGCTCGTACGCGCCGGACGAGGTGACCTGGCTACTCAAAGACCTGTCGGGGATCTCGCTGGAAGCGGCAACGGCGGAGCGCGAGAGGGCGATTCAGGCCGGCACGGCGCACTATGCCGAATCGCTGCCGGTCGAATTCCAACCCGATCTCGCGTATCGCGAACTGTTCGAGAAGGTACTGCACGAGAGTGCGGCGCGGCTCGCGGTCGCCGTCGGAACCGTCACCGAGGTGGTGCTCGCCGAGCGCGGACACGACATCGTGCTCGCATCACTGGCGCGGGCCGGTACTCCGGTGGGAATTCTGATGCGGCGCTGGGCTTTCGCCGCCCACGGCATCGAGATACCGCATTACGCCGTCTCGATCGTGCGTGATCGGGGTATCGACAGCGTCGCTCTGCGCTACCTCGCCGAGCACCACGATTCACGCTCGGTGGTGTTCGTGGACGGCTGGACCGGCAAAGGTGCCATTGCACGCGAACTCACAGCGGCACTAAGCGACTTCCCTGGGGCGGACTTCGACGACGATCTGGCCGTGCTCGCCGATCCCGGACACTGCGCTCGCACCTACGGGACCCGAGACGACTTCCTCATCGCCTCGGCCTGCCTGAATTCGACCGTCTCGGGCCTCGTTTCGCGAACAGTGCTCAACGACAGCCTGATTCGTCCCGGAGACTTCCACGGCGCGAAGTACTATGCGGATCTCGCACCCGACGACGTGTCGCGGCATCTACTCGACGCGGTGACGGCTCGATTCGACGACGTGCGTGACGAGGTCGCGGAGACGGTGTCGTCGGTGCTCGCGTCCGACAGGACTCCCACCTGGTCGGGATGGGCATCGGTGGAGAAGGTCCGCCAGGAGTACGGCATCTCGCACGTCAACTTCGTCAAGCCCGGTGTCGGCGAGACCACGCGGGTGCTGCTACGCCGAGTACCGTGGCGCGTGTTGGTGCGCGACGCGAATGCTCCGGAGCACCAACATATTCGGATGCTCGCCGAAGCCAGGGGAGTACCGGTCGACGTGGTACCCGACCTCGCCTACTCGTGCATGGGTCTGATCAAGAACGTCTCCACCGAGGATGCCTCGTGAGCGCCCTCGTCGCCGTCGACCTCGATCGCACGATGATCTTCTCCGAAGGCGCGCTCGGTGTGCCCCTGGACGAGACGTTCGAGTGCGTGGAGGTGTACGAGGGCAAACCGTTGTCGTACATGAGCACTCGGTCGATGTCGCTGCTCCGCGGGTTGAGCGAGAGCGTCCCCGTGGTTCCGACGACGACGCGGACCATCGAACAGTTCCAGCGCATCGACTTGCCGGGTGCCCCGTGGCGGTACGCCATCACCAGCAACGGTGGCAACATTCTCGTCGACGGTGAGCCGGATACGGCCTGGCGCAAGGGCTTCGATCTGGACCTGGCCGGCATCGGCGCAGAGTTGAGATCGAGGGTCTCCGAAGACTGGGTGCTCAAATACCGCGAGGCCGACGGCCTGTTCTGCTACCTCGTCGTCGACGTCACCGCCGTCCCGCCGGACTTCGTCTCGGACTGGTCGCAGTGGTGCGCGGCACGCGACTGGAACGTCTCCCAGCAGGGTCGCAAGATCTACACGATGCCCAACGCGGTGTGCAAGAGCTCCGCCGTGGCCGAGGTCCGTGCCAGGCTGGTTCAGGACGGTTCCCTGGATGCCGAGGCCGGCGTGTTCGCTGCCGGTGACGGCGCACTCGACGCCGAGATGCTCATGGCCGCCGACGAGGCAGTTAGGCCGCGGCACGGCGAGCTCGAACTGCTGGGGTTCACCCGCCCCGGGTTGACCGTCACCGATTCCTCCGGCGTACGGGCCAGCGAGGAAATTCTCGAGTGGCTGCGGAACCGAACCACTGCGCACCGCGTCTAACAGTTCGTCGGGGGGACAGGCGCGTGGCAAGGGGTGGGCATGGCGAATCCGTACGAGGAACTCGAAGCGACGATCGACGGGATAGTCACCAACATATTCGTGACCCCGGTGGGGCCCGAGCTCGTCGGCACCATGCTCGGGGAGGCGTTCGAGAAAGCGAACGGGGCATTCGACTACCGCGGTGACTACGAACCCAACGAAGTGACGATCACCGAACCGTTCGAGGTGATGTCACACGAGGACATCGCGGGCATGGTCGGGTCGTTGGCCATCGGTCCCATTGCGACTTCGTCGAAGAACTGGAACGACCTCTCGGCCGCCGCCGGCTCCGGATCCGACGGCTTCCGAACGGGAATCGAGGCGGCCATGGCGTCGGGCTGGTCCGGGCCGATGTCCGACGCCGTGCGCGGCGGCGTAGGCGATTACGTCTCGTCGGCGTCCGCGCTGGCCACGTCGATGAGCCTGATTGGGAACAAGCTGCTCGAAGCACACGCGGGATTCGAGCAGACCAAGTCGAGAATGCCGCCGGTGGTCGCGTCCGAGGCCAGCACCCTGATCGGTTCCCTGCTCCCCGTTCCGTTCGCTACCAAAACGGCGACGGCAGTGCAGGAGGAGCAGCAGAACGAAGCGCGTCGGATCATGCGATCGGTGTACGTACCGGGCGTGGTGCTGTCCGACACCAACGTTCCGGTATTGCCAACGGCGCACAATCCCGTCGACGGCGGAGGCGGTGGTTCCACCGGCGGCTGGGCAGGCGGTTTCCCGGCAGGCAGTTTCCCGGCCGCCAGTGGGAGCGGCGGTGCGACGTCCGGTGGGGGCGCAGGCTCGGCAGGAACCCCCGATCCCGCAGCGCAGGCGGCCGCGCAGCAGACCGATGCCGGCACCGCGACGCCTGGACAATCGGGCCCCGGGCAACCGGGTTCGAGTCCATCCGGACCGCTGCCGCCTGCAGATCGGTCCGGGGAGACCCGGGCCGCCGCAGCCGGTGGCCCCGGAAATGCTCCCGGGGGACTCGGAAGCAACGTGGGAGGCGGCGGTTCCTCGGGGACAGGATCCCCGGGTGCCGGCTACGGCGGCTCAGGCTACGGCGGCTCAGGCTACGGCGGCTCGGGCTACGGCGGCTCGGGCTACAACGGATCCGCCGGCGGTGTGGGTTCCGGTACAGGTTACGGCGGCTCTGTTCTCGGGTCTCCGATCGGTTCCGGCGGTTCCAGCGGCGGCCCGGGCGGCACGAGTGCGGCGGCGGCCGGTCGAGCAGGGGCTCACGGTATGCCCGGAGTGGGCGGTATGGGCGCGGCGGGAGGTCGTGGCACCGGCGACAACGACGGCGAACACACCACTCCCGGCTACTTGATCGACGTGGGCAACGGCAGCGAACTGATCGGTGACCTGCCACTCGTCGCACCCCCGGTGCTCGGCGGCTGACGGTGACGCAGTGGACCATGCACGGCATGGATTTCGCGATGCTCTGCAGTCGATTCGGACGGGATCGGTTGCCCTACCCTCTGGCCGTCACCGTCGACGTCGATACCGAGGATCAGCTCCGACAGCTGCGGTGCGAAGCGTCGGCGAGGATCGACGCGCTGGTGGACGAGCGGCTCGAGGCAGCCATCGGAGTGGTGATCGACCCCGCTGTGCGCATCGAATGCCGAAGCGACACACACGACTTCGGGCACAGCCCGGTGCGCGTTCATGCAGCGGTGACCCACGATCTCGCGGTCGTCCTCACCCAACGACCTGGGCCGGACTGTTCGGTCACGATCGACACGGTGACCCCGGCATCTGCCCCCGTACGGATCGCCGAGTCCGTGCCGACCGTGCAGGCCGGACGCCGTGCGGCCGCGACCCTCGAACATCCCTGCACTGCAACCACATCGAGCGGAGCAATCCTGTCCACGGCCACTCGAAACGCGACTGCGGACGAGAAATTCGAGGCGTTTTTCGCCCGACCGCGATCGGCAGTCGGCGAGGTGATCGTCGCGCGCGGCGCCACCTACGACCACCGCCGCGATACCGATGCCGTCTCGTTCTTCTGGATGGACTTCGACGGAGACGGCCGCTACCTCGTTCGGTCCCACGCGTCGATCGACGTAGTACCCGCCGATTCCACCCGATTGGTCGCGGAAATCGGGCGGCAGTTGGAGTCGGCCTTACGCCGATGACACAGCCCACCCCTTGACACCGTATCGATTTTCGATAGGTTAACGATATTCGTTGTTATCGACTATCGATATGGAGGCGGCGGGATGGCATACGGACTGGGTTCCATGAGGACCAACAAGTGGGCGATGGTGTTCTACGGAGCACTGGCCGTGGGCTGGACCGGCTGGAAAATGTGGAAATACCACTCCTCGGACTACGTCAGCGCCACGGTCGAACCCGAGTGGAACACCCCGCCGGTGGAGTTGTTCGGAGGCCAGTTGCAACCGGGGAACTCGGTCGAGCTGAGCGTCCCGAAAGCCGAAATCGTACGACTGCTGGGCTTCATCGACGTGATGCGCTACGGATCCCTCGCCGTCGGACTGGTGATCATCCTGGTGGGCCTGCTGTTCTTCTACCGCTTCTGCGATCGCGTCATCGCCGGGAATCCCTTCACCAACGCCGCACGCACCGACGTCGTAGTGATCGGCGCGTGCATTCTCGCCTACCCCATCATCACTGGGTTCACGAACATGCTGGGCACCAACAGCGTCGTCGGTGCGCTCGAGCTGAGCGGGACCGTGGACACCGCTCGACCGGCCACCGGTCTCTGGATCGCAATCTTCGTGTCCACATTCCTGCAATTCGTCTACGCCACCATCGCCCAGGGCTCCAAGCTCGCTCGTGATGCCGATGGTCTGGTCTGATGGCCGAGGAGTTCGTCGACCATCTCGTCGTGTGTCATCTCGGCGAGATCCTCGAAGCCCGCGGCATGACGCTCGCCGAGCTGTCGCGTCTGGCGGGGGTCAGCGTCGTGAATCTGTCGGTACTCAAGAACGACCGCGCCAAGGCCATCCGATTCTCCACCTTGACCGCCGTATGCCGGGTGCTCGGCTGCACCCCGGGTGACCTGTTCGCCCTCCGCCAGATCTGACCGACAGGCCTTCGCGGTCACATCAGTCGGACAAATCGACCAAGTACATTGGATGACGGTAACCAGCACTTCGAGAGAGAGTCCACCACATTGTCTGCTCCGGCCGGTCAACCGTTGTCCAAGGGTCAGAACGGCCCCCTCACCGTCGGCGACGTCGTCGTGTCCATCGCCCTGGCAGTGCCGGCCGATCTGTCTGCACTTCTGGTCACCGACGCCGGAAAGGTGCGCACGGACGCCGATTTCGTGTTCTTCAATCAGCCGACCGGTCCCGGTGTTCGCCTCGAACCAGGGCAGGGCGGGCCGGCGCGGCTCGCCGTCTCGCTCGGCGCAGTTCCGTCCGACATCGAGCAGATCCGTGCGGTCATCACCCTCGACGACGCATCGAGCAACTTCGGCCGATCGGCACCCCCGGTCGCGCGAGTCAGTGACACAGCGGGAAATGTGTTGTACGAGTACACGATCGACGGCCTCAGCTCCGAATCCATCGTCATCGCGCTGGAGATCTACCGCCGCCAGGGGAGCTGGAAAGTGCGCGCCGTGGGGCAGGGATACGCGGGTGGTTTCGCTGCGTTGGTGACCGATCACGGTGTCTCCGTGGACGACGCGCAGGCTCCGGAAGTCAGTCTCACCAAGTCCAAGCCCGTCAGTCTGTCCAAGGGCCAGAAGGTCACTCTCCGCAAGGACGGCGGAGTTGCCCTGACGGTCATTCGCATGGGCCTCGGCTGGGACCCGGTGACGACCCCGAAGAAGGGTGGACTGTTCGGCGGCGGGGGCCGTGCGGCGAACATCGACTTGGACGCGTCGGCGATCATGCTGGCAGATCGCAACGTCAACGATGTCGTGTACTACGGCCAGCTCAACGCCAAGGACGGGTCGATCACGCACAAGGGAGACAACCTGACCGGTGAGGGCGAGGGCGACGACGAGGTCATCGTCGTCGATCTGACGCGAGTACCCCAGCACGTCACCGGCATCGTCTTCACGGTCACCTCGTACCGCGGCCAGACGTTCGAGCAGGTCGCCAATGCGTTCTGCCGGCTGGTCGACAACACCACCAACACCGAACTCGCCCGCTTCACCCTGCAGGGCGGCATGCCGTTCACCGGATTGGTGATGGCGAAGGTCTACCGCCAGGGCAGTGAATGGAAGCTACAGGCCATCGGCGACGGCATCCAGGCCAAGCACGCCGGTGAAGCCGTCAAGCAGCTCGGCCGCTATATGTGACCGCACGCCGACCGGTTCGATCTGCAGCGCCGTCGAGCACGCCACCGAGCGGGTCGACGGCGCTGCCGTTTCGAATGAGATCCTCCGACGGCCGGTAGATCTGCCGAACGATCAACGCGCACAGGCCGATCACTGCGATATCGCGCACGACCACGGTGGCGGTGAACCACTGTTCGGGCAGCCCCTTGTTGTCCACGCCCAGGTAGTAGTACATCCGGGGGAACCAGACGAACGCGTCGATTGCCATCCACGCCAACAGGATTCGACGATGCGGTAGAGCCAGCACCGCGAGAGGGACCAGCCACAGCGAGTACTGGGGACTCCACACCTTGTTGGTCAGCAGGAACCCGGCCACCACCAGAAACACCAACTGGGCCAGCCTCGGCCGGGTCGGAGCCGTCGTACCGATGTAGGCGATCAGCGCACACACGACGGCGAAGAGCAGCAGCGTGACTGCGTTGAGAACCATCGGCTTGTCCCCCGGATAGAGGGGGCCGTCGAAGCCCGTCCATCCGGTGAAGGAAGTGACGACGTTGTACAGCGAATCGGGGTCGGCTCCGCGCTCGGAGTTGAGCCGGAAGAACTCGTACCACCCCGTCGGATACAGCAGGGCCAGTGGAAGATTGACCGCAAGCCAGGCCCCGAGGGCAGCCGCTGCGGTCAGCCCCCACTCGCGCATGCGGCCGGCCCGCCAGCACAACACCAGCAGCGGCCCGAGGAACAACAGAGGATAGAGCTTGGTGGCACCGCCGAGACCCAGCAGTATGCCGGCCAGTACGGGCCGCTTCTTGGCCCAGGCCAGCAGACCGGTGAGCGCGAATGCCGTTGCGAGAGCGTCGAAGTTGGTGAATCCATGCACGATCACCAGCGGTGAGGCAGCCACCAGGGCAGCGTCCCAGATGCGTCGCCCCGCCGAGATCGCCGTCGCCCACACGGTGACCAGCCACGCGACGGCCAATCCCAGAGCGACGACGTTGAAGTAGACGACCACAGGCAGGGCTTGCGGCAGGAAACTCAGTGAGTTCCATGCCTTTCCGACGACCATCGAGCCGTACTGGTACAGGCCGGCAATGACCGGATATTCCATGTACCGGATCTGACTCGACCCGTCGGCCTTCGTTTCTTCCCAGGACTTCTTGTACGGAAACGCGCCTTGGTCGAGCCGCTCGGCACCGTAGAGCGGCACGGTGTCCGAATAGCACATCGCCACGTACTGGCGACTGCCGCTCCAGTCGAGTCCGAGTTCACCGTTCGGACCCACCGGTGCCTGTTGAATGCACGCTGCCTTGGCGAACCAGCCGAAGCAGAGAAAGACCACAGCGAGCAACAGGATGACCCGCAGCGCAGTGAACCACCGTTGCCGACCGACCAGAGCGTGCGCGCCCACCGGCCCGCCGATGACCGAGGACAGTTCCTCGGTCATCGGATCGGTACGGCTGGGTGCGTCACGGTCCGTTGCACTCGCCGTGTCCAGGCGACCAGGACTGGCAAGGGCTCTGCCCTTGCGCTCGGGTTCGGTCGTCACCGTTCGGTGCTACTGGCCGGGAGTCGCCGGTTCGGGGGCTGCCGGCTCGGGTGCTGCCGGTGGCTGTGCGGGCTGAGCCGGGGCCAGACCCGGCAGCGGAATGGTGACGCCCGGCAGAATCTCGACCTGACGCGGCGTGATGACCACCGGCGGCGAAATCTCCGTCGGGATCGGCAGAGTCACGGGCGGCGGCGCGGACGGAGCCACCGTCGTGACCGGTGCGGCCGGTGCCGAGTACTGCGGGACACCTGCCTGACCGGCGATGGCCTCGGGCGTCGGGAACGTCTCGTTCGAGGTGCCCTCGAGCGTGCCGTCCATCGTCGCCTTCCAGATGTCCGACGGTATGCCCGATCCGTAGATCGGACCGCCGTAACTGTTCTCGAGCGGCAAGCCCTGCTCGGTACCGACCCACACCGCCGTCGACAGTGACGGGGTGTACCCGACCATCCAGGCGTCCTTGTTCTGTCCGGTATCACCGAGCTGCGCGGTACCGGTCTTCGCCGCCGATTGACGACCACCCGCGAGGTTGTGACCGTTGGAGTACCCGGCGATCGGACGCATCGCCGACGTCACGTTGTCGGCCACCGCCGCCGAGACGACCTGCTGACCGGCCTCGGGTGCACGATCGAGCAACACCGTGCCGTCGGCCGTGACGACCTTCTGCACGAAGTGCGGGGTGTGGTAGACGCCGGAGGCTGCCAGTGTGGCGTAGGCCGAGGCCATATCGATCACCCGCGACTGGTACTGGCCGAGCACGATTCCGTAGTTCGGGCCCGCGTTGTCGGGCTCGGTCAGCGTGGGGCCGACGCCCTCGATCTCCTGCGGGATACCGAGCTTGTGTGCCATGTCCGCGATCGCCTGCGGGCCGTTGTCCATGCCCAGCATCATGCGGTAGAAGCTCGTGTTCAGCGACCGCTTGAGGGCTTCGGCGATGGTGCACGTGCCACAGGATTCGCCCTCGACGTTGCTGATCTGGATGCCGTTGACGTCGAGCGAGGAACTGTCGTACATCTTCGACAGCGGAATGCCCTGGTCCAAGGCAGCGGCGAGGCCGAACACCTTGAACGACGATCCGGTCTGCAACCCGGACTGCGCGAAGTCGAAACCGCGCCCGTCCGCGCCGCCGTAGTACGAGCGGACCGCGCCACTGCGCGGATCGATCGACACCGACGCCGTGCGCAGCTCCGACGGCTCACCCTGCAGGTTGTTGTCCACGGCCTCGACCGCGGCGGCCTGCGCCCTCGGATCGATCGTCGTCGTGATCTGCAGACCCTCGGTGTTCAGATCCTGATCACTGACCCCGACAGCCGACAACTCACGCAGTACCTGCGCCTTGATCAGACCGTTGGGACCTGCGTCGGCGGCATCACCCGAATCGACCTGAGAAATGGGGACCCACTGCGGATACTGCATCGCCGCACGCTGAGTCGGATCGAGCTGGCCCTGCGAGACCATGCCGTCAAGCACGTAGTTCCACCGCGACTGAGCACCGGTGGGGTTGACTTCCGGATCGAGTCCGGACGGCTGCTGGATGGTCGCAGCCAGTACTGCGCCTTCCTCGACCGAGAGCTGATCCACGGATTTGCCGAAGTACGCCGTCGACGCGGCAGCGATGCCATAAGCGCCACGACCGAAATAGATGGTGTTCAGATACGCCGCGAGAATGTCGTCCTTGGACCATTGGCGAGCCATCTTCGACGAGATGACCAGCTCGCGCATCTTTCGCGTCAACGTCCGCTCGGAGCCGACCACCGCATTCTTGACGTACTGCTGGGTGATCGTGGAACCGCCGCCCGCGCTGTCACGTCCGAGAACGTTGTCGCGCAGGGCACGGCCGAAGCCGGTCACCGAGAACCCGGGATTGGAATAGAAGTCGCGATCCTCCGCCGAGAGCACGGCGTTACGCACGTGCTCCGGAATCTGGTCGATCGTGACATCGGTTCGGTTGCCCTCGGGTGGCACCACCTTGCCGAGCACGCTCGACCCGTCGGAGGCGAAGATCGTCGCAACCTGATTGGTCCTGAGGTCACCGGGCCGCGGGACGTCCACCAGCGTGTACGCCACCATGAACAGCAGAATCGGCACTATCAGGCCCAAGGCGACCAACGCATACAACGTGCGTCGAACTACCCGCCACTTGGACTTCTTCTTCGTTTTCGCGGCGGAACCTCTTTCGGGGGGCTCGGGCGGTTCGTTGCCCGAGGAGCTAGCTGATGGATCGTTCGGTTCGTGTGGCGGCGGGACGGATCCCGATCGAGTGACACCTGCCGCGGCGTAGCGACCGTCACCGGACGGTCGACCCTGCGGTGGCATCGGACGCTGACCCGGAGGCGGACCCGGACGTTGGCCGGCGGGAGGCATCGGCGGTCGACCCTGCGGTGGCATCGGACGCTGCCCAGGAGGGGGCCCGGGGCGCTGGCCCGGAGGCGGTACCGGACGCTGACCCGGAGGTGGCATCGGCGGTCGACCCTGCGGTGGCATCGGACGCTGCCCGGGAGGCGGTAGCGGACGCTGACCCGGAGGAGGTACCGGACGACGTCCGGGCGGATCGGAATGGCGGCTGCCGCGCGGTGGTCCGGGCACGTCGGGGCGCCGTCCGGAGTCGCTACGGCCAGGTTCGTTGTTACCCGGGTTGTTGTCGTAGGGGGAACTCACGTACGAATCTCCAGTAATCTCGGCGGCCGCGTCGAATTCTCGGTGGCTGGGTTCAGCGAAGCGATTGTGTCATTCACTCGCAGTTCGACGGTTCGGTTGACGGGATCCCGATCGTGGGCGACGGGGTTGCTTGGGTGCGGGCACGGCCCCGAGGACGTAGGACTGGACGAGGTGATTCCAGCTGCACGAGCGGCAGACCTCGACCACATGGACCGAAAATTCCTCTTGGGTGGCAGCCAGCCGGCCGAGTTCGTCGGCCGTTCTCGCGGAGCCGGACAGGGGTCCGAGCTTCTCGCCGAACACCCACGACACCAGCGTGAGCTGCTCCTTCCGGCAGATCGGGCACACTACGTCGCTGCCGCGGCCGTGGAACTTGGCGGCACGTAGAAGATAGGGATCTGCATCGCAGACCGCTGCCACGCCCGTCCTACCGGAGTAGACCTCGGCCAGCAGCGACCGACGCTGAAGGGCGTAGTCCACCACCTGTCGCTGAAGTCGCACGAGAACCAGAGTACGTGCGGCAGTGTCGATGGAGACCTGCGATCCCCGCCTGGACGACGATCGACCCCCATTCCTGGGCCGAGAAACTATGCTCCACCTGTGCCGACGCGACTGTCACCCAGTACGCGAGCGCGTGATGTGGATCGCACCGACACTTGCGCCACGTTGGACGAAGCACTCGCCGATGGCCAGCTGTCCGATTTCGAGCACGCCGCAAGGATCGATCTGGCGAAGGAAGCCGACACGATCGCCGATCTGCACGCCCTCATCGAGGACCTTCAGAACGACACCGACCTGCCGCCGATGGCCGACCCGATCGAGTTCGCGCATCCGATCACGACGGCAAAGGGCTCACGCCTGGGCTTCATGGCCGTCGCGGTCCCTGCCGTTGCCGCCCTCGTGGCGCTCACCTTCGGCATTCGCGCGTGCTCGAACACCGATGACCCCGAATCGGGTCTCGGGTCGGCCGGGTACAAGAATCCTGCAGTCGTCGTAGATATCGTCGATGCACTGCAACAGAAGATCGGCACGTCGGTGGTCGACAGACTCGGGCTGTACGACGACTACGCCGTCATTTCGGCACCCGCACCCGGGGTGCCACAGAAACAGGTCAGCTACACCTATCGCGACGGCGTGATCGACGACTACGACGACAACTTCTCGAGCACCCGCGACTTCGACGAACCTCAGATCGACCTGGCGACGGTCGATCTGACGAAGGCAGCGGGGATCATCGCCGGTGCCCGCGAGAGCTTGAACATGAGTCGCATCGACAGCTACAACGTGAGCTTCCACGGCAGCGACAACGGCCCGCAAATTTCCGTCTCCGCCGACAACACCGACCAGGAAAGCGGAACTCTCCTATTCGATCCCGCAGGCAACTTCCTGCGTGTCACGCCGTTTTCGTTCGGCTGATCAGTCCGGAAAGGAAGCCCGCAGGTGGCACCACGACCCGATTTTCGCGCTCGCGACATAGACCGCGCGCTGACCGCCACCGTTCTGGATTCCGCATACGCCGACGGCCAGCTCACCTTCGACGAGCACCGCCTACGTAGCGAACGTGCGCGGGTGGCCATCACCCTGCGCGATCTGCGACGACTGGTCTCCGACCTACAAATCGACGTCGACCTTCCGGAACCACCGCCGCGAACATCCGAGCCGAAGAACCGGCTACTGCTGGCACTCGGCTCGGTCGTCATCGTGACTGTAGGGCTAGTGGTGTTTCTGTCGACCAGGACCGGCGAACAACCGGTTCCGACTGCTGCCGTCGTCGCATCCACGTCGACGCGCAGCGTGACCCCCACCGTGCCGATGGACCTGCCGGTCGACGTCACCCCGATAGTCGCTCGCCCGTTCGTTTTCGACACGGCAGCCGGACTCGACGATTTCCGAGAACGCTACGTGCAACGTTTCGGCAGTTCGCAGGTTCTCGAGGTGTTCATTCAGATGGACGGCAACCGTGCCGACGTCTATCGCCCGACGGCAGAGGGCCGACGAGAGCGCGTGTTCGTCTCCGGGGGGTTCGAGATGTATCACGAGACCGACGCGCCAGACGCGCAAGAGGCTCTCTTCGACTGGGCCACAATTGATTCCGCAGTTCTGGCCGGCCTCGTCGCGGGAACGCCCGAGGCCGTCGGGGTTCCGGACGCCGCCGTCGAGTACGTCATGATCACCGATTCCCGCGGCGAGCAGCGCATCTCGATCACCGCACACAACGACGACGATCAGGGTGGCCGCGTCGAAGCGGACTTCGCGGGCAACATCGTCTCGGTAAGCCGATAGACGCCGCGAATCATGTTGCGTGTCGGCTACTTCGGGCTCTCGTGCGTGATGGCGCGGTAACCGGTTGCCCCTGCCCTGTCGACTGCGGCCTTGACGACGCCGAACACCGCACCGTGGACGGCTGCCGCGATCAGCACCTCTCGGACGGAGCGATTCAGATCTTTCGGGTCGGGGGCCGCCGCGTCGTCGTCGCCGACGTGCTTCCACACCTGCTTGAACACCGCGCCGGCCGCCAGCCCGCCGAGCACACTCGTCGCCAACGACATCGGTCTGTAGAACGCCTTCGATACTGCACTCATCGAAACACCTTTCTCGTACGTCGGCGACGAAGAAGAACCGTCACCAACACTGCGGTCACCACGAAGCCCACGGCCCCTGCGGCAGTGCCGGGCCTACTGCGCACCGCATCGGAGGCACGTGTCGCCTGTCGAGAGGCCTCGTTGCCCACTCGAGTGGGGATGTCGGCTTTGGCCGCGAGAGCGGCGACGGTGTCGGCCAGTTCGGAACGCTGTTCCTCGATGCTGGGCGGCTGATCGGAGTTGCCGGGAACACTGTGCGCCGGTGTGTCGGTCATCGGATTCCCTCCTTCACTGCGGTGATGTCGTCGCCGATACGTGCTGCGGTGTCCGCGGGAATCGGCGGCAAGGCCTTCTTGGCCCGGGACGCGCCGACTGCGGCCAGAATGCCCCCGATCGCCAGCACCGCGATCGCGACGATCAGCGCCGCGAGCCATGCGGACAACACTGTCGCCAGTCCGAGCACTGCGGTAGCGATCAAGGTGGCGAGCCCGAGGAACAGCAGCAACGCACCCGCGCCGGAGATTCCGACGCCTACCCCGAGGCGGCTTCCCTTGCTCTTGACTTCGGCGAGTCCGGCGTCGATCTCGGTCCGGACGAGCGTCGAGACCTGAGTCGTCAGTCGCTCGATCAGTTGCACAGTCGACAGGTCCGCCACGTGGGAGCCCCGCTCGGACTCGGCGTTCGACAGCGGGGGCGGTTGATCGTTTTCGTGCATGATGCGCTCCTTCGATGTGGTGCCGTCCTGTGTCGATACCCGCGAAGAACCCCGAAAAACACGTCCGTAAATGCCGATTCGCGCGACGTAACCGGCCATTGGTTTGTCACTTCATGTATCGGCGCGATACATTCTCCGATAGTGTGGCTCATCGCATCGCCAGGATGTGATCGTTGGATTCGAGAAGGGGGAGTTGCATGCTCGAACTCGCAATTCTCGGACTGCTTCTCGAATCACCCATGCACGGTTACGAGCTTCGCAAGCGGCTGACCGGCCTGCTCGGAGCATTTCGTGCGTTTTCGTACGGATCGCTGTACCCGGCGCTCCGTCGACTACAAACCGACGGGCTCATCGCCGAGGACGCCGGTCCCGAACTGCTCGTGAAAAGACGAGCAAAACGGGTGTACGTGCTCACCCCCCTCGGCAGGGAACGATTTGCCGAACTGGTGGCCGACACCGGACCGCAGAACTACACCGACGACGGATTCGGCGTACATCTGGCCTTCTTCAGTCGAACCCCGGCAGAAGCTCGGGTCCGCATTCTCGAAGGCAGACGACGCCAGGTCGAGGAGCGCCGAGAAGGCCTCCGCGACGCTGTGGCCAAGGCGAACGGAACACTCGACCGCTACACCCGGCAACTCCACCAGCTCGGTCTCGAATCGAGCGAACGCGAGGTGCGCTGGCTCAACGAAGTCATCGCAGCCGAGCAAGCCGCCCCCAACCCAGCACCGTCCCACACAGCACCAAACAGGACAGTCAAGACAGAAGGAGAACCCGACCATGGGTGAGAACAACAACGCAATCCGCGTGGCCATTGTGGGTGTGGGCAACTGCGCCTCATCCCTGGTCCAGGGTGTCGAGTACTACAAGGACGCAGACGAGAACGCCACCGTTCCCGGCCTGATGCACGTCATGTTCGGCAAGTACCACGTCCGCGACGTCGAGTTCGTCGCCGCGTTCGACGTCGACGCCAAGAAGGTCGGCTTCGACCTCTCCGAGGCCATCTTCTCCAGCGAGAACAACACCATCAAGATCGCCGACGTGCCCCCGAAGGACGTCCACGTCCTGCGCGGACCGACCCTCGACGGCCTCGGAAAGTACTACCGCGAGACCATCACCGAGGCCGACGGCGAAGCAGTCGACGTCGCACAGGCACTGCGTGACGCCAAGGTCGACGTCCTCGTGTCCTACCTCCCCGTCGGATCCGAAGAAGCCGACAAGTTCTACGCACAGGCCGCCATCGACGCAGGCGTCGCCTTCGTCAACGCCCTCCCCGTCTTCATCGCCTCCGACCCCGTCTGGGCCAAGAAGTTCGAGGACGCTGGCGTCCCCATCGTCGGCGACGACATCAAGAGCCAGGTCGGTGCCACCATCACCCACCGCGTCATGGCGAAGCTGTTCGAAGACCGCGGCGTGCAGCTCGACCGCACCATGCAGCTCAACGTCGGCGGCAACATGGACTTCCTCAACATGCTCGAGCGCACCCGCCTCGAGTCGAAGAAGATCTCCAAGACCCAGGCCGTCACGTCGAACCTGCAGAAGGAATTCAACGCCAAGGACGTCCACATCGGACCGTCCGACCACGTCGGCTGGCTCGACGACCGCAAGTGGGCCTACGTCCGCCTCGAAGGCCGCGCCTTCGGTGACGTTCCCCTGAGCCTCGAATACAAGCTCGAGGTCTGGGACTCACCCAACTCCGCCGGTGTCATCATCGACGCAGTCCGCGCCGCGAAAATCGCCAAGGACCGCGGCATCGGTGGACCGGTCATCCCGGCTTCCGCATACCTGATGAAAAGCCCGCCGAAGCAGCTGGCCGACGACGTCGCTCGCGAACAACTCGAAGCCTTCATCATCGACGCGTAATTCTCCGCGGCACCGACGCCCGCCGGTCCACTCAACGTGACATTGACCCCCGAAAAGGCCACCAAATGTCACATTGAGTACCGGCGGGCGTTCGTCTATCCCGCCTCGACGATGGCGCGCGGGTCGAAGGTCACCCTGATTTCGGTGATTTTGCCGTTCTCGATTCGTTGCCAGTTCGCGGTGGGGGCCGGGGGTGCGATCGACGTGTGCAGCTCGAACCACGTCAGCACGTTCGAGCCATCGACGAAGACGTGCGCGATGTCGATGTCGGCGACGATCTGCGACATTCCCTTCAACCCGGCGACGCATTCTTCGCCGCTGTCGGCGGTGCCCAGTGGCCCCCGAAACGTGGCGTCTTCGTGCAGGATCGACGCCAGAGTGTCGAAGTCCTTCGCCTTCCAGGCCTCGAAGTAGGTTGCTGCAATTTGTGCGGGTGTCTGTGTCATGGATTCGAGTCTCGAACCGGCGCAGTCAGAAGTCCAACAGTTGGTTCCGATCATAACCAGAACTTTTACTCATAGCCGCAGCTAGACGCTACGCGCTATGGTTCTCGCGTGGCCATCGATCCCACCTCGAAGCATCCGATTCTCGAACGCGTTCGCGCTCTGGCGTTCGCGTACCCCGACGTGACCGAGAAGGTTTCGCACGGCAGGCCGACCTTCCGCACGACCTCGGTGTTCGTCTACTTCGGCGGTGGCGTCAAAGGCGGCGATCAGTTCGATCTGTCGATCATCGTCAAATGCGAGAGCGCCGAGGAGCAGCGAGCCTGCGAACTCGAGCCGCGCTACTTTCATCCCGCCTACCTCGGACCCGCAGGCTGGGTGGGGTTCGACCTGAGCAGTGACCGCAAAGACAAGGCCGACAGCGATGTCTGGGCCGAAGCCGCCGAACTGATCGACTGCAGCTACCGCGTCACCGCGCCGAAGCGCGCGATAGCCCGCCTCGATGCCGGCGAAGGTCCCGATCTGGGAGTACAGCAATGGAACTGAGGCAGCTCGAGTATTTCGTCGCGGTGGCCGAGGAAGCGAACTTCACCCGCGCTGCCGCCCGCGTTCACATCAGTCAATCGGGGGTCAGCGCGCAGATCAGGGCGCTCGAGCGCGAACTCGGGGCCGAGCTGATCGACAGATCCGGCGGCACAGCCACTTTGACCACAGCCGGCCAGGCGGCGTTGCCGCAGGCCCGCGCGACACTCGCCGCGGCAGGATCCGTCAAACAATCCGTCGACGATGTGACGGGCCTACTGCGCGGCAGACTGAGCGTCGGTATGGTCACCGCCTGCACCGTTCCCCCACTGTTCGACGCGTTGGCGGGCTTCCACGCGGCACATCCCGGCGTCGACATTGCTTTGCGCGAGGGTAATTCGGACGATCTCGTCGCGGATGTTCGATCCGGCGAGCTGGATCTTGCGTTGGTCGGTCTCGCTTCTCGGACCCCCGCCGGACTCGAATCGATGGTGGTGATCGACGAGCGGATCGTTGCCGCCGTGCCGGCGGAGCATCCACTGGCGGCGCAGAAGGACGCGACACTCGCCGAGGTGTGCGAATATCCGATCGTTGCCCTTCCGCCGGGCACCGGAATTCGTGCGGTGTTCGACAGGGACTGCGCCGGGGGAGGTCTGTCACCGTCGATCACGTTGCAGGCCAGCGCACCTGACGCGGTAGCCGACCTCGCCACCCGCGGTTTGGGGGTCGGGATTCTCAGCCGGTCGATGGCCGAATTCTACGGCGACCGGCTCGTCGCGATCGAGCTGACCGACTCGCACACCGCCGCCCTGCTGGCCCTGGTGTGGCGCAGCGCGATGAGTCCGGCACTGGCCGAACTGGTGGGCATCGCGACGACGAGTTTCAGCGAATCTTCTTGACGGTGAACCACAGTGCGACCAGCAAGCCGAGCAGCGCTACGGACGGCAGCACGCCGGGATCACCTCCGATGATCCCGGCTACGGCGAAACCGAGAGCTACCAGCGCAAAGAACCCGAGAATGCCTGCCAACAACTGCAGGTGGTCCTGCGCCGTCACGACTTGACGCCGCCCGCCGTCAGTCCGGAGATGATGCGGCGCTGGAACAGCAGCACCATGATCACCAGTGGAATCGCAACGATGGTGCCCGCGGCCATGATCGCGGCATACGGCACCACGAGCGGATCGTTGCCGGTGAACCGCGCGATGGCGACGGTCACCGGTTCGGTCTTGTCACTCGAGAGCTGACTGGCCAGCAGGTACTCGTTCACTGCGGCGATGAACGCGAGAATCGCGGTGGTGAACAAGGCAGGCGCGGCGAGCGGGAGCATCACCAGGCGGAATGCCTGGAATCGTCCGGCACCGTCGATCCGCGCGGCTTCTTCGAGCTCCCAGGGCAATTCGGCGAAGAACGCCGCCAGCGTATAGATCGTCAGCGGTAGGACGAACGAGATGTTCGGGATGACCATCGCCTGGTAGCTGCCGATCCAGCCGATGTTGGTGAAGAACTGGAACAGCGGGGTCACCAATGCGACGACGGGGAACATCGACGCACCCAGGATGATGCCCGTCACCACGTACTTGAAGCGAAAGTCGATGCGCGAGAGTGCGTATGCGGTGAAGATGCCGAAGACCAACGCGATCAGTGTGGTCGCGCCGCCCACGATCAGACTGTTGCCCACCGCACGAAGAAAATTGTTGCCGTTTGCCGTCGACAACGCGTTCTCGAAGTTCTCCCACGTGACGTGCGTCGGCCACGGCGTCGTGTCGAAGGTGTAGCGCGGGTCGCGGAATGCGGTGACGACCATCCAATAGAACGGTGCCAGTCCCCAGACGAGAATGACGACGACGCCGAGATAGATGCGAGCTTGCTTCATCGGCCGGGCCCCTTGCGCTGATTGTCCTGAGTGGCAACGGCATTGGCACCGAGGAACTTCACCAGGATGAACGCCACGACGAAGATCATGATGAACGAGATCGTCGACAACGAGGCAGCGCTGTTGAATCCCTGCCGAATCTGATCCACCACCAGGATCGAAATGGTTCGGGTGGCGGGATTGCCCTCGGTGAGGATCGCCGGCAAGTCGTACATACGCAGCGCGTCCATGGTGCGGAACAGAACTGCCACCATCAACGCGGGCTTGACCAACGGCAGTGTGATCTTGGTGAACCGCTGCCACGCCGACGCCCCGTCGACGCGGGCCGCCTCGTAGACGTCGGCGGGAATCATCTGCAACCCGGCCAAAATCAACAGCGCCATGAACGGCGTCGTCTTCCACACGTCGGCGATGATGACGGCGAAACGAGCGGGCCACGCGTCGCCGGTCCACAGAATGTTGGTTCCCAGAATGCGATTGGCGACACCGTCGTACGCGAAGATGAAGTACCAGAGCTTGGCCGTGACCGCCGTCGGGATCGCCCAGGGGATCAGGATTGCCGCTCGCAACAGGGCGCGTCCGGCGAAGGTCTTGCCCATGATGACGGCCATTCCGAAGCCGATGACCACCTCGATGGACACCGTGACGACCGTGAAGAACGCGGTGTTTCCGACGGCGCCCCAGAACTGCGACCCCAGCGTTCCCGGCGGGCAGGGCACCAACGTGCCCGACGCCGAAGTGCATTGCTGCAGGATCCAGTGCGTGTAGTTGTCGAAGCCGGCAGATCCACCGGTGACGAACATGCCGGTGACGGGATCGAGACCGGGATCCTTGGAGAAGGACATCACCAGGGCCCGGATCACCGGGTAGACGATGACGATCGCGAGGATCACCATCGTCGGTGCGATCAACAGCCAGGCCCGACCCTGCGTCAGGCCGAACCGCTTGTTCTTGGACCGCACATGCCGACCGCGGCCGGGGGACGAGCCCCCGGCCGCGGTGGTTGCGGCGGCCCCACTGGTCACACCAGCAGGTACAGCCATTGGTTCTCCCGAAATCAGTTGGCGCCGGCGGTTTCGATACCGGCCTGCATGTCCGTGATCGCCTGGTCGACGCTCTTCTCACCCTTGATGGCGGCAGAGACGTTGTCCTGCACGGCCTTCGAGACGGCCGGGTAGAACGGGGTGACGGGACGCGGAACGGCGTTCTCGATGGATGCCTTCAATGCGGGAAGGTACGGCATCGCGGCGATCAGTGCGGGATCGTCGTACAGCGAGGAGAGCACGGGCGGCAAAGCACCCTCGGCGATGATGCGCTGCGCCTTCTCGCCCTGCATGAAGCGCAGGAAGTCGGCAGCAGTGGCCTTGTTCTCGGAGTACGCGCTGATCGCGGCGTTGTATCCGCCGAGCGTCGAGGTGCCCACGCCGGTGACGCCGGGAAGCGGTGCGACCGCGTACTTTCCGACCACAGCCGAACCTTCTTCTGCGGCGGTGCCGTAGACGTACGGCCAGTTGCGCAGGAACAGTGTCTTTCCGTCCTGGAACGCCTGCTGGCTGTCGGACTCCTTGAACGTGGTGTCCTGGGCCGGGATGACGCCGGTCTCGAACGCGGTGACCAGAGTCTGCAGTCCGGCCTTGGCTTCCGGGCTGTTGACGGTGGGGGTCTTGCCGTCTTCGCCGACGATCGATCCGCCGTGCGCGTTGATGATCTCCGACGCGTTGGCCGTCAGACCCTCGTAGGGGGCGAATTGCCCTGCGTAGCAGTCGATGTTGTTGTCGCGGGCGACCTGGCAGTCCTCGGTGAGCTCGGCCCAGGTGGTGGGTGCTTCGGGGAGCAGATCACTGCGGTAGTAGAGCAGTCCGCCGTTGGTGTTCTTCGGCGCGGCGTACTGCTTGCCGTTGTAGGTCGCACTCGCGACGGTCGCCGGAAGAACGCCTGCGTTGTCGAGTGCGAATTCGCCCTCGAGCGGCACGAGCCAGCCCTTGGCCGCGAACTCGGCGGTCCAGACGACGTCGAGTGCCATGACGTCGTAGTCGCTCTGCTGCGCCTGGAGCTGCTGAACGAAGTCGTCGTGGGCCTGATCGGCGTCGGCGGACTGCTCCTTGAAGGTGACCTGCTGATCAGGGTTGGCGGCGTTCCACTCCGAGATGATCTGCTGGACGACACCGGTCTCGGTGGTGTCCTGGCCCTCGACATAGGTGATAGGTCCACGGCCGTCGGCATTTTCGGATGCAGCACCCGAATCGCCGCTCGAACCGCTGTCGCTCGAACATCCGGTGAGCGTCAGCAGCGTGGCTGCTGTCGCAACCACTGCCACCTTCGTGATCAAAGACGCCATTGTTTTCTCCACTTACTTCTACGCGGTGGTATGCGCCCGGAGATGGGCACGCAGAATCGTTCTGTGATGCTCCCCCGACACATATGTCGATGGGTACTGTGGCACACAACTCACCGCGTAGGGGTCATTATCGAGTTCCTGAATCGGTCAACCCGGACGTGTCGGAGGTGCCCGGTACCCTTTCGCTCATGAGTTCGGACAAGATGCTGACGCGAATCGGCGGGTTGCTGCGTCAGGCGGAGTCCACCGACAACCCCCACGAGGCCGAGGCCTTCATGGAGGCCGCGCAGCGTTTGGCCACGTCGGCGTCGGTGGATCTGGCGGTGGCGCGTTCGCACAGCGCATCCCGCGAACGGCAGGCGACGCCGACTCAGAAGGTCATCCCCATCGGTGAACCGGGCAAGCGTGGACTCAAGACCTACGTTCAACTGTTCGTCGCCATCGCCCACGCAAACGATGTGCAGTGCGACGTAGCCAGATCATCGACGCAGGTCTTCGCCTACGGTTTCGACTCGGACATCGAGACCACCGAGGCCTTGTACTCGTCTCTACTGATCCAGATGGTCCGAGCGTCCGACGCGTACATCAAGTCCGGTGCGTACAAATCCGAGACGGCCATCCGCACCGTCACCGAGGTCAAGAATCGTCGCCGCTACACCCGACGCGAGGAAGTGCCCGTCGCCGCCGTCACGGCACGTCTGAACTTCCAGACGGCATTCGCGTCGCGCATCGGTCAACGGCTCGCGGAGGTCAAGAAGGACACCGAGGCCAAGGCCATCGCGCAGGAGACTTCCGGTGCCGGAACCGCTCTGGTGTTGCGAGACAAAGAGATCGAGCTACGCGACTACTACCGACAGACGTCCACCGCACGCGGGCACTGGCGAGGCCAGAGCGCGAACGCCGGGTACTCGGAGGGCGCACGGAGGGCCGGCGATCGAGCGGGACGAAACGCTAGGATCGGTGCCCACGCAGAGATCGGCGGAGCAAGCCGGCAGCTGGGACGCTGACTGCTACGTGGCCGGTGATGCCGTGAACACCGGCCATCCGATGTCGGTACGCCAGAGCGTCGAGTTCTCGGTATCCCGCGGCCCGACGACGTAGACCTCGCGAACCGGCCCCGCAATGGCGAGGCCGTTGGTCTCCACGTGCACCCCGAGCGCACCGTACGTGACGTCGATGTCGTCGTGGGGTCCGTGATGAACCGTCACCGCGAGTTCGACGGGAGGCAGCGTCATCGGCCGAACTCGGCCGACGGACGGCGCGTCGATGGTGGGAACGAAGACGGTCAGCTCACCCCGCCCGTCGGTGAAGAGTTCGTTGTCGTACAGCCCGCCCGGCGGCCCGGTGGTGTCCGATACGACCGCGTCGATCTCGGCCATCGCGTCCGCATACCAGCCCAGCACGTCGGACGCGTCGACCACCTCGGAAATTGCTGCGACAGAACATTGTTCGCTGAGAACGCGTCGGACATCGATCGCAGGTGGAGTGGGATCGAGCAACCGGCGCAGCGCCGTCACGGCTGATCTGGTGTCGTCCAACTGACGCTCGAGTCGAGTGAGATGTTCGGTGATCAGTCGAGCGCGGGCATCGGGATCGGGTGTCTGCACGATTGCCCGCACCTCCCGCTCCGGCATCTGCATCTTCCGGAATCGACCAATGATCTGCGCGACCCCGACCTGATCGGTGGCGTAGTACCGATAGCCCGAGTAGTCGTCGACCGTCGCGGGTTCGAGCAGACCCGACTCGTGATAGCGACGCAGGGTCTTCACCGACAAATGGGTGATTCGAGAGAACTCGCCGATCGTGAGCAATCCGTTCATGTCGATATTCTCGCCCCTCCCCGTGGGGGAGAGTCGACTCTCCAGGGGGAGGGGTGACGCCGGATGTAGCCGAGGCCGCCGCAAACGCGCGCGCGTTCGCCAGGTGCGCGCGGAATAGCCCCGAATTCGAGGCGAATCCACTCGCGTATGACAAACGCGCGCGCGTTTGTCATACGCGAGTGGATTCGCCTCGAATTCGGGGCTATTCCGCGCGCACCTGGCGAACGCGCGCGCGTTTGCGGCGGCCTCGGCTACATCCGGCGTCACCCCTCCCCCTGGAGAGTCGACTCTCCCCCACGGGGAGGGGCGAGAATATCGACATGAACGGATTGCTCACGATCGGCGAGTTCTCTCGAATCACCCATTTGTCGGTGAAGACCCTGCGTCGCTATCACGAGTCGGGTCTGCTCGAACCCGCGACGGTCGACGACTACTCGGGCTATCGGTACTACGCCACCGATCAGGTCGGGGTCGCGCAGATCATTGGTCGATTCCGGAAGATGCAGATGCCGGAGCGGGAGGTGCGGGCAATCGTGCAGACACCCGATCCCGATGCCCGCGCTCGACTGATCACCGAACATCTCACTCGACTCGAGCGTCAGTTGGACGACACCAGATCAGCCGTGACGGCGCTGCGCCGGTTGCTCGATCCCACTCCACCTGCGATCGATGTCCGACGCGTTCTCAGCGAACAATGTTCTGTCGCAGCAATTTCCGAGGTGGTCGACGCGTCCGACGTGCTGGGCTGGTATGCGGACGCGATGGCCGAGATCGACGCGGTCGTATCGGACACCACCGGGCCGCCGGGCGGGCTGTACGACAACGAACTCTTCACCGACGGGCGGGGTGAGCTGACCGTCTTCGTTCCCACCATCGACGCGCCGTCCGTCGGCCGAGTTCGGCCGATGACGCTGCCTCCCGTCGAACTCGCGGTGACGGTTCATCACGGACCCCACGACGACATCGACGTCACGTACGGTGCGCTCGGGGTGCACGTGGAGACCAACGGCCTCGCCATTGCGGGGCCGGTTCGCGAGGTCTACGTCGTCGGGCCGCGGGATACCGAGAACTCGACGCTCTGGCGTACCGACATCGGATGGCCGGTGTTCACGGCATCACCGGCCACGTAGCAGTCAGCGTCCCAGCTGCCGGCTTGCTCCGCCGATCTCTGCGTGGGCACCGATCCTAGCGTTTCGTCCCGCTCGATCGCCGGCCCTCCGTGCGCCCTCCGAGTACCCGGCGTTCGCGCTCTGGCCTCGCCAGTGCCCGCGTGCGGTGGACGTCTGTCGGTAGTAGTCGCGTAGCTCGATCTCTTTGTCTCGCAACACCAGAGCGGTTCCGGCACCGGAAGTCTCCTGCGCGATGGCCTTGGCCTCGGTGTCCTTCTTGACCTCCGCGAGCCGTTGACCGATGCGCGACGCGAATGCCGTCTGGAAGTTCAGACGTGCCGTGACGGCGGCGACGGGCACTTCCTCGCGTCGGGTGTAGCGGCGACGATTCTTGACCTCGGTGACGGTGCGGATGGCCGTCTCGGATTTGTACGCACCGGACTTGATGTACGCGTCGGACGCTCGGACCATCTGGATCAGTAGAGACGAGTACAAGGCCTCGGTGGTCTCGATGTCCGAGTCGAAACCGTAGGCGAAGACCTGCGTCGATGATCTGGCTACGTCGCACTGCACATCGTTTGCGTGGGCGATGGCGACGAACAGTTGAACGTAGGTCTTGAGTCCACGCTTGCCCGGTTCACCGATGGGGATGACCTTCTGAGTCGGCGTCGCCTGCCGTTCGCGGGATGCGCTGTGCGAACGCGCCACCGCCAGATCCACCGACGCCGACGTGGCCAAACGCTGCGCGGCCTCCATGAAGGCCTCGGCCTCGTGGGGGTTGTCGGTGGACTCCGCCTGACGCAGCAACCCGCCGATTCGCGTCAGCATCTTGTCCGAACTCATGAGCGAAAGGGTACCGGGCACCTCCGACACGTCCGGGTTGACCGATTCAGGAACTCGATAATGACCCCTACGCGGTGAGTTGTGTGCCACAGTACCCATCGACATATGTGTCGGGGGAGCATCACAGAACGATTCTGCGTGCCCATCTCCGGGCGCATACCACCGCGTAGAAGTAAGTGGAGAAAACAATGGCGTCTTTGATCACGAAGGTGGCAGTGGTTGCGACAGCAGCCACGCTGCTGACGCTCACCGGATGTTCGAGCGACAGCGGTTCGAGCGGCGATTCGGGTGCTGCATCCGAAAATGCCGACGGCCGTGGACCTATCACCTATGTCGAGGGCCAGGACACCACCGAGACCGGTGTCGTCCAGCAGATCATCTCGGAGTGGAACGCCGCCAACCCTGATCAGCAGGTCACCTTCAAGGAGCAGTCCGCCGACGCCGATCAGGCCCACGACGACTTCGTTCAGCAGCTCCAGGCGCAGCAGAGCGACTACGACGTCATGGCACTCGACGTCGTCTGGACCGCCGAGTTCGCGGCCAAGGGCTGGCTCGTGCCGCTCGAGGGCGAATTCGCACTCGACAACGCAGGCGTTCTTCCGGCGACCGTCGCGAGTGCGACCTACAACGGCAAGCAGTACGCCGCGCCGAAGAACACCAACGGCGGACTGCTCTACTACCGCAGTGATCTGCTCCCCGAAGCACCCACCACCTGGGCCGAGCTCACCGAGGACTGCCAGGTCGCCCGCGACAACAACATCGACTGCTACGCAGGGCAATTCGCCCCCTACGAGGGTCTGACGGCCAACGCGTCGGAGATCATCAACGCGCACGGCGGATCGATCGTCGGCGAAGACGGCAAGACCCCCACCGTCAACAGCCCGGAAGCCAAGGCCGGACTGCAGACTCTGGTCACCGCGTTCGAGACCGGCGTCATCCCGGCCCAGGACACCACGTTCAAGGAGTCCGACAGCCAGCAGGCGTTCCAGGACGGAAAGACACTGTTCCTGCGCAACTGGCCGTACGTCTACGGCACCGCCGCAGAAGAAGGTTCGGCTGTGGTCGGAAAGTACGCGGTCGCACCGCTTCCCGGCGTCACCGGCGTGGGCACCTCGACGCTCGGCGGATACAACGCCGCGATCAGCGCGTACTCCGAGAACAAGGCCACTGCTGCCGACTTCCTGCGCTTCATGCAGGGCGAGAAGGCGCAGCGCATCATCGCCGAGGGTGCTTTGCCGCCCGTGCTCTCCTCGCTGTACGACGATCCCGCACTGATCGCCGCGATGCCGTACCTTCCCGCATTGAAGGCATCCATCGAGAACGCCGTTCCGCGTCCCGTCACCCCGTTCTACCCGGCCGTCTCGAAGGCCGTGCAGGACAACGTCTCTGCCGCCATCAAGGGTGAGAAGAGCGTCGACCAGGCGATCACGGACATGCAGGCCGGTATCGAAACCGCCGGCGCCAACTGATTTCGGGAGAACCAATGGCTGTACCTGCTGGTGTGACCAGTGGGGCCGCCGCAACCACCGCGGCCGGGGGCTCGTCCCCCGGCCGCGGTCGGCATGTGCGGTCCAAGAACAAGCGGTTCGGCCTGACGCAGGGTCGGGCCTGGCTGTTGATCGCACCGACGATGGTGATCCTCGCGATCGTCATCGTCTACCCGGTGATCCGGGCCCTGGTGATGTCCTTCTCCAAGGATCCCGGTCTCGATCCCGTCACCGGCATGTTCGTCACCGGTGGATCTGCCGGCTTCGACAACTACACGCACTGGATCCTGCAGCAATGCACTTCGGCGTCGGGCACGTTGGTGCCCTGCCCGCCGGGAACGCTGGGGTCGCAGTTCTGGGGCGCCGTCGGAAACACCGCGTTCTTCACGGTCGTCACGGTGTCCATCGAGGTGGTCATCGGCTTCGGAATGGCCGTCATCATGGGCAAGACCTTCGCCGGACGCGCCCTGTTGCGAGCGGCAATCCTGATCCCCTGGGCGATCCCGACGGCGGTCACGGCCAAGCTCTGGTACTTCATCTTCGCGTACGACGGTGTCGCCAATCGCATTCTGGGAACCAACATTCTGTGGACCGGCGACGCGTGGCCCGCTCGTTTCGCCGTCATCATCGCCGACGTGTGGAAGACGACGCCGTTCATGGCGCTGTTGATTTTGGCCGGGTTGCAGATGATTCCCGCCGACGTCTACGAGGCGGCCCGCGTCGACGGGGCGTCGGCGTGGCAGCGGTTCACCAAGATCACACTGCCGTTGGTCAAGCCCGCGTTGATGGTGGCAGTTCTGTTCCGCACCATGGACGCGCTGCGTATGTACGACTTGCCGGCGATCCTCACCGAGGGCAATCCCGCCACCCGAACCATTTCGATCCTGGTGGTGGATCAGATTCGGCAGGGATTCAACAGCGCTGCCTCGTTGTCGACGATCTCGTTCATCATGATCTTCGTCGTGGCGTTCATCCTGGTGAAGTTCCTCGGTGCCAATGCCGTTGCCACTCAGGACAATCAGCGCAAGGGGCCCGGCCGATGAAGCAAGCTCGCATCTATCTCGGCGTCGTCGTCATTCTCGTCTGGGGACTGGCACCGTTCTATTGGATGGTCGTCACCGCATTCCGCGACCCGCGCTACACCTTCGACACGACGCCGTGGCCGACGCACGTCACGTGGGAGAACTTCGAGAACGCGTTGTCGACGGCAAACGGCAACAATTTTCTTCGTGCGGTGGGCAACAGTCTGATCGTGGGCGGCGCGACCACACTGATCGCGTTGGTCTTCGGCATCTTCACCGCATACGCACTCTCGCGCATCGACTTTCGCTTCAAGTACGTGGTGACGGGCATCATCCTGGGTGCGTCGATGTTCCCCGTCGTCGCATTGGTGACCCCGCTGTTCCAGTTCTTCACCAACATCGGCTGGATCGGCAGCTACCAGGCGATGGTCATCCCGAACATCTCGTTCGTCCTACCGCTGACGATCTATACGCTGGCGGCGTTCTTCGCCGAATTGCCCTGGGAGCTCGAAGAAGCCGCGCGGATCGACGGTGCCGGACGATTCCAGGCATTCCGCCTGGTGATGCTCCCGCTCGCCGCGCCTGCCTTGTTCACCACCGCGATTCTCGCGTTCATCGCCGCAGTGAACGAGTACCTGCTGGCCAGTCAGCTCTCGAGTGACAAGACCGAACCGGTGACCGTCGCCATCGCGCGGTTCACCGGCAACGATCCGCTCGTGGTGCCGTATGCCGCGATCATGGCCGCGGGCACCATCGTTGCGATTCCACTGGTGATCATGGTGCTGCTGTTCCAGCGCCGCATCATCTCCGGACTGACGGCGGGCGGCGTCAAGTCGTGACGGCGCAGGACCACCTGCAGTTGTTGGCAGGCATTCTCGGGTTCTTTGCGCTGGTAGCTCTCGGTTTCGCCGTAGCCGGGATCATCGGAGGTGATCCCGGCGTGCTGCCGTCCGTAGCGCTGCTCGGCTTGCTGGTCGCACTGTGGTTCACCGTCAAGAAGATTCGCTGAAACTCGTCGTCGCGATGCCCACCAGTTCGGCCAGTGCCGGACTCATCGCGCTGCGCCACACCAGGGCCAGCAGGGCGGCGGTGTGCGAGTCGGTCAGCTCGATCGCGACGAGCCGGTCGCCGTAGAATTCGGCCATCGACCGGCTGAGAATCCCGACCCCCAAACCGCGGGTGGCGAGGTCGGCTACCGCGTCAGGTGCGCTGGCCTGCAACGTGATCGACGGTGACAGACCTCCCCCGGCGCAGTCCCTGTCGAACACCGCACGAATTCCGGTGCCCGGCGGAAGGGCAACGATCGGATATTCGCACACCTCGGCGAGTGTCGCGTCCTTCTGCGCCGCCAGTGGATGCTCCGCCGGCACGGCGGCAACGATCCGCTCGTCGATCACCACCATCGATTCGAGTCCGGCGGGGGTCCGAGAAGCGAGACCGACCAACGCAAGATCCAGCTCGCCGGATCGAACATCCGCGACGAGATCGTCCGAATTACCCTCGCGCAAAGCAATGTCGACGCCGGGATGTGCCGCGTGGAAGCCCGCCAACGCGTCGAACAGTGGGGGAACGGTGCAGGCGGTGACCATACCGACGCTCAGTCTGCCGCGCAGTAGGCCCGTCACATCGTCGACGGATTGTTTGACGGATCCTGCCGCGGCGAGTGTCGCGCGGGCCTGCGGCAACGCCGCCTGGCCGGCTGTGGTCAAAGTGGCTGTGCCGCCGGATCTGTCGATCAGCTCGGCCCCGAGTTCGCGCTCGAGCGCCCTGATCTGCGCGCTGACCCCCGATTGACTGATGTGAACGCGGGCGGCAGCGCGGGTGAAGTTCGCTTCCTCGGCCACCGCGACGAAATACTCGAGCTGCCTCAGTTCCATTGCTGTACTCCCAGATCGGGACCTTCGCCGGCATCGAGGCGGGCTATCGCGCGCTTCGGCGCGGTGACGCGGTAGCTGCAGTCGATCAGTTCGGCGGCTTCGGCCCAGACATCGCTGTCGGCCTTGTCTTTGCGGTCACTGCTCAGGTCGAACCCCACCCAGCCTGCGGGTCCGAGGTAGGCGGGATGAAAGTAGCGCGGCTCGAGTTCGCAGGCTCGCTGCTCCTCGGCGCTCTCGCATTTGACGATGATCGACAGATCGAACTGATCGCCGCCTTTGACGCCACCGCCGAAGTAGACGAACACCGAGGTCGTGCGGAAGGTCGGCCTGCCGTGCGAAACCTTCTCGGTCACGTCGGGGTACGCGAACGCCAGAGCGCGAACGCGTTCGAGAATCGGATGCTTCGAGGTGGGATCGATGGCCACGCGAGAACCATAGCGCGTAGCGTCTAGCTGCGGCTATGAGTAAAAGTTCTGGTTATGATCGGAACCAACTGTTGGACTTCTGACTGCGCCGGTTCGAGACTCGAATCCATGACACAGACACCCGCACAAATTGCAGCAACCTACTTCGAGGCCTGGAAGGCGAAGGACTTCGACACTCTGGCGTCGATCCTGCACGAAGACGCCACGTTTCGGGGGCCACTGGGCACCGCCGACAGCGGCGAAGAATGCGTCGCCGGGTTGAAGGGAATGTCGCAGATCGTCGCCGACATCGACATCGCGCACGTCTTCGTCGATGGCTCGAACGTGCTGACGTGGTTCGAGCTGCACACGTCGATCGCACCCCCGGCCCCCACCGCGAACTGGCAACGAATCGAGAACGGCAAAATCACCGAAATCAGGGTGACCTTCGACCCGCGCGCCATCGTCGAGGCGGGATAGACGAACGCCCGCCGGTACTCAATGTGACATTTGGTGGCCTTTTCGGGGGTCAATGTCACGTTGAGTGGACCGGCGGGCGTCGGTGCCGCGGAGAATTACGCGTCGATGATGAAGGCTTCGAGTTGTTCGCGAGCGACGTCGTCGGCCAGCTGCTTCGGCGGGCTTTTCATCAGGTATGCGGAAGCCGGGATGACCGGTCCACCGATGCCGCGGTCCTTGGCGATTTTCGCGGCGCGGACTGCGTCGATGATGACACCGGCGGAGTTGGGTGAGTCCCAGACCTCGAGCTTGTATTCGAGGCTCAGGGGAACGTCACCGAAGGCGCGGCCTTCGAGGCGGACGTAGGCCCACTTGCGGTCGTCGAGCCAGCCGACGTGGTCGGACGGTCCGATGTGGACGTCCTTGGCGTTGAATTCCTTCTGCAGGTTCGACGTGACGGCCTGGGTCTTGGAGATCTTCTTCGACTCGAGGCGGGTGCGCTCGAGCATGTTGAGGAAGTCCATGTTGCCGCCGACGTTGAGCTGCATGGTGCGGTCGAGCTGCACGCCGCGGTCTTCGAACAGCTTCGCCATGACGCGGTGGGTGATGGTGGCACCGACCTGGCTCTTGATGTCGTCGCCGACGATGGGGACGCCAGCGTCCTCGAACTTCTTGGCCCAGACGGGGTCGGAGGCGATGAAGACGGGGAGGGCGTTGACGAAGGCGACGCCTGCGTCGATGGCGGCCTGTGCGTAGAACTTGTCGGCTTCTTCGGATCCGACGGGGAGGTAGGACACGAGGACGTCGACCTTGGCGTCACGCAGTGCCTGTGCGACGTCGACTGCTTCGCCGTCGGCCTCGGTGATGGTCTCGCGGTAGTACTTTCCGAGGCCGTCGAGGGTCGGTCCGCGCAGGACGTGGACGTCCTTCGGGGGCACGTCGGCGATCTTGATGGTGTTGTTCTCGCTGGAGAAGATGGCCTCGGAGAGGTCGAAGCCGACCTTCTTGGCGTCGACGTCGAACGCGGCGACGAACTCGACGTCGCGGACGTGGTACTTGCCGAACATGACGTGCATCAGGCCGGGAACGGTGGCGTTCTCGTCTGCGTCCTTGTAGTACTCGACACCCTGGACCAGGGATGAGGCGCAGTTGCCCACACCCACAATGGCCACGCGGATTGCGTTGTTGTTCTCACCCATGGTCGGGTTCTCCTTCTGTCTTGACTGTCCTGTTTGGTGCTGTGTGGGACGGTGCTGGGTTGGGGGCGGCTTGCTCGGCTGCGATGACTTCGTTGAGCCAGCGCACCTCGCGTTCGCTCGATTCGAGACCGAGCTGGTGGAGTTGCCGGGTGTAGCGGTCGAGTGTTCCGTTCGCCTTGGCCACAGCGTCGCGGAGGCCTTCTCGGCGCTCCTCGACCTGGCGTCGTCTGCCTTCGAGAATGCGGACCCGAGCTTCTGCCGGGGTTCGACTGAAGAAGGCCAGATGTACGCCGAATCCGTCGTCGGTGTAGTTCTGCGGTCCGGTGTCGGCCACCAGTTCGGCAAATCGTTCCCTGCCGAGGGGGGTGAGCACGTACACCCGTTTTGCTCGTCTTTTCACGAGCAGTTCGGGACCGGCGTCCTCGGCGATGAGCCCGTCGGTTTGTAGTCGACGGAGCGCCGGGTACAGCGATCCGTACGAAAACGCACGAAATGCTCCGAGCAGGCCGGTCAGCCGCTTGCGAAGCTCGTAACCGTGCATGGGTGATTCGAGAAGCAGTCCGAGAATTGCGAGTTCGAGCATGCAACTCCCCCTTCTCGAATCCAACGATCACATCCTGGCGATGCGATGAGCCACACTATCGGAGAATGTATCGCGCCGATACATGAAGTGACAAACCAATGGCCGGTTACGTCGCGCGAATCGGCATTTACGGACGTGTTTTTCGGGGTTCTTCGCGGGTATCGACACAGGACGGCACCACATCGAAGGAGCGCATCATGCACGAAAACGATCAACCGCCCCCGCTGTCGAACGCCGAGTCCGAGCGGGGCTCCCACGTGGCGGACCTGTCGACTGTGCAACTGATCGAGCGACTGACGACTCAGGTCTCGACGCTCGTCCGGACCGAGATCGACGCCGGACTCGCCGAAGTCAAGAGCAAGGGAAGCCGCCTCGGGGTAGGCGTCGGAATCTCCGGCGCGGGTGCGTTGCTGCTGTTCCTCGGGCTCGCCACCTTGATCGCTACCGCAGTGCTCGGACTGGCGACAGTGTTGTCCGCATGGCTCGCGGCGCTGATCGTCGCGATCGCGGTGCTGGCGATCGGGGGCATTCTGGCCGCAGTCGGCGCGTCCCGGGCCAAGAAGGCCTTGCCGCCGATTCCCGCGGACACCGCAGCACGTATCGGCGACGACATCACCGCAGTGAAGGAGGGAATCCGATGACCGACACACCGGCGCACAGTGTTCCCGGCAACTCCGATCAGCCGCCCAGCATCGAGGAACAGCGTTCCGAACTGGCCGACACCGTCGCCGCTCTCGCGGCCAAAGCCGACATCCCCACTCGAGTGGGCAACGAGGCCTCTCGACAGGCGACACGTGCCTCCGATGCGGTGCGCAGTAGGCCCGGCACTGCCGCAGGGGCCGTGGGCTTCGTGGTGACCGCAGTGTTGGTGACGGTTCTTCTTCGTCGCCGACGTACGAGAAAGGTGTTTCGATGAGTGCAGTATCGAAGGCGTTCTACAGACCGATGTCGTTGGCGACGAGTGTGCTCGGCGGGCTGGCGGCCGGCGCGGTGTTCAAGCAGGTGTGGAAGCACGTCGGCGACGACGACGCGGCGGCCCCCGACCCGAAAGATCTGAATCGCTCCGTCCGAGAGGTGCTGATCGCGGCAGCCGTCCACGGTGCGGTGTTCGGCGTCGTCAAGGCCGCAGTCGACAGGGCAGGGGCAACCGGTTACCGCGCCATCACGCACGAGAGCCCGAAGTAGCCGACACGCAACATGATTCGCGGCGTCTATCGGCTTACCGAGACGATGTTGCCCGCGAAGTCCGCTTCGACGCGGCCACCCTGATCGTCGTCGTTGTGTGCGGTGATCGAGATGCGCTGCTCGCCGCGGGAATCGGTGATCATGACGTACTCGACGGCGGCGTCCGGAACCCCGACGGCCTCGGGCGTTCCCGCGACGAGGCCGGCCAGAACTGCGGAATCAATTGTGGCCCAGTCGAAGAGAGCCTCTTGCGCGTCTGGCGCGTCGGTCTCGTGATACATCTCGAACCCCCCGGAGACGAACACGCGCTCTCGTCGGCCCTCTGCCGTCGGGCGATAGACGTCGGCACGGTTGCCGTCCATCTGAATGAACACCTCGAGAACCTGCGAACTGCCGAAACGTTGCACGTAGCGTTCTCGGAAATCGTCGAGTCCGGCTGCCGTGTCGAAAACGAACGGGCGAGCGACTATCGGGGTGACGTCGACCGGCAGGTCCATCGGCACGGTGGGGGTCACGCTGCGCGTCGACGTGGATGCGACGACGGCAGCAGTCGGAACCGGTTGTTCGCCGGTCCTGGTCGACAGAAACACCACTAGCCCTACAGTCACGATGACGACCGAGCCGAGTGCCAGCAGTAGCCGGTTCTTCGGCTCGGATGTTCGCGGCGGTGGTTCCGGAAGGTCGACGTCGATTTGTAGGTCGGAGACCAGTCGTCGCAGATCGCGCAGGGTGATGGCCACCCGCGCACGTTCGCTACGTAGGCGGTGCTCGTCGAAGGTGAGCTGGCCGTCGGCGTATGCGGAATCCAGAACGGTGGCGGTCAGCGCGCGGTCTATGTCGCGAGCGCGAAAATCGGGTCGTGGTGCCACCTGCGGGCTTCCTTTCCGGACTGATCAGCCGAACGAAAACGGCGTGACACGCAGGAAGTTGCCTGCGGGATCGAATAGGAGAGTTCCGCTTTCCTGGTCGGTGTTGTCGGCGGAGACGGAAATTTGCGGGCCGTTGTCGCTGCCGTGGAAGCTCACGTTGTAGCTGTCGATGCGACTCATGTTCAAGCTCTCGCGGGCACCGGCGATGATCCCCGCTGCCTTCGTCAGATCGACCGTCGCCAGGTCGATCTGAGGTTCGTCGAAGTCGCGGGTGCTCGAGAAGTTGTCGTCGTAGTCGTCGATCACGCCGTCGCGATAGGTGTAGCTGACCTGTTTCTGTGGCACCCCGGGTGCGGGTGCCGAAATGACGGCGTAGTCGTCGTACAGCCCGAGTCTGTCGACCACCGACGTGCCGATCTTCTGTTGCAGTGCATCGACGATATCTACGACGACTGCAGGATTCTTGTACCCGGCCGACCCGAGACCCGATTCGGGGTCATCGGTGTTCGAGCACGCGCGAATGCCGAAGGTGAGCGCCACGAGGGCGGCAACGGCAGGGACCGCGACGGCCATGAAGCCCAGGCGTGAGCCCTTTGCCGTCGTGATCGGATGCGCGAACTCGATCGGGTCGGCCATCGGCGGCAGGTCGGTGTCGTTCTGAAGGTCCTCGATGAGGGCGTGCAGATCGGCGATCGTGTCGGCTTCCTTCGCCAGATCGATCCTTGCGGCGTGCTCGAAATCGGACAGCTGGCCATCGGCGAGTGCTTCGTCCAACGTGGCGCAAGTGTCGGTGCGATCCACATCACGCGCTCGCGTACTGGGTGACAGTCGCGTCGGCACAGGTGGAGCATAGTTTCTCGGCCCAGGAATGGGGGTCGATCGTCGTCCAGGCGGGGATCGCAGGTCTCCATCGACACTGCCGCACGTACTCTGGTTCTCGTGCGACTTCAGCGACAGGTGGTGGACTACGCCCTTCAGCGTCGGTCGCTGCTGGCCGAGGTCTACTCCGGTAGGACGGGCGTGGCAGCGGTCTGCGATGCAGATCCCTATCTTCTACGTGCCGCCAAGTTCCACGGCCGCGGCAGCGACGTAGTGTGCCCGATCTGCCGGAAGGAGCAGCTCACGCTGGTGTCGTGGGTGTTCGGCGAGAAGCTCGGACCCCTGTCCGGCTCCGCGAGAACGGCCGACGAACTCGGCCGGCTGGCTGCCACCCAAGAGGAATTTTCGGTCCATGTGGTCGAGGTCTGCCGCTCGTGCAGCTGGAATCACCTCGTCCAGTCCTACGTCCTCGGGGCCGTGCCCGCACCCAAGCAACCCCGTCGCCCACGATCGGGATCCCGTCAACCGAACCGTCGAACTGCGAGTGAATGACACAATCGCTTCGCTGAACCCAGCCACCGAGAATTCGACGCGGCCGCCGAGATTACTGGAGATTCGTACGTGAGTTCCCCCTACGACAACAACCCGGGTAACAACGAACCTGGCCGTAGCGACTCCGGACGGCGCCCCGACGTGCCCGGACCACCGCGCGGCAGCCGCCATTCCGATCCGCCCGGACGTCGTCCGGTACCTCCTCCGGGTCAGCGTCCGCTACCGCCTCCCGGGCAGCGTCCGATGCCACCGCAGGGTCGACCGCCGATGCCACCTCCGGGTCAGCGTCCGGTACCGCCTCCGGGCCAGCGCCCCGGGCCCCCTCCTGGGCAGCGTCCGATGCCACCGCAGGGTCGACCGCCGATGCCTCCCGCCGGCCAACGTCCGGGTCCGCCTCCGGGTCAGCGTCCGATGCCACCGCAGGGTCGACCGTCCGGTGACGGTCGCTACGCCGCGGCAGGTGTCACTCGATCGGGATCCGTCCCGCCGCCACACGAACCGAACGATCCATCAGCTAGCTCCTCGGGCAACGAACCGCCCGAGCCCCCCGAAAGAGGTTCCGCCGCGAAAACGAAGAAGAAGTCCAAGTGGCGGGTAGTTCGACGCACGTTGTATGCGTTGGTCGCCTTGGGCCTGATAGTGCCGATTCTGCTGTTCATGGTGGCGTACACGCTGGTGGACGTCCCGCGGCCCGGTGACCTCAGGACCAATCAGGTTGCGACGATCTTCGCCTCCGACGGGTCGAGCGTGCTCGGCAAGGTGGTGCCACCCGAGGGCAACCGAACCGATGTCACGATCGACCAGATTCCGGAGCACGTGCGTAACGCCGTGCTCTCGGCGGAGGATCGCGACTTCTATTCCAATCCCGGGTTCTCGGTGACCGGCTTCGGCCGTGCCCTGCGCGACAACGTTCTCGGACGTGACAGCGCGGGCGGCGGTTCCACGATCACCCAGCAGTACGTCAAGAATGCGGTGGTCGGCTCCGAGCGGACGTTGACGCGAAAGATGCGCGAGCTGGTCATCTCGTCGAAGATGGCTCGCCAATGGTCCAAGGACGACATTCTCGCGGCGTATCTGAACACCATCTATTTCGGTCGTGGCGCTTATGGCATCGCTGCCGCGTCGACGGCGTACTTCGGCAAATCCGTGGATCAGCTCTCGGTCGAGGAAGGCGCAGTACTGGCTGCGACCATCCAGCAGCCGTCCGGACTCGATCCGGAAGTCAACCCCACCGGTGCTCAGTCGCGGTGGAACTACGTGCTTGACGGCATGGTCTCGCAGGGCCAGCTCGATCCGACTCAGCGTGCGGCGATGCAGTATCCGCAGTGGGTCCCCATTTCTCAGGTCGATTCGGGTGATGCCGCCGACGCAGGTCCCAACGGTCTGATCAAGGCGCAGGTACTGCGTGAGTTGTCGGCTGTCGGGGTCAGTGATCAGGATCTGAACACCGAGGGTCTGCAGATCACGACGACGATCGATCCGAGGGCGCAGGCCGCCGCGGTCGAGGCCGTGGACAACAACCTGCAGGGTGAGCCGTCGGAGCTGCGCACGGCGTCGGTGTCGATCGATCCGCGCAGTGGCGCGGTCCGCTCGTACTACGGCGGCGCGGACGGGCGCGGTTTCGACTTCGCGCAGTCCGGGTTGCAGACCGGATCGTCGTTCAAGGTGTTCGGCCTCGCCGCTGCCTTGGACCAGGGCATTCCGCTGTCGAAGATGTACGACAGTTCCTCGCTCGACGTCAACGGCATCCAGATCAGCAACGTCGAGGGCGAATCCTGTGGCACGTGCACCATCGCCGAAGCCCTCAAGCGGTCGCTGAACACGAGCTTCTACCGCATGATGCTGGGCATGGACAACGGCCCGCAGGCGATCGCGGACATGGCACACAAGCTCGGTATCCCGCAGGAGATCGAGGGCGTCGGCCCCACGCTGACCGAGCCCGACAACGCGGGCCCGAACTACGGAATCGTGCTCGGCCAGTACCAGTCGCGGGTGATCGATATGGCCTCGGCCTACGCCACACTGGCAGCCTCCGGCGTCTACCACACCCCGCACTTCGTGCAGAAGGTCGTCACGGCCGACGGCACGGTGTTGCTCGATCGTGCACCCGAGGCCGGTCAGCAGGTCGTCTCGGCGGCGGTGGCCGACAACGTGACGTCGGCGATGCGTCCGATCGCCGGGTACTCCAACGGTCACAACCTCGCGGGTGGTCGTCAATCGGCGGCGAAGACCGGTACCGCGCAGCTCGGTGATACCGGACAGAACAAGGACGCCTGGATGGTCGGGTACACCCCGTCACTGTCGACGGCGGTGTGGGTCGGTACCGAGCAGGGCTTGCCGCTCGAGAACAGTTACGGCGGTCCGATCTACGGATCGGGCATACCGTCGGACATCTGGAAGGCGACGATGGACGGCACGCTCGAGGGCACCTCGAACGAGACGTTCCCGACGCCCGAGGCCATCGCCGGTCAGGCAGGTGTCCCGCAGTACTCGGCACCGGCCGCACCGGTCACGACGGTGGCTCCGTCCGCGCCGCCGCCCGTGACTCTGCCGATCCCGACGGAGATTTCGCCGCCGGTGGTCATCACGCCGCGTCAGGTCGAGATTCTGCCGGGCGTCACCATTCCGCTGCCGGGTCTGGCCCCGGCTCAGCCCGCACAGCCACCGGCAGCACCCGAGCCGGCAGCCCCCGAACCGGCGACTCCCGGCCAGTAGCACCGAACGGTGACGACCGAACCCGAGCGCAAGGGCAGAGCCCTTGCCAGTCCTGGTCGCCTGGACACGGCGAGTGCAACGGACCGTGACGCACCCAGCCGTACCGATCCGATGACCGAGGAACTGTCCTCGGTCATCGGCGGGCCGGTGGGCGCGCACGCTCTGGTCGGTCGGCAACGGTGGTTCACTGCGCTGCGGGTCATCCTGTTGCTCGCTGTGGTCTTTCTCTGCTTCGGCTGGTTCGCCAAGGCAGCGTGCATTCAACAGGCACCGGTGGGTCCGAACGGTGAACTCGGACTCGACTGGAGCGGCAGTCGCCAGTACGTGGCGATGTGCTATTCGGACACCGTGCCGCTCTACGGTGCCGAGCGGCTCGACCAAGGCGCGTTTCCGTACAAGAAGTCCTGGGAAGAAACGAAGGCCGACGGGTCGAGTCAGATCCGGTACATGGAATATCCGGTCATTGCCGGCCTGTACCAGTACGGCTCGATGGTCGTCGGAAAGGCATGGAACTCACTGAGTTTCCTGCCGCAAGCCCTGCCTGTGGTCGTCTACTTCAACGTCGTCGCTCTGGGATTGGCCGTCGCGTGGCTGGTCACCGTGTGGGCGACGGCGATCTCGGCGGGGCGACGCATCTGGGACGCTGCCCTGGTGGCTGCCTCACCGCTGGTGATCGTGCATGGATTCACCAACTTCGACGCTCTCGCAACGGCATTCGCGCTCACCGGTCTGCTGGCCTGGGCCAAGAAGCGGCCCGTACTGGCCGGCATACTGCTGGGTCTCGGCGGTGCCACCAAGCTCTATCCTCTGTTGTTCCTCGGGCCGCTGCTGGTGTTGTGCTGGCGGGCCGGCCGCATGCGCGAGTGGGGGCTGACCGCAGCGGCTGCCCTCGGGGCCTGGCTTGCGGTCAATCTTCCACTGGCCCTGCTGTATCCGACGGGGTGGTACGAGTTCTTCCGGCTCAACTCCGAGCGCGGAGCCGACCCCGATTCGCTGTACAACGTCGTCACTTCCTTCACCGGATGGACGGGCTTCGACGGCCCCCTCTATCCGGGGGACAAGCCGATGGTTCTCAACGCAGTCACGCTGCTGCTCTTCGCCGTCGTGTGTGCGCTGATCGCCTACATCGGTACGACGGCTCCGACCCGGCCGAGGCTGGCCCAGTTGGTGTTTCTGGTGGTGGCCGGGTTCCTGCTGACCAACAAGGTGTGGAGTCCCCAGTACTCGCTGTGGCTGGTCCCTCTCGCGGTGCTGGCTCTACCGCATCGTCGAATCCTGTTGGCGTGGATGGCAATCGACGCGTTCGTCTGGTTCCCCCGGATGTACTACTACCTGGGCGTGGACAACAAGGGGCTGCCCGAACAGTGGTTCACCGCCACCGTGGTCGTGCGCGATATCGCAGTGATCGGCCTGTGCGCGTTGATCGTTCGGCAGATCTACCGGCCGTCGGAGGATCTCATTCGAAACGGCAGCGCCGTCGACCCGCTCGGTGGCGTGCTCGACGGCGCTGCAGATCGAACCGGTCGGCGTGCGGTCACATATAGCGGCCGAGCTGCTTGACGGCTTCACCGGCGTGCTTGGCCTGGATGCCGTCGCCGATGGCCTGTAGCTTCCATTCACTGCCCTGGCGGTAGACCTTCGCCATCACCAATCCGGTGAACGGCATGCCGCCCTGCAGGGTGAAGCGGGCGAGTTCGGTGTTGGTGGTGTTGTCGACCAGCCGGCAGAACGCATTGGCGACCTGCTCGAACGTCTGGCCGCGGTACGAGGTGACCGTGAAGACGATGCCGGTGACGTGCTGGGGTACTCGCGTCAGATCGACGACGATGACCTCGTCGTCGCCCTCGCCCTCACCGGTCAGGTTGTCTCCCTTGTGCGTGATCGACCCGTCCTTGGCGTTGAGCTGGCCGTAGTACACGACATCGTTGACGTTGCGATCTGCCAGCATGATCGCCGACGCGTCCAAGTCGATGTTCGCCGCACGGCCCCCGCCGCCGAACAGTCCACCCTTCTTCGGGGTCGTCACCGGGTCCCAGCCGAGGCCCATGCGAATGACCGTCAGGGCAACTCCGCCGTCCTTGCGGAGAGTGACCTTCTGGCCCTTGGACAGACTGACGGGCTTGGACTTGGTGAGACTGACTTCCGGAGCCTGGGCGTCGTCCACGGAGACACCGTGATCGGTCACCAACGCAGCGAAACCACCCGCGTATCCCTGCCCCACGGCGCGCACTTTCCAGCTCCCCTGGCGGCGGTAGATCTCCAGCGCGATGACGATGGATTCGGAGCTGAGGCCGTCGATCGTGTACTCGTACAACACATTTCCCGCTGTGTCACTGACTCGCGCGACCGGGGGTGCCGATCGGCCGAAGTTGCTCGATGCGTCGTCGAGGGTGATGACCGCACGGATCTGCTCGATGTCGGACGGAACTGCGCCGAGCGAGACGGCGAGCCGCGCCGGCCCGCCCTGCCCTGGTTCGAGGCGAACACCGGGACCGGTCGGCTGATTGAAGAACACGAAATCGGCGTCCGTGCGCACCTTTCCGGCGTCGGTGACCAGAAGTGCAGACAGATCGGCCGGCACTGCCAGGGCGATGGACACGACGACGTCGCCGACGGTGAGGGGGCCGTTCTGACCCTTGGACAACGGTTGACCGGCCGGAGCAGACAATGTGGTGGACTCTCTCTCGAAGTGCTGGTTACCGTCATCCAATGTACTTGGTCGATTTGTCCGACTGATGTGACCGCGAAGGCCTGTCGGTCAGATCTGGCGGAGGGCGAACAGGTCACCCGGGGTGCAGCCGAGCACCCGGCATACGGCGGTCAAGGTGGAGAATCGGATGGCCTTGGCGCGGTCGTTCTTGAGTACCGACAGATTCACGACGCTGACCCCCGCCAGACGCGACAGCTCGGCGAGCGTCATGCCGCGGGCTTCGAGGATCTCGCCGAGATGACACACGACGAGATGGTCGACGAACTCCTCGGCCATCAGACCAGACCATCGGCATCACGAGCGAGCTTGGAGCCCTGGGCGATGGTGGCGTAGACGAATTGCAGGAATGTGGACACGAAGATTGCGATCCAGAGACCGGTGGCCGGTCGAGCGGTGTCCACGGTCCCGCTCAGCTCGAGCGCACCGACGACGCTGTTGGTGCCCAGCATGTTCGTGAACCCAGTGATGATGGGGTAGGCGAGAATGCACGCGCCGATCACTACGACGTCGGTGCGTGCGGCGTTGGTGAAGGGATTCCCGGCGATGACGCGATCGCAGAAGCGGTAGAAGAACAGCAGGCCCACCAGGATGATCACCAGTCCGACGGCGAGGGATCCGTAGCGCATCACGTCGATGAAGCCCAGCAGTCGTACGATTTCGGCTTTCGGGACGCTCAGCTCGACCGAGTTCCCCGGTTGCAACTGGCCTCCGAACAACTCCACCGGCGGGGTGTTCCACTCGGGTTCGACCGTGGCGCTGACGTAGTCCGAGGAGTGGTATTTCCACATTTTCCAGCCGGTCCAGCCCACGGCCAGTGCTCCGTAGAACACCATCGCCCACTTGTTGGTCCTCATGGAACCCAGTCCGTATGCCATCCCGCCGCCTCCATATCGATAGTCGATAACAACGAATATCGTTAACCTATCGAAAATCGATACGGTGTCAAGGGGTGGGCTGTGTCATCGGCGTAAGGCCGACTCCAACTGCCGCCCGATTTCCGCGACCAATCGGGTGGAATCGGCGGGTACTACGTCGATCGACGCGTGGGACCGAACGAGGTAGCGGCCGTCTCCGTCGAAGTCCATCCAGAAGAACGAGACGGCATCGGTATCGCGGCGGTGGTCGTAGGTGGCGCCGCGCGCGACGATCACCTCGCCGACTGCCGATCGCGGTCGGGCGAAAAACGCCTCGAATTTCTCGTCCGCAGTCGCGTTTCGAGTGGCCGTGGACAGGATTGCTCCGCTCGATGTGGTTGCAGTGCAGGGATGTTCGAGGGTCGCGGCCGCACGGCGTCCGGCCTGCACGGTCGGCACGGACTCGGCGATCCGTACGGGGGCAGATGCCGGGGTCACCGTGTCGATCGTGACCGAACAGTCCGGCCCAGGTCGTTGGGTGAGGACGACCGCGAGATCGTGGGTCACCGCTGCATGAACGCGCACCGGGCTGTGCCCGAAGTCGTGTGTGTCGCTTCGGCATTCGATGCGCACAGCGGGGTCGATCACCACTCCGATGGCTGCCTCGAGCCGCTCGTCCACCAGCGCGTCGATCCTCGCCGACGCTTCGCACCGCAGCTGTCGGAGCTGATCCTCGGTATCGACGTCGACGGTGACGGCCAGAGGGTAGGGCAACCGATCCCGTCCGAATCGACTGCAGAGCATCGCGAAATCCATGCCGTGCATGGTCCACTGCGTCACCGTCAGCCGCCGAGCACCGGGGGTGCGACGAGTGGCAGGTCACCGATCAGTTCGCTGCCGTTGCCCACGTCGATCAAGTAGCCGGGAGTGGTGTGTTCGCCGTCGTTGTCGCCGGTGCCACGACCTCCCGCCGCGCCCATACCGCCCACTCCGGGCATACCGTGAGCCCCTGCTCGACCGGCCGCCGCCGCACTCGTGCCGCCCGGGCCGCCGCTGGAACCGCCGGAACCGATCGGAGACCCGAGAACAGAGCCGCCGTAACCTGTACCGGAACCCACACCGCCGGCGGATCCGTTGTAGCCCGAGCCGCCGTAGCCCGAGCCGCCGTAGCCTGAGCCGCCGTAGCCTGAGCCGCCGTAGCCGGCACCCGGGGATCCTGTCCCCGAGGAACCGCCGCCTCCCACGTTGCTTCCGAGTCCCCCGGGAGCATTTCCGGGGCCACCGGCTGCGGCGGCCCGGGTCTCCCCGGACCGATCTGCAGGCGGCAGCGGTCCGGATGGACTCGAACCCGGTTGCCCGGGGCCCGATTGTCCAGGCGTCGCGGTGCCGGCATCGGTCTGCTGCGCGGCCGCCTGCGCTGCGGGATCGGGGGTTCCTGCCGAGCCTGCGCCCCCACCGGACGTCGCACCGCCGCTCCCACTGGCGGCCGGGAAACTGCCTGCCGGGAAACCGCCTGCCCAGCCGCCGGTGGAACCACCGCCTCCGCCGTCGACGGGATTGTGCGCCGTTGGCAATACCGGAACGTTGGTGTCGGACAGCACCACGCCCGGTACGTACACCGATCGCATGATCCGACGCGCTTCGTTCTGCTGCTCCTCCTGCACTGCCGTCGCCGTTTTGGTAGCGAACGGAACGGGGAGCAGGGAACCGATCAGGGTGCTGGCCTCGGACGCGACCACCGGCGGCATTCTCGACTTGGTCTGCTCGAATCCCGCGTGTGCTTCGAGCAGCTTGTTCCCAATCAGGCTCATCGACGTGGCCAGCGCGGACGCCGACGAGACGTAATCGCCTACGCCGCCGCGCACGGCGTCGGACATCGGCCCGGACCAGCCCGACGCCATGGCCGCCTCGATTCCCGTTCGGAAGCCGTCGGATCCGGAGCCGGCGGCGGCCGAGAGGTCGTTCCAGTTCTTCGACGAAGTCGCAATGGGACCGATGGCCAACGACCCGACCATGCCCGCGATGTCCTCGTGTGACATCACCTCGAACGGTTCGGTGATCGTCACTTCGTTGGGTTCGTAGTCACCGCGGTAGTCGAATGCCCCGTTCGCTTTCTCGAACGCCTCCCCGAGCATGGTGCCGACGAGCTCGGGCCCCACCGGGGTCACGAATATGTTGGTGACTATCCCGTCGATCGTCGCTTCGAGTTCCTCGTACGGATTCGCCATGCCCACCCCTTGCCACGCGCCTGTCCCCCCGACGAACTGTTAGACGCGGTGCGCAGTGGTTCGGTTCCGCAGCCACTCGAGAATTTCCTCGCTGGCCCGTACGCCGGAGGAATCGGTGACGGTCAACCCGGGGCGGGTGAACCCCAGCAGTTCGAGCTCGCCGTGCCGCGGCCTAACTGCCTCGTCGGCGGCCATGAGCATCTCGGCGTCGAGTGCGCCGTCACCGGCAGCGAACACGCCGGCCTCGGCATCCAGGGAACCGTCCTGAACCAGCCTGGCACGGACCTCGGCCACGGCGGAGCTCTTGCACACCGCGTTGGGCATCGTGTAGATCTTGCGACCCTGCTGGGAGACGTTCCAGTCGCGTGCCGCGCACCACTGCGACCAGTCCGAGACGAAGTCCGGCGGGACGGCGGTGACGTCGACGACGAGGTAGCAGAACAGGCCGTCGGCCTCGCGGTATTTGAGCACCCAGTCTTCGGAGACCCTCGATCTCAACTCTGCGCCGATGCCGGCCAGGTCCAGATCGAAGCCCTTGCGCCAGGCCGTATCCGGCTCACCGTCGACGAGAATGTTGCCACCGTTGCTGGTGATGGCGTACCGCCACGGGGCACCCGGCAAGTCGATGCGCTGGAACTGTTCGATGGTCCGCGTCGTCGTCGGAACCACGGGGACGCTCTCGCTCAACCCGCGGAGCAGCGACATCGACCGAGTGCTCATGTACGACAACGGTTTGCCCTCGTACACCTCCACGCACTCGAACGTCTCGTCCAGGGGCACACCGAGCGCGCCTTCGGAGAAGATCATCGTGCGATCGAGGTCGACGGCGACGAGGGCGCTCACGAGGCATCCTCGGTGGAGACGTTCTTGATCAGACCCATGCACGAGTAGGCGAGGTCGGGTACCACGTCGACCGGTACTCCCCTGGCTTCGGCGAGCATCCGAATATGTTGGTGCTCCGGAGCATTCGCGTCGCGCACCAACACGCGCCACGGTACTCGGCGTAGCAGCACCCGCGTGGTCTCGCCGACACCGGGCTTGACGAAGTTGACGTGCGAGATGCCGTACTCCTGGCGGACCTTCTCCACCGATGCCCATCCCGACCAGGTGGGAGTCCTGTCGGACGCGAGCACCGACGACACCGTCTCCGCGACCTCGTCACGCACGTCGTCGAATCGAGCCGTCACCGCGTCGAGTAGATGCCGCGACACGTCGTCGGGTGCGAGATCCGCATAGTACTTCGCGCCGTGGAAGTCTCCGGGACGAATCAGGCTGTCGTTGAGCACTGTTCGCGAAACGAGGCCCGAGACGGTCGAATTCAGGCAGGCCGAGGCGATGAGGAAGTCGTCTCGGGTCCCGTAGGTGCGAGCGCAGTGTCCGGGATCGGCGAGCACGGCCAGATCGTCGTCGAAGTCCGCCCCAGGGAAGTCGCTTAGTGCCGCTGTGAGTTCGCGTGCAATGGCACCTTTGCCGGTCCAGCCGTCCACGAACACCACCGAGCGTGAATCGTGGTGCTCGGCGAGGTAGCGCAGAGCGACGCTGTCGATACCCCGATCACGCACGATCGAGACGGCGTAATGCGGTATCTCGATGCCGTGGGCGGCGAAAGCCCAGCGCCGCATCAGAATTCCCACCGGAGTACCGGCCCGCGCCAGTGATGCGAGCACGATGTCGTGTCCGCGCTCGGCGAGCACCACCTCGGTGACGGTTCCGACGGCGACCGCGAGCCGCGCCGCACTCTCGTGCAGTACCTTCTCGAACAGTTCGCGATACGCGAGATCGGGTTGGAATTCGACCGGCAGCGATTCGGCATAGTGCGCCGTGCCGGCCTGAATCGCCCTCTCGCGCTCCGCCGTTGCCGCTTCCAGCGAGATCCCCGACAGGTCTTTGAGTAGCCAGGTCACCTCGTCCGGCGCGTACGAGCCGAACTCGGGCCCACGCAGCGGACGGGCACGTCTGGCGATCTCGAGCGCCTGCGGATCGGCACCGGTGACGACCACGACCAGCACGTCGGTGCCCGCCGCCGCGAGTGTCCCCGCCGCGGCGGTGAGTGCGTCGGTATCTGCGGGGGCATCGGCGACGAACACCAGGGTCGAGTCGGCCGGCGCGTCGGCGTTGTAGAGGTAGCGCAGAGAGGATTCGTCCTCGGGTGCTGCGAATTCGAAGCCCCGGCGCAGTGGGTAGCCCGCCACGTCGAGTACGTAGGCGGGCGAGCGGGTGGTCGTCTGGAACAGTGCGCTGTGTCCGCGTCGTTGCAGCGCTGCCGCCAGGCGTAACGGCAGGTACATCAGCTCCTCGTGGCCGACGACCACGACGGCACCCGAGTCGGGGAGCGACGCGTCGACGGTGGCCGCGACTGCTTCGATCGCGTCGTCGAACCCGGCTGCATCAGACCTGAGGAAGCCGTGGCGGCCGCCGTCGGGTAGAGCTGCGGGCCAGTGCGCGTCGATGCGGTGTACCGAACCAGGTTGTACAGCAATCGGATTGAACGTCGGATCGGGAAGGTCCAGTACCGTCTCCACGAGCCCGGGTGCCAGCTCGACCGATCCCTGAGCGAGGCTGACGTTGTCGATCACGACGCCCAGTTCGGCGGCCGTTGCTGCGGTCGCGTCGAGATGCTCGGCGGTACGCATGTCCACCAGGGATGCGATGACGTAGTGGGAACGCGCAGCCGTGGAATGGATCTGGCGGAGCGCATCGAGTGCGGTGGCTCCGGTCGAGATCTCGTCGTCGACGAGAACGAGGGGTAGTTCGCCGCCGAGCAGGTCCGCCGAGGTCGGCATCAGCAGATGGTCGGTGGCGTGCGAGTGCCCTTCCTCGAACTCTCCGTGCACCGTCATGCCCGGGACCGTGCGGCGGGTCGAGTGCACATAGCAGCGCGCATCGAGGGCGGTTGCCACCGTGTGACCCAATCCCGTTGCCGTCTCGGCGAATCCAAGAACATCGACGTCGGAGCCGCCGACCGCCGCAGCGACCAGGCCGGCCAATTCATCGCCGGCACCGATGACGACGTCCGGATCCACGGGTATGTGTTTGCCGAGCACAGTGGACACCAACAGATGTGCCCGTCGGGGATTGCGGCGTAGGCCGGGACGCACCAGTTGTCGTGCCGTCCACGACGACGAGGAGCCGGTGTCGGTCAGGGCGATGCCGTCGGCCGGGTTGTCGGTCATCGCTGAGCCAGCGCCGTCAGTAGGTCCACGAACGTGATCCCTTCGTTGGTGACCCCGAATGCCCGGGCGCGAACCATCGTCTGTTTCGCCCAATTGCGATGTGGTCCCAGCTCGTTCATCTTGTTCCGGTAGCCGGAGGCCTGCGCGCCGCCCTGATCGGAGGCCAGAATGTCGAGGGCGTCGTGGTATTCCTCGTGCGTCACTGCGGACAATGCGTGCACGGCAGGAACGTGGGATGGATGGATGACCGTCTTGCCCTGGATACCGTTGGCGCGGTCGAGGGCGACCTCGCGCAGCAGTGCGTCCAAGTCGCTGCTGACCAGTTGCTGCCGGAAGCGCACGGCCTCCTGGTCGACGAACGGCGTCTGGCGCAGCAGTGGCCGGAACATGCGTTCGTGGTCTGCGAAGTACTCCCACACCGGCCCGGTGATGACGAATCCCGATCCGTCGTTGCGGCCCAGGTGATTGACGATCGCGCTGATGACGTCGGCTACGACGCGGACGTCGTAGATCGTCAGGTCACGGTCGCGGCGAATGCCGAAGGTGCCGCACATGTCGGTGGCTCCGATGCGGACGGCCAGCACGATGTCTCGGTATTTTCCCAGTAGTTCTCGGATGGCAACGAGTTCGGTGTCGCGTGTTTCGCGGTGGACCACCTCGGCCGACTCGAGAACCGGCATCGCCAACAAGCGGGTGTCGTGCGCGGTGGATGCGGCAAGAATCTCGTCGAGGTACTCGGCTCCGGTTGCCGAGGTGAACTTCGGTACGACGAAACCGGCAAGTCCAGCGGCCCCAGGAGCGAGACCGGCGCAGACCGTCCGAATCTGTTGGGCCGTGCGGGCTCGGACGAACACCAGTGCATTCGAACCCGAGAGTTCGTTCAGAGTTCGGATGGTGTTCTCCACCGCGTACTGCAGATCATGATCTGCGACTGCATCTTCGAGATCGATCACGATCGATCGAACGCCCTCGTCGGTGCGCTTGTGCACCGTCGCGGTCAGGTCCGCACGGGTCGCGGGGATGTACAGCGTTGCACCGAGTGCTGTTGCTACGACGTTGTTTCCGTCGCTGACCGCGATGTCCTCCGGCTGCAGGAAGAACATGCGTTCGCGGGTGTCGGCGTCGAGATGGCGAAAGTGTTGCACCATGATCCTTCGTGTGAATGCGGTCGGTGCTAGCTGCGCATGCGTTCGATCACGCCTGCGATGAAGTCCGAAATGGTAGCCAGATCCTGCAGATATGACCAGTAGTCGGGATGGGTACCCGTCAGTGCGTTGCTCGCCCTGTCGATCCGGGCGAGCTGAGCATCCAGCACCGAGCCCCATTCGGCAACCAGACCGCGATTGATCGCGAGTTGTTGAGCGTCACGAAGTTTGAACCGGACCTTGTTCTCGGTCTCGCTCGGATCGGCTTTGACTGCGCGCAGCAGGCGAACACGATCGGTGACGGCATCGACCAGGTGCTCGGCATCGGTCAGGTGCGACCGGGCCTGGGCGACGAGATCCAAGGCCTGCTCGGGGTTGCCCGTGTCGAGCGCCGAACGGGCCGCTCGCAGATCCTCGTCGGCCTGTTCGATGTGGCGCACACTCGATCGTTCGTTGTGCGACAGATCTGCCGAACTCTTGGCATTGAATTCGCGAAGCAAACTCGAGAAGGCCGGCGCGATCCCCTCGGATCTCGTTCGTACGGCTTCGATTCGGGTCCGCACCGAGACCAGTGCGGTCCGGGCCTCCTGCTGGCGTCCGGGAGCCGAGCGAACCGCCTCGCGCAACGCAGTGGATCTGTCCCGGACGACGGTGGCCTGCTCTCGCGCACGCAGCGGATCCCGTCGAACATCGTTCAATTGTGTTGTGGCGGCATCCAGTTCGTTCCAGGCCTGCCGCAGTGATGGATAGGTGGCGTACTGCTCGTCGACGGTGGACCGCGCAGCGTCCGCCTCGGCCAGTGCGTCCTGCACCAGGCGCGGGGTGGCCGCGAACTGTGCCGAGGCGTGCTCGAGAGTGCTGCGATGAGCCTCGTAGAAACGATCGACGGCGACACTGGCGTCGTGGAGCAGTCGCGTCGCGTTGTCGAATGCCGACCTCGCGGCGGCAGTGGTGATTCCGTCGAACTGTTCGACGGCAGCGAGATACGCCGCTCCCGCGTCGAAACACAGCTTCTCGGTATCGAACCATCGGCGGGCGAGTCCGTCCTCCGGACGCAGCGCGGTGGATGCCTCGACGCCGGCGGATGCGATGGACTGTCGCTTGTCCATGTCGAGAAAGGCGGCGACAGCGGCGTCCTGGGAACGACGCGCGGCGGCGTCCGATTCGGAACCTCGGCGAAACACCCCAGGCCAGCGACTTGTCACCTGTTCGATACTACCGACGGGAACCTCCGCATCACCGCGCTCGTTGGTCGAGTACGTCCAGAAACCGGACATTCCCACTACGGTTGTACCCGTAACGGGAAACCAATTGCGAAAGGACCTCTCAATGGGCGTCAGCCTCAGCAAGGGTGGCAATGTCTCGCTCACCAAGGCAGCACCGAACCTGACCGCGGTCGTGGTCGGCCTCGGTTGGGACATCCGCACGACGACGGGCACCGACTTCGACCTCGATGCCAGCGCCATCGCATTGAACTCGACGAAGAAGGCCCTGAGCGACGGGCACTTCGTGTTCTTCAACAACTTGAAGTCTCCCGACGGCTCCATCGAGCACACCGGGGACAACACGACCGGTGAAGGCGACGGAGACGACGAGCAGATCAAGGTCGATCTCGCCGCTGTGCCGCCGGAGATCGAGACCATCACGTTCCCCGTGTCGATCTACGATGCGGACGCTCGCTCGCAGTCGTTCGGTCAGGTGCGCAACGCGTTCATTCGCGTCATCAACCAGGCCGACAACTCCGAGCTCGCTCGCTACGACCTCAGCGAGGATGCCTCGACCGAGACCGCGATGGTCTTCGGCGAGCTGTACCGCAACGGCGCGGAGTGGAAGTTCCGCGCAGTCGGCCAGGGCTACGCGTCCGGACTCGCAGGCATCGCCCGGGACTTCGGAGTAAACGTCTAGTAAAGGCACTCCCAAGATTGGGGATACCCCCGCCTCGTCATTCATGATGGGCGGGGGTTTTTCCGTTTCGTCCCCCAACTTGGTCGCGCCTGCGGGCTCTGCTCCTAGCCAGAAAGGCCACTGACGTGGTTATGAGAATCTTCGGCTGGTCGATTGCGGTCACCATCGTGTCCGTCATCGTGGCCTTCTTATACGGCGGACTCGAGGCGATGATTCTCGTCCTCATCCTCGGCGTGCTCGAAGTGTCCCTGTCCTTCGACAACGCCGTCATCAACGCCACCGTGTTGCGACGGATGAGTGAGTTCTGGCAGAAGATCTTCCTCACCATCGGCATCGTCATCGCCGTGTTCGGCATGCGGTTGCTGTTCCCGCTGGTCATCGTCTGGGCCGCGTCGGGCCTCGGTCCGGTCGCCGCCATCGACCTGGCACTCAACCCGCCCGCCGACGGTGCCGCGACCTTCCCGGACGGTTCGCCCAGTTACGAAACGCTCCTCACCGACGCACATCCACAGATCGCAGCCTTCGGCGGCATGTTCCTGCTGATGCTCTTCCTCGGCTTCATCTTCGAGGATCGCGAGATCACGTGGCTGAGCTGGCTGGAGAAGCCTCTCGCCCGGATCGGTCGCCTCGATCAGCTGTCCGTTGTCGTCGCGGGCCTGCTGCTCGTGCTCAGCGCCGAATTCCTCGCCGACGACGACAAGATTTCCACCGTCATGGTCTCCGGTGTGCTCGGCATGATCACGTACATTGCCGTCAACGGTCTCGGCGAACTGTTCCACATCGAGGAAGAGGGCGAAGAGTCCTCCGGCGGCCCGAGCGAACTGGCGAAGGCGACCGGCAAGGCCGGTTTCTTCCTGTTCCTCTACCTCGAGGTCCTCGACGCGTCGTTCTCGTTCGACGGTGTCATCGGAGCCTTCGCCATCACCGCGGACCCGATCATCATCGCGCTCGGCCTCGGCTTCATCGGTGCCATGTTCGTTCGCTCGATCACGGTGTTCCTCGTTCGCAAGGGAACGTTGTCGGACTACGTCTACCTCGAGCACGGCGCGCACTGGGCCATCGGTGCCTTGGCCCTCATCCTGCTCGTGTCGATCGGCGTTCACATCAACGAACTGATCACCGGCTTCGTCGGAATCCTCTTCATCGGTGCCGCACTGATCAGCAGCATCCGACGCAACAAGCGTCTCGAGAGCGAAGGCGTGGACACCGAAGTCCACGTCTGACCTACGCTCTCGAACCGCAACAGCTCGAAGACTTACAGCTCCGAGATGTCGACGAGTCCGTCCTGCAGGGCCCGGGCCACCAGGGCGGCCTTGGTCGGGGCGGACCGTCCGACAGAGGTGTATTTCGCGCGGATGCGCGTCAAGTGGGTGTTGACGGTTCCCAGTGACAGGAACAGTGCCTTGGCGACCTCGGTCTTGGAGTCGAGGCGAATCCAGCAGAGCAGTACCTCGATCTCACGGTCGGTCAGGCCGGGCCGCGTGGGGAACGTGTCCAGCTGCTCAGTGGGCGGCACCAGGCTGATCAGACCGCGAGCGAGCGGTGCGGCAGAGATGGAGTCGCTGTGTTCCGAGGGCATGGGATCGAGCAGTGCGGACATCAGTTCTCCCGAGGGCCGAGGCAGGTTGAGACGGTCTAAACCTGAGCCAACTCATTCTCACAGGTCGATCACAGACTCGCTGCCCTGATTTCTATGGGCATTTGAACCGTCAACTCTGACGATGCGTCATGAGTCGCGCTCCAACCGGTCATCAGTCCTGCGAGGGGAGCTCGGGCATCGGGAGCCACCCGTCTTCGACCGCGCGTTTGTACAGATCGGTTTTGGTCGGTGTCGGACGCCCGGCCTCGGCGTATTTGTTGCGGATACGCACGAGATAGTCGTTCACGGTCTGTTCCGACAGTCCGGCCAGGCGGGCGACGCGTCCTGCCTTCTCGCCCGACGCGTAGAGGGCAAGTACCTCGCGTTGACGTGGGCTCAGACCGACGTCGGGCAGTTGTGGATCGCCGTCGATCGCCGCGGCCCAGTCCGTGGTGACCACCTGCCCGCCGCTCGCGGCTCGCCGGATCGCGGACACGATGGCCGATGCGGGCGCGGACTTGCGCACCACGCCGAGCACTCCCGCGCGTGCAGCGGACCGAACCAGGAATGCGTTCTCGGCACCGGTGTACACCAGCACTCGTGATCCCGCGGCGTGTAGCTGTTCCACGTTCGAGCGCGGAGAAGATCCGTCGCCGAGGCGCAGATCGAGTACCACCAGGTCGAGCTGCTCTCGGTGGGCGAGCAATTCGTCCACGGTGGAGGCCATGATCACGAGATCGAGATCGGGTTCGTCCGCCAGCATGGCCTTGAGGCCGAGCGCGACGGATTCGTGGTCCTCGATCAAACCGATCCGACGTACCGCGGCAGTGCCGTCCTCGGTACTTCCCTGAGATTGCGACACCTGTGCCATGTTCCCGCCCCGCTCTGCGCGCTATTTCCCCAGCGCCCTGTTTCCCGAAGCGCTAGTGCCTCGGTGATGCCGTCACAGATGTCGTCGACGAACGAGGCGACGTTACCGACTCCGAGTCGGTTTCGCCCGGTTGGGCAAACCGCAGGCGAGCGCGGGCGAACATCACGAACAGCACCACCAGCAGCAGCGCTCGCCCCCACACTCCGACGAGTACGAAGAATTCCTCGTCGTTGGCGTCGACGCCGGAGGCCAGCGCAGCGAAGTACTTGAACACGCCGATTCCCATCGACAGATCGACCACCAAGTAAGCGACGACGATTCCCCAGGGGACCCGAAGCAACACGAGGAAGGGAAGCAGCCACAGCGTGTACTGAGGCGAGTGCACCTTGTGCAGCAGCATGAAGCCGCACAGCATCGACCCGCTCACGGCGACCCAGGGATAGGTGCCGATCACGTTCGCGCGCCGGAAGCCGAGCCACAGCGCGATCGCGAACGCGACGAACACCAGGAGCGGCGAGGCCACGTCGACGACTTTCTGGAACGACGCTTCGGCGTCGTTGTACGCGTCGGGCGTCATGCGGTCGTTGACGTAGAGGTGACGCAGCCCCCAGTACCAGATGGAGTTGGTCGTCAGGTCCGCCTGGCGCAGCGACTGGAAGGTGAAGGACGCGCGCCAGCCCTCGTAACCGATGACGGCGAACGGCAGGTTGACCGCGACCACGGTGGCGATCGCGGCTCCGGCGACCTGCAGGCCGCCGCGTATGTCGTAGCGGCCACGGACGGTCTCCGGTTTTTCTCGACCGTTCGTTCCGCCGGTGACGACATAGGCAATGAGCGGGAGCACGAACGCGCCCGGATAGATCTTGAGGCAGAAGCCGATCGCCAGCAGTACCGAAGCCGCAATTGCCTTGCGCCGCAATGCAATCGGCAATGTCATGACGAAGATCGCACCTACCGCAGAGGCGACGACCGGTAGCTCCCAGTTGTGGAAGGCATACATCACCAGGGGTGGGGAGATGGACCACAGCAGCGCCGGCCAGCCGGCCATCCGCCCGAGCATCCAAGCGGTGAGAAGCCCGAACGGCGCAAGGATCAGTGCCGAGGTCAACAGGAACTGCGCGTCGGTGTGGGCCGGGATCGCGCCGAGCCACATCAGCAGACCGCTCAGAACCGGATACTCGACCGTCCCTCCGGTGAGGATTCCGTCGCTCGTGATGGCCCCGTGGATGTAGGGAAATATGTGATTGTCGATATCGCGACCGAGCCACAGGAACTGGATGTCGGAGTAGCAGACGGACGAGTCCTTGATGACGTCGAACACCGTGCTGCGTCCGGACTCGTCGAACGGTGCGACGGCGCAGCGGGCCTTGTTCAGATATCCCAGAATCAACCCGATTGCTGCCATCGCGACGACCACGACAACCGTCGTCGGACTGGCGCGGACCCCGGATCGCATGGTGCAAGAGTATGACGAGCGAATGCCCGACTGTGCGCCCAGAGGGAATTAGCAGGTCAGGGCCCTCTCGTGTATCTTCGAGGGGTTGCTGACGCAACGACCCTCCTGCCACGGATAGTCCGTGGCCGTTTTCACTAGTCCACAGGAGGTGATGAGGTCTTATGCGTCATTACGAATTGATGGTCATTCTCGACCCCAATCTGGACGAGCGCACTGTCGCTCCGTCGCTCGATACGTTCCTCAACGTCGTTCGCAAGGATGGCGGCACCGTCGACAAGGTCGATGTATGGGGCAAGCGTCGTCTGGCTTACGAGATCCTCAAGCATGCCGAGGGCATCTACGCCGTTGTGAACCTCAACGCCGAGCCTGCCACCGTCAGCGAGCTGGATCGTCAGCTCGGACTCAACGAGTCCGTGTTGCGTACGAAGGTCCTGCGACAGGGCAAGTAATTGTCGGTGTCCGGCCCTAGGCTGGCACTCACAACGCTTACTACTGAAAGAGGAACCATGGCAGGCGAGACCGTCATCACCGTCATCGGAAACTTGACGGCTGATCCAGAACTTCGATTCACCCCCGCCGGTGCGGCAGTTGCCAACTTCACGGTTGCATCCACCCCGCGCACATTCGATCGTCAGACGAACGAATGGAAAGACGGCGACGCGCTCTTCATGCGCTGCAACATCTGGCGCGAGGCAGCGGAGAACGTTGCCGAGAGTCTGACCCGAGGCTCACGAGTGATCGTGAGCGGACGGCTGCGGCAGCGTTCGTACGAGACGCGCGAGGGTGAGAAGCGGACAGTCGTCGAGCTCGAAGTCGACGAGATCGGACCTTCACTTCGCTACGCCACCGCAAAGGTCAACAAGGCCAATCGCGGTGGAGGTGGCGGCGGAGGCGGCTTCAACTCCGGCTCGGGTTCCTCCGGCGGATCGGGCGGCGGCCGCTCGAACTCCTCGTCCAACTCCGGTTCCGGTGGAGACGATCCCTGGGGCAGTGCCCCGGCGGCGTCGGGCTCCTTCGGCGGACGTGGCGGAGACGAAGAGCCACCGTTCTAGATCCTTCGATCGAGAACAACCAGATGTAACGGAGAAAGACCCATGCCCAAACCGCCATTGCGCGACAAGGTGCTCAAGAAGAAGGCGTGTTCCTTCTGCAAGGAAAAGAACACGGCGATCGATTACAAGGACACGACGTTGCTGCGTAAGTACGTCAGCGATCGCGGAAAGATCCGTGCTCGCCGTGTCACCGGCAACTGCGTCCAGCATCAGCGTGACGTGGCCGTTGCCGTGAAGAACTCGCGTGAGGTAGCACTGCTGCCTTACGCCGCGACGGCTCGATAGAAAGGGGCGATTGGTATGAAACTGATCCTCACCGCTGATGTGGACAACCTCGGTGCGCCTGGCGACACCGTAGAGGTCAAGGACGGCTACGGCCGTAACTTCCTGCTGCCCCGCGGATTGGCCATCCAGGCCACCCGTGGAGCTCAGAAGCAGGTCGACGGCATTCGCCGCGCTCAGGAAGCTCGGGCCGTTCGCGGCCTCGAGCACGCCAACGAGCTGAAGCAGGCCATCGAGGGCCTCGAGTCCGTCACGCTGTCTGTCAAGACTGCCGGCGACTCGGGCAAGCTGTTCGGCTCGGTCACCGCGTCGGACGTCGCTTCTGCACTCAAGGCTGCCGGTGGACCGGTCGTCGACAAGCGCAGCATCGATCTGCCGAAGGCTCACGTCAAGAGCACGGGCAAGCACGACATCGTCGTGAACCTGCATCCCGACGTGACCGCCAAGTTCAAGCTGGAGGTCGTCGGAAGCTGATTTTCAGCTTTCGGCCCGAAACGGCTGCAAGAAACCCCACGAACTTCGGTTCGTGGGGTTTTTTCGTGCCATCTCACAAAATTCAACTGTCACAACGGTTTCCAAATTGTGAAGGATCTCTCTCGGTGCCACCTTCGGCCGAGGTTTGCGTACCCTTTACTTGGGGGCGACATTCCAAGCCGGAACACGATCGACCGACCTGACGCCTAGACGCCCGGAGGAACTGCCGTGACAACGACAGCAGAGCACGATTCAGAACCCAGTCCGAAGACCCGATCCGAGCCGCCGTCTCGGGTCGGGTCGATAATCAAGTACGACCTACCGGCCTCGCTGGTCGTTTTCCTTGTGGCAGTGCCACTTTCGATCGGTATCGCTGTCGCCTCCGGCGCTCCCATCATGGCCGGCCTCATCGCCGCTGTGGTCGGCGGCATTCTCGCCGGTATTCTCGGCGGATCGCCGTTGCAGGTCAGTGGTCCGGCTGCGGGTCTGACTGTGGTGGTCGCCGAGTTGGTCAATCAATTCGGTTGGGCCACAACATGTGCCATCACGGTGTTGGCCGGCCTCGTCCAGGTTCTTCTGGGCATGAGCCGCATTGCTCGTAGTGCACTTGCCATTTCGCCGGTGGTCGTTCACGCGATGCTCGCCGGCATCGGTATAACCATTGCGCTGCAACAGATTCACGTGCTGCTCGGTGGAGAATCCGAAAGCTCCGCGGTGCAGAACCTCCTCGCCATTCCGCGTTCCGTGGCCGACGGCCAATGGCCGTCCATCGTCGTCGGCGGCATCGTCGTCGTGCTGATGTTCTCGTGGCCGCGACTGGCTGGCGTGTCCAGTGTGATGGCCAAGGTTTCCAAAGTGCCTGCGGCACTGGTTGCAGTGGTCACTGCAACCGCGGTCTCGATCTTTTTCTCGCTCGACGTCGAGCGAATCGAGTTGCCGGGCAACCTCATCGAGTCTCTGAGCTTCCCGATCATGCCCGACGGTCAGTGGGGCGCATTCGCCACCGGTGTCATCACCATCGCGCTGATCGCCAGCGTCGAGAGCCTGCTGTCCGCTGTGGCCGTCGACAAGATGCACAGCGGTGAGCGCACCAACTTCGACCGCGAATTGATGGCGCAGGGTGCGGGCAACATGGCCTCCGGTGCCATCGGTGGCCTGCCGATCACCGGCGTCATCGTGCGTAGCGCGACCAACGTCAAGGTCGGTGCCAAGTCTCGTGCGTCGGCGATTCTGCACGGCGTGTGGATCCTGATCTTCTCGGTGCTGTTCATTTCGATCGTCGAGCTCGTGCCGTTCGCGGCGCTCGCCGGGTTGCTCGTGATGATCGGTGTGCAGCTCATCAAACTGGCCGACATCAAGATCGCCAACAAGACCGGTGACATCGCTGTCTACGCAGTCACGGTGCTGGGTGTCGTGGCGCTCAACCTGCTCGAGGGAGTGCTGATCGGCCTGGCGCTCTCGATCATCCTGGTTCTGCGACGCGTGGTGCTGGCGAAGATTCGGGCCGAGGAAACGGTCGACGGAACCTGGCGGGTGACGATGGAGGGCTCGCTGAGCTTCCTCGCGCTGCCGCGACTGACTCGTGTGTTGGCCACGGTGCCCGCAGGCACGTCTGTCACCGTCCATCTCGGAGTCGACTTCCTCGACCATGCTGTGCACGACGCGTTGAACGAGTGGGTCCGCCAACACGAGGCGACCGGTGGTTCCGTGCGCGTCGAGGAGGTGGGCACGGCGTCGATGGCTGCGGCCACCGAAGGGCCACCGCGGCGCGGATCTGCCACGGTGCGCAGCTCGTTGGCACCGTGGCGGGCGTGGCAGCTCAAGAGCGACGACACGCAGGAGGATTCGCCTGCCGCTCTGCGTCCGGTGTTGAGCGGAGTGGCCGAATACCACCGCACTCATGCCCCCAACATTCGTCCGCACCTGGAAGGACTGACCGAGTCTCAGGACCCGGACACGCTGTTCCTCTGCTGCGTCGACTCACGCGTCATGCCGAACACGATCACCAGCAGCGGCCCCGGTGACCTGTTCACCGTGCGCAACGTCGGCAACATGATCCCCACCCAAGGTCAGGACTGTTCGGTGGAGGCAGCTCTTGCCTTCGGCGTCGACGAAGTGGGTACGTCGTCGGTTGTGGTGTGTGGCCATTCCGGTTGTGGTGCCATGAAGGCCATTCTCGGCGGGGCGGAGAACGCCGCCGACCCGTCGGTGGCCGAGTGGCTCGGGCACGGAAGAGCCAGCCTGGAGGCGTTCCGCAGTGGGCACGCGGTGGGCCGTCAAGCGGCGGAGTTGGGCTTCGGCGAGGCCGACCAGCTCGCGATGGTCAATGTGGCGGTGCAGCTGCAGACGTTGACCCGTCACCGGGTGGTGGGACGCGCGAACGCGGAGGGTCGTCTGCGGATCACCGGTCTCTTCTTCGACATCCCGTCGGCCCGGGTGCTGCAGATCGGTACGAAGGAGATCACTGTTCTCGACCCGGCGCTGTGCCCGCAGAAGGCCGATCTCTGACGGTCTGTTCGAGCGAAGTACGAGGGCCCGATTCCCGACGGGGATCGGGCCCGTCGGCTCGAAAACCAGCATTAAGACTTTTTCGGTGCCAATTTCCAGCCGGTGTGACGTACTTCACCATGGAGTTCACTCGGCATTTACTCAACACGCCCGAGTTGTCAATTCGGCCGACACGCCGCCCCCAGAACGATGCACAGGCAAGAAACTTTATGTACACGCCTTGACGTGCGGGAATGGTTCAAAGTCCAAAAGTTATACCCAGGTTATCCCCAGACGGTCAACACCGTTGTTCAACCTCGTCCACATTTCATCCACAGATCCATCCACAGCCTGTGTTGTGACTCCTGGCGATACCGCTTAACGTCCCTCCAGCGTCTCTCTCGATGCCGTCGAACGGTGCCGGGGCAGCGCGGATCCGGTACCGAACAGGACCTGTCGGTGCCCGGGGGTAGAACTTGCTTGACCGCACGTCCGGGTGTTACCCGGCCGTGCTCGGACTATGGGGAGAGGACGGCCGGTTCGCGTGGCAGTTGTGGACGATCGAGGACAGTCCGACTACTCCGGCTCCTCCTCCAGCGAAGGTCCGGGCGAAGACTTCGGGCGACAGCCGCCACAGGACATGGCCGCCGAACAGTCCGTGTTGGGTGGCATGCTGCTGAGCAAGGATGCCATCGCCGACGTGCTCGAGGTGCTCCGTCCGGGCGACTTCTACCGGCCGGCACACCAGAACGTCTACGACGCCATTCTCGACCTCTACAGCCGCGGTGAGCCTGCCGACCCGGTGACCGTCTCGGCCGAGCTGGATCGCCGCGGCGAGCTCAAGCGCATCGGCGGCCCGCCGTACCTGATCACGCTGACTCAGACGACGCCCACCGCCGCCAACGCCGGGTACTACGCCGAGATCGTGGCGGAGAAGTCCATTCTCCGGCGGCTCGTGCAAGCCGGTACCCGCATCGTGCAGTTCGGTTACGCCGGAGCCGACGGTCAGGACGTCGCCGAGGTCGTCGACCGCGCACAGGCAGAGGTGTACGAGGTCACCGAGCGACGCACCTCCGAGGACTTCCTCCCCCTCGAAGAGCTGCTGCAGCCCACGATGGACGAAATCGACTCCATCGCCAGCCGCGGCGGCATCTCCCTCGGCGTGCCGACGGGATTCGCCGAACTCGACGAGATCACGAACGGCCTTCACCCTGGTCAGATGATTATCGTCGCGGCGAGGCCTGGCGTGGGTAAGTCGACCCTAAGTATGGATTTCATGCGTTCGTGCTCCATCAAGCACGGCATGCCCAGTGTCATCTTCTCTCTGGAGATGAGTCGCACCGAGATCGTCATGCGTCTGCTGTCCGCGGAAGCGAAGATCAAGCTCGGTGACATGCGTTCCGGAAAGATGACCGACGACGACTGGACCAAGCTGGCCCGTCGCATGAGCGAGATCAGCGAAGCACCGCTTTTCGTCGACGATTCGCCCAACCTGACGATGATGGAAATTCGAGCCAAGGCGCGACGCCTGAAGCAGCGCAACGGCCTGAAACTCATTGTGGTGGACTACCTTCAGCTGATGTCGTCCGGCAAGAAGGTCGAGTCGCGTCAGCAGGAGGTCTCGGACTTCTCCCGTCAGCTCAAGCTGTTGGCCAAGGAACTCGAATGCCCGGTGGTCGCGGTCTGCCAGCTCAACCGTGGTCCCGAGCAGCGAACCGACAAAAAG